>CAZXRF010000007.1:0-69264 GCA_964642875.1 uncultured Chitinophagales bacterium | reverse complement strand
AACGGCTACCACTGCTGACTATTCAAAAGCGGAAGCTATCTTAGGTATGTCTTATGATGGATTTATAAAAGAATTGCAGTCATTCGGTATTGCCTTAGCAAAGGTAAATGAAAAATACCCTGAATTAGCTAAAATGAAACAAACAGAATTGCAGGCGACTTTTGCAAAGGCTATCCAATTAAATCCTGCATTAAAATCATCTTTAGGAATTGATGCTGTAGTAAACGGAAAAGTAGCGGCTTGTCCGTTGCGTGACATTTGCAATTTAGCAGTAACGCTTACTAAGTTATTTGCCGGAGATGCAATCTGTGTAGCTATTAATGTAACAACTATACCAGTTATTGGTGGACTTTTATGCCAATTGGTATTAAACCTTGGCGCTGGTTTATTAAGCGGAATTTGCAATGCACTGCCTTGCTAATTTAGAATTATAAAACTTAAGAGCCACTTCATTTTTGGAGTGGCTCTTTTAATTAATGGAAATACTTAATATCTCTGGTATAGACATTACTGTTTTTTGATGAGCCTATGTTGTAATTTTTCTTACAATAAAACGACCAATTACATAAACAAGCTCTATATTTAAGAAATGAATTTTTTAGAAATCCTTTCCTTAGCTTACCTATCTGTGCGTACCAATATTGTACGCACCATTATCACTTGTTGCATTATCGGTTTTGGTATTATGGCATTGGTTGGCATTTTAACTTCAGTAGATGGATTAAAAAGCTATCTTGCTAAAAGCTTTAGCAGTATGGGCGCTGGCTCGTTTAAAATAAGAAATAAAAGCTTGGGTTTTAATTTAGATTCTGACAAAGATGCACCACAAAAGGTATTTAGAAGTATTACATATTTAGAAGCTACACAATTTAAACAAAAATTTAATGCGCATTTTTCTACGTCTATTCAATATATAGGAAATCAAGGCTCTACCGTTAAGTATGAAAATAAAAAAACAAACCCTAATATCATTGTCTTTGGTGGTGATGAAAATTATTTAAAAAATGAAAACTACAAAGTATTAGAAGGGCGAAATTTTACAGAATCAGAATTAAAATATGGCACCAATGTAGCTCTCTTAGGATATACTGTTGCCAAAAAATTACTGGGTAGTAATTATACCCTCGACAATAAAATTGTGCGTATCGATGATGTAAAATTTAAAGTCATAGGGGTACTGGATGAAAAAGGCTCTAGCTTTATTACTACAGATAATTTTGTGCTTACATCACTTACGAAAGCACGGCAATTATACCCACAAAATAATCCGTCGTATGTAATAAGTGTATTGGGCGATGACCCTGAGAATATGGCACCTGTACAAGCAGATGCAACATTGGTTATGCGTAATGTCAGAAAATTGCATCCAGGCGAAGCAGACAATTTTGACATCCTAAAAAGTGATAGTATTTCAGGAATGTTTGTAGAAAAAATGAGCTATGCCACCGTTGCCGGTTTTATCATTGGTATCATCACACTTATTGGAGCAGCTATCGGTTTAATGAATATTATGCTGGTGAGTGTAACGGAGCGCACTCGCGAAATTGGAACTTTAAAAGCCATTGGTGCTAGCGGAAAAAACATCCGATTACAGTTTTTATTAGAAGCAATTGTCATCTGCCAGTTGGGTGGAATCTTAGGCATCTTTTTAGGAATTATTGCGGGCAATGCTGTTTCCTTATCTATAGGTGGTGCATTTGTAATTCCTTGGATGTGGATACTTATGGGTGTAGGGTTTTGCCTAATTGTCGGCTTAATATCTGGTATTTATCCAGCATTTAAGGCCTCTAAGCTCGACCCCATCGAAGCATTGCGATATGAGTAAAGTAGTTGAAATTACACAGGCAATTCTATTCCATTTACCGCTATCCATGCCATTAATCCTGCGCCTATTTTAAGGCAGTTTTCATCTACGTCAAATGTTGGCGTATGCACTGGTGCAGTAATTCCTTTAGCGGAATTTCCAGTTCCTAATCTATAAAAACACGCCGGCACAACTTGGGAGTAATAACTAAAATCTTCCGCTGTCATTCGTGCTGGCATTTCTTCTACATTTTCACTTCCTAGGTATTCTTTTGCTAACTCAAATGCACGTTGAGTCAGGGTTTCATCATTTTTCAAAAATGGGTATCCCACATCAATCAACACATCGCAAGTAGCGCCAAAACTTTCCGAAATAGAGGTACAAATTGTTTTTATTTTTTCGTGGGCTTGCTTGCGCCATGTTTCATCAAATGTCCTAAAAGTTCCTTCCATTTGCACCACTTCGGGAATTATATTAGTAGCACCATTAGCAATAAATTTCCCTATAGACAAAACACTCGGCATCATCGGATTGGCATTTCTACTTACTATTTGCTGCAATGCAATTACTATATGTGAGGCTACTAACACAGGGTCAATCGCTAAGTTTGGCATTGCACCATGTCCTCCTTTTCCTTTTACGGTAATAAAAATTTCATCACAACTTGCCATGGCAATTCCGCTCTTAAATGCAACTTTCCCTGTTTCTAATTGTGGAAGTACATGTTGACCATATATACTTTCTACTTTCGGATTCTCCAGCACGCCTTCTTTTATTAGGATTGATGCACCTCCGGGTAATTTTTCCTCTGCAGGTTGGAAAATTAATTTTATAGTCCCCACTAAATTCTCTTTTAATTCCTGTAATATTTTGGCTGCACCCAACAAGCACGTCGTATGTACATCATGTCCACAAGCATGCATTACACCAATATTTTGTGAAGTATAGGAACATGAATTTTTTTCTTCAATAGGCAATGCATCAATATCTGCACGGAGTGCTATTGTATTTTTCTCGGGATATTTTCCTTTTATATAGCCTACAATTCCATGTCCGCCTATATTTGTCTGGTGTTCTATGCCAAACGATTGCAATTTTGCTGAAATAAATGCTGCTGTTTTTTCCTCATGAAAACTTAGCTCGGGATGTGCGTGCAAATGCCTACGAATCTCTACTAAATCTTGCTGGTATTGCTCCGCTAATTTTTGTATCGTTGTTCTCATACGGTAGTAAAACTACAAAAAAAGAAAATCTGTTTCGAATAAATTTAGAAAGCTTTTTATTAAGAATTATATCTGCTAAAAAAATATACAGGCAAATGTTTATGCTTTTTTAACGTGTAGTTTTTATGATTTCATATCTTATTAATTCTAAAACAACAATATTTGTAGTAGATTAACAATAAGAAACGAAACAACATGGATTCTTCTGGACAGATTTTTCAAACTAATAATAAAATAAGGTATTACAGTTTTAAATGGGCTGGGCGGTTGTTTTTATTTTTTTTATTATTTATGATGGTGATAGTGGGGATTGCATTGTATAAAGAAAAAAACCCTTCTGCTTTAGATTATCAAAATCAAGTAAATAATTACAAGAGTGATTTCGTTATTCCTACTTCTTCGGGCAAGAGTACCAAATTCCTAAAATACAAAGGCATCAAAGAATTTTTATTTAAAAAAATAAAACAAGATTCCATAAAAAGCCGAACAAATACGGCTACTTCGGAGTATATCCGTGCTGCATTTTACACACCATGGGACAATAGAATTTCTTTAGAAGAATTGGGAAATTATGGAAATAAAATAAATGTAATTTTTCCAGAATGGTTATTTATTGACCCCACAAATACTGCAAATATTATCAATATAGCGGATCAACATACTTTAGAAATTATGAAAAGCAAAAGCGTTAAAATAATGCCGATGCTTACCAATTTTAATACACAAACGAAATCTTTTGACGGAAAACTTATTCATGAATTATTAAACAACCCTATAAAGCAACAGCAATTTATTCACGACTTAGCAGACACCTTAACCAAGTATAATTTTCAAGGTATCAATATCGACTTTGAAGAATTAATAGAAAAAACAGATGAGCCATTGGTTAATTTTCAAAAGAATTTATATAGTGTGCTACACGCTAAAGGGCTTACGGTAACACAAGATATTACGGTAGATAACACTGATTACGATTACGCACGCCTCGCCAATTACAATGATTATATAGTATTAATGGTGTATGACCAACATAATACTACCACTTCATCAGGCCCTATAGCAGCAGAAAAATGGCTGGAAAGGATGGTAGATTTAGCTGCTTCAAAAATCGACAATAAGAAAATTATCTTAGGGCTTGCTGGTTTTGGTTATGATTGGAAATTAAACCCTCCAGAGTGGGACGATGAAAAAGTAAAAGACCTCAACTATTCGGAAGCCATTGACAAAGCAAAAATTAGTGGCGCAAAAATAGATTATGATGATGACTCTTACAACCTCCACTATACTTATGAGGAGCAATTAGCCAATGACGAAACCGGCAAGCCTATAAAACATGAAGTGTGGTTTATGGATGCGGCTACTATTTATAATTTTATGCGATTTTCTGATGAATACGGATTAGCAGGTACCGCACTTTGGCACTTAGGAAACGAAGACCCCCGAGTATGGAAATTTTATAATAGAGCACTTGACAATGCTTCCCTTCAGGAGCATCCTTTTAATTATTCTTTATTGCAATCAATTCCGATAAATCCTAATCAAAAACCTACCGCTGTAGGCGAAGGGGAATTATTAAATATCATCTATTCTCCACAACCGGGAAAATTACAACTTACTGTTGACCCCTCAGAGCAACTTATTTCAGAACAAAATTACCTTCAGCTTCCGTCGGGATTTGTATATGAGAAATTTGCGGAAGACACTACACCCGTAGGGCCAGGACACAAAATTGTTCTAACTTTTGATGATGGACCCAGCAGTGAATACACACCTCGTATTTTAGATATTTTAAAAAAGGAAAAAATAAAAGCAGATTTTTTTATAGTTGGATTAGAAGGGGAAAAGAATATTGATATTTTAAAACGCATTTATAATGAAGGGCATGAAATTGGCAACCATACCTTTACGCATCACAATTTAGCGCTAATGTCGCCAAGCCGAGCTGCATGGGAATTAAAAACAACTCGACTACTGATAGAAGCAGCTACAGGAAGAACTACTTTGCTGTTTAGAGCGCCGTACAATGCGGATAGCCAGCCGCAAACGTATGAAGAGTTAGAACCGTTGGACATAGGCAAAAGCAGTAATTATATTACCGTAGGAGAAAGCATAGACCCCAACGATTGGGGTACTACCAATGTAGATTCTATTGTGGATAGAACGATCCGACAGGCAGAGCAAAACCAGGCAAATATTATACTATTACACGATGCTGGTGGTGAAACTAGAGAGGCTACCGTATTAGCACTTCCGCGCATTATCGACTACTTCAAAAAAAGAGGTTGTGTCTTTACAACAGTTTCAGGATTAATGGGAAAAACTAGAGACGATATAATGCCGAAAGTACAACAAACATGGGAAATGCGACTTAGTTCTATTTTTGCTTTACTCACTAATTGGGTTAGCAATCTTGTGTTCTCTTTGTTTTTAGTCGGTATTTTCTTATCGATATCCAGAATGTTATTCATGGCATTTTTAGCATGGAAACAACAAAAAAAAGAGATTAAAAATAAACCTATACGGCATTTTGGATTAGTGAGTGTAATTATTCCAGCTTATAATGAAGAAGTAAATGCGGTACAAACGATTAATAGTTTGTTGCAACAAGATTATCCAGAATTAGAATTAGTTTTTGTAGATGATGGCAGCAAAGACAAGACGCTAAGCATTGTACAAACTGCATTTCCCAATCATCCAAAAGTTTCTATCGTAACGAAGCCAAACGGCGGAAAGGCCAGTGCATTAAACGTAGGCATACAACATGCAAAAGGCAACTATGTAGTTTGTATTGATGCAGATTCGCAATTCAAACAAGACGCAATAACGCAGTTGATGCAAAAATTTGACAACGACACAACGGGTGACGCCTCAAAAACAGAAGTTGCTGCCGTAGCTGGAAATGTGAAAGTAGGCAACGAAGTAAATATGATTACGCGTTGGCAAAGTATTGAATATATCACCTCTCAAAATTTTGACAGACGTGCCTTTGATTACCTCAACTGCATCACCGTTATTCCAGGGGCTATCGGTGCATTTAAGAAAGATATTATTATGGAAGCCGGTGGGTTTACGACAGATACTTTAGCAGAAGATTGCGATTTAACGATGCGTATTCTTCGTTTAGGTTATACGGTCAGAAATTGTATAACTGCTATCTCCTATACCGAAGCACCAGAAACATTATCACAGTTTTTCAAACAGCGTTTCCGTTGGAGCTTTGGAGTGATGCAATGTTTTTGGAAACACAAAGACACAGTATTTAATCCCGAGTATAAAAATTTTGGATTAATCGCCATGCCAAATATTTTAATTTATCAAATTCTGCTACCCTTCTTAGCTCCTTTGGCAGACATTCTTTTGGTGATTAGTTTAA
Source organism: uncultured Chitinophagales bacterium (assembly GCA_964642875.1). GTDB lineage: Bacteria > Bacteroidota > Bacteroidia > Chitinophagales > JADIYW01 > JADJSS01. Next base: position 62,864 of record CAZXRF010000007.1, on the reverse strand, counting down.
TTGCTGCAGGACTTGATATTATTCCGGCAAGTCCATTCCATATAGTGTTGTATTATCTCATTTTTTCATTAATAGATATTGCAGGAGCAGCTCTAGCATTTGCATTTGAGAAAGAAGATTACCGCAAATTGTGGTGGATGATTCCTCAGCGATTTATTTACAGACAATTGATGTATTTTATTTTATTAAAATCAATTGGACAAGCATTAAAAGGAGAAATGCAAGGCTGGGGCACACTAAAACGTACCGGTAATGTAAAAATATGAGAACTATAATAATATGTAGAACAAATTCGGTATAAATAACCAATATAACAAGGAGTTAAAACTGTCGATAAGAGAATGGGTCGTATTTTATAAAATAGCGCTAATATAAAAAAACAACAAACTCAGGATAATTAGAGCAAATTTACAATCAATATATTAGATGGGTATAAAATAGGAATCTGAATTGTTTATTTGAGAGAAGTTTACTTTAATCTAATAAAAACAGTCGCCATATGGCGACTGTTTTTATATTGAATTTGAATAAATTATTATTCAAAATCCAAGTCTAGCGCAAGTCCTCTTAACTCATGTACTAATACGTTGAAAGATTCAGGTATTCCTGGCTCTGGTAGATTGTCACCTTTTACTATGGCTTCATATGCCTTAGCTCTTCCTTGAATATCATCTGATTTTACAGTTAATAATTCTTGTAAGATATTAGATGCCCCATACGCTTCTAACGCCCATACTTCCATCTCTCCTAAACGCTGACCCCCGAATTGTGCTTTACCTCCCAATGGTTGTTGAGTAATAAGTGAGTAAGGTCCGATAGAACGTGCATGCATTTTATCATCCACCATGTGAGAAAGTTTAATCATATAGATAACACCCACTGTAGTTTTTTGATCAAAACGCTGTCCTGTTTCTCCATCATATAAGTGTGTACTTCCCAAACGTGGCAAGCCAGCTTCATTGATATAGTGTTCGATTTCATCTACATTAGCACCATCAAAGATTGGAGTTGCAAATTTCACACCTAATTCTTTGCCAGCCCAACCTAATACAGTTTCGTAAATCTGACCTATGTTCATACGAGAAGGTACGCCTAATGGATTCAATACCACATCGACTGGGGTTCCATCTTCTAAGAATGGCATATCTTCTTGACGAACAATTTTCGCTACGATACCTTTGTTTCCATGACGTCCCGCCATCTTATCTCCTACTCTTAGTTTACGTTTTTGTGCAATATAAACTTTTGCCAATTTCAAAACACCGGAAGGTAATTCATCTCCTACTGTTATCGCATATTTATCTCGTAAGAAACGACCTTTCTCCTCGTTAAATTTGATATTGAAGTTGTGGATTAAACGTTTAATTAACTCATTGGTTTCTTCTTCTTTTGTCCATTCCGCAGCATCTAAATTTTGGTAATTAAGTCCACCTAATAATTTTTCGGAGAATTTAGTTCCTTTAGGTACAGCTTCTTCGCCAAAGATATTTTTGATACCGATCGTTGTTTTGCCTCCCACTAATTCCATTAGCTTAACAACTAGCACTTTTTTGATTTCTTCTAAATTTTGTAAGTGAATTTTTTCTGCTTTTTCAAGTTCTGTTTTCTCTCTTACTTTAGAATTTTTATCTTTCTTCGCTTTTTGGAATAATTTAGTAGTAACAACGATACCTTCTGTTGATGGTGGTGCTTTATAGGAAGCATCTTTCACGTCGCCTGCCTTATCGCCGAAGATCGCCCGTAATAATTTTTCTTCCGGTGTAGGATCTGTTTCCCCTTTAGGTGTAATTTTACCGATAAGAATATCACCTTCTTTAATTTTTGCACCTACTCGAATGATACCATTTTCATCTAAGTTTCGAGTTGCATCTTCGCTTACATTCGGAATATCATTAGTTAATTCTTCTTCCCCTAATTTAGTGTCACGTACATCCATTTCATACTCTTCAATATGGATAGAAGTAAAGATATCTTCGCGAACTACTTTCTCATTAATTACGATAGCATCCTCAAAGTTAAATCCTTTCCAAGGCATGAATGCCACTAGCAAGTTTTTACCTAATGCTAATTCTCCGTTTTGCGTGGCATAGCCTTCGCATAAAATTTGTCCTTTTGCTACTTTCTCTCCTTTGCGAACTATTGGGCGCAAGTTGATGCTAGTAGCTTGGTTAGTACGTGCAAATTTTGTTAACTTGTAAACTTTTACATCGTCTTCAAAGCTCACTAAACGCTCATTTTCTGTTCTGTCATAGCGGATACGGATTTCATTTGCATCTACATATTCTACTACACCTGAACGTTCAGCATTTATCAGTACATTAGAATCTGAAGCCACTCTTGCTTCGATTCCGGTTCCTACAATTGGAGACTCACAGCGCATCAAAGGTACTGCCTGACGTTGCATGTTAGAGCCCATCAACGCACGGTTGGCATCATCATTTTCCAAGAATGGAATTAAAGATGCAGAAACTCCAACGATTTGGTTTGGCGCAACGTCCATATTTTGAACATTTGCCATTTCGTCGCTGTCTGCATCTACGATAGGGAAATCGCCCTGAAAACGGCATTTTACTTTTTTGTCAATAAATGCACCTTTATCATCTAAAGAAATATTAGATTGAGCAATAACTCTTTCGTCTTCTTCTTCAGCGGTCAAGTATTCTACTTTATTGTCAACTTTACCTTTGTTTACTTTTCTGTACGGAGTTTCGATGAATCCCATTTCATTCACTTTGGCATGTACGCAAAGTGTAGAAATAAGACCAATATTAGGGCCTTCCGGAGTTTCAATAGTACATAAACGACCATAGTGTGAGTAGTGAACGTCACGCACCTCAAATCCGGCTCTTTCACGTGAAAGACCACCTGGTCCTAGTGCTGAAATACGTCGTTTATGTGTTACCTCTGAAAGTGGGTTGGTTTGATCTAAGAATTGTGATAATTGTGATGTTCCAAAGAATGAATTAATTACAGATGACAATGTTCTTGCATTAATCAAGTCGATAGGCGTAAACACTTCATTATCGCGTACGTTCATACGCTCACGAATAGTACGCGCCATACGCGCCAAACCTACGCCAAACTGTGCAAATAATTGTTCTCCTACGGTACGAACTCTTCTATTGCTCAAATGGTCAATATCATCAATTTCCGCTTTTTGATTTACTAAACGAATCAGATATTTTACAATAGAAACAATATCTTCTTTAGTCAATACGATATTATCAGGTTCAAGGTCTAAGCCTAATTTTTTATTAATTTTATAACGACCAACAAGTCCTAAGTCATAACGTTTGTCAGAGAAAAATAATTTCTCAATAATCCCGCGAGCGGTATCGTCATCGGGTGGGTCGGAGCCACGAAGTTGGCGATAAATATGTTTTAAAGCTTCAATTTCGGAATTTGAGGTATCTTTTTGCAAAGTATTAAAGATGATTGAATAATCTTCTTCTGTATTTTCTTTTTGCAAAATAATAGTCTTAATACCCGTTTCCAAAATCAATTGGATATTATCTTCGTCTAAATATGTGTCACGTTCGAGAATTACTTCATTTCTTTCGATAGAGACAACTTCGCCAGTATCTTCATCTACGAAGTCTTCCATCCAAGATTTCAGTACTCTTGCGGCCAAACGTCTGCCTATATGTTTTTCTAATGATTTTTTATTTACTTCAATTTCGTCAGACAATCCGAATAACTTCAAGATATCTCGGTCGGAGTCATAACCAATTGCACGCAACAAAGTAGTTACAGGGAATTTCTTTTTACGGTCAATATAAGCATACATTACATTATTAATGTCAGTAGCAAACTCCATCCAAGCACCTTTAAAAGGAATTACTCTTGCAGAGAATATTTTTGTACCGTTTGGATGGTAGCTCATACCGAAGAATACGCCTGGCGAACGGTGTAACTGAGAAACGACAACACGTTCAGCACCATTGATTACAAATGTACCTTTGTCTGTCATATAGGGAATATTTCCCAAGAATACATCTTGTACGATAGTTTGGAAGTCGATATGTTCTTCATCATTACAAGATAAGCGCAACTTTGCTTTTAAAGGAACGCTATAGGTTAATCCTCTTTCGATACACTCATCAACGGTATAACGAGGTGGATCAACATAATAATCCAAAAACTCTAACAAGAAGATACTTCTTGCATCGGTAATTGGGAAGTTTTCAGAAAACACTTTATACAAACCCTCTTTAGAGCGCTTGTCCGGAGTGGTTTCGAGTTGTAAGAACTCTTGAAAGGATTTAACCTGAATATCTAACAGGTTAGGATAGTCATAGGGATGGCTAATTTTGCTGAAGTTAATTCTTCCAGTGGTAGTAAGTCCCGATTTTTCTGTTTTTTTAGACATGCAATCTTATTAAAATTTATAAAAACAGTAAAAAGTGTCACGGTAACTTAATCAGCTACCGGACACTTTAATTATTTGATTATGAATGAATTACTTCAATTCAACAGATGCACCGGCTTCTTCTAATTTAGCTTTAAGTGATTCTGCTTCATCTTTAGAAACACCTTCTTTGATAGGTTTTGGAGCACCATCCACTAAGTCTTTAGCTTCTTTTAAACCTAACCCGGTGATTTCTTTCACTATTTTCACCACACCTAATTTTTGTGCACCACCGTCTTTTAAGATAACATCAAAAGAGGTTTTTTCTTCTACAGCAGCGCCACCGCCTGCTCCCGGAGCAGCAGCAACTGCAACAGCAGCAGCAGCTGGTTCGATTCCGTATTCATTTTTTAAAATTTCTGCAAGTTCGTTAACTTCTTTAACTGTTAAGTTTACTAATTGCTCTGCGAATGCTTTAATATCAGCCATTGTTTAAAAATTTAATAAGTTATAAATTTAATTTTCTCTTTCTTGTAATGTTTTAACGATTCCGGCAATTTTACCTCCGCTTGATTTAAGAGCAGAGATAACATTTTTAGCTGGAGATTGAAGTAAGCCAACAATATCACCGATGAGTTCATTTTTAGATTTCACGTTGATTAAGGCTTCTAATTGATTTTCTCCAACATATACAGCAGTATCGATATAAGCTGCTTTTAATGCAGGTTTATCTAAATTGCCTTCTGAACGAAATTGTTTAATTACTTTTGCTGGGAGATTGCCTGTTTCTGTAAACATCACAGCAGTAGGTCCATGTAATACTGGATCTAAATCATCTGAGAATTTACCACCTGCAACCAGCGCTTTTTTGATTAATGTGTTTTTAGCAACTTGAAGACTGATGCCTTTTTGAAAACAAATTCTTCTAAGTTTATTTACTTTCTCTACTGATAACCCTGCGGTATCCGTAAAATAGAAATAATTAGCATTAGCGAATTGCTCGGTTAGACTATCAATGGTTGCTTGTTTTTCGGTCTTAGTCATTTTTTCCTTTTTTTAGAATGAACTATTAGATTCCCGGAATAGATTTCACGTCTACTTCGATGGATGGGCTCATGGTTGTAGCAACATAGATACTTTTGAAATAGATACCTTTTGCAGAAGATGGTTTCATCTTAGCAATGGTAGAAATCATTTCCTTTGCATTGTCGAACAATTGAGATGGATTGAATGATACACGACCTACTGAAGTGTGGATGATACCGAACTTATCTATTTTGAAAGATATTTTACCTTTCTTAACTTCACGTACAGCATCAGCTACATTTTCTGTAACAGTTCCCGATTTAGGATTAGGCATTAAGTTACGAGGACCTAATATTTTACCTAAACGACCTAACTTTGGCATGACGCTTGGCGTAGAGATGATTACATCTACATCAGTCCAGCCGCCGGCAATTTTTTCAAGGTATTCTTCTAAACCTACATAGTCAGCACCAGCTTCTTTAGCAGCTGCTTCTTTATCAGATGGGCATAAAACCAAAACAGTTTTAGTTCTACCTGTACCATGTGGTAGGCTTACCGTTCCTCGAAGGGCTTGATCCGGTTTACGTGGGTCAACTCCCAGTCGGATATGAACATCAACAGAAGCATCAAACTTGGTAGTGTTTACTTCTTTTACTAAAGCAGCGGCTTGTTCAAGTGTGTACACTTTACCTTTTTCGATTTTTACATCAACTGCTTTTCTTTTTTTTACAACTTTCATTTGTTTAAAAAATTGGTGAGATAATAGCGTTCCAAATCAGAGTGGAACTCTCTCTGCTTAATAAATTAAGCTTGGAATGGTGCTTCACCCGTAACAGTGATTCCCATGCTCCTTGCAGTTCCTGCCACCATTTTCATGGCTGCTTGTACTGTAAAACAATTCAAGTCCGGCATTTTAATTTCTGCAATTTCTTTCACTTGTTCCCAAGACACTGACCCTATTTTATTACGATTGGGAATATTTGAGCCTTTTTTGGCTTTAGAATACTCTAATAGTAATGCGGAAGCGGGAGGTGTTTTAATTACAAATGTAAATGATTTATCTTTATAAACCGTAATTACACACGGTAATATTTTTCCTTGTTTATCTTGTGTAGCGGCATTAAATTGTTTACAAAACTCCATGATATTCACCCCTTTAGAACCTAATGCAGGACCAATGGGTGGAGCTGGATTTGCTTGACCGCCTTTTACTTGTAATTTGATAAATGTTTCGATTTCCTTTGCCATTTCTTATTGTTTTTCAACTTGCATAAAATTTAACTCCACCGGAGTTTTTCTTCCGAATATTTTTACGACAACACGTAATTTCTTCTTATCTTCCATAATTTCTTCGATAGTACCGGTGAAATCATTAAAAGGTCCGTCTATAATTTTTACATCTTCCCCTACTAAGAACGGTTCATTTACAGTTCCTCCTACTTCTTCTTGTTCATCTACTTTACCTAATATTCTATTTACTTCCGCCTTTTTTAGTGGAATGGGTTTATTTCTTTCAATAAATGATATTACGTTTGTCATATTTTGTATATGCAGAACGATATCACCAACAAATTTTTTAGGATCTGCTTCTAACATTAAGTAACCAGGGAAAAAGTTTTTCTCATGAATAACTTTTTTCCCTCCTTTTAACTTATATACTTTTTCTGTAGGTACTATTACTTGCGGAATAATATCAGCCCAACCAGAAAGTTTAATTTCCTTCTCGATTACTTCTCGAAGTTTCTTTTCCTTTCCACTGATTACTCTCAGTACGTACCATTTTTTGTCTTCAGTCATCTGTATATATTCTAAAAGAAGATTAACCAGCTATTTTATAGATAATATCGCTAAATACGATATTTGAAATCATATCCATCAACCCAATTAATAAAGCAATAACGATTGATGCTACTACCACTACTACTGTGTTGGCTTGGAGTTCTTTCCAAGTTGGCCATGTTACTTTTGAAGTTAATTCATCGTAAGAGGCTTGCAGATATAATTTAATACTATCCATTTTTTTTCCTTTTGCACGGGTGGAGAGATTCGAACTCCCATCAACGGTTTTGGAGACCGCTATTCTACCCTTGAACTACACCCGTATATTAGTCATTAGTCACTAATACCTGGACTAATGACTAATGACGGATATACAATATTATTTTACAATTTCAGTAACCTGACCTGCACCTACTGTTCTACCACCTTCACGGATAGCGAATTTCAAACCTTTTTCTAAGGCTACAGGGTAAATTAATTTCACTGTCAAAGTTACGTTATCTCCAGGCATTACCATTTCAACTCCTTCAGGCAAAGTAATTTCACCTGTTACGTCTGTTGTACGTAAGTAAAACTGAGGACGGTATTTATTGAAGAATGGTGTGTGACGACCACCTTCGTCTTTGCTTAGGATATATACTTCACATTTGAATTCTGTATGTGGAGTTACTGAACCCGGTTTGCAGATAACCATACCACGTTTAATATCTGTTTTTTCGATACCACGTAATAAGATACCTACATTTTCACCTGCTTCACCGATATCTAATATTTTACGGAACATTTCTACCCCTGTACATGTAGATGTCATTGATTTTTCTTGTAACCCAATGATTTCAACTGGTTCGCCTGTTTTTACAACACCTCTTTCAATACGACCTGTAGCAACTGTGCCCCGACCTGTAATAGAGAATACGTCTTCAACTGGCATTAAGAATGGTTGGTCAATTGGACGTGGAGGAAGTGGAATCCATTCGTCAACTGCTTTCATCAAAGCTTCAATTTGTGCTACTCCTTCTGGATCGTCTTGTAAAGCTTTCAAAGCAGAGCCTTTGATGATTGGTGTATTATCTCCATCATATCCACGCTTAGATAATTCTTCACGGATATCCATTTCTACTAATTCTAATAACTCTGGGTCATCTACTAAATCAGCTTTATTCATAAATACTACCATACGAGGAACCCCTACTTGCGCTGCCAATAAGATGTGTTCTTTAGTCTGAGGCATTGGTCCATCTGTAGAAGCTACCACTAAGATAGCACCGTCCATTTGAGCAGCACCTGTAATCATGTTTTTGATGTAGTCAGCGTGACCTGGACAGTCAACGTGTGCATAGTGACGAGATGGAGTTTGGTACTCCACGTGAGCCGTGTTGATAGTGATACCTCTTTCTTTTTCCTCTGGAGCAGCATCGATAGAATCATAATCTTTCTTTTCTGCTAAACCTGATTTAGACAACACATAAGTAATTGCTGCTGTCAAGGTAGTTTTACCGTGGTCAACGTGACCAATGGTTCCGATGTTAACGTGCGGCTTATCCTTTATAAATTTTTCCTTAGCCATGATTGATTTTTTTAATATTTAATAATCTAAAAAGTTTAATTTTTTTTGAGCCGATGAAGGGAATTGAACCCGCGACCTCTTCCTTACCAAGGAAGTGCTCTACCACTGAGCTACATCGGCGATAGAGAACGTCCAAACACACAGTTCACTCACATCTGAGTTTTTTCAAGAGCGGAAGACGAGGTTCGAACCCGCGACCTACAGCTTGGAAGGCTGTCGCTCTACCAACTGAGCTACTTCCGCATTTTAAGTTGATTGTATTTATTTTATACTTTCTAACTTATTTTTTTATCTTTCATTCATTTAAAGAACAACTCCTAGGTGATTTTATACACAAAGGATAGTGGGCAAGGATGGATTCGAACCACCGAACTCCGAAGAGGACAGATTTACAGTCTGTTGCCGTTGGCCACTTGGCTACTTACCCTCGCTTTGTACCATTAGAGCCGATGGAGGGATTCGAACCCCCGGCCCGCTGATTACAAATCAGCTGCTCTGGCCAACTGAGCTACATCGGCACAAAACTCGTTTATTTACAAGAACTTATTTACCAAAAACAGATAAATCTCTATTTTTAGGAGTGCAAATATACGATTAAATTCTTATTTTTTGCTATTGTGGGAAAAAATCTTATTGGTTTAAGATTATTTAAAGTTTAAGGATACGCTTTATTTTTTGGGAAGTCGAGCTAATTTCTTTTAAAGATGGCCTTAACGCTATTATTTATCCTTTATGGGGGTAAAATGCTAAAGAATTCAAAAGATCATGTCATGTGGCTATTTATTGTTTATTGATTAGGAATTAGAATTGTGTTTAATGCTCTGTTATCGAATAAAAAGGAGGCTATTTCTATTTCTGAAACAGCCTCCTTTAGTTTATATATCTATTATTTAGTCTTTCTGTTTTGTTTTAATTTTTTCTATTTGTTTTCTTAAAGATTCAACTGCTAAATCTATGGCGGCTTCAAATTTTTTACTTTTTTCTTTTGCTATTAAGGTATTTCCTGGAATATTGGTTTTAATTACTACTACTTTATCTCTTACTTGTGTATTCAATTGTTCCAAACTCAAGATAACGTCTGAGTCAATAATTTTATCATAAAAAGTCTCTAATTTTTCTAATCGTTTACTTATGAAATCTTTTAACGATTGGTCTGCAGTAAAGTGCAAGGATTGGATTTGGATTTTCATAGACATAATACTTTTTTTAATGTAATTAAAAATGTTGATTTAAACTTGAGTACTTTGCTCATTTATTTTTAAATAGTAATCATAGGCTTTAAGCTTTAGGATGTGCAATTTTATAGACTTCTTTAAGTTGTTCTATGGTATTATGGGTATATACTTGAGTGGATGCCAAACTGGCATGTCCTAGTATTTCTTTGATATCGTTCAACTTTGCGCCATTATTGCTCATATGCGTAGCAAATGAATGTCGCAATACGTGCGGACTTTTCTTTTCGGATGTACTACAATTTCCAATATGCAATTTCACAACACGATAAACGTAATTTGGATATAGTTGTTCTCCATTTTTTGTTAAAAAAACAAAGTGGGCACATGTTTTATCTTTAAATACTTCATTTTGTTGTTTTTGGAATTGAATAAGGCTATCCGACAATGAATTCATTATAGGAATAAGGCGTTGTTTGTTTCCTTTGCCTGTTACTTTTATTTGGTTGGAGGCAAAATTAATATCACTCCATTTCAGATTTATTAATTCTTGCCGGCGCATACCTGTTGCATACAACACATCTATTAATAATTGTTCTTGCAGGTTTTCGAATGCTGTTTTTTTGGTGAAATATTTTTCCGGTTCTTCTAGAAGATTATTTATTTTACTTTGCTCTATAAATTTTGGTAAGCGTTCAGGTATTTTTGGGGTAACTATTTTATCTGCTGGATTAGATGATAATTTTCCTATTTTTTGGCAATATTTATAAAAAGACCTAAGAGCTGAAATCTTTCGTTTTATACTTGACGGCTGGTGCTTATCTGTTACCAATTGTACTACAAATGCACGTATGTATTGGTTTTTAGCCAATAGCAAATCATGAAGTTCGAATTCATTATGTATAAAATGAAAAAACTGCAGAATATCTCTTTGATAAGACTCTGCAGTATTAATAGAATATCGTTTTTCGTATCGAAGATAATTTACAAAGGCTTCTATCATTTCACTTTCCATTAATCTCCATTTGTATGGATGATTAAGTTAGAACTAAAAAATGAGAAATGCAACTTTATTCTTCGCCTTTACGTAATTGTTCTACGTAAACAGCTTTTTTAACTTCAAAACGTCTTTTTACTGATGACAATGTAAATGCCTGACGTGCACGTAATTGTTTAACCGTTCCAGTTTTTTCAAATTTTTTCTTGAAAATTTTTAGTGCTCTGTCTAAAGACTCAGATTCTCTTGCGTCAACTATTAACATAAATTATACCTCTTTTATTTTTAATATTTATCCGAAGGTTCGGGGATGCAAAGATAGATTTAAAATTGAAATTTTAAAAATTTGCAAATGATTAAATACTGGTTTTCTGTAATTTAATTTGTTTTTAACATCAAAACAGCCAAAATCAGATGTTTCCTTTTAGAATTTCACGACTTATTACTAGTTTTTGAATTTCCGAAGTCCCTTCTCCTATGGTGCACAACTTGGCATCGCGATAAAATTTTTCTACTGGAAAATCTTTAATATATCCATAGCCTCCTAGTACTTGTACTGCCTCATTAGATACTTTGCAAGCAATTTCAGAAGCATAATATTTAGCAAAGGCTGATTGCTTGGTCATTTTTTCCCCGCGTATCATCATATCTGCTGCTTGAAAAGTTAATAATTTTGCAGCTTCTATTTCAGTAGCCATGTCTGCTAGCTTAAAACTTATTGCCTGAAAATCAGCGATAGGTTTTCCAAATTGCTCTCTTTCTTTTGCATATCGTACTGCTGCTTCATAAGCACCTACTGCTATGCTAATACTTAATGCTGCTATGGAAATCCGTCCACCATCTAGTATTTTCATAGCTTGGATAAATCCATCTCCTACATTACCTAAAATATTGTCTTTATGTACACGACAGTTATCAAATATCATTTCTGCAGTTTCGGAGCAACGCATCCCCAGTTTATTTTCTTTTTTGCCTCCACTAAAGCCTGGTGTGCCGCGTTCTACTACAAATGCTGTCATTCCGTGGCTGTCCAATAGTTCTCCGGTACGCACAATTACCACGGCAACGTTTCCGCTAATGCCATGTGTAATAAAATTTTTTGAGCCATTAATTACCCAATAATCGCCATCTTGTTGGGCTACACATTTCATTCTTCCGGCATCTGATCCGGTATTAGCTTCCGTTAATCCCCATGCGCCAATCCACTCGCCTGAAGCTAATTTAGGTAACCATTTTTTACGTTGATCTTCGGTGGCAAATTTATAGATATGATTGGTGCAAAGTGAATTATGTGCAGCAACCGACAAACATAATGAGCTATCTACTTTTCCAATCTCAATTAAGGCTGTGATATATTCATTATAACTTAAGCCTGCACCTCCGTATTGTTCAGGTATCAAAATTCCCATCAATCCAAGTTCGCCTAATTTATGTAATGTTTCTGCAGGAAAATGTTGTGACTCGTCCCATTCCATTACATAGGGCCGGATGTGTTTTTCTGCAAAATCACGTACTGTTTGGGCAATCATTTGTTGATTTTCTGAGTATTCGAAGTTCATTTTTAAGAATTTTGTTTTACAAATATAGGGATTTTTATACAAGTAAAAAAAAGGACTGCCCTTGTGGGTTATGGGTGCTGATGTGTAATTTTAGATACAAGGTATGAGCTATTTCATTGTTATATTATTTAACTTAATCAACACTAATGTAGGGTAACATTTTCTGGTAATGTTCTGGGTGGTCTTTTACAAAATATAGATTTTTCACATCTTCCACACTTTCAAATGGTTTTACTTTTGTTCTATATCCTATAATTTGTTTGGCAACGGTAGAAAACAAATAAGGATTGGTGGTGAGCTCTTCAAATGATGCGGTATTTATATTTATTTTCTTCGCTTTTTTAGGTTTTATTGTTAAATGTTTTTTGAAGTTCTGAAAAACAGAATCTTGGATACCGTAAACATCTTTTATTTGTTCAATGGAATAGAATCCGCCTAATTTATTGCGGAAAGTAACTATGCGTTCGGCAAATACTTTTCCTATTCCATAAAGTTTATCATACTCTTCTTCGGTAGCGCTATTCACTTCAATTTTAAAATCGGAATTCGTTTGTGTTTCAATTGCTTTTGGGGTATAGGAGGAGGCGTATTGATCATTTTTTTGAGTCGAATAATAGTTTTTCTCTATTTCTTTTGCTTGTGATATTTGTTGTTGTAGTCTAGCTATCAACAAAGTATCGTTTTCTATGAATTTCACAGATTTATTTCCGTAATATTCTACTACGTACTTTTTGGATATTATTGCGATTATTATTAAGCAACTTAATAAAATAATTCCATTGCGTTCAAAACGAGAAAATTCATTTTTGGAATTAGCATTCATGTTTATCAAATATAAAAAAAGGTCTCGACTTTGTCGAGACCTTTTTTGACAATAATTTCAACGATATTATCTGAATAATAAGTTAAATTCTACTCGTCTGTTTTGTGCTCTTCCCGCAGCGGTTTTATTATCGCCAATTGGTTTTGTATCGCCGTATCCTTCAGAAATTAATCGAGCAGGAGCAATGCCTTTGCTTACTAAGTAAGCTACTGCAGCAGCTGCTCTTTCTTTTGACAACTTCAAGTTTAATTCTGGTTTACCTACATTATCTGTATTTCCTTCTACGTTTACATCATAGTAAGGGTATTCTTTTAAGATAGAAGCCACTTCGTCTAATATCTTATAAGAGGTAGTTTTGATTGTTGCTTTACCTGTTTCAAATTGGATAGCTCGAGCAGCAAATGCTAATCGTTTTTTAGCTTCTTCTTTTACTTCAGGGCATCCTTTGTTAGAAGCAGGTCCTGCTACATCTGGGCATTTATCTACATCATCTGCTACGCCATCTCCATCTCTATCTGGGCAACCTTGTGCTGCGAATGTACCTGGCACATCTGGGCATTTATCTTTTTCATTAATAATACCATCGCCATCTCTATCTGGATCTGGGCAACCGCCATATTTAGCGATACCTTTCACGTCTGGGCAAGCATCTTTATGGTCTGGAATTCCATCTCCGTCTCTATCTGGGCAGCCGTTAAATTCAGCTAAACCAGGGATAGTTGGGCATTCATCTTTGCTATCTTCGATTCCGTCACCATCAGTATCAGGGCAACCGTTAAATTGTGCTACACCAGGAACAGTAGGGCATGCATCATCTATATCAGGAATACCATCACCGTCTGTATCAATAGGTTTTTCTACTACTACCGGTTTTGGTGCTTCTTCTACGTCTTTGCCTTTACCTAAATCTACCATTAAGCCTGCACCAAAGAAGATATGATCATTGGCATTTTTTATATTAAAGCTATACCCTCCATTTGCGTTAATTGCTACGTTATTAGCTACTTTAAAATTGATACCTACACCGATTGGAATACCAAATCCGTGTACATTTTGTTTGTAAATTGGTGTTTGAGCCCAAGAGCCTTGGAATTTCACAAAAATGTAAGGAGATACAGCTGCATCTTCTTTTAAAATGTAACCATTGTTGAATTTGTAAGCAAACAATGCTGAATACAGCAAATTGTACGTGTTAATAGTAGGCAAAGTGGAATTGTCTTTTGTAGAAAAAGCATGACTTCCTAAATCCACGCCAACGGCTACTGATGAGATTGGGTTATACCACATGGTAAGACGTGGTCCAAACCAAATTGGATTTTTAAATGTCGATACTTTTTTCAGAAGCGGCGTGTAATAGTCTGCTACTTCCATACCAATGCCCAAGCTAAATCTGTTGTTTCCTACTGCGCTATTGCTGTTCTTAGGTGGTTTTTTAGCCCCCATTGATATTGAACTAAACATAACGAGTAATGCACATAATAATACGGTACCTTTTTTCATAAAGACTGTGGTTTTAATTTAATGTCAAAAATACTGTTAATTTATATTAAATCACAAATTTAAACAACTTTTTTACTTATTTACGATAAAAAAGAGATTTTATATCACAGAATGTTGATAACCAGATATCGTACTGTAGTTTTTTTTTGTACTAATGACAGATTTCATCATTGTATAGTTTCTATTTAGTTTGCTATGATATTTTTTTTACAAACAATGCTATTATTTTCAGAACTTTGCAGCATATTAATAATTTAGAATGGATTTAAGTATTAAAGAAATATCAACGGTTACGCTTATTTTATTTGCAATTATAGATGTGCTTGGTTCTGTACCAGTTATTTTAGATATCAAATCTAAGGTTGGGCATGTAGATGCAAAATATGCAACAATTGTATCTGGTTTGATAATGGTTGTATTTTTATTTACTGGGAATAAATTACTAAGTCTTATTGGTATTGATTTAGCTTCATTTTCATTAGCAGGTTCTATTGTTATTTTTCTTATTGGATTGGAGATGACACTCAATCGAGATATTTTCAAATCGAATGATTCCACGCCAAAAAGTACTTCTATTGTACCAATTGCATTCCCTATGATAGCTGGTGCTGGTACACTAACTACCTTGCTTTCACTGCGGTCAGAATATTCTATAGAGGTAATTTTAATTGCTATCCTTATTAATTTAGCGTTTATTTATTTTGTAATAAAATTCATCCCAAAGATTGAAAATCTTATTGGTGATACTGGGATAAATATTCTCAGAAAGGTTTTTGGAATTATCCTTTTATCTATTGCCATTAAATTATTTTCTAAGAATTTAGCAATGTTATTTCATTTTACTGCATAGTAGTAGCAACTTATAAAATTGTAGAGACAGCTTTCGTTTTATGAATATCTAAATTGGGGTTATCGGTTTCAATTAATCCATCGCGCATACGCACGATTCGGTGCGAATATAAAGCAATGTCTTCTTCGTGTGTAACGACTACAATGGTATTTCCGCTTGCATGAATTTCCTCAAACAACCGCATTATTTCATATGAAGTCTTTGTATCAAGGTTTCCCGTTGGTTCATCTGCCAAAATAAGAGATGGATTATTTACTAAAGCCCTTGCCACCGCCACACGTTGACGTTGCCCTCCAGATAGTTCATTCGGTTTGTGTTTCATTCTATCTGCTAAGCCTACCTGTTTCAGCATTTCTACGGCACGTTCATCTCTGTCTTTTTTGTTCCATCCCGCATATATCAATGGTAAAGCAACATTTTCGATTGTGGTTAATCTCGGAATAAGATTAAAGGTTTGGAAGATGAAACCAATTTGTTTATTGCGCACTGCTGCCAGCTCATTATCGGAGGATTTGCTTACATCATTACCATCTAAATAATACTCGCCGGATGAGGGTGTGTCCAAACAACCTAAAATATTCATCATAGTAGATTTTCCCGAACCCGAAGGGCCCATTAAAGCTACATATTCATTTTTGTATATGTCTAAATCTATGCCTTTGAGCGCATGAATAGTTTCATCGCCTAGATTAAATTCTCTTTTGATATTGCGTAATGAAATAATATTCTTTTGCTCCATAAATTTTTATTCACTATCTGTCGTATATTTTATAAAATCATTACGAATATAAAACAAAAATAGCATAGACCAATAAAATTATCATCAATCTGTAGTGTAAAAGAATATTGTATTTACTGAAGTTTTACGACTTGTTTGGTAATTAATTTATCTTCTAATTTTAATATAAAGTAATATACGCCTTTTGACCATTTTTCAGTGGGTATTTCCCAGTTGTTTATTCCTTCCTTCAATGTTTTTTCTTCATCTTTCATCAATGCTCCAATATCATTATACACTGATAAATTTACAGACGTTATATCTTTTGTAAATAGCGTAATCACTGTATTGTCTATCATCGGATTAGGATAAATGGAAATCAACTCCAATTTATCTTTCTCCAATTTTGCGTTGGCAATATTTGTTAGATGAATATGTTGGTCGATATCAATTTCTCGAATTTGATAGTAGTAAATAATGCCTGGCAATACATTATGGTCGTCAAAGTAATAATTTTTAAGCATATTAGAATTTCCTGCTGCTGGTGATTCGGCAATTTTCACAAAGTTCACCCCATCCATACTGCGTAGTATTTCATACTTTTGGGTATTACGTTCCGATGCAGTAGCCCAACTCACTTTTATAAATGTATTCTCTACAGGAATCGCTTTCAGATAAATTAATTCCACCGGCAAAACAGTAGGACAGTCCGCCAATTTTGCAACACTTAAATCGCAAGCTACTTCACCTGTTGAAATATTTTTCACATGTGCATACGTAAATATTTCTTGAAAATTACCTGTAGTTGCGGTTGTCCATGAATTGCCCAGATTATAAGAATATTCTGCAATATAAGTAGCGTTGCATTCCGAGCAATTTGCATTTACGGCGATTATAGGAGGATTTACACTACAATTAACAGTAGGTGAAATTGTTACTTTTGGAAATACTTTAAAGGGTTTACACAAACTAATTGCGCAAGTATATTTATCGGAATATGAATATTTAACAGAATATGAATTTCCAGTGGTAAGTGCATTGGTATTTATAGTGCCTGAACCATTCGTGTTCTGTGTCAATGCACCGGCAATAGGTACGCCTCCACAAGCTACTCCTGAATATACACTCATAGAAACGCCACTAGAAAAAGTTCCAACTGGTGTTCCTAAATTAATATTAATAGTATTAAATAAAGAAGCTACTGGGCCTACACAATATATGGGTGTACAAAAAGCATACGATTGATTATATATTTGTGTTGTTCCACCAGAAGCATCTAATTCTTCAATTTTTATAAAATTAGTTGCGCTACTACCACCACCAGAAGTGCTACCACCGCCGGAACCTAATCCATCACCAAATCCATCTGATAATACTAACCGATATGGTCCTTTATTAGGATCTATAAGTCCAGTTGTATAACTTGCAGCACCTAAAGTTTGTGCATATCCTCCACCCGATTCTACAACATTTCCTGCGGCGTCATATAATGTCCAGTTTATATCTTGTGGGTAGCTATCAAAATCTATAGTTATATTATATTTTGAATATAACGGTGGAGGTTGTGAAACGTTAAACTGCACATTATCGCCTTTACAAACAATATTATCTACTGTTAAAGTGCCTATTGATGGTTTATCAAATGTGCCACTAATACTGCTCTTGCATCCATTATTATCCATAAATGTAACTCCCCAAGCTTGACCATCTAAAACGGTAAACGCATTTGAAGGCCTTAGTGTATCTACTTTACCTGCTGATGGTGATGATGGAAATGTAATTCCTGCAGCTGCACCTGTACCCGAAAATGTATAATACTGTGCTGGTATCGCTTTAGGGGTTTGGCTTGGCCAGCCCCCATCGGGCGAAGTAACTGTTAATGCAATACCATTGCTTCCATCTCCTGGAGCATTACATGAAGGAGCAAATGTTGGTGTTGTCATTTTCTCTAACAATGTAACTTTTATTGGTGTGCCATAGCTGTAACAAGAGTCTGAGATTAATAAACTAGAGGTTGTATTGTAATTTACAAAAGTAACTGGTGTTAGCCAAAATGTTTGTGCTCCGTATTTATATGGGTCATTATTTACAATTTGAATATCTCCGTGTTTTGTACCAATTTTAGGTGTATGTTTTTGGTATGGTTTTTTTATTTCTATACTAGCAGCATAGAAGTAAGAATTATCCGATAATGAAGCATCTGTAATTTTTATTTTCCAAGTACCATCTATCGTTTTTCCATTTAATGCTGCCCATGCACTTGCAGGTTGCAAATAACCAGTAAGTTCTCCATTGGTTGTCGGGGCGGGGCATTGCGCCGATATATTTCCTGTAGTGCCGAAATTAGAAAAGCATACATCTAAGAATCCTGAATTGCTACCGCATTGGCGGTTCATAAGTCGCATGGATGTACCATCAGGAGCAATTAAATCTAAATACATGTCACTAAAATATTCTGAAGCAGCATTAATGCAGACGGTAATCGTATCTGTTGTTGCATTAAATGTAGTTCCTGAAAAACCACTCAATGCTATATTGTAAGTACCCGAAGACAAATCAAACACACCACTAGAAGTAGGGTAATTACCTTCAGCATCATGGTATAAACCAATAGAATATATTCCGGATGCTGTAGTATCAATTTTTCCTATAAGAAAACTTTTACTTGAATTAGCCGGATCAAATGGGTTTATGACCGTTGGTGATGAATAAGATAATTGCCAACCTATAATAGGATTTATTCCTGCATTTGTACCAAAATCTATTGGATCAGCTGTTACGCCAAATGTAATTTCATCACCGAAACATAATATTTTATCCGCACCTTCGGTGCTACCTAAATTTGCGGTACAACAACTATTGCCGTTATAAATTTGAAACTCGAATTTACATTCATTCCCTGCATAGCCATCTACCAAAATAAAATACTTTTGCCCTGCAACCATATTTACCGTTACCTGCCCGGAGGTTTGGCCATTATACACTGTACCTGACGGAATATTTGTTAAAGTACCAGTGCAATTATTATTACTGCTTGTATATAAAGCAAATTGCACTCCGGGGTAAAGTGCTTGTCCGGCACAAAAAGTTCCAGTAGCATATAAATATTTTATTGTTGTAGGACCTGTATTGGTTGCAGTGTAAGTGTACCAAACAGAATTCTCTGTAGAATAATTACTTGGGAAAGGCGGATCGCCATCACATTTTGATGTAGCATTTATATTGTTTCCTTGTTGAGGACTGCAACCTATGTTTGTTAAGTCTTGGGCATTGCAAATATCGTCGTTAGCCGGACGAACCGGGCCATTACCTGCATCTACCATTGTAATAGTAAAATTACCATTTGAGTAACTCCCTCCGTAATATCCATCTACCATTACATAGTATATTTCCCCCGGATTCAGGTATCTTGCTTGAATAGACTCGTTTCCATTAGTTCCATTTACATCTGAACAATAAATTAATTGGTCTTCTAACTTACAACTTGTGTTTAAATTGGTACAAGTAGCACATATATCAGAATATGTAGGTACATCTAATGGGGAACAATTTGTATTTGTAGCTAATCTACTATCAAAAAGATATAGAACTGCATCTAAATCATCTCCAGCACCTACATTTGTCAAATTAATATTTACATTTCCCGAATTTGGAGCTATAAAAGTAAACCAAACTCCACTTCCTTTATTGTTATTAGCGGTGCATTCTATTATATATTCTGAAGAAGTCGCAGCTACATTATTGTTAGATGAGATTGGAACGCCAAGACTTAGCATAGGAGCAGAAGTACAAGTATTTGCCCCTATTGCTCCCGGGCATGCATACGCTTTTTGTATAGTGTAACTTCCACAAGTTACCGGTGCAGTAGCCAAATACGGAGCTTGCCATGTTACTGTCACCGGAGTGAAAGTACCATTTGTTCCTGGTGATGCAGTTTGATTCGTATTCCCGGAAATAGTTATTGGAGCACCAGCACACGAAGCATTTGCTGTTACGACTTGACTGCAAGAGGTAGCTGTAACTGTAACTAAATTTTTTATATCAGGATAAATGTTAAAAGTACATGGAATAGTTGATCGTACACAATTTGCTGATGCGGGTTGTGGTCGTGGGTATCCTGCTGCAATTGTTGTAGCTCCGTTATCTGCCAATAAATATCCAACAAAGGTATAAGTGGCCGGTGTACAACCCGGATTGGGCAATCCTACTGCTGGATTATAAACTGAATAAGTAGAGGGATTATCTAGATCTATCGTGCAAGGAGTTCCCCAAACAGTCGATTTACAATATGCCCATCTAAATCCGGGATCAGAGCCACTATAAGAATAATTAAAGGTCGCATTTATCGTGCTACCTGTGCAATAATTTCCAGTATTACAAACTTGTGCGGTAATCGTTGGTCGTTTTATATTGATAGAAAAATTACATTGAGAACCTGCATTCCCATCTACCACAAAATAATAAGTTTGTCCGGCAATTGGGGTAAACGTAACGGTAGTAGTACCACTTTGTACCGGAATTAAAGAGGCGCAAGAACCTCTAAAGATACCGAATTGCAGACCGCTACTACCAGCACCAGCACCATCTGAACAAGATACACTTGTAACTTCTAAGGTGACTTGTGCATTTCCATTATTTGCAGGTGCTGTCCATTTGTACCAAACATCATTTTCTAAAGAAATAGCTGCTACATATTGTGGATCTGGATCGGTACATATTGCTGTTGCTCCAATATTTGTTCCAGCCCGTGGGTTACATAACGGATTTAAATCGATGGCGTTACTACAATCGTCATTACTTGGAATGGGATCTGGTGCTCCACCGTTATTCGTTAATTCTGGACCAGGCTTTGGTATTGCATTCGAGGTTATCGTTTCTGTAACTTCTACAGAGAAAGAAGCATTAGGTTTAGAAGCTGTACCGCTTATCCAAATATAGTATGTTTGATTTGGAACCACAAACGAAAATAATCTTTCTGTACCGCCTGTACCGGCATAATCATTACAACCTCCAGCAATGTCAGTCATTTGGTCGCAAGGTTTATTACAATTGCTTACTCCGTTTATCAATCCTGCTTGTGGTCCAATTAAACTTAATTTCACATCAGATGATACATTAGGAATTACATTTACTTGAATACGTCCGGAAGCAGGAGCTGTAAATTTATACCACACATCATTGTATCCGGTACATCCTGCATTAAAACCAGAAGTTGCTCCGGCATTTGTACCATTTACTGCCACTGCATTTACGGTTAATGGCAATGCTCCGCAAATATCATCATTTTGCACCATTGTCCAATAAGGCAAACAAATTCTGCTTAAATAACAATCTGATGTACCACTGGAAACATCTACTGTTTTACAAACCTTATACGTGGTACTGTTATTTAACCCTGTATAGATTCCTGTACCAGGAATGGAAGTAAGCGGTGTACCACAAACGCCCCATACTTGATAGGAAATATGAGATACTGCAGTTGCCAAACAACTCGAAGTATTTCCTGACGATGACGTGATTTCTATTCCTCTATCTAACGGAAACTGAACAGTAGTATATGGATTAGGAACGGTAAAAGTACCGCATACTGTTGCAGTTTTAGTATTTACTGCGAAATTAGAATGACATGCACCATTTGCTGCGGTTTCTGCAAATGAATAGTCGGTAGGTAAATTAAATCTGTAAGTATTACAATCAGGCTCGGAGCAAGAACTACATGTGTTTACGTCGGAACAACTAAAGGTTGCAGTTGTGCCAGTTCCAGAACCCAAAGAGCCACCAAAAAAATCTAATCGAAAACCGACATTTGTTCCATCCCAATTATCTACTAAAATATAAATTACGTCACCGGCATTTACATTCATACTATTGGAAAATAAATTTCCGCTCGCGCTATTTGTATTTCCGTTTCCACTTCCTTTTATGCCAGTTGGAGCTTTAGGGGACGCATAATTACATCTATCCGGGTTGCTTAAATTTGTAGGGCATGTACCGCTAGGTCCGCGATTCCAAACAGAAAAGTCGTAATCCGCATTTCCATTATATGGAGATATTGTAAATTCCAACACTCCACCTATTTGAATAACTACCCTAAACCAGCGTGTATTTTTTTCTCCAGCTAGCATACAGCCACACCCACCGTTAGGACATTCTTGCACACCGGGTCCGTCATCTAATTTTTCAGCTAATTGGTTATTGCAAATATTTACTGCATTCGCACAATTATTAGGCATTTGAGCAAATATTGCATTACTAAAATTTAATGCAATAAGTATAAATGCATACTGTAGAATTTTCTTCATACTAAAATTTTCTTATGGTTTCGAGAGCAGTATTTTCAACTCTTCTACTTCTTTCTTTTTTGCTTTAACTTCCAAAGATGAATACTGACCTGAAGCAATTTCTTTTTCCGTATCAGCAATTACTTCTTCGAGGTATTTTCTTTTTAAAGGAGACATGGAGGTGTTAGTATTTTTAGTAAACCCAGGAGTGTATAGTTCTGTATTATCAGCAGGTACGGTAGTTAAGCGTTCCAACTGTTTATGTTGATTTTCAGCAGAAACAAATGTATTACTATATGGTGTTTCTTTCACTCCAACAGCTTTTAAATCAGGAAATATAGGCACTTCTAGTACATTTAATTTTTGCGTTTCAGTTTCAATTATTCCTTTTTCATTTCTGTCTTTTAATATTATATTTTCTTTGGTCGATAAAAATTTTGCATTGTTAATTTGCTTAGAAGTTGCAGTATTACCATTATTTCCATTTATTGGTAAAATGGAATCTATATTCTTCTTTGTTGAAACATTTATCGCTTTAACATCACGTTTTTCTGGCAATGGCGATTGGTTAAGACCTTCAACTGTATTATTTATTTTATGGATATTTTCAACTCCTAAAACAGTAGCTGGTATGCGACTGCGAACCAAAGATTCCTGCTGCATTTCTTGTGCATAAATTGAATTATACAAAAAAACAAACGAGCTAAACAACAACAGTAAATGATGTATAAAATTACTCATAGTATGATTTTTATTAGAATATTCCCTTGATTCCCAACATAATGTTACAACATTTTTAGAAGAAATCCTAATATTTTTTGAATTGATTTACATATCACACTACAATTTTTCAATATTCAGACAGAAAAAATTACCTTTGCGATATGAGAGAACGAGTTTTAAGTGGAGTGAGAAGTACCGGAAATTTACATTTGGGAAATTACTTCGGAGCTATAAAGAATTTCATCCAAATGCAAGAAGATTACGAAGCGTATTTCTTTATTGCCAACTTGCATGCTTTAACAACGCATCCCAATCCTGAGCTATTAAAAAAATCGGTACGCGCTACTTTAGTAGAATATATTGCTTGCGGGCTAGACCCTGAAAAAAGCACCATATATGTTCAAAGTGATGTTCCAGAAATCTCTGAATTATATGCACTTTTGAACATGCTTGCCTATAAAGGCGAATTGGAGAAATGTACTTCTTTCAAAGAGAAAATTAAAAAACACCAAGAAAACATAAATGCGGGGTTACTCACCTATCCTGTATTAATGGCTTCAGATATTTTAATTCACAGAGCACACAAAGTGCCGGTGGGAAAGGACCAAGAACAACATCTGGAGATGACTAGAAATTTCGCAGTGCGTTTTAATCATTTATACAATGTTGATTTTTTTCCTGAGCCACAAGCTTTCGACATGACAGGGAAATTAGTAAAGGTTCCGGGGCTAGACGGCAGTGGAAAGATGGGAAAAAGCGAAGGCGAAGGCAATGCTATTTTTTTACGGGAAGATGCTGCCTCCATTCGCAAAAAAGTAATGCGTGCAAAAACAGACGCAGGGCCTACTGAGCCGCATCAGCAAAAGACGGAAGAGATTCAGAATTTATTTACGCTAATGGATTTAGTTTCTAACAAAGACACTATAGCACATTTTGAGGAAGCCTACAACAACTGCAACATCAGATATGGCGATTTAAAAAAGCAATTAGCTGAAGATATTATCCAATTTACGGAACCGTTAAAAGAAAAAATTGAAGCACTAGAAGGCAATCCCGACTTTATCAATAAGATAGCAAAAGAAGGTGCTGAAAAAGCACGCATAAGTGCAAAAGCAACCTTATTAGGCGTACAAGAAATTATGGGGTTGAAAAGTATTTGGAAATAATTTTTTCTGTTTTATTTTACAATTATAAAAAAAGGCATAGCTTAGGTATCTCTTTTCAAAAATACTATAAAACATATCCACGTGGCAAAACAAAAAAAACAACTTAAACATATCGCTGTAGCCGGAAATATTGGCTCAGGAAAAACAACACTAACAGAGAAACTAGCGAAGCACTATAATTGGGAACCTCGATTTGAAGATGTAGAAAGCAATCCTTATCTCAACGACTTTTATCAAGATATGCCACGCTGGTCATTTAACCTTCAAATTTATTTTTTAAACAGTCGTTTGCGGCAATTGGTAGAAATTCAAGAAGGCGAAAAAGTTGTTATTCAAGATAGAACTATTTATGAAGATGCACATATTTTTGCACCCAACTTACACGAAATGGGGTTGATGAGCACTCGAGATTTTGAAAATTATATCAGCTTTTTCAGAACTATCAGCAAAAAAGTAAATCCTCCTGATTTATTGATTTACCTAAAAGCATCCATAGGTACTCTAGTAGGGCAAATTGAGCGCAGAGGCAGAGCATATGAAGACAACATTCGGCTGGATTATTTAAAACAACTTAATCATTATTACAATAATTGGATTGATAATTACAAAGAAGGTCCTTTACTAATTATCAATGTAGATGACTTAAACTATGCCGACAAAAATGCCGACTTTGGCAAGGTTGTCGAAAAAATAGACGCCGAATTATTTGGATTATTCTAACATAAGATAGAGTTGCTATCCGATTAGACAACCGTTTAAATGCTTCAAATTTATTTCCTAGAGTGTAAAACGGGCTAAATTGTCTCAAAAAATAGCTAGCTGTCGAAATTATACACAAAAACAACCGTCACTATCAACGTAAAAATTACTAAATCTTTATTTGTGGACAACTTTGCCGGTTTGATTTTGAAAAGCAAGCACTTAAACGTATTTTTGCACCGATTTTTAAAAACTTAATCAGCAATAAAATATACTATGGCAAACGTAGGTAAAATCACCCAAATCATCGGTCCGGTAGTGGACGTTTCATTCAGCGGCGAAAGCACATCTCTACCTAACATATTAAACGCCCTAATCGTAAAAAAAGACGATGGCACAGAAGTTATATTAGAATGTCAGCAACATTTAGGAGAAGATAGTGTACGCTGCGTGGCAATGGATGCAACTGAAGGTTTAACCAGAGGTGCTCAAGTAACAGACACTGGCGATCAAATCAAGATGCCTGCAGGTGAAGCAATTAAAGGACGTTTGTTTAACGTAATCGGTACAGCAATAGATGGTATCGGTGAAGTAAGTAAAGAAGGTGGATATTCTATCCACAGAAAACCACCTCGTTACGAAGATTTAGCAACTTCCAAAGAAGTATTATTTACAGGAATTAAGGTTATCGACTTAATCGAACCTTACGCTAAAGGGGGTAAAATCGGTTTATTCGGTGGTGCTGGTGTAGGTAAAACTGTATTAATTATGGAATTGGTAAACAATATCGCTAAAGGTCACGGTGGTTTATCCGTATTTGCAGGTGTTGGTGAAAGAACACGTGAAGGAAATGACTTATTACGCGAATTCTTAGAATCAGACGTAATTAAATATGGCGAAGCATTCAAACACTCTATGGAAAAAGGAGATTGGGACTTAGCATCTGTAGATAAAACTGCATTATTAGAATCAAAAGCGACCTTGGTATTTGGTCAGATGAACGAACCACCAGGCGCACGTGCACGTGTGGCTTTATCTGGTTTGACTATTGCAGAACAATTTCGTGATGGTGATGGTGATGGAAAAGGAAAAGACATCTTATTCTTCGTTGACAATATCTTCCGTTTCACGCAAGCAGGTTCAGAGGTATCCGCATTATTAGGACGTATGCCATCTGCGGTAGGTTACCAACCAACGCTTTCTACAGAGATGGGCTTAATGCAAGAGCGTATTACCTCAACAAAATCAGGCTCTATCACCTCTGTACAAGCAGTATATGTACCTGCAGATGACTTAACTGACCCTGCTCCGGCAACTACATTTGCTCACTTAGATGCAACTACAGTATTGAGCCGTAAAATTGCTGAGTTAGGTATTTATCCTGCAGTAGATCCATTAGATTCTAC
This sequence comes from uncultured Chitinophagales bacterium, assembly GCA_964642875.1. Taxonomy (GTDB): domain Bacteria; phylum Bacteroidota; class Bacteroidia; order Chitinophagales; family JADIYW01; genus JADJSS01. Next base: position 36,250 of record CAZXRF010000007.1, on the reverse strand, counting down.
TTCTCGAATCTTAGACCCTCAAGTAATTGGAGACAGACACTACAATGTAGCACAAAGAGTGAAAGGAATTTTACAACGTTATAAAGAATTACAAGATATCATCGCTATCTTAGGTATGGATGAATTATCTGAAGAAGATAAATTGGTTGTACACCGCGCACGACGTGTGCAACGATTCTTATCACAGCCATTCCACGTAGCTGAACAATTTACAGGTTTGAAAGGAGTATTTGTTTCTATCGAAGATACTTTAAAAGGCTTTGAAATGATTATGGATGGACAAGTAGATGAATATCCTGAAGCAGCTTTCAACTTAGTTGGTACAATTGATGATGCTATCGAGAAAGGTAAAAAATTATTAGCAGAAGCGAAATAATGTAATAATTAATCAATTAAGTATGGGATAATTTCCGTCTTAATTAAAAGTATTAGCACTTTACTACATTATTCCATTAATAAATAAAAACAATGCAATTAAACATACTTACACCTGAGCAAAAGCTATATTCCGGCGAAGCTGATTCTGTACAATTAACAGGGACCGATGGCGTATTTGAGATTTTAAATAATCATGCTCCTTTAATTGCTTCTTTGAAAGAAGGTAATGTGAAAATTAAGACAGGAAACCAGCAACAAGAATTTAAGTTAAAAAGTGGTATTGTTGAAGTAATTAAAAATACGGTTTCTGTGCTTACTGAAGGGATTATTGAGTAAAAAACATTCTTTTATCATAAAAAAGGCTGTCTATTGGACAGCCTTTTTTTATGTATTTTACCGTTTATCCCTAAATTCCGACCGTTTAATAAGTCGAAACAAAATAATAAATAACAACCATTGACAAATACTAAAAAGTCATGCATATTTAGGTAACTAAAAAACTAAAATTATGAAGAATAACACAAAACTAATCGACCTTGCCACCCGAATTATCGCTATTGGAATTTTAGGTTATTCTGCTTTCTTAAAACTTAGTTCTGCTCCTGCTGCAGTACATATTTTTGAACGCATAAACATGGAAGCTACCGGCCGATACTGCGTTGCGGGGCTAGAATTACTCACTATTGCACTCTTACTATTTCACAAAACAGCATGGCGTGGAGCTATCTTAGGGATGGTATTAATGTTTAGTGCAATTATTGTGCATATTCTTACCAATGAATTTGAAGTATTAGGCGACAAAGGCTTGATGTTCGGGTCTGCTATTGTTACATTTTTCTGCTGTATCAGTATCTTGATAAACCAAGCAGACATGGAGGCAGAATTTGCTAAAGACTAAGGCAGTATATTAGGTTTCTTCCATTTAAGTATCCAAATATTTGGAACTAGAAATAGAAGACTAATTAGCAATAGGAAGTATATATTGCTTTGCATAGCTCTAAATTGTCCGATATAAGTAGGCAGCCCTGCTAATACGATAGCGATTCCCAAACTTAAAGCAGTGGCTGTAGCAGGGCGGCTTTGCATATAATTTTGCATCAATAACAATGTAATCGGCACAGCACTTTGCAGTAATGTTACTCCTATGCAAAATAATATCAGATTGTTAGTACTAAAATTTAAAATAATAACTGCTGCAATTATACTTACAAACACAAATTTACGCCAATTTACTTTATAGGTAATGTATCCGCCGATTAATTTCCCTAATGCGGCAGAAATCCCTAATCCCCAAAGCCAAACGGTATCTTTGAAACACATAATATGTAAAATATTCCAAAAAAGTGAGCGAAATGCAATAGCTGCTAACAGTAGCAACATAAATGCATCGTGGGTATCTAAAATTGAGGATTGGTCCTTATTAATGGGCGCATTTATATATTTGGGAAATGACATTTTCCATACAAAAAAAAGTAGTGCAGCTAAAGGAATTACAAGTAATATAATATAATAAATACTTGCTTGTATGCTACCCAATATACCTCCAGAAATCAATCCTATCACACCAGGTGCCGTGAATATTCCACTAAGCATCGAATTTTTATTATCCGATAGGTAGCAAACAGTGCCTCCACTTACGTGCACAAATGCCGAAGCCACTCCACTAACTATAATTGCCATAAAAATAGAAATTGGTGCAAGAGCTATTGCCACTAATAAACAAATAACAGCAAAGAAACTAAATGATTTTATTTTATGATTGCTGTCTAGTAAAAACCCTATGGGTAATTGTCCTGCAAATGCCAATATACTATACACTAAAAAACAGGTAGTATTCAGCAGTGAATTATCAGAAACTACGGACAAATGCGCCAGCAAATATCCAGCGACAAAATCATTCAGCCCATGTAACATACCGAAGGCAGCAGCAATGTAGTATTTATTTTTCATAGCTGAATATGATTTATCCAAATTCCTAAAAAGGTTGTAACTGCATTTTGCACAAAGGAAATTGATAATGCCTTTGGGAATTCTTGTTGTAAGAAATAATAGATTATTATGGCCTCCACAAAGGTCACGCCTATTTCTAATACCAATAATGGAATTGATGTAGTATGAAATAGAATATTTAGAATTGGCCATGTCAGGCAATTAGCTAGTACCAAAATTAAAATGGTATAAGCAAACTGCTTTCTAATAAATAAAAAATATATAGGGATTTCTATGGCAATGGTTAAAGCCAAATATTTAAACATACACCTTTTGCATTTTCAATTTATGAACTGTATAAAGTGAACTAAATGCTATACTTGCTATCATTGTTAAACACCAAATTATGCTACCATCTGATGAGGAATTATTGCTTATCCATCCAAATGCAGCACGTTTTTTGGGATTATAACAATCAGGTTTCATTACGGTCTGTTTGTGTGTCAATTTACCAGATTTATCGAAGCTAAATTGTATAGCGATATAGGCAACATTACCGACTATTTGTTGGGTGGGTTTTGCCAAATTTAATTTAAAGGAGTTGCTTTCTTTTTTGCTTTCGTTATTCACAGCCCACACTTCCAATTCTTGCTCTGCGCCATCTTTTACTTGTAATAAAAAAGCTGCATCTTGCTTTAATTTATAGGTTTTGTTATTAAATGTTTTTCTAACAAAAAATGTATAGTTTGAAAAACTATCTACGTTAGCAAAATAATACTTTGTGTTGAGTTTATCGGATTTAGGCAAAGCAATATCAGCCTGAGTTGCAGAAAATGTAAGTGCAAAAATTGCAACTAAAATAAATTTAATGGTGTGCATTTTTTTCATTTTTAAGGGTTTTTAAAAACAATAATAAACCAACTGCCGAAAGCACCAATAATACCCCTGGCAGTAAGTTTGCTGTTGTATAGGATTCTATATTGTGTCCATTTTTATCTACCGGAATATCTGCAAAGATTTGCTGAGCAACTAGAAGAATTACAACAAAAGTATTTATCTTTTTCATCCTCTATTTTTTCTTTTTCTAATATACGAAACCAACCACAATATCACAAATCCAGATACTGCAATTATAATCAATAATAATAAGATTGGGATTGCAAGTAACAAAGGAGATGCTGCATCTAAAAAGATATGACTTAAGCTACTCATCTATCTGTGGTATAACTATAGTAAATGTACAAAATACAAGATAAAAAAACAAAAAACACAGACAGATAAATCAATATCTGACTGATTTTTTTACCCGTTGTACTTCTTTCATTGTATCGCGTTCTTTTATTGTTTCGCGCTTGTCAAAAGATTTTTTACCTTTTGCCAATACTATTTCTATCTTCGCTAATCCTTTATCGCTAAAAAATATTTTATACGGAATGATGGTTAATCCCTTTTCTTTTATTCGCCCTTCTAATTTTCGAATTTCATTTTTAGTAAGAAGCAATTTTCTCAATCGCATAGGCTCGTGGTTGGCATAGCTTCCATTTTTATATTCTGAAATGTGTAAATTTTTCAACCACAATTCACTACTCCTAAAATAACAGAAACTATCTCCTAAATTTACTTTACCTTCTTTCACAGATTTAATTTCTGTTCCTGTTAAAACCATACCGGCCTTATACGATTCTAAAAACTCATAATTAAACCGTGCTTTTCGGTTTACAATTTCCGGTAATTCAAATTTCTTGCTCACAGCACAAATGTATATAATTTATGATTTAAGATTTAAAATTTAAGGCTTATTTTTCAATTATGATTATTCATTGTGAATTATAACTTATATTCATAAACCTAAAACTAACTTTATGGTTCTAAATTATATTTGGATTTTATTTTTCGTACTATCCTTTGTTATTGTTTTATTCAAAATGGTTTTCTTAGGCGATACCACGGCACTGCCTGCTACTATTAATGCTATTACAGAATCTTCAAAAACAGCTTTTGAAATATCTTTAGGATTAACAGGCGTGATGTGCTTTTGGTTGGGAATAATGAAAGTGGGGGAAAATGGTGGCGCTATCCGTATATTTTCTAAATTAATTAATCCATTTTTTTCGAGATTGTTTCCAGAAATACCCAAAGAACACCCTGCAATGGGAAGCATTCTGATGAATTATTCTGCCAATATGTTAGGCTTAGATAATGCTGCTACTCCTTTAGGATTAAAAGCGATGAAAGAATTGCAAGAAATTAACCCTAATAAAGAAAAGGCATCTAATGCTATGATTATGTTCCTTACGCTGAATACTGCGGGTTTCACCATTATTCCCGTAAGTATCATTGCGTTTCGGGCTACTGCAAAAGCAGCCAACCCTACGGATATTTTTCTGCCCTTACTAATATCTACTTATGGCGGAATGATTGCTGGATTGATAGTATGTGCATTTATTCAGAAAATAAAATGGGATATGGTATTAACCGCTTGGGTAATTGGTATTATTGGATTTATTAGTGGGCTTACTTACGTATTTAGCACTTTACCTAAAGAAACGATGGAAATTGTAAGTAATATAATTGGTGGTTTAATCATATTTTCAGTCATCATTACTTTTATTGCATTTTCATTTTTTAAAAAAGTTAATGTCTATGAATCTTTCATTGATGGTGCAAAAGAGGGCTTCGAAGTAACTGTAAAAATAATACCATACCTCGTAGCAATGTTGGTAGGCATAGGAATTTTTCGAGCTAGTGGCGGCATGGAAATGATTACACATGGCATTGCTTCGTTGTTTACAGTATTCGGTTTTGATACTCGATTTGTAGATGCGCTTCCGGTAGCTATCATGAAACCTTTTAGCGGCAGTGGTGCGCGTGGCCTAATGGTAGATTTAATAAAACCCGTTACAGAAGGCGGCTTGGGTGCTGACAGTTTTGCGGGGCGCTTAGCAGGAATTTTCAATGGCAGCCATGATACAACTTTTTATGTATTAGCTGTATATTTTGGTGCTGTTGCCATCAAAAAAACACGCTATGTTGTTGCTACCAGTTTATTCGCTGAATTGGTGAGTATCGTATTGAGTATTGTTGTTTGTTATATCTTCTTTGGATAATACTAAATTGAAAAACAAAAATACCTATCGGATAATGTACAATTTTCCGTACCCATGTTTGAAATATTTATCTACGGAAGTTTGTTTTATATCGGTAGTAGTACCATCTAAATTTCTAGTCATTACACGATAAAAATAAACGCCATTTGCTAATCTATCTCCAAAATTATCAGTTCCATTCCATTTATAATCCGTTACGTTAGTTCCCACGTGTAAATTTCCTAATTCTTCACGTGTAATTTCTTTCACTACTTTTCCACTCGCACTAAATATTTGTATAATTAATTGCTCTGGAATAGTTGCACCTGTAATAGTAAATACAAACTGCGTAGAAGTGGAGAATGGGTTTGGATAATTCAGCACATTTGTAATTGATGGCTTAGAGTCCACTTTAAACTTAATTCTGTAATCGTATTTACCAGCATCATTTTTACTTCTGTCAATGCCTTGTGCTCTCAATTCATACGTACCATCTGTCAGCATTGGTTTATAAATAAGTCGTGCTTCATTATTCTTACCATTATTCAAGTTGGTAGCCGGAATAAAGGTTACATCTGCTTGGCTACGCGATATCTGAACTGGATTGGTTGGGTCGTTCGGGTAATACATATAAATTAAAAATCCAGAAGTATCGTTTAATGCAAGGTATTTGTTTTCATCTTTTAAGCGCAACATTATTTCGGGATTTGCAGAAACATATTCTCCATCGGTAATATGACGACCATCAAAGGTTACATCTAATAATGGATTTATTTTATCTCTTTCTACAAAAACAGTAAACTCAGCAAAGTTATTAAAATGGAATTGTTCCGGTTGGTCTTCATCTGGGTTAACTTCTACCGTTACATAATTCAAACCGAAGAAACTGAATCCCGGAAAATTATAATCAAATGTAATGTTGCGTACTTGTTTTGCTGGCAATGGTCCGAAACGTTTATAAAAAATTGTAATATTATTTGAGGCACCTTTAATAGTATATTTCACCAATAAGCTATCCATATCTATTGGAGATACATTTTCGACAGCTACGGTCATATTAAAATTCTCGCCTGATGCAATGGAATCTCTAGTTTTAGAAAAATATATTGTAGGGTTTACTACGGCTTCGGGTGCTTTATCGTAGTACAATCGCCAATAATCCATTTGTGGCGGAGTACCCATTGTATTATCAGATGTTATCCATTGCATTTGTAAATAAGGATATCGTTTTGCATCTATTTGACTAATAGATGTGACGCCGCCTTTATTCAAATCATCTCTTAGTAGTGTGCGTGTTCCTATTGTATCATAACCGTATAGATTAACCATCCCTGCATCGGTACTATTTGTTTCCAACGAATGCCAATCCATGTCAAAATTTTTCCAATTTTTTGCAGGTCCGATAAGCGGAGTTTCCATCGTTCCTTTTGTCCATGTTCCATTAAAGGTAAGCATGGTATCAATAATATTTGGCTGAAAACGCTGTATTTGCACCGGCGTAAACGAAGGATCACATTTATGCAAGAAGAAAGCAAATGGTGCATTCTCTACCTGTTGACGAATTTTGGTTACACCTAAATTTTCAAATGCTTGGTACAAATTATGATCACCGGGTTGGGTACTATCTGCTAACCACTGTGAATAGCCTGCATTATAGAAGCTATAACCTAATACATAAGCATTACATGGAATGGAATTGATAAAATCATACGTGTACTGTCGTTCTGTTTTTCCATTTACAAGATCATTCGTAATAAACTCAATTACATTAATTGGGTATCTATTGCAAGTGATATCGTTATAGGGGCCACGACAAGTATTTCCAATTTGATAAGTTTGCCAGTTTTGTCCCGTATTTCCATCATACACAAAAAAGATAAAACCCTTTCTTGCCCATGCATTACGGGCTATTAAATATCCGTCCCAATAAGCTTCTATTAATTGGTCAGGAATCATGCCATCTTTTAGCTGAATAGTACGAATAGTGTTAGGATAATAAAACATCCTATCGTTTTTCAAACTTAATGAAGCAAAAGAATTTCTCAGATATTGGAAATAATGAGATTGATTCCAACCAGTGGATAAAGAAGTATTATATAAAAACGAGCTTTTTTTCCAATTTGCCGGCACGCCAGTAATGGTATCTAAAGTACCTCTCCAATAATAAACTTTATTTTGCAATAATGGAATAGAAGGTTTCCAATGTATCGTAGCGCCTGGTGCGGTGGTTTTTAACTGTGTAAGTATAGGGCTGTTAAAAAACTCTGTTGTATCAATTTGAAATATATAAGATTTAGCTCCTGCAAAAGCATCTGCTGTTGAAAACACCAATTCAAAATTTGGGTCATTTACCATACAAAACTCATACGGGAAAATAGGGATGATATCATCTGCCAAGATAAGTTTGGTTACTGTAACTTCATTATTAGTTTCGCAATATTCTGCAATTGTATTGCTGTAATCTACTTTTATTTTAAAGGTATTTAATCCCGGTCCGTTTATCCTATCTGATTTTATCCACAAAAACACTGTGTCGATATTTCTAGCACTAGGCACTGTTACTTTTGTTGTCTGTATCTGTCCGTTCGGGAATACTCTATCTACATTTACAACATACATATCATTTACTGCAGCACCTAAGTTTTTTACTATTACTTTTATTAAGAATGAATCGGCAGCGGCATTTATATTTTGTGGTTCAAAGGATACACTTGATGGGTCGATAAAATAATCGGGTCTGTAATGCGTATTTATACGCAATCCCGGGTCACCATGAAAAACCATTTGCTCTCCTATCATTGGATTAATTAATCCGCCGGCAAGAATTACATTTTTAGCGGTTTCTTTTAAAATGTTTCCAATTTTATCGTTGTACATAGTATTGGAAAACAAGTTGTAAAATTCACTTGAGTATGAGTTTAAATTACCTGCGGTGGCATAAGTTACAGGAGCTACATATCCGATGGCTGCTTTATTCGAAGTTAGTACAAACCGTTCGCTAAGAGAGCGAAAATCGACAAATATACTTCCGACAAAACATCCATTCGAAAGCATCAAATGGTATTTACCTTTGTTATCCATGTGGTCGGGATCGAGGTTGAAATCAGTAGTTGTCGTGGCAGAATGTCCAAAAAATGTTATTAAAGAAACCCCTGTATTTATTAATGAATCTAAGAAAATATTCTGTGCTATTTGTATGGGGTCGGTGCTATTTTTAAATAAGCCACTTACGTTTGCTCCAAATTTTGGGGCTTCGATTACTACTTTGTAATTGTCTAAATATCCTCGAAATTGCTGTTGTTCAAAATTTGTATTTCCACCTCCTAAGTGCAATACATTTTTCATCCATAATTTATTAAATGGCGTTTCAGAAATACAGAAAGTATCATTTAATATAGACTCGTATTCTTTTACTTTATCGAGATATAAGCGCACATCATCTCCAGTAATTGCGGCTAATCGTCCAACGCCTAACTGTGGGTAATTTAGTGCACCAGAACGAGCCGTCAACAACACATCAGATGCTGGTTCGCCATACGTTTGCACATAGCTTCTATTTATATTATTTTGATTTCCTAAGTTGTAATTGTATTCAAATCCTTTACCTATAATGTATAGTAATTGTGGGCGTGCCGCAAATTTATCGTACGCAAAATTTATAAAATTGCGTATCGCTAATGGATGCTGTACAATACCATATCCAAATTGGTCGTTAAGCTCATCGATATAATATACTTTTGCATTATAACTTCCTCCCTGTACACTGGAACGATATTTTCGGTATTCATCAACATTATCAATTCCATTGGAGCTGTTTTTTAATTTTTTATTGGAAATAATTAGATAATTCCCTTGTTGGTTGGCATTGAGGAAATTAGTGAAATTGATAGGCGTTAGTGTGGTAATATTTGGAATACTATTACCATCTTGTGCCGAGAGGTACATACTTTCTTTATTTGCAACAGTTGCTGTTAAATGAAATTTCAATACGGAATCTACAATTCCTAAATACCGTTGTTTATTTTTTAAATCGTACAAAATTGGAGTAGTACTAAATGTGTTAAAATCTTTGACTTCAAAATAAAGGTCATCTGTTTTTTTTATACTAAAGATAGCTGACGATTGATTCTCAAAACTAAACTTACGTGGGTATTCCATTACTACAGATAATAATATATTTGCCATACCGCTGTTCAGCTCATAGAGTTGGATTCCATTTCCACTTTCATTCAAAAATTGACTTCCTATTTGATATGTATCTCTCTTCACTACTGTACCTAAATAATTTTGAATAGTATCAATTTTTCCATTTATTATTGTTCTTAATTTATGTGTGCCATCATTACTTAAAACTGCAAACTTAAAAGTTGCATTCACATTTGGATCTTGATATAATTTCTTAAATGATACCCACCCACCGTTATTTAACACGTCATTATACACACCTGCATATCCAGTATTATCAAATGGGCCAATACACCAACCTTCTCCCGGGTCAAAGTCTGAATTATATAATTGCGGATAATATGGAGCTATAGGAAAGCCACGATTTAATACATTTGTTTGAGTAGCAGGTCTTGTATATGCATAAGTGGTATAAAAACAATATTGCTCCGGGGCAGGCGTAAAAGAAATATCGTTATTCTGTTGCTGTATTCGGGCATTGATACTAAATGGGTCTAATGTTAAAAAAAATGTAGCCGAATCTGTAAACAAACTTTTAACTGTCGAAGGTTGGTCGTTTGGCGTTTTATAGAGTATTGAATCGGGCTTACCATCATTCATCTCTCCATAAAATTCGATAAAATCTGAACCACTAAATTGGTTATTGGTTGTAACGTACAAAGGCACTTCTTGTCCATTTCTAAACAATTTAAAACTTGTTCCTTTCAATACAGCCGATGGTATTCCGGCATTTATCAATACGGAATAAGGAATCCTATAAATACTTGTTTTGGCTAATTTAAACTTGTAATACGTTTTAGAATAATCAATCCACTCATTGCCATAAGGCTGTGCTTTTGCAGTTGTACATAGCCACAGCAGACAGATAATATGAAAAAATCTTTTTATCATTTTGTCGGAGTTTGTGAGGGTTCAGTTGGAATAATGGTCGGCTCTTGTGACGGTTGATTTGTCGGCGTAGATACAGGTGCTACTGCATTCGTGTTTATTAGTTCGCTGGTTTCTTTACGTTTTCTTTTATTTACCCCTAATACTATTGAAACCACGTGCGAATACTGATTTTCTGATGCTTTACCCACATCGGTATAGGCGTAATCTACGGCTACATAATCTTTGTATTTAAACCCTGCTCCAATATTAGGTTGTACTGTAAATGATTTCTTACCTTTTGTGTTATACATTTTTTGGAAATTATTCACACCACCTCTCAAAAAGAAATAATTCCACAATCCTAATTCTATGCCAATTCTAGGATCCATACTTACTTTCTTGGTAGATATAAGCGTGTTTCTTTTTCCATCAGTGGTAAGTTCCCAATCTATCTCTGCTGTCAAATCAATTTTTCCTTTAAAATTTTTATGATACGCTGCTCCAAACTGTATTCTCGGTAGCGTAATTTCTGTCGAACTTTTAGGAATTACGTTATTGGTTAATGCTAAAATTTGTTTGTCTTTTTCCGAAAAACTGTATGACCATGCGTTAAAGGTAGTCGTAATATCTTTTACCGTCAATCCGATTCTCCATTCTTTAATAGTGTACATGGCGCCAATATCTACTCCAAAACCCCAGGATCGAGCAAACGAACCTGCTTTATTATGCACAACCTTTGTAGTAATACCTACAGACAAATTGGGCAATATTCTATAGGCATACGATAAAAGTATCCCATAGTTTCCTACTGAAAAATTTCTAACATTGTCATAATTTATACTTCCATCAGCATCTATCAAGTTTAATGTATTGGGAATATCATCTACACCAAACCGCATGAAATTTAATGCCAAAGCATGTTTATTGCTATCTATCGGAAACGCAATTCCGGCATAGTCAAACTTTGCAATTCCGGCAAAATATTCATTATGCATAAAACTAAATTGCATTTTAGTTGGTATGCGCACTAAGCCGGCAGGATTCCAATATCCTGCGGTTACATCATTCGTGCTCGCTACTACTGCATTGCCTTTCCCAAAGTTGTGCGCACCAATACCTATATACATAAAATCATTGCTATACTTTGGCGGTTCGGCAAATCCCGAAATATATGTTCCTATTATTAGGGCAAAAATGAAATACTTTATTTTAAAGATATACATATTTTACAGAGCCTGTTTTTTTATTAAAGACAATACTATCACTCGTCACCATTACATGACTTTGGTAAATTTACCTAAAAATATACTAATAATATGTTAATGTGGCTTCTTTTTTCTTGATAGCACATTGTTTGATAAATATTTATGAAATTCTTGATTTGCTTTCGGTATCCCTTTACAATTTGTATTTTTGCAGCACTTAATTTTTAAGCTATGAATTTTATCGAAGAGCTAAAATGGCGCGGAATGTTGCACGATATAATGCCGGGCACCGAGCAACTTTTAAATACCGAAATGGTGAAAGGATATATCGGGTTTGACCCCACAGCCGACTCATTGGGTATTGGTAATATGGTGCAAGTTATGACGTTGTTACACTTTCAACGATGCGGGCATAAGCCTATTGCTTTGGTGGGCGGTGCTACCGGCATGGTAGGCGACCCTAGTGGAAAAAGCGCAGAACGGAATATGCTCTCCGTAGAATTATTAAATTATAACTTAGAATGTCAGAAAAAACAATTAGAGAAATTTTTGGATTTTGATTGTGGCACAAATTCTGCAGAAATTGTAAATAATTATGACTGGTTTAAAGAATTTTCTTTTTTAAATTTTATTCGCGATGTAGGGAAATACATTACCGTAAACTATATGTTGAGTAAAGATTCTGTAAAAAACAGATTAGAAAACGGCATGACATTTACCGAATTCAGCTACCAGCTTATTCAAGGGTATGATTTTTATTATTTATGGAAAAACAACGGCATTAAACTTCAATTGGGCGGTAGCGACCAATGGGGAAATATTGTAACGGGTACTGAATTAATTCGAAGAGTAACCGGAGGTGAAGGAGATGCTTTTGCATTAACTACTCAATTAATAAAAAAAGCTGATGGTACCAAATTCGGAAAAAGTGAAAGTGGCAATATTTGGTTAGATGCTAAAAAAACATCTCCTTATAAATTTTATCAATTTTGGTTAAATGCCGCAGATGCCGATGTGGTAAATTGGATACGTGTTTTCTCAATGAAAAATAAAGAGGAAATAGAAGCATTGGAAAAACAACAATTAGAAGCTCCACATTTACGCATTTTACAAAAAACGCTGGCAGAAGAAATTACAGTGCGTGTGCATAGCAAGGAGGATTACGAACAAGCCCTAAAATCTTCGGAAATATTATTCGGAAAAGCAACTGCCGATAGTCTATCGCAATTAAGCAATGCACAGATTGAAGACATATTTGACGGTGTGCCTACTTATACAATTACAAAAGATAAAATTGCAAATGGGATAAACGTCTTGGATTTGCTGGCACAAGAAACACAAATTCTTGCATCGAAAGGTGAGGCACGGAAATTGGTAAGCGCAAACGGTGTGGCCATAAATTTAGAAAAATACAGCGATGTAAATGGAATTATAAACGCCGAAAACTTAATTAACGGAAAATATTTAGTAGCTAAAAAAGGGAAGAAAGATTTTAATTTAATTATAGTAGAATAACGCTATTGTTTTTGTGCAATGGTAATGTAATAATCAAAAATAGCCTCTCGTTTATACAAAATATCTTTTACAATTGTAAGTCCTCGATGCGTTAACTTCTCATTGTATTCCGATAGATTTAGTTGTACGGGGTGCAGTACATCACCTGGTAAAAACTGGAAAATTTTCTTTACTATTTTGCTACGATGTGCATCGGTAGAAACAACCAAATACCCATTGGGCTTTAATGCTTTTACAAGATTATCATAACATCGTTCTAAGTCATTTACATGATTGATGGCATTTAAACAAAAAATATAATCGTATTTATTTTCCTCTATTATACCTTCTATCGCCACATTTCTAAAATCTACCCAAGTACATTTTTCCGGTTTAAAATGTTGCAATGCTTTATATTTATCCAACAATGGATCAATTGCAGTGACGTAATTTCCTTTTAATACCATAAAAATACCCGCAGGTCCGCACCCTGCATCCATTATATATTTTTCCTCCAAAGGAGTTTCTATGTATTTCGAAATAGAATGGAGTAATTTATTCCAATACAAGCATTTCCAAGAAATATATTCATCGGTATCTTTGTTTTTAAGATAATTTTTCCACCACTTATATTCTAGTGTTTGCGCCAATTTCCATTTCCAAGTTGCGGTATCGTTCAAGTTAGTATTTTCAGCTAAAATTAAAGTTTATATCCGATACTCAAAACTACTAAAGGATTTTTTGTACTTAAAGTAGCAGCTGGCACCGGATTCCATGCTGCCGTATTCAACTGATAGGGCACATACATTTCTTTTGAATTGGTTTGAACATAAGCAATATCAGCAAAGAAATGCTTTCCTCTGTAGCCAATTCCTGCGGAGTACGTCAAAATAGCTGTATTTATTCCGCTTGGCGCATAATTGCTTTTAAATGGAGAGGTTCTATATTGTATCCCTCCACGGATGCGGATGGGATCGTATTTGAATTCTACACCAGCTTTTATAGTATGAAATAGTCCATATTTTTGGCGTATCTGATTGTTTATATAATTTTCATACGCGCTTGAATTGCCGTCGGCAGCGTCAAATTTAAATTTTGAACTTCCTGCATCGCTTAATTCATATTCAATGGCAAGCAACCCATATTTATGAATATACCCTGCCCCCATAGTTACTTTCCAAGGTTGCACATATTTATACTTTGAAGCTCCATCGGGAGAGTCGCCTGTGTACACTACACTTGCCGACTGATAATTAGCTTCCATGTGGGTGTTATACGCATCGCGCATAAATAAAATACCTGGAGTTTGCACAGCTAAAGAAAGCCGCAACCCATTTATTGGCATTCCTATGATACCTACTTTTAAATTAAATCCTACACCACGTGTTTTCAAATAAGTTTCATTTACAAATGAATTTAGATCGTAGGCAGAGTCACGTATATCTTTTTCTTCCAATCGGATACGTTCTGTATAATTTACAATCGGAATACCGACAGAAGCCCCCAGCATTAGTTTGTTATTATACATACTTCCTACGCCAAGTGCCATTTCGTTTATTCCTCCTGATTTTTGAATATGAAACTCTTGCTGCATGTTACCGTTGTTGGTAGCCGTATAAGTATTCCCTAGTGAATCTATCGTAATTAAACCTAACTGATAGGCTATACTGGCGTCGAATGGATATTTATCGGCGGCAGTAGTGGAGTCTGTAATTATGCTTCTATCGTTTAACTTTTCGTAATAAGAATTCAGTAAGCTATTTTTGTCGTTATATCCGGTGAAATAATAGTTGGAATTAAAATTTGCCAATCTATTTAAGGCAAATCCAAACTTTAGCCCATTCCATTTGGTATTTGTGGTATTATTTCTACTAATGGCTATACCTAAATTGGTAAGTTGAAATTTTACTTTACTGTCTTTTGTAGTATTTCCTAAAAATGAAGAAGCTGATTTTGCTATTGATATTGCAGGTGTTAAAACAAACTCGGTAGAACTGTACTTAGCAATTCCTGCCGGATTGGTAGAAATTGAAGTAATATCTGCTCCGATTGTCCCCATAGTATTTCCCAACGCCATATTTCGGGCAGTGCCTTGCACATCGGGCGTAGCGTATCTTAGTGCATCTACATCTGTTTGCGCAAGTAATGCAGCGGTAAAAGCAGGTAGTGAGCAGAAAAGCAATATTAGTTTACGCATAGTAATGTATTAGTAGTAAGTATCAAAAATGTTATTTGGGGCGAGAGCCAATCTTTACACCTCCACCGCCAGTGCCAATATTGATATTAGGTTCACTTTTAAATGAATTATCCCAACCACCACCTCCATTATTTCTATTGTTATAGCTGTTATTATTGTATGAGGGTGATGAATTATTATATCTATAAACGTTTTCTGGATTGGGGTTTGAGTAATTATTATTGATAGTTCTGTTATTCCATTTAGATGTAGGAGCTACTTGCTGCTGTGGTTGGTTCGTATTTCCTTTTGTAAATCCACCCGTATTATTAGTGTTCGTTCCTGAATTTCCTGAATTGTACCCACTAATACCAGCGTTTGTCGAATTGCTATACCCTCCTATTCTTGGGGTATAAACTACGTTCCTCTTATTATAATCATAATATCCACCATAGTAGTTGTTATACCCATAATTATAAATTGTATTATAACAATAAGGTGAAAATCCGTACCAGCCATTATTAAATCCCCAATTAGAAAATGGATTATACATTCCTATATTAAACCAACTTCCATAGCTTGGATACATTCCACTCCAAAACGGATTATAGAAATTATTATAACTATACATCCAACTTGGAGTAAAGGCATAATTATCCCAACTATTCCAGCTGTTAAATGAGTTCCATGGAGAGTAAAAATTATTATTCCAATTATTCCAACCATAGCTAAACTGAATAGATGGGTTATGAAATCGGCGAATTCTATCTGTATATCCATAATTCCAATCCTCTGAATAATAGCCATCATTACCATAACTGCTATTATTGTAATAATTATTATTGGTCACATTCATACGGGTATTTGGGTTATCTCCTTCTGAGTAAGACTGTGTTTGTTCTGAATTTCCCAATCTTTCGTCAGATGCTATATTGTGTTGTTGTTTGTACGACTTTACTTTCATCGGTTTTTGCACTGGTGCGTCATATACATCATCTTGCGCTACTGCAAGATTAAGGTAGAATATACCCAACAAAAACAGTGTGTAAAGAATTATATTTCTCATGAACTGAACTTTTTATTTTTTAGCAATTTTAAAACTCTTATTTTTATAAACCAAAAATACATCTATTCAGTTTCAAAAAACATACCAAAATATGTTAATTAACAACTAATTACTATAAAAAGATGAGCAAAGAAATAACTAGCAGATCAGAAAATTATTCAGAGTGGTATAACGATTTAGTATTAAAAAGTGGACTAGCCGATTATTCAGCCGTTCGTGGATGTATGGTAATAAAGCCGTATGGCTACACACTTTGGGAAAATATGCGTGACGTTTTGGATAAAAAATTTAAAGAAACAGGACACGTAAATGCCTATTTTCCACTATTTGTTCCCAAAAGTTTATTTGAAGCAGAAGAAAAAAATGCAGAGGGATTTGCAAAAGAATGTGCCGTGGTAACCCACTATCGGCTAAAAAACAATCCCAATGAACCTGGTAAGTTAATGGTTGACCCCGAAGCAAAACTAGAAGAAGAATTAGTAGTGCGACCAACATCGGAAGCCATTATTTGGAATACCTATAAAAAATGGATTCAGTCCTATCGCGATTTGCCATTATTAATAAATCAATGGGCAAATGTAGTACGCTGGGAAATGCGCACAAGAATGTTTTTACGCACGGCAGAGTTTTTATGGCAAGAAGGACATACTGCGCATTCTTCCAAAGCAGAAGCTATAGAAGAAACCGTACAAATGATAAACGTATATGCCGATTTTGCTGAAAACTATATGGCTATGCCGGTAATTAAAGGTGTAAAATCAGAAAGCGAGCGATTTGCCGGTGCCGAAGATACATATACTATCGAAGCAATGATGCAAGATGGAAAAGCATTACAATCCGGAACTTCTCATTTCTTAGGTCAAAATTTTGCTAAAGCTTTTGAAGTGACTTTTAAAAATAAAGCAAACGAAGAAGAATACGTATGGGCAACCTCATGGGGTGTTTCTACTCGCTTAATCGGGGCATTAATTATGGCACATTCTGATGATGACGGTTTGGTAATACCTCCGCGTATCGCTCCGCATCAAGTTGTAATTATCCCATTTCTATCTAAAAATATAGAAGAAACCAATTCCATGATAGCTAAAGCAAATGAGCTAAAAGCTACACTTACAAAAATGGGCATACGTGCCATTGTGGACAGTGATGAAACCAAACGACCTGGTTTTAAATTTGCTGAATATGAACTCAAAGGCGTGCCTTTGCGTGTTGTATTCGGACCTCGAGATTTGGCAAATGGAAAGGTGGAAATTGCACGAAGAGATACTAAAGAGAAAAATCTTTTTGAGATAGATAATCTACCGAATACCATAGAAAATCTATTAACTGAAATTCAGCAAAGCTTGTTTAATAAAGCAAAAAACTTTAGAGATGATAACATCACCAAAGTCGATGACTTTGACAGCTTCCAGCGCATGTTAGATGAAAAACCCGGATTTCTATTAGCACATTGGGACGGCACTGCGGAAACAGAAAACAAAATAAAAGAATTGACCAAAGCCACTATTCGTTGTATTCCGTTAAACAATCCTCAAGAAGATGGAAATTGTATTTTAACAGGGAAACCTAGTAAACAGCGTGTACTATTTGCTAGGGCATATTAATATTTATTAACAAATTTCAGTATATGGTATAATTATTGAGCAAGTTAGTTTGCTAACAAAATTTCGTTATTTTTGGCTTTCTATTAACAGTACGCATTATAGTTCTCTTATGAAAAAAACGCTTTTATCTCTATCGCTAATTTTATCAATTTCAACGGCTATCTATTGTGAAGATGCTATATCTTACAAGGCTTCTGCTATAAACTTTAATCACATTGCCCCTGACACATTGGATGTTTTAATAAAAAAAATAGGCAAAGATTCCGTTTTAAAAATTCTGGACCTAAGGATAAAAAATGCCGCAATGTTTGTGAAATTTGGCACCAATAAATTAAAAGATATAATAGCAGCACAAGAGTTATATGCCTTTAACAAGCATTTCAAATTGAACATGGAATCTTCTTTTGATTTCACGAATATACCAGGCAAAGTATTTGGTGACTCGACAGGTTCTTCTATAAAATTATATGGAAAGAGATATGGCGATACTGCAGAAGCTGTGCAGCAAATAAACTTATTAAACAATAGCGACAGAGATGCCAACCAAACTATGATGACCTATATGTACACACCAGGTGGTCGGCTTGGATTAGCTACTTACTGTGATTTAATTAAAAAAAATATCAGCAGTGCATTATTTGACACACTTTACAAAGGCGCTTTACTATACACCAATGAAATCCGTAATGAATTTTATTTTACGATAACTGAATTTGACAAAACATGCGGAAATAGTGATAATGCCTCAGCCTATTACCGTAAGCAACTTTATGAAAAAACAGTTCCTATTTTCAACTTAACAACAGTGCTTAAAGACACTACAACGCTCACCGCTTTAAACTATAAAAGATATAAATTGAACAATAGATATAAATTCTTTGCATACTCGTTATATTCTAAAGATTTTGACATTAAAAAACATCAAGAAGATGTTATCTACTTCCTAACCAGCCAAGATAAATTAGGCGGTTTTAAAGAATTTAACACCATCGCTGAGCGACCAACCATAGAGCCAACTATCTATGGATTATGGGCTTTATTAGAACTTAAGGAACAAATAAAAGTGCTGTATTAAGAAAAAAAGTAGTTACTATTAATCCTGTTTTTTTTGTTGCTGAACACCAACAACTTTTAGCACTAAAACTGCTACAGTTATGAAAAAAAACATCACAATTGAGCTCCCTCCTGAAGTAGCTTTTGATGAAGTCCTATTTCATCAGTATCTGCAAAATTATTTACAGATACAGCATGAACTTTCTTTTTATGTGCGCATCATCAAGCGAAGTATAGATGCTCGTTCCAGAAACATCAAAATAAATATTAATGCGGAGGTCTTTATTGATGAGATACCAGAAAATACTTTTGAAACTCAAACAGCATACAAAGATGTTGCCAATGCGCAAAGTGCCATAATTGTCGGTGCAGGGCCTGCCGGATTATTTGCCGCTTTGAGATTAATTGAGTTAGGCGTTAAACCTATTATTTTAGAACGTGGAAAAGACGTACAAGAGCGTCGCCGCGATTTAGCAAACATCAACAAAAAAAACATAGTAAACGAAAACTCCAATTATTGTTTTGGGGAAGGCGGTGCCGGCACTTATAGCGATGGAAAACTTTACACCCGCTCAAAAAAACGAGGTGACATAAAACGCATCTTAGAAATTATGGTTCTACATGGTGCTTCTGAAGATATTTTATTTGAAGCCCATCCGCATATTGGCACTAATAAATTACCCAAACTCATACAAGAAATAAGAAATACCATTTTAAAATATGGTGGCGAGATTCACTTTAACACCAAAGTTATTGATTTTATTTTGGAAGGAAAGGAGATGAAAGGTGTTGTAGCAGAACAAATAAACAAACAAGCTCCTTCACCTTTGCAATCTGAAACGAAGTATATAAATTCAGTAATATACAATGGTATTGCCGTGATATTAGCTACAGGCCACTCCGCCCGTGATATTTTTGAATTGTTGCAACAAAAGAATATCCCCATAGAAGCCAAACCTTTTGCATTAGGCGTGCGGGTGGAACATCAGCAGCAACTTATCAACCATATTCAGTATCATGGAAATACTTGCACCAAGCTGCCTGCCGCTGCATATAGTTTGGTAGCGCAGGTACGCACGTCACAAACACAAAAAGGAGTTTTTTCTTTCTGCATGTGTCCGGGTGGATTTATTGTACCCGCAGCCACACAACAAAATGAAATTGTAGTAAATGGCATGTCGCCATCCAAGCGCGATTCGCCATATTCAAATTCCGGAATAGTAGTAGCTGTTGATGAAAATGACTGGAAAGGTTTTAAACAGTTTGGTGCATTAGCGGCCATGGAATATCAAAAAAAAGTAGAACAGATGGCATGGAATATTGCTGGAAAAACACAAATTGCACCTGCACAGCGCTTACAAGATTTTGTACTAAAAAAAGTATCCTTTTCCTTATTAGAAACCTCTTATCAACCGGGATTGGTATCGGTGGAAATGCGAGAAGTATTACCACCTGAAATTTCATTTTGCCTGCAAGAAGGATTTAAAAATTTTGGAAATAAAATGCCGAAATATCTTAGCAATGATGCACAAATTATAGGCGTGGAAAGCCGTACTTCATCTCCCGTAAAAATTCCACGAAATAAAGAAACCTTAGAGCACATTACCACCAAAAGATTATTTCCATGTGCCGAGGGTGCCGGATACGCCGGCGGCATTATGAGCGCAGCAATGGATGGCGAACGATGTGCTGAAAAAGTAGCACTTTTGTACAAACATTAAAAATCACTTTACTACTCTTTTGATAAGAAATCACTCTATTTTTTTGTAAAAAGTCAAATAAAAATAATATTCTCCCAAAACACAAAAACAAGTAATGGTATTTGGTGAATAAATTACTATATTCACCAAATGAGAAAAATACATTTACTTTCCATCGTTTTGATTCTATTTATTTTTTCGTGTAAAAAAGAAAATGAACGTAAAGCAATAGTTATACAGGAAGATTCGAGCATAATACAAGATCAGTATGGCAGACAGCTTATCTTACATGGCTTAAATACATCTAGTAGCGCAAAGAGCGACTCGGAGCGGTTACCTTGGATTATTGAGAGCGATGTGGACAGAGAAGATAAAGAATTTGGGTTCAATTTTGTCCGATATCTTATTCTATGGGATGCTATAGAACCTCAAAAAGGAGTTTTTGATGAAGAATATTTAGACAAAGTAGAAGAACGCGTAAATTGGTACACCTCTCGTGGTATGCAAGTGATGTTAGACATGCACCAAGATTTATATTCAATAGTTTTTGGTGGTGATGGTGCACCTGCATGGGCTTGTAGAACCAATGGTGCCGCACCATTAGAAATACCTGGCGGAACACCATGGTGGTTAAAAAACATTGACCCGGCCGTAATTAATTCATGGATAAATTTCTGGACGTACTCGGGAAGTAATAAAGATTTACAAGAGCATTATATTTTGATGTGGCAAAAAGTTGCCGAGCGATTTAAAAACAATCCAAATGTAATCGGGTATGACTTAATGAATGAACCTTGGGGCGGAGATTTGATAAAAGTATTTATAACCGGAGAGTTTGAACGCTATCAACTTAGTGCTTTTTACAAAAGATTAATTCCGGCGTTACGCACGGTCGAGCCCAATAAATATTTATTTTTTGAGCCAACACCTGCACCGGTTACTTTTGGAATGCCTTCCAATTTATCAAAAATATCAGATACCAGAACCAACTCAAAAATAGTATATGCCCCACACTGCTATCCTTATGACACTCATGAGGGACAAGGATACACCACTACCTCAAAATCACAGTTAAAAGACTGGGAGCGTGAGCGCAATAAAGAAACTAAATTTCATGGAAATACACCATTGCTAACCGGCGAATTTGGGCTGTCACCTTCACAAGCAGGTTTTGCAGATTATTTGACAGATTTCAATGCAATGTCAGACAGAAATTTATGGCATTGGGCTTATTGGAGCAATGATTTAGGTGGATGGAGTCCGTTAAATGCCAATAGAACAGAAACTGCTATTTTACCCCACCTAATAAGAACTTACCCAAAAGCGACAGCAGGAAAAATAAAATCGTTCAGCTATGATGTTAACTCCAAAATATTTACGATGACATTCACGTCTAATACAGCAATATCTAAGCCAACAGAAATTTTTATACCTAATCGCTTTTACCCAAGTGGATGGGATTTATCCGTTACTGGTACTACAAAATTCACTCAGACTACAGATGCTATAAAACAAACGCTATTGTTTAGCACCACAGACAATAATAAAGAAATTACAATAACAATTACTCCCAAATAATCGAAAATAAGGTAGAGATTATTGTTAAAATTTAGTGAATGCTATTCGTAAATACAAAATCTTTTGTGTATTAATGCTGTTATTTGTTAACTTTGTTCATCAAAAAGCCATGTATGAACATATTAATTACATATTTTAAGACTACAAAAGACAATTGGACAACTGCATTACAACAGAAAAATATTCGGATACAATTTATTTTAACATTAATTTCTTATATATTTTTATTCAAATATTGTAGAATAATGATGTCTATTTTTGAAAACAGAAAAGGCATTCAAATTTTTGACCCTATACTGGCTCAATTACCTAGTATCGATTCTTCTACTTTAATTTTCACTTTAACATATTCAGCACTTACCATTTTTATTTTATCTAATTTACCCAACCCTATTCGGTTTATAAAAGGGTTGCAAGCCTATACATTACTACTTACCTTGCGCACTATCACAATTTTTTTAGTACCGTTAGAGCCACCTATCGGGATGATTGTTTTAAAAGATACGGTATCTAATTTTTTCATGAATTCAGGTAGTGGCGGTTATATTGTTAAAGATTTATTTTTTTCAGGACATGTTTCCGCGATTGTTCTTTTTTTATTGGTAGCTGAAAATAAAGTTTTGAAAATAATTTTAGGTATTTTAGCCGTTACCATCGGTAGTTTAATATTACTACAACACGTACACTATGTGATAGATGTTGTTGCAGCACCCTTTTTCTCTTTCTTAGCATTAAAAACGGTTACAATAGTGAATAAGCAATTTTTCACAACACCATTAGCTATAAAAAGTAGTGCTTCTAGTCATACTTTGCAATAAATTAACGACAGAAAAATATAATTCTATATATTTTACCTACAAATACTGTGTATATTTACTGTATGCACAATTCCTTATTTAATATTTCATTTGATGAATTAGTAGCTAAAGAAGCAAATAAAGCAATTGCTCCCACTGTTCTACCTCTTCAGAATTTTGTAGCCGGTATAGCTCCGTTTTTGCGTGGCCCCTATTCTTCTATGTATGTTAACCAACCATGGACAATACGGCAATATGCAGGATTTTCTACCGCTGAAGCCTCTAATGCTTTTTATAAAAGAAATTTAGCACAAGGGCAAAAAGGGCTGTCTGTTGCCTTTGATTTGGCGACGCACAGAGGGTACGACAGCGACCATGAGCGAGTATTTGGCGATGTAGGAAAAGCAGGCGTAGCTATAGATTCCGTAGAAGATATGAAAATTTTGTTTAATGAGATTCCATTAGATAAAATATCTGTTTCTATGACTATGAATGGCGCAGTATTACCTATACTAGCATTTTACATAGTAGCCGCAGAAGAACAAGGCGTGGAGCAAAAACTCCTAAGCGGTACTATACAAAATGATATTCTTAAGGAATTTATGGTTCGAAATACATACATCTATCCTCCACAGAATTCGATGAAAATCATTTCGGATATTTTTGAATATACCAGCAAAAATATGCCGAAGTTCAATTCCATTTCTATCAGCGGCTACCACATGCAAGAAGCAGGTGCTACCCCCGAAATTGAATTGGCATATACATTAGCAGATGGTTTAGAATATATACGTACCGGCATTGCCGCAGGACTAAACATAGATGACTTCGCTCCTCGATTGTCTTTTTTCTGGGCTATCGGCATGCAGCATTTTAAAGAGATTGCCAAAATGCGAGCCGCCAGATTATTATGGGCAAAGATAGTTGCGCAATTCAATCCCAAGTCTGATAAAAGTTTAGCACTACGTACACATTGTCAAACTTCCGGTTGGAGTTTAACAGAGCAAGACCCATTCAATAATGTTACTCGAACTTGTATCGAAGCGTTGGCAGCAGCATTAGGCGGCACACAGTCTTTACATACCAATGCCTTAGATGAAGCAATAGCACTCCCTACAGATTTTTCCGCAAAAATTGCACGCGACACACAAATCTATTTACAGAAAGAAACAAATATTTGCAAAACAGTTGACCCTTGGGGCGGTTCAGAATATGTAGAAAAATTAACCGACGAAATAGCACGAAAAGCATGGATATTAATAGAGGAAGTAGAAAGCTATGGCGGTATGACTAAAGCCATCGAAGCCGGTATCCCCAAAATGAGGATAGAAGAAGCTGCCGCTCAAAAACAAGCTAAAATCGACAGTGGACAAGATGCCATTATCGGTGTAAATTTATTCCAAACTGATGAAGAGCAAACCATAGATATTTTAGATATTGACAATGCAGAAGTACGCGAAAAACAAATTGCACGATTAGAAGTAATAAAAAGATCACGAAACACAACAGCAGTAATTGATATACTAGAAGAACTTAAAAATGCTGCTAAAAACGGAGATAGAAATTTATTAGCACTCTGCATAGAAGCCGCAAGAAGACGAGTTACATTAGGTGAAATATCTTCGGCATTAGAATCGGTTTTTGGCAGATACAAAGCTACCATTCACAGCATTGCCGGAGTTTACTCTTCAGAAATAAAAATGAATAAAGATTTTCAAACAGCAAGAGCATTAGCAGATGAGTTTGCTGAAAAAGAAGGCAGGCGACCTCGTATTTTAGTGGCAAAAATAGGACAAGATGGACACGACCGAGGCGCAAAAGTAATTGCAACTGCATTTGCTGACATTGGATTTGATGTGGACATTGGACCGCTATTCCAAACGCCAAAAGAAGCAGCAATGCAAGCTGCAGAAAATGATGTACACATCATTGGTGTATCATCTTTAGCAGCTGGACACAAAACGCTTATTCCGCAATTAATAGAAGAATTAAAAAAGATAAAACGAGACGATATTTTAGTCGTTTGTGGCGGCGTTATTCCTCGTCAAGATTATGATTTTTTATATACTGCAGGAGTATCAGGCATATTTGGCCCCGGCACAGTAATTGCAAAAGCCGCTATTGATATTCTAAACAAATTAAATATTGTTTAACATGGCTATCTTTTCAGAAAAATTACTTAACCTTATCAGTATAGAAATAGAGAAAATGCTGGAAGAAAAAAGAAACGAAGGAGAAGTAGAGTTTTTTCCCGGTTCTATATTTAAAATCGCCATTGACAGAAAATTAAAATATACCGTTATACAAATTCCGGTAAAAGAGTTTTTACCGGAGGAAGAAGAGCGAAAAATAATTTATATCGGCAAGGATGGCTAAGTTTTCGAAAAACTTACAATTTTTCGCTATTTTGCAACGTTATTCAAGAGTAAATGAAAAAACTAACTGCTTACCTGACCATAGTTCTATTTTTCGGAGCAGGTGTTGTTTCTGTACATGCACAAGCTGATAAATACAAAGACATTATCAAACCTGATGGAATAAAAAACAGCAAATACTTGGTGTCTGTTTCGGGCATTGCAGATATGGACTTATTTAAACCAATGAATGCGAACTTCGGTATGGTATTTAGCGGCAGCATCCGAGTGTTGTACAAGCCCAAATTAAACAAAGGCAAAAGTGTATATAGCCCACGAGTGATAGAACGCGAAATTTTCATAAAACCAACTTTTGGGTATATCTACAGAAAGAGATACAACACTGCTTTATTTTTTATTCCAGAACTTGCCTATCGTCATACTTTTTATACCGGTGTATTTGTAGAATTAAATTTTGATGCGGGTTACATGTACACAAAATACAATGCACCAGTATATGAAAGACAAAACGATAGCACATTCAAAAAAATATCCTACGGAAACCATAATTTGATGTTAGGCGGTAAAATTGTTGCAGGGTATGATTTCTCAAAAAAATTAGAAGTGCCAATAGCCATTAATTTCGGTACCGGTATATTTTATAGATTTCCAAATAACCAGCAATGGATAAAGCACGTATATGCTGAATTTGGGTTATCTTATGTTTTTAGAAAAATAAAAGAATAACATGCGATTTAATGTTTCAATATTTTCTGTTTTTTTAGTTGCACTAGCAATTTTTACGGCTTGTACAAAAGACCCAAAGCTAAGTAAAGACCAATTGGATAATTATTACTTTGTAAAGGTAAAAGATGTGGCTTTGCCGGTTCGTGTTTGTGGGAATATCAACTCTGATATTGCTGTAATATATATCCACGGCGGCCCCGGCGGCTCAGCACAAGGAGAACGTGCAAATGTATATTGGAGTGAAATAGAAAAATATTATAAGGTAATATATTACGACCAACGCGGCTCTGGAACTACACAAGGAAACACCAAACCAAGTGAAATGAGTATAGAGCAATTCAGCGAAGATTTAGATAATATAGTTGATTTTACCAAACAAGTAGCCAAAGCTAGTAAAATATATATCCACGGTGCAAGCTGGGGCGGCGGATTAGCAGCTTATTATTTATTAGATACTTCACATCAAAATAAATTGCACGGAGCAATTATTGAAAGTCCGGCTTATGATATTAAAAATGGTGCGCTACTTTCCATACAATGGTTATTGCACAAAGCAGATTCGATGATTACATTAGGGAAAGATATTAACTACTGGAATAATTGTAAAGCATTTTATGCTGCTAATCCACAATTAAACTATCAAGATTTCAAGCAACATCAATCTTATCTAATTCAGGTTGGTGGTATTGTAAATAATGCGATTAACTTGCAGGTTAGAGGTACAAGCATACCAAAAGCAGAAATAGATGTTGCATTTAAAAACGCCATATTTGCCCCTTCTACCTTAACTTACGAAGGGCAATCTATATTTACACATTTGGATTTAACTTCACAACTAAACAAGATAAAACTCCCTGTAATGTTAGTTTGGGGTGCGAAAGACGGCTTGCTGCCTAAAGATAATTTAGCACAAAAATTTGCGAGTAATATTGGTACGCCTCCATCGAAATTCAAATACGATGCTTCTAAATATATACTATCTGCTCACTTACCACATTTTGAAGAATGGCAAGCATTTGATATAGATGCAAAAACATTTATTGAAGCAAATAAATAATACTGCCAAATCACAGTTTCACCAATTTGCTACTTATTATTTCTTGGTTTTGCTTGATAGAAATTACGTATTCTCCTTTGGGCAAATCTTGAAGATGATGGAGTTCAATTTTATTATTCCCAACCATACTTTTTCCATTCCAAATGGTTTCGACTAATAATTGTCCAATTAAATTTTGGATAGTAATCGAAGTGGGGTTGCTTTCTTTTGCATTAAACTCAATCGTAATTGTATTGGAGAAAGGATTTGGATATACTTTTAAATTATTGACAATTGACTCATTGTTTTTCACTCCTGAAATAACGGAAGTAGTGTCTTCCTTTAAGATGCGGAATTTATCAAATAGTTCTCCGTTGGCTTTGTAGTACGATGCCGTAAGTTGACTACCGTTCACTTCTAAAATCATGCTACCTACGCCACCATCTGCAGCATATTTTTTGTACATCACAGGGTGCATTTTCCCATTTTCTGCTTCAGATTTTCCGCTATTTCCTACCACAGCATATACGGTTCCTTTGTTTTTATTTGCGCCATAAGTATATTTTATATAAGTACGGTTGCTATCCGGATTTCCTGAAGAGCTATCGACAAGCATAGTATTTCTATCGAAGGTAGATGAATTACCGTAATGTTTATTGATTAAATAAGAACGTTCATACACATGGCTATGCCCGCAGAGTACTACATCTACGCCGTATTGTTCTAGAATAGGAATTACTTTTTCTCGCATACCTGCCATTAAAATTTCCCAGAAGTCATCGGAATCATGCGAACCTTTTGAGTAAGGCGGTTGATGCCAATAAGCGATTTTAAATTTTTTATTAGATGCCTTGAGGTCATTGATTAACCAATCTTTAAAGGTAGTTCCAAAGGCGTCCCAAAAAATAAATACTCTATAAAGCTCTGAATTTAATGCCAAGAAATGCGTATTACCATAATCGTAGGAATAATAGGCTTCCATCGTAGAAGGCACGCCACCCATTTCTCCATTTTTAAAAACTTCCACGATGTCATAATATGGACCGCCATGGTAACGCGGATCGTCAGTACCGTTTACGCTGATATAATCGTGATTTCCTGGAATTGGATAAAAAGGTAAAAACCTAAAGATGGAATCGTAGCCATAATCACTGCTAAATACTTTTCTACTGTACTCATCATCGGTGCCATTGGTATAGGCATTGTCGCCCAGCCAAAGCCAGCCCGTAACGGGATTGAGTTTTATATACTCTTCAAACCATCGGCGTGCTCTAATTTGGTCGTTGCTACCTCCGCCAAAATCGCCGGTAACCCAAAAGCGGAATGGTGTACTATCGCCGGGCGTAAGTGCCGTAACGAAATGATGTTGGTCATTTCCGCCAGCTAGCGTAGTATTTCCAAATCCTACACTATAGTAATATTTTGTTTTAGCTGTTAATCCCGAAATTTTTACAATATGATTTTTGGTAAATACTGTATCTACAATAGTATGGTTTAGTGCATTCGGTGCATCGCCATAATTTACGATACCATAGGTAGAATCGCTGGTACGCCACATCACTTTTACGCTAGTGTTGGTCATACTTTGCAAATAAGGCCCGCGACTTAGAGATTGCGCAAACGTTGCTGAAATCAATGTAAGAAGTACTATAAAAATGTAATTTCTTTTCATAAAGGTGGTTTGTATAAAATTACATAAAATCTTTAATTATTGGAATAGGTGATACGTACACCATTTTTTATTGTAAAAATATATTTTACTGAAAATATTGTCCGGAAAAATAAATGATTGAAAATCAAATCCGTTTGCTTGTGTAGCGATTTACTATAAAGCAAAAGTGTTTTTTTGAAAAAATATGTCGATATAAAAACGCTACAAATTCTACTTTGGGTAACTTTTATAAAACATTGGATACGAAAAAATATAGATTAATTTTAGAATTTAAATTTATAATAGGAGTAAAAATTATCCTGTTATTGCAGATCTACTACTACACCAATATCTGAAATTCCATCCAATGGGTCTTTGCGCATTAATTGAACAATACTTATGGTATAATTTCCTTTTTGGGAAATAGGTAAATTTGTTTTTAGCGGAACTGTTTGTGTGCATAGGCTTCCACTACACTTCCCATAAGGTTTTCCATCTTTCATAAATAATGGAATTTCATATCTAAATGATGTATCAATTGCATTTCCTTTTACAAATACTTTGAGCCAAACATTGCTAAACTCATAATCCTTAGCATACCGAACACTCAATGCATATTTATATTGATGATTTGCTTCATTTATGGCTATTGGAAAAGTGGCAGTATCCGAAGATTTCCATGCTTTAATATTTACGGATTGATATTTATTGTAAAAATGCTTTTTTTCGCAAGCATACAAAAACACAAAAATTAATAAACTAAAAACAACTTGTTTCATAGTGCGAAAATACGATAAAATTTATTCAATCATTCTTAAAAAATCTTGCTCACCAATCACTTGAATTGTTGGAATTTTTTGGGCTTTCGTCAATTTACTTCCTGCTTTTTCGCCTGCAATTAAAAAATCTAAATTTGCACTTACTGCACTTAAATTTTTTCCGCCATTTTTTTCTACCAGTACCTTTGCTTCATCGCGGGAAAATTGGGTAAGTGTACCTGTAAATAAAAATGATTTTCCTTCCAATTTACTTGAAGATAAAACCTCCTCCGTTTTATATATATTAACACCCAAAGTACTAAGCGCTTCAATCAGTTTTATAGAATCTTCATCGGTAAAAAACTGAAATAAAGACTGTGCTACTTTTGGCCCTACGTCTTCCAACTCATTATATTGCTCTTGATTCCAATATTGAAAATCGGTTAGTTTATTTACTTTCTTTGCCAGCATTTTTGCGGTAGTGCTGCCGATATGCCGAATCCCCAACCCTACTATTAATCGGTAGAGTTCATTGTTTTTAGAAGCTTCAATTCCACTTACTAAATTTTGTACTGATTTATCTTTCCAGCCTTCAAGTAGCCTTACTCTTTCATAGTCTATTTTATAAATAGATGCAATATCTTTTATAATTCCTTCGCGCAAAAAGGTGCGTACATTTTCTTCACCAAAACCATAAATATCCATTGCTTGCTTCGACACAAAATGTATTAAATGTTCTTCCAATTGTGCGGGGCAATTTGGGTTGATGCACCTCCAAACGCTTTCATCCATAGGCTTTACCAAATGGTGCTGGCAAGATGGACATTCTTTAGGAAATTGGATTTTCTGTTCATGTCCATTTCGTTTTTCTTTTATGCTGCCTACAATGTATGGAATTACATCTCCTGCACGCTCTACAAGCACTGTGTCGTGCAATCGGATATCTTTATCCAGAATAAAATCTTCGTTGTGCAAGGAAATTGAGGAGATTTCTACACCCATTAATTGCACCGGATTTATTTTTGCCACCGGCGTAATTGCGCCAGTTCTTCCTACTTGAAATTCGACATGTAACAAAGTAGAAGTCGCTTGTTTGGCTTTAAACTTAAAGGCTACTGCCCATTTCGGGTGATGCGAAGTTTTACCCAATGCTTGCTGCTGTTGTAGGCTATTTACTTTTATCACCATGCCGTCAATATCAAAATGATAGCTATCGCGTTTTATTTCCCATTTTTTACAGAAGGCTTCTACGTCTTTTATTTCTGTAAAAACACCTCTGTCGTGATATGGTGTTTTAAAACCTAAATGGGTAAGTATTTCTAAATTCTTATCATGTGATTTAAATATATCTGTGATATCTTTTCCTTGCTCATCTTCTGCATACCCAATTTGATAAATCACGGCATCTAATTTTCTGGAGGCTACTTCTGCGCTATCTTTTAAACGCAAGCTGCCGGCTGCTGTATTACGGGCATTTTTGTATAATTCTAATTCTTTTTTATTTTCAGCACGGAGAATTTCATTTTGCTTTTTGCGTACTTCATTTAATTTTTGCAACATAACTAATTCTAATAAAACCTCTCCACGAACTTCTACTTTACTAATGCCATATTGAGAAAAATTAACCGTCAAAGGAATTGATTTTATCGCTTTTGCATTTGCAGTAATCTCGTCACCCTCTTGCCCATTGCCCCGTGTAGCAGCACGAATGAGCTTGTCATTGTCATAAATTAATGCAATACTACTGCCATCAAATTTAGGTTCTGTAATATATTCTACAACTGTGCCGCTGGGCAATCCTTTTTTTATTTGTGTTTCAAAATTTTCTAAATCGGCTAGGCTATATGAATTTTCTAACGACATCATCGGCACTAAATGCTTTACCGTCGGAAACTCTTGATTCAATCCTTTGGCTACTCGTTGTGTAGGAGAATCTGCGGTGATAAGATTAGGATTTTCCGATTCAATTTCTTTTAATCTTTTAAATAATCTGTCATAATCATAATCGGTAATTAAAGAATTGGAGTTTACATAATATTGTCTATCGTGAAAATTGATGACTTTCTTTAAAAGCTCACAAAATGCTTCTATTTTATTTTCAGGAATAAAATCTTCTAATTGCAGCAGCAACTTATCGGTAAGTGCGATATACGATTTATCGGAGTTTTCTTCGGTATCGGAGAATAAATTTTTATTCATAAAAATCATCTATTGATTTAGCTAAGGAATAATCTTTTGGGGTAATAACATTTCCAGCGTCATGCGTTTGCAGCTTCAAAATTACTGTATTATACATATTAAATATTTCGGGATGATGTTGTTGTTTTTCTGCCTCTAAGGCAACTTTGGTTAGAAAGGAAAATGCATGTACAAAATCTTTAAAGACAAATGTCTTCTCCAATTTATTATCTTTTGATACCCATTCCATCATTTATATTTTTTATCTTGGATAAAGTTAACAGATAAATATGAATTGGAAACTTAGATTTTTACTTTGGTTTGTGAATAATGTGCAACCTTTACGAGAAGTAGAAATAGCTAATATTGATACAGAACGGAAAAATACGGAACGTGCTTCACAATTAGGCAAGCTACTTTTTGACAATAAAACGTCAATTAGAGAAATTACCAACTTTAGCATTGAAGGAATTACGGTACGGATGTACAGAAATTCACTGCAACCCAATCAGAAAGTAATAATATATTTTCATGGTGGAGGTTTTGTTTTTTACAGTATAGAATCTCACGACTATGTTACTCGTCGGCTTTGCGATATGAACGACGCTACAGTTATTTCCGTGGACTATCGGCTTGCGCCAGAGCATACGTTTCCTGCTGCCCATCAAGATGCCTATAAAATCATAGAGTATGTTTCAAAAAATGCAACTGCATTAAATATCGATGCCTCTAAAATAATTTTAGCCGGCGATAGTGCTGGAGCAAATATTTCTGCCTGTGCATCACATCATTTCAAAAGCAATCCAAATGTGAATATTGCTGCGCAAGTACTTATTTATCCTTGGGTAGATGGGAAATTATCCTCTAATTCTATAAAAAAATATAAAGACGGTTTTTTACTCACCGAAAAAGCATTGCATTGGTTTCAGAAAACATATACTCCAAAATTAGAAGACCGATTAAGGCCAGAGCTTTCGCCCACTTATCACAAAGATTTTAAAAACTTACCGCCAACATTCGTCATTACGGCAGAGTATGACCCCTTAAAAGACGAAGGCAAAGAATATGCCGACAAACTCAGAAATGCGAATAATATAGTTTTATATAAAGAATATAAAGGGCTTATACATGGATTTTTTAACTTGCCAAAATTATCTACGAATAGTATGCAAGCCTATTATGACATACAAGCATTTTTAAGAAAAGTGGTTTAAATATTAGCGTCAAGAAAAATTACTTATCTAGCGATTTCTTGAAATTATTTTAAGCTCCAATCGAATTTATCTAAGTTTTCTAAAGAATGTTTTAACAATAAAACACTTGCTTCTATATCTGCTTTATGTGCCATTTCAATTACCTGATGCAAGTGTCGGGTTGGGATAGAAATAGCGCCTGCGATGGCACCTGTTTTTCCCATACGCTGTATTCCGGCAGTGTCTGTACCGCCCATAGGCAATACTTCGGGCTGCCATTTTATATTATATTTTTCAGCTATACCTTTTTGATATTGCACCATTCGGTAATCACAAATTGTAGAAGCATCCATTAATTTGATAGCAACACCTCCGCCTAATTTTGTAATTTGCTCCTCGGGTTTAGCATCCGGTAAATCGTAAGCAATAGTGGTATCTAATCCAAACCCAAAAGTTGGATTTATATTATGTGCCGCCACATTTGCACCCCGTATGCCTACTTCTTCTTGCACCGAGAATACACCATAAACATCATACGGACAGTTTTTCAAAAGTTTTAATGTTTCTATCAAAATATAAACAGCAACTCTATTATCAATAGATTTACAATTTACACAATCCCCCATTTCAACTAATTGTCTGTCGCGTGTGATAACATCGCCTATGCTTACGTATTTCTCTACTTCTTCTTTTGGTAATCCCAAGTCGATAAAAAAATCCGAAATCTGAACGTTTTTATTTCGTTCCTCAGCCGTCATTATATGAATAGGCTTGCTACCCATTACGCCTATTAAATCTTTTTTTCCATGTACGATAACACGTTGTGCTGTTAATGTTTTAGGATCAAAACCGCCTAAAGTATGGAAACGCAAAAACCCTTTATCGTCGATATATTTCACCATAAAACCAATCTCGTCCATGTGTGCAGCTATCATTACTCGTTTGCTGCTGTCTTTTCCTTTTTTTATAGCATAAATATTTCCGATATTATCTGTTTCAACAGCATCAACTTCATTTTCTATATTTTTCAATACCAGCTCTCTAACTCTTTGCTCATATCCGGGTGCTCCTGCTACTTCGCAGATTTCAGCCAATAATTTTACATTTGTTTTCATTACTATAAGTTCTTTTTATTTAAAACAGACAAGGTCTATTTTTGTTTAATATATATAAATAATTTATTATTTTACAAATTTAACAAATTTTGGGGCAATAAATATACTACTTTCTTTTATTTCCTATCTTTAAGAATTAAGAATTATGTATGTCCATTATAAATAATATAGGAGGAGTGCTTTTAAAGCCCATCATTAAAGAGATGAGCCGCTCCAGATTGCCCAAATTAGACGGGCAAATAAGCGTTGAAGGGTTAAAAGAAGAAGTAGAAATAATACGTGATGAATGGGGCATTGCCCATATTTATGCCAAAAATATCAATGATTTATTATTTGCGCAAGGCTTTGTACATGCACAAGATAGGCTTTTCCAAATGGAACTCAACAGAAAAGTAGCACGAGGATGCTTGAGTGAAATTATCGGAAATAAGGCTTTAGACAGCGATAGAATAGCCCGAACAATGGGCTACGAACGTGTGGCAAAAGAAGATTGGGAATTATTGGGAGAACAAGAACAACATTTAATTATTGACTATTGCAATGGTATAAATGCATATATCAAAAGCCCTGACTTTAAATTGCCCGTTGAATTTTCTTTACTCAAACACCGACCCGACCCATGGACTCCAATGGATGTTGCTTCATTCAGCCGATTGCTTATATCTTTACTAACTTGGGGTTGGTATGATGAAATTATTCGGGCAAAATTAATAGAAGCTGTGGGCTGGGAAGCAGCAGCAGAATTAGACAACA
This sequence comes from uncultured Chitinophagales bacterium, assembly GCA_964642875.1. Classification (GTDB taxonomy): domain Bacteria; phylum Bacteroidota; class Bacteroidia; order Chitinophagales; family JADIYW01; genus JADJSS01. The sequence continues at coordinate 1,344 of CAZXRF010000007.1, read as the reverse complement.
CATATCCTAAAGACAATCCGATAACCCTACCAAAAGGTATTGAATTTAACTGCTTAGATATTTCAGGAAAATTTGAGGCAATGCGCGGCCCATATATTCCGCAAATAAGCGGAAGTAATGCATGGACGGTAAATGGTAGCAAAACCAAAACCGGCAAGCCATTTTTATGTAACGACCCGCATCTTACTTTAAAAAATCCGAATATCTGGTACATGAATCATTTGCACTGTCCGGAATTGCAAGCATCTGGGGTGTCTGCACCTGCTTTACCAATGATATTAATCGGGCATAATGAAAAAATAGGTTGGGGTATTACTTTATCTTTTACAGATATCGAAGATGTATTTGTAGAAAAATTCACCGATGAAACTTGCACCTCGTATATCCACGAAGGAAAACTAAAAGCAACCAATATCATCGAAGAGAAAATCTTTATAAAAGGAGAACGTATGCCACATATTGAGAAGGTATATGAAACCATACATGGCACATTAATTTCTGATGTTACAGGACACTCTAAAATAAAACTCACTTTATGTTCCATGGCATATCGGCAGGGTACTTCATTAAAGGGATGGTTTTTATTAAATACAGCACAAAATTGGAATGATTTTGTAGAAGGCGTAAAACATATAACTGCTCCCGGATTAAACATTGTTTATGCTGACACAAATAGTAATATCGGGTATTATAATTCAGGAAAAGTTCCCATTCGCGATAAAGCTACCGCCTCAGTACCACAACCCAGCTGGACAGGTGAGCATGATTGGAAATCATTTGTACCATTTGAAGAAATGCCTCATGCTTATAATCCTGAAAAAGGATATATCGTAACAGCAAATCACAAAATAGAACCTGATGATTTCCCGTATTTCCTCGGTGATATATACATGAATGGATACCGTGCCAACAGATTAGAAAATATGATGCAACGCAAAGAAAAATTAGATGCAAAAGATTTTACAAATATGCAAATGGATTTTTATTGTACGCCCGCAAAACAATTTGCAGCACATTTCAAAAACATACGAATGGACAATGCAGAGCAGCAACGCTATTTAGATATGTTATTAAAATGGGATGGCGTTTTAGATGCTGAAAGAATTGAAGGCAGCCTATATAAAGTAGGAAAACTAATGGTGGTAAAAAAATTATTTTCTGCTTCTATCAATGATATAAAATTGATAGATGAATTATTGGGACAAGGCTTCCACGCTATCTTTGGGCCGGTGAACGCTTATCTTGGGCACAACACCCCTATTTTACTACGCATATTGGACAATGAAGACTCAACGTGGCTGAAGGCTGCTGGAGGAAAAGAACAATTATTAAAAGAAGGATTTA
>CAZXRF010000006.1:0-70708 GCA_964642875.1 uncultured Chitinophagales bacterium | reverse complement strand
TTTTTATCTATCATTTATTCATTCAAATTCATTAGTGCAAAATACGAATTATTGTCGGTGCATTGGCTAAAAAATGTCTCTTTAGATTTTGCAAAGCGTGGCTTTTGTATCGGGCAAAACAAAATCCCGAAAAGAAGGGACAGGTCGTGCCACTTGTGCGGCTGGTTAAAAGAAATTTTAAAAAATGCGAAGGGTAGGCTTTTCCTATTGTCACCTGTCTGCATAGCAAAACACGGTCAGCCTGTTCGTCTGTCCGAATGGCCGATATGGTCTGTATGTCGAGTTCATTTTCAGTCATTATCTTGCTGTGTCGTCTGTCTTTTTAGCATTACCACTAACGGTTTTGCAGATTTGCGATGGGCGGGCTTTTTACCACAAATGTTTATTAGGAGCACAAAACTTTCGGCTACCACAAAACTGTTTGCAGAGCACGAAACCCCGCCTATTGCAAATGTGCTGTTAGCGGCTGGGCTACTGTTCGTGAAGAGTTGTGTCGTTAGATATTTTATAGTCATGGTCTAAAGCTATACTAAAACGTTGAATTGTCGTTTAATGATTGAATAATTTTTGTGCTTAGTCAATGGTAGAAAGAAGTCATAGTTATCGTAAGTAATACTTGAAATTCTCAACTTTTCATTGTTGTCTGAAAGAACTAAAACATGAAAACTAAAACCAGGAAAACCTCTAGAACCACCTTGTCTTGGTGGATAGAAATGAATTATTTGTAAGGTGTCTGAATTAAGGTTAAGTTGAAATTTATTTCCGTTTTGACTTACACTAAAAATATTTTGTCTCCTGTCCCAATTTATGGTGTGTTGCTTTTCGTTTATTATGTGAGAGATAAGAATGATTAAATCTATTAATGCTAAAAACACAAACGGTATGATTATGACGTAAAGCCAAGTCGGGAAGTTTGCAGGTGGTGATAAGATTAACCAAAAGAAAAGTGTCTGTGACAGTCCAAAAGTCAGTCCGTTTAAAAGAAATGAGTTTAGGATGTCCATTGGGTTTAGTTTAAGTTTTATGATGTCTTGTTTGTCTTCTTTAATTTCACGAAGAGCATCAGAAACCAACATTAATGAAGGTCCGAAGCATACTACAAAAATGAATACTCCTATAAATATTTTTACCCCCATGTCATTCTTTTTTTGTTCATAAGTGCAACCAAGTTTCAAGTTCGCACTATTGTCCAAGCCTTACACCCAACTCCCAAATATACGTATAATAATAAATTCAGTTATACTTTTTGTTGTATAATGTTACCTGCTTATATTGGATAAGCTCCGATATAGCACAAACTTTATATCTAAAAACGAAACAGTCTATAATTTCTATAGATTATTTTCTCAAAATATTTGGAAGTTATCATTGCTTTTTATAAGTTTGTTTCAATGAAGTTTTACACTATAAAAAACGATAAAATGTGTTGCTGTTGTCAAACAGAATAGGTAGGCTTTATCTTTATTAAAATAGATAATATTAAAAATATAGAATTGAGCCTTCCTTTAATCAGGAAGGCTTTTTTACAAAAAAAATCTTCACACCTTTAAATAAAATAAAATATGAGCAATCAAAAATTTGAAACCTTACAAGTACATGCCGGACAAGAAATAGATCCTACTACCGGCTCGCGTGCTTTACCTATTTATCAAACTACGTCTTTCCAATTTAAAGATACTACCCATGCCGCTAATCTTTTTGGCTTAAAAGAGTTTGGAAATATTTACACCAGAATTATGAATCCGACTACGGATGTTTTTGAAAAACGAATTGCCGCATTGGAAGGTGGCGTTGCTGCATTAGCTACTTCTTCCGGTATGTCTGCACAGTTTTTAGCATTAAATAATATTTTAAATGCCGGCGAAAATTTTGTGACTACTTCTTTTTTATACGGCGGTACACACAATCAATTCAGACATTCCTTTAAACGCTTGGGGGTGGAAGCTCGCTTTGCTGATGGCGATAATCCGGAGAGTTTTGAAAAATTAATCGACGATAAAACTAAAGCCATTTACTTAGAGTCTATAGGGAATCCGAGAGGCAACGTGCCAGATTGGGAAAAATTTAAAGCTATATCTGAAAAATATGATTTGCCATTAATTGTAGATAATACTTTTTGTGCAGCAGGGTATATGTTCCAACCTTTGAAACACGGTGCACATGTAGTGGTGGCTGCCGCTACAAAATGGATTGGCGGACATGGTACAAGCATCGGCGGCGTAATTGTAGATGGCGGAAATTATAACTGGGGCAATGGGAAATTTCCTCAATTTTCTGAACCCAGCCCCGATTATCATGGGTTGAATTTTTGGAATGTATTCGGCACACCTGGTCCATTCGGAAATATTGCATTTGCTATCCGCGCCAGAACCGTAGGTTTGAGAGATTGGGGTGCAGCATCTTCGCCGTTTAATTCATTCCTATTTACTCAAGGCTTAGAAACACTTTCCTTACGTATGGATAGACACAATTCCAATGCATTAGAATTGGCGAATTGGTTGCAGCAACACCCGAAAGTGGAAAGTGTAACTTACACCGGTTTGCCAGAATCTCCTTACCATGCTTTGGCAAAAAAATATTTACGAAACGGATTTGGTTCGGTATTTACTTTTGATGTAAAAGGCGGATATGAAGCAGCCGTAAAAGTGATTAATTCATTGAAACTAACTTCGCATTTAGCCAATGTTGGCGATGCTAAGACTTTAGCTATTCATCCTGCATCTACTACACATGAGCAGTTGACGGATGCGGAACAAATTTCTGCCGGCGTTTCCAAGGGTGGTATTCGCATTTCGGTAGGTATCGAACATATCGACGATATTAAAGCAGATTTCGACCAAGCATTAAATGCATAATCATAATACTTTAGCAACGTTGGGAAAGGATATTCCTTTCCCAACGTTATTTTAGTTTTCTAAATTTGTAATGAATAATATGTCTGCAAAAATACTCACCTACCACCATCCAATAACATTAGAATGTGGTACTACTTTGCCTAACGTAGATATCGCATATTCTACTTTTGGAGAAATGAATGCCGATAAATCAAACGTGGTATGGATATGCCATGCATTTTCTGCAAATTCTGACCCAACAGAATGGTGGCCGGGTATGGTAGGTAAAGGCCTGTTTCTGGATCCTGATAAGTATTTTATAGTATGTGCAAATATGCTCGGTTCTTGCTATGGCACTACTGGACCATTGTCTGTAAATTCAGAAACAGGAAATAAATATTATAAAGATTTTCCGGTGGTAACAGTACGCGATATGGTGCAAACATTGACTATTCTGCGCAAGCATTTAGGCATCGAGAAAATATTTTTTGCCTGTGGATTTTCAATGGGCGGACAGCAATTATTGGAGTTTGTAATCCAAGAGCCTGATGTGTTCGAAAATATATTGTTGGGTGCAACAAACATCCAACATTCACCATGGGGAATTGCTTTTAATGAATCGCAGCGCATGGCAATAGAAGCCGATAGTACTTTTGGTGAGCCACAGGATAATGCCGGAATAAATGGAATGAAAGCAGCACGAAGCATCGGCTTGATTTCTTACAGAAATTATAAAGCCTATAACCAGACTCAAGCAGAACCCGATAATGATAAGTTGGAAAATTTTCGTGCTTGCTCTTACCAACGTTATCAAGGTGAAAAATTAGCAAAACGTTTCAACGCATACTCTTATCATATTTTATCAAAGGCGATGGACAACCACAACATTACCCGAAATAGAGGCAATGCAAAAGAAGTACTTTCTGCTATTAAATGCAATGTGTTAGTATTAGGTATTACTTCCGATTATTTGTACCCATTAGAAGAACAGCAGTTGCTGGCTTCCTTAATTCCGCATAGTATGTTTGTGGAAATAAATTCTGAATATGGGCACGATGGGTTTTTGATTGAAAATGAACAAATGTCTAAGATATTAAGTGCATTTTTGAAAGTGTAATTACACAATAATTCAGTGGTTGTATTTATTACTAAACTCTCCCCAAAACTGTTTGCCTAAAATATTGTCGATAATTTCAATTTCACAAAATTCTTTTAAAAAACTTTGTGGTAAAAGGATATTGATAAAGTCCCGATAGATTAAATTAATAGGTCAATAAAATTGCTAGGATATAAATTACAATTGGTATTAGCTATCTTAGCAAGATATTCTCATCATATATGAAAAGAAGCCTGCGGATTTCACTATTTATTTTTCTTACATCAATTCTATTTCTATTTGCACCCAAACCGGCCGGAAATAAATATTGCGGCACTTATTTTAGAATTAATAAAGCGATGGGTTTTTTGATTAATTGTGATTCTCATCAATATATTTTATTGTCCATGCACCCGTCTAATTTGCTTAGTAAAGATAGTGTTGCACGCCGACAAAATCGTCCGCTGTATATCGCCTTAACTTATGCCATTGGTAAACCCATAGAGTATGTCTTATTCGCAGTATATAATGGCAATGAAAATGTAAAACTAAAATTAGATAAACTGTTAAATAGCGATAAACTATTAAAACGATTAGAGTTAAGTTCGTTTGAAAAGCAAGATAAATATACTACTGCCGCAAATAACGCCACTTTAATTTTGCAGATGATTGCTTTTTTTATTTCGTATGTGTTGCTGAATTTCTTACTCCTTGTTTTAAGTGTTTACTTATTTGAAGTTATGTTGGAACAGTTCCAAATCCAACAAAAAATAATATATCTTCTGAGTGTTGTGTTAATTGCAAATACAATCGTAAAGGACTTTATATACTCCGCTCACGAACAAATGTTCTTGTTTCTAACGCCCATTTCAATCGTGTATGCATTACATCATTACATTTATAAAAAACAAAATAGAAAAACTTACTGGCTTACTTTTTTATTCGGTTTAGGGTGTTTGGCGTATGGCAGTTTTATTTTATACTTACCTGCTTTATGGTTGCTGTTATTCTATCAAGATAAGTCAATTAAAACCATATATGCAAATCGAGTGAATTATATAATACATGCCATCTTATTTCTATTTCCTACCCTTACTTGGATTTTTATTTGTAAGCAAATTTCAGGACAATATTATAATCACGAAGTTGCAAATTTCAGAGAACTTGTGTGGATAATAGATGCATTAAAAATCGGACTTGTTGTATTTGTAAAAGCTTTTGTTTTTAATTTAACCTATTTCTTACTTATTTTCACCAAAGCAGTATTTCCTTTTTTACTTATTTATTTTGTTTTGTGGAAAGCAAACAAACCTTTTAAAAATTCAAAAAAATATGATTCGCTAATTACGGTGTTAGTTAGCTGCTTTATAGTGTTTACAGCCTTTTTTGCACTTTTAGGATATTATGCTTATCGCTTAAGCTTCAGTAGCTCGGTGCTAGTTTTAATTGGTATTGCAGCACAATTTCAAATGCTGCTTGAAAATAAACCTCAGCTAACAAATTACTATTATAAACGAATGTATGCTGCCGTAATTCTGTGGTGTATTTTGGTTTTTATTTTATAAATACAAATAAATAGGATTCAGTTTGTTGCTTTTTAATAGCAATTATGCTTTTAGTTTTCGAGTATTTTTTTGGTGTAATCTATAAAAACCATAACCCGCCAACAAGCTATACATTGCCGTAATGGGAAGTTTGAAACGGACAATTGGCAGCTCGCCATATATCAATAAAAAATACAAAATGGAACCGCCGCATAAGCATAATAATTCGTATTGCTTATCTCTAATAGTAAAATATACCCCCGCAAATCCATAGAAGTAACACACCATCATAAATATAATAATGAATAAACCAAGTGCAACTTCTGTTGCCGATTTTGTAAATAAAAACTTCTTGATAAGCATAAAAAAACCGGTAGAATATCGTTCCTCATCGCCCCATTTATTTTGGTTTTTTATATGCAGTTTATCTAACATGTTTTGAGTGCCTACATTCAGCATTAATTTTACCATTCCCATAAAATGGAGCTTTAGATAAGCAGCCCGATGTTTGCTTAAATATTCATCTGCATATTTCCCATATACTGTTGTTGTTTCAAAAGATAAACTGTGCCAAATATTTTTGCTGCTTAAAGGAATGTCTTTAAGTTGTGGATTTTCTAATCGGATTTTTGTAAGAAAACTGTCGATGATTACGCCATTGTCTTTATGGGTGAGCACGTGTTCTGTAAGCGGAACATTATACACTAATTTGTTAAATCCAACGATAGAAGAGATTGCGAAATGCCCATGTTTTACTTTATTGCGCAGTAGCCAAGGCAGTGCCAGCATAAATGGAATTGTGAGATAAATTACAGCATATTTTAGCTTGGTTTTTAAAGTTTCAGTTCTCCATATTAAACATAGCAAAATCATTGCAACTGGAAAAAACTGTACAACGGGTTTGTTTAAAATATTAAGCCCGAGAATAACAGCACTGAAGATTATATTTCCAATGTTTTTATTGTTTATTCCTTTTACAAAATAATAGATAGATAGGATAAACAAAAACGTGAAAAGAGAATCGGAGAAAAGCCAACTGGCAAATGTAATTTGATGCGGATCGAAAGCGAGAATGCCAGCAGCAACTAGCCCAACCGTACGATTGGTTAGCATTTTTGCCATATCATAAATAATAAAAATACCGATACTGCTAAGGATAATTTGAAATAGTAAAACGATATATGGATTTATACCAAAAATGCCGTATAGAATTGCAATAAATGTAGGGTAAAGTGGCGTTCTGAAAACATTATCGGCAAAATTGTGGTATTTTAAAATGGAAATAGCCAAATAATGGTATTGCACGGCATCTCCGTTAAGCACCAATTCATGTTCCACTTGCGGATTCCATGGTTGATAAATAAAGAAAAATAATAAGCGTAAGACCAATCCTGAAAATACAAGTATGCACAGTGGTTTGTCTTTTAATATTGTTTTCAAAGGCAGTAAATTCTATTGTATAAATCAAAAATAAGATAATAATCGCAATATGTATTTGGTGTAGCGCTTTTATTTTTTTGTAATACGTAAAATGCCTTTTTTTGTGCTGTTTTTTGCATATTTCGGCGTATAATTGTATCGTGTCAACGATTAAAATTTTAACGATAAAAATTACTAATAAGGTTTGGGGCAAATATAGTTTGTTGATAGTTTGTTTTACCTTCTTGTTTTTATTTTCGCCCAAACCAAGAACTGCTACCGGTACGTATTGCGGAGAATATATTAAAGTATCAAAACTTGGTTTTGTGTTATTTTGCGATTCGTACCAATATGTATTCCTTACTACCAATCCGTCTTTATTGTTGGATAGTAATTTTGTAGCTGTACGCCAAAACAGACCACTGTATATTTACGCAGCTCATGTCATCGGGCTACCGATTAAATTTATTACTTCAGCGTTTATAGAATCTTCATTTTTTAAAAAATTAGGAGGGGAGAAATACCTTTATCAAGAAAGCATAAACCAGAAATTAGAATCAAGCCCATTTCTGAAAATGTATAAAATAGACCAAGCAAAACACCATAACTTAGTGGTAGAATTACTGCCGTTTTATATTGCTTTTATAATTATGAATTTTCTGATTTTGCTGTCCTCTTTAGTCTTGTTTGAGAAACTATTAATCCAGCTTTCTACCGAAAAATATATCATCCACTTTTTATCATTATTTATAGTATCAAGTGGAATAGTAAAAGCATTCTTTTTCTCGGCACATGAACAGATGTTTGCATTCTTTACGCCTATAAGTATTGCTTACGTAGTTTATCTGTTTTTAAATGATAAATTGTCGCCTATAAAGTTACTTTTCGTTTCCTTCGGAATGGGATTGCTGTGTTTGGCTTATGGTAGTTTTATTTTGTATTATCCGTGCTTAGGTATTGCATTTCTTGTAAAACAAAAATCATTGAAAATCTCTTTTAAAATGTTTACGACCTTATTGCCCGGTGCCATATTATTTGTGCTGCCAACATTGAGCTGGATGTATATTTGCTATTATTTTTCTGGACATTATTTTAATGGAGAAATAGAAACTTTTCGTGAAATTATTTGGATTAAAGATACGTTGAGCAAAGGTATATTAGATTTTCTTGCAGCTTGGGCAAATTTTTCCCTAAGCTATTTACATACAGTTCTAATTACACTGACGCCTTTTATTGTCGGTATTTATATTTTGTATAAGCAAAAAAAGGAGCTGCAGATTTCTTTGAAAAATGAGCTATTTTATTATTATTTACAGTGGATGTTTGTCTTGTTTTTTGTTTTTTTCTGGATGTTGGGGTATTATAATTTCAGGTTAACTTATACTAGTGTCCCTATTTTATTGTTGCTGATAGCATTGTTATTACAAAATCTAATAGATAATAAAAAGATAGAAACCATAAAATTGCAAAAGCGATTAAGGCTACTAGCTGTTATTTGGGTAGTTTGGAGCGTAATAAAATATGGACCGTTTCCTTTCCAATAAAATTAGCTAATCTCAGCTTTTAAACTTAAATCCAAGCTTTTTACTGAATGTGTTAATGCGCCAACAGAAATAAAATCTACACCTGTTTCAGCATACGCTCTGATGGTTTCTAAGGTAATACCACCACTGGCTTCGGTCTCATATTTTCGGTCTATTAGCAGTACCGCTTCTTGTACTTTATCGGGCGTAAAATTATCCAGCATAATACGATGTACACCGCCACACTCCAACACTTCTTTCACATTATCCAAATTACGGGTTTCTACTTCAATTCGTAAATCTAATTGCTTAGCTTGCAAGTAAGCATGCACCTTTTGTATGGCTTTGGTAATACCGCCACAAAAATCAATATGATTGTCTTTGAGCATAATCATATCGTATAATCCAAATCGATGGTTGGCACCGCCACCCACCGTTACGGCATATTTTTCTAAAAAACGCAAGTTGGGTGTTGTCTTTCTTGTGTCTATTACTTTTGCTGTCGTACCTTTAATGGCATTTACGTATTCATGTGTTTTAGTGGCTATGCCACTCATGCGCTGCATACAATTTAATACCAACCGTTCGGCAGTAAGTATAGATATTGCTGAACCGTACACATGAAATGCCAAATCGCCATATTTTATAGTAGCTCCTTCTTGCAGATGTTTTTCTATTCGCAAGTCAGCATCTACCGCATTGAAAATAGCTTCTGCAATATCCATTCCGCATAAGATACCTTCATCTTTTACTAAAAGACGGGCTTTTCCTTGAGCATTTTTGTCAATGGAAGCTAATGATGAATGATCGCCTTCCCGAACATCTTCGCGTAATGCAGCTGCGATAAATTCCTGCAATTCTTGTTGCTGAATCATAAAGAAATACTGTTTGTAGCAAAAGTAGAGCGATAAAACGCAAAATCCAAATTTGTGAAGTTACTCTTTCTCAAATCTGATTTCTTGGATGGTGTTTCCTCCGCCGGAGTTTTTAATATAAATATAGGTGCGAAAATTACCTGAGTTAGTCCTTAAACTACCAATGATATACTGCGCACCGTCTGGTGAATTACCTTTGTGAACTACAGAAAAACTACGAGAGGCAAATTTATTTAAAAAGCCTTTTAAGATGACTTCGGCTTGCTCGCTGCTATAATTATCTGCATTTTCATTTATTGTAATATCTACTCGTCGGTCAAAATTTTTTGAAATTGCAGAAGCATTTCCCGATTCAATTGCAGATGGAATAGTACTAATTACATCTTGTGCTGTTGTAGATGCAATAAAAAGTAAACAAAATATAAACAGTGTTATTGACCTTAAAACCTTCATAAAATTGTATTTTCGTGTAATCTATTACACATATTGTGCCAAACAGGGTGTAAAGATAGATTTTTTTTAATAAAAATTAACAAAGTGAAGAAACAACAGAAGGCAATGTTAATAATTATGGACGGTTGGGGGATTAATCGCAACCCGGCAACTAGTGCCATAGAGGCAGCAAATACGCCATTTACAGATAGCTTGTATTTGAATTATCCAAATACTGGATTATTAACGCACGGTGAATATGTTGGATTACCCGAAGATCAAATGGGAAACTCGGAAGTAGGGCACATGAATTTAGGTGCAGGGCGTGTAGTTTATCAAGATTTAATGCTTATTAATAAAAAAATACAATCGGGTGAGCTAGCTAATAATGAGGTGCTTTTAAATGCTTTTGCTTATGCTAAAGCAAACAACAAAAAGGTGCATTTTTTAGGCTTAGTTTCCGATGGGGGCATTCATTCGCATATTAACCATTTAAAGGCAATTATAAAAAGTGCCAAAGAGAATAACGTAACGCAGAGTTATGTGCATGTAATTACCGATGGCAGAGATACCGACCCTAAAAGTGGATATCGGTTTGTGGAGGAATTGGAAAATTATATCGCCAATACGCCGACAAAAATTGCTTCTGTGTGTGGCAGGTATTATGCTATGGATAGAGATAAACGTTGGGAGCGCATAAAATTGGCGTATGACTTATTGATAAATGGAAAGGGAGTATCTTGTAAAAATGCTTTAGAAGCGATACAGCAATCTTATGATAATAATAGTACAGATGAGTTTATACAACCTGCGGTAGTAACTAATGATGCAGGTCAACCATTGGCTGTTTTGCAACCCGATGATGTAGTTATCTGTTTTAATTTCAGAACAGACAGATGCCGTGAAATCACAACGGTGCTCACACAAAAAGACATGCCTGATTTTGAAATGCAAACAATGCCTTTGTATTTTGTCACCATGACGATATACGATGCAACATATAAAAATGTAAGCACTATTTTTGGAAAAGATAATATTGAAAATTCGTTAGGAGAGGTGATTGCAAAAAATGGCTGTACTCAATTGCGTATAGCAGAAACCGAAAAATATCCGCACGTTACATTTTTCTTTTCTGGTGGTAGAGAAGAAACCTATGAAGGAGAAGAGCGTATTATGATACCATCTCCCAAAGTAGCCACCTACGATTTGCAACCGGAGATGAGTGCCTGCCAAGTACGTGATGCTGTAATAGAATATATAGAAGAAAAAACACCCGATTTTATTTGTCTGAATTTTGCAAATACTGATATGGTAGGACATACCGGCGTATTTAGTGCTGCCGTAAAAGCAGCCGAAACTGTAGATGCTTGTGTGCAAGCTGTAGTTACAAAAGCATTGGAAAATGATTACGCTATTTTTCTTACAGCTGACCACGGAAATGCAGATTATATTGTCAATCCTGATGGCTCACCCAATACTGCGCATACCAAAAATATAGTGCCTTTATTTATTATTAGTAATTTTTATAAAGGCACTTTGCAACCAGGGAAATTAGCAGATATTGCTCCTTCAATATTAAAAGTAATGAATTTGGAAATTCCTAAAGAAATGAACGGAACCCCGTTATTCTAAAAATTGCACATGAAATATCTTTGTATAATAATTTTATTTTTTTCAGCCTGCCAAAATACAACAGTTCAGGATAATAGTACTGGAGTTAAAAAATATTTTGATTTAAAAGGATTGGTACAGCAAGATATTGATACAAATATACAACATCATTTTTCAGAATTGAAGAGTGTGCGCATTGATGGTAAGCTAGAATCCAAACAAATAGATACCGTGGATTGGAATAAAGAATTAAAAACAATTTTAGAAAGCGATATTAACAAACCCAACTGGGAAGGGAAATATCAAGTGCAAACCACAGCAGATAAAAAAGAATATCTATATACTACTTTATCATCTAAGTTGCCTATTCGCAGTATGAAAGTTCAATATGCGTCTAATTCTGATGCTGTAATTTTAGTAGAAATAGAGAAAAAAATCAGTTCATTTTTATTTTCGAACCAACAATCTATTCAATATATTCCGCATCATTCATTTAAAATTACGGCAAAGCAAAGTGCTATTTTTATGCAAGATTTTAATTCGGAAATAGAGGTGAAATTTTTACCAAAAAAAAAGTATAATTAAAACTAAGCTTTTTATGATAAAACCAAGAATTTTCAAAGGCGCTAGAGATTTTTTACCGGAACAAATGTTGCACCGTGAGCGCATTCTTGCTATTATGCGACAAACATTTAAAAAATATGGGTATGCGCCGATAGAAACTCCGGCGATAGAATATTTAGATATATTGACCGGGAAATATGGCGATGAAGCAGATAGATTAATTTACAAATTGAATTATAAAATTGGAACTAAAGACGAAGCAGCATTACACTATGATTTAACGGTGCCGTTTTCGCGAATGGTAGCAATGAATAACGATTTGCCGATTCCGTTTAAACGCTACCAAATGCAGCCGGTATGGCGTGCTGATAGACCACAACCACATCAAGGCCGTTTCCGTGAATTTTACCAATGCGATGTAGATTGCGTAGGCTCAGAGTCGATGTTGATAGAAGCTGAATTGATAGCAATTACGTTTGAGGTATTGTCGGAATTGCAAATCCCTAATTTTTTAATAAAAGTAAATAACAGAAAAATACTGAACGGTATTACACAATTTGTGGGCTTAGATACTTCATTCGTTGGCGAGGTATGTACATCTATAGATAAATTGGATAAAGTGGCGTGGAGTGAAGTAGAAAAAGAATTAACACAAAAAAATATTCCAACTACTTCCATTGATAAATTACATACTTTACTTTCTGAAAAATTGACATTACAACAATTAAAAGCAACGTTAGAAAATATCGAAATTGCACAGCAAGGTATAGCAGAAATAGAGGAGATTTTTAAGTATTTATCCTTGTTGGGGGTGGCAAAAGAAAATTTTACTTTTGACCTTTCTTTAGCCCGTGGTTTAGATTACTACACTGGGCCAATTTTTGAAACCAAACTACCTGATTTTCCGCACATCGGCTCATTAAATGGTGGAGGTAGGTATAATGGATTAATAGCTTCGTTCGGGGGAAAAGACCTGCCGGCAGTAGGCACCTCATTAGGGTTAGATAGGATTTTTACAGCTATGCAACAACTACATTTGTTGGAAGAAATAAAAACCTCAACAAAAGTTTTGATAGGAAATTTTGGAGAAGCAACTTTAGAAGCCTCATTGCAGTTGGCGGCTACTTTAAGGGCAAATAATATCAATACAGAATTTTATCCGGAAAATGCAAAAATGAAAAAACAATTCTCCTACTGCGATAAAAAAAATATTCCATTTGTATGTATTGTCGGCGAGGAAGAAATGGCGCAGCAAGTAGTAACCTTAAAAGATATGCAGAAAGGAGAGCAGCAACAACTTTCTTTGCAAGAATTAATTTCATTTTTGAAGAATTAGTAAACAATCAGTACTCATTTTGGGTTAAAGAACTGTCAAACAAAAATGAGTATCACATTCGCACGACATACAACTTGGTTTAAATCCATTTTGATAATTGCAGGTATCTACCACATTCTCTGGGGTATTTCTGTAATTTTCTTTCCTTGCTTTTGGTTTGATTTATGCGCTTTGTCGCACCCCAATTATTTGCAAATATGGCAAGTAGTTGGATTGTACGAGATGATTTTTGGTGTCGGATTTCTTATCGTTTCTTCAAATCCCCTGCGCCATTGGCGGGTGGTTTTTATGGCATTTTTCACAAAACTATTTATCATTGTAGGGTTTACCTATTTTTACCTGAAAGGAGAAGAACCTGTTGTGATATTTAATATGATATTGACCAATCATATAATTTGGTTGATACCCTTTGGTATTATTTTATACAATGCTTATCGTCATCAATATTTATTAGATAATGAGATTATTCATTTGAATAATTTAAAGACTGAGGAATTGTTGGATTTTTATGAAACTAATCATCACGATAGTTTAAAAGAATTATCTTTTAAACAGCCGGTAATGTTGGTTTTTTTACGCTATTTTGGCTGCACTTTTTGTAAAGAAACGTTGTGGATTTTAGAAAAATTGAGAAGTAAAATAGAAGCCAAAGGAACTAAAATCGTATTGGTACATTTGCATACAGAAATGGAGGCAGCAGCGGAATTTAAAAAATACCACTTAGGAGATTTGGATAGAATTTCTGATCCTGAATCAATGTTATACAAAGGCTTCCATCTAAGACGAGGTACGCTGTCGCAAGTATTCGGATTCAAAGTATGGTGGCGCGGAGTGTATCTGTGGATAACGAAAGGCGCATTCTTATCCTCACCTGGTGATGCAGATGTCTTCCAAATGCCCGGTATCTTTTTAATTTGTAAAGGAGAAATTATTAAAGAATTTAAACACTTATCCGTTGCAGATATTCCGCCATATATGGATTTGGCATCTTGCGAGCCGACAGACGAAACTTAATTTTTGTATTTTCCCGATACAATATTTTTACAATTTTATAGTTGTAATGATGTATTTTAGCTAATCATAATTCGAATATTTTATAACCCAAAACACATAACTTATGAAAAACATTTTTCTATTCATCGCCACATTTTGTTATTTGACATTAATGTCTGCTATTGCTGGAAGTATAGATGTAACGGTACATCTCAAAAATGGAGACGTGATTACAGGGAAATCTATTTTAGCTAAAATAACTATTACTACTCCTTATGGCGCATTGAATATTCCAACGGCACAAATTTCTGCAATAAAATTTGGGATTTTTTCCGACCATACTAAAGATGGAGCAGTGCTTCCCGATTTGTCAAAATTACAAACCTTTACAAATGATGCAGATGCTAAGCCGGTTTATGAGCGTTTATTAGCCTATGGCTCGCCTATTCTTTCTACCGTCATTACTTATACGCAAAATCCATTTTATAAAATGACGGATAGGGAAAATTATACAATCGAACAATTGATAGATGAATTATCTGTAAAAGCGAACCTTACATCAGATAAAACTATCAATGATGCCGTTAGTTTTGATAATAATAACTATATAGAAGGTGCTGTAGCATTTACTGATATTCAAATGCAAACAGAATATGGTAATTTGACCTTTAAACGGGATAAAATTGAAAGTATGGATATTTCTCCCGCCGATGAAACTGCACAAAGCACCGACGGTAGTTTTAAACTTAAAGCTAATTATTATATATCAGGAAATACGGATAATAAAGGGTGGTTGAATACAGGTGTAAAAGTAAAACCAGGCGATAAATTCAATATCACAGCTACTGGAAAAATTGTACTGAAAAGTCTTTCTGGTGGAGTATATAATCCAGATGGATTTGTGAGCGGCACTAAAGATAATGCATATACAGAAGATATGTCGCCGAAGTATGGTGCTGTTGTATATCGAATCGGTCAGTTTGGTGATGCGCTTACTGCAGGCTCTAAATTTGATGGTACTGCCAATGCCGAAGGAACAATTTATGTGTCTATTTACGAAACTGTATTTGATAAATCGAATACAGGTTTTTATACCGTAAAAATAACAAAGAAATAAAAATATTTCTTACTTGCAAGTGCGGATTAATTGCTCATAAAACCATAGTGAATGTTGAAAGCTTTTTATGCTTACACGTTCGTCTATGCCATGAAATCCTATAGGATCAAACATGGGGCTGAATTTGATAATATTGTTTGAAACCTTTGTGAAATAACGAGAGTCAGTAGCACCAATTAGCAGAAAAGGAGTACTTAAAATCTTGTCGTAACTGCTTTTTGCAATGCTATCCACTAACAAAAAGGCATTGCTGGTAGCAGAAGTAGTAGCTGTGCCTTCGTTGATGTTATTATCTCTAACCACAATTTTTACTCTGTCATCATTGATGATTTCTTTTATATTTTTCAAAATAAATCCAGAAGAATCACCCGGTAATAATCTAAAGTTGATGGTGGCAGTCGCTAATGTTGGAATTACATTTTCTTTCAAGCCACTATTGATAATTGTAGGAACGGAAGTAGTTCTAATCATTGCATTTCCACTCCCTGTTTTTTCATAATTTTTGCAAATTAGTTTTTTAAATAAAACAGGATTTGCCATCGCCATGTTGTTCGGAAATTCCATTTCGGGACCGATATAACGCATAAAGTCTTGTGTTGCATTTGTAAATTTTGCTTCAAAAGGATTTGCGCGTAATTGTGTTATCGCCTTAATTAATATGTCGATAGCTGTTTCTTTATCAGGCATGGAAGAATGGCCTCCGTTTTTAGTAACGGACAAATCAAGTGTCATATATCCTTTTTCAGCTGTGCCAATCAAGGCAACCGGTTTTTTCATACCAGGTACTTTTTCTTGCGTAATAAATCCGCCTTCATCCATTATCAGCGCTGCTTTTATATTTCTTGCAGCTAATATTTTTGCTATTTCTTGTGCTCCTTTTCTACCACTTATTTCTTCATCGTGCCCAAATGAAAAATAAATAGTTCGTTGGGGTTGAAAGCCCTGCAGTAATAATTTTTCGGCACTTTCTAATATAGAGATGAGATTTATTTTGTCGTCAGTAGTACCTCGTCCCCAAATATATCCATCTTTCAAAGTGCCACCAAAAGGCTCGCATGTCCATATTTTTCGGGTAGTTTCTTCGATAGGAACTACATCTTGATGTGCCATTAATATATAAGGAGCTAAAGTAACATCTTTGCCACTCCATTTATACAAATAGCTGTATCCATTAATTACATCACGTTCCAAGTGTTGATGTACCAAAGGATATGTTTTTTCTAAAAATTGTCTAAATTGAATAAATGGTATTGAGTCCCAATCTTTTGGATTGTCATACGAGATAGTTTTGATTTGGATGGCTTGTTGGAAGTGCTGTAGCGCATTTTTTGATAATTCAGGTGCTGGCTGATACTTTATTTTTCGCTGTAAGTTAGGAGCTGTAATTGTTTTTATTCCAACATAAGCCAAAAGGATGATTATTCCTAAAAGGATATATAAAACTATTTTTTTTAACATGTTAAATTTGTTTTGTATTAGAAACCATTAAGTAATGCTTCTTTTATTTGTTTATCTTTTGGTGGGTTTCCTAAGTAAATACCAAATATAGTTTCAGAAAAAAGTTCTCCATTTTTATAGGTGTATATTTCCTTACCATTTTTATAAAGTTGAAATACCTTGCCTTTAGTTGTATAAATGTCTATGGTATCTTTGTATTGCACACCAGAATTTTCAATTACTTTTCTCAATTCTTCCACTAAATCTTTTTGTTTTTCATATAAATCACCTAGCCCAGTTTTCATGCCTTGTAAAATATTATCACTTACAGTTTTTGAAGTTGCTAAGGGGGTAATAATTTGCATTCGAAGACTTCGTTCTATGTTTCCCTTTATTCCGTCTTTTTCATTATATATTGGCTTTGCAGCATATAGAGATATAATGTAGGTTTGGATGAAAAATTTTGTTCTTACTGCGGCGCCATTCAAAAATAAATCTATGCCATTGAGGTTTATTTTTGGTGCTAATTCTATGCCTGAGATTTTCATAAAAGGAATTTATAATCGTAATTAAAAGAAAGTTACATATTTTGGTTTTAAACTTTTCTTAATTTTTTTCGTTTCATTTTAAATGGATGCCTTGATTAAAACAATCTCTGCATCGAGGCTCGTAGCTTTCCATTTCGCCCAATAAAACTTTAGCCTCGCCTTCTACCAATCTGTAAGAATGATTGGCTAATGCACCACATCTTACACAAATGGCATGTACTTTAGTGATGTACTCTGCTTTTGCAAGTAGTGCAGGCATCGGTCCGAAAGGTCGGCCCATAAAGTCCATGTCTAATCCTGCAATAATTACTCGGATGCCTTTATTGGCAAGCTGCTCGCAAACATCAGGTAAGCCTTCATCGAAAAATTGGGCTTCATCAATTCCTACAACTTCTACTTCGTTTGTTAAGAGTAAAATATTCTGAGAACTTGATACTGGAGTGCTCATTATAGAATTGGAATCATGCGAAACCACTTCGGTTTCGTGATAGCGTGTGTCTATTTGTGGTTTGAAGATTTCAACTTTTAAATTGGCAATTTTTGCACGTTTTAATCGTCGAATCAACTCTTCTGTTTTACCAGAAAACATGGAGCCACATACTACTTCAATCCAGCCTGATTTAGACTTATTAACATTTGGTTCTAAAAACATGTATAAAATTTGTAGTTTACCCAGTAAATTCGACATCAAAATACGAAAACAGATGGAAATAAGAAATGCTTTGCAAAAAATAGAAAACTACCTTACCGTAGTTTCCAATCTGAATAGAACAATTTTATCAGAAGGAACCATGTCAAGAGATGAATTGCTTTTGATGAAAAAGTATCTTTATACGAGTATCGACCGTATAGAAGACATTGAACGTTCTTTAATTATTGGAAATATTGAAGAGGATTCGTTCACGCCATCTGTAAAGAGGGAAAGTGCCTTTATTCCTATGAAAGAAAAAGAAATTGTAGAAGTAGAAACAACGCATCATACAGAACAAGTAGAGGCAGCATTGAATAATGATTTTTCTGAAATAGAACAACCAAATACAGCGGAGATAATTGCAGAAAAATCAGAAATTGTTAGTGAAGTACATGCGCCAATAGAAATGGAAATACCTGTCGCAGAACCTTCATTTGTAGCGAAGGAAAAAAATGAAACCTTAGTAGAAATACCCACCACCGTTGAAAGTATCATTACAGAAGATTATAGCTTAAATAAAGTGGCGGAGCATAAAATTGAAGAAGTAACGGAAGAACAGCAAACGGCTGTAGAACCAACTGCTCAAAGTAGAACTTTTGCTGAAAGTATTATCACAGAAGATTATTCTTTGAATAAACTTTTTGTTGATAATGCAAAAGG
Source organism: uncultured Chitinophagales bacterium (assembly GCA_964642875.1). Classification (GTDB taxonomy): domain Bacteria; phylum Bacteroidota; class Bacteroidia; order Chitinophagales; family JADIYW01; genus JADJSS01. The sequence continues at coordinate 52,028 of CAZXRF010000006.1, read as the reverse complement.
TTTTAATGCCAATTTAGTAAATGAAGCGAATGAAACATTACCGCTATTTGCTGAAAAAACTGATGAAGCTCCTACAAATATTATTACAGAAGATTATACATTAAATAAAATTGAAACAACTCCTGCGTTTATACAAGAGCCAATAGAAACGGACGAGAAACCGGAAACAACAATACCAACTTTTACATCAGAACCATTACAAAATAAATTAGAGGAACATAAAGTGGTTACGCTAGCAGAAACTTTAGCACAAAAAGAAAGCCTTTCAATTGCAGATGTTTTTGGCCAGCAACAAAATATTTTAGCTCAAAAGCAACTTTTCGAATCTTTTGATGATGGAAAAGAAGAATTGCATGAAACCTATAGTAATAATAGTGTATTTGATCCATTGACAAATTTAGCGTCTGATAACCAACAAGTAATTTCTTCTGTATATGAAAGCCATGGATCTGTATTGGTAGTAGAGCAAAAAGAAACAAAACTAGCTGTTGAAGAACTTACTCCTTCTTCATTAAATGAAATTTTTAAACCAAAGGTAAATACCGAATCACTAAATACAAAGATGGGTAAAACACTAAGCGAATCAATTGCGCTGAATGATAAATTTATTTTTGTACGAGAGTTATTTGGAAACCAATTTAGTGAATACGAAAATGGATTAAAACAATTAGAAACGTTAAATTCTTATGAACAAGCAGAAAGTTATTGTAATGAAAGATTTAGAGCTAAATTCAACTGGAATGATAGAACATCTTCTGTAGAACGATTTATGATAGTATTGCAGAAGCGATTTAATTAAAGTCGGAATCTTAAACACGCCTGTCCCGCATATTTTTTATGCGGGATTTTTTATTGCATGATTTCGCTTATTATTCTTTCAGATGTGGCTTGCTGACGGCTGAAAAAAGATTCACTTTTTTTCTTTATTTCCTCCTTTATTTTTGGATGCCATAATATTGATAATACTTTCTTTTCAAATTCATCATAACTGCCTATTGGAAAAGCAATCCCATTTTTTATAAATTCAATTACCTCTTCAAATTTGGAGAAATTTGGGCCGAATAACGTAGGAATTCCATATACAATTGCCTCACTTGTATTGTGTACTGTTTTGTCAAAACCACCGCCAATAAAGGCTATGTCGGCATATCGATACGCATATTTTAAAATTCCTTTTTTGTCTAATAATAAAAAATTAGCGTTTTCAGAAAGTTTATAATCTGAATATAATTGAATTTCGTTTTTAGGTATATGATGGTTTTTGCAAATTTTATATAGTGTATTTTCATCAAATTCATGAGGTGCAATAATTATTTTCAAAGCAGGAAAATGAATACTGTATTTTTTGTAAAATTTAAAAATATATTGCAATTCGGTACTCCAGCTGCTGCCCAAAATAAGTACAAAACTTTGCTTGCAAAAATTATCTAATTTATCATCTTTAAATCCCATCACTTTGTTCTCCAGCACTCTTTCTAATTTTGTATTTCCATACACTTGCGTATTGAAAATTGCAGTAAATAAGGGTAATGTTTTTTCTATATAAAATTGGTAAATAAAAGAATTGTTTTTCACTAACGAATTATTGATTAGGTATGTCTGAATTTGTTGTTTATTTAATTCAAGTAATATATTCCACCATATTTCATTGCGAATAAAAAGCACTTTTCGGGGTTGTAATAATAGAATAATTTTTCTTGCATTTTCTACAGTATCCAATGGAAAATAAAAGAAAATATCCGCAAGCGATGAATCTTTATAGAGCTCATAACCTGAAGGTGAAAAAAAACTTACAGCAATAAAATAGCTTGGATGTTTTTGGTTTATTTCTTGTATAATAGGAATTGCTTGTTCAAATTCACCAGCAGAGGCACAATGGATCCAAACAACGGATTGCGGTATATTTTCCACACTTTTTAACTGTATTTCCCAATGTTTACTGCCAATTTCTCTTCTTTTTGCTTTGGTATTACATACAGCAGCAACCCGGATAAAAAATCCATAAAGAGCAATTAGTAAGTTATACAAAAAGTGCATGTGTTTTTTAACAATTTTTATATCGTGAAACAATAGCAAACATATTATTTGTTAGTCGTTTATGCTAAATATTTTTCCTTTTTTTTGTATCTTTGCCAATTCCAAAAGCAGAAATGAGTAACACGCAACAATTTTTAGCCGATTTCAATACAAAAGCAAAAAGTATCGGCGTTATCGGACTTGGATATGTAGGGCTTCCCATAGCCTTAGAATTAGCCAAAAAATTTAAAGTAATTGGATTTGATATAAATCAAAAAAGGGTAGATATGATGAGGAATCACATTGACCCAAGTAATGAATTACCATCCAGTGCATTTGCAGGTGCAGATATTGAATTTACAGCAGATACAGAGGTGTTGAAAAATGCAATTTTTTTTATAGTAGCAGTACCCACACCTGTTGATGAGCATAATGTACCTGATTTAAAACCGTTAATAGGTGCATCTACAACTATTTCAAAAGTAGTAAAGAAAGGAGACTACGTAGTGTTTGAATCAACTGTATATCCTGGCTGTACAGAAGAAGATTGTGTGCCTATTATTGAGGAAAAATCAGGCTTGAAGTTTAAAGAAGATTTTAAAGTTGGGTATTCACCTGAACGAATAAACCCCGGTGATACCTTACACACCTTAACGAAAATTACTAAAATCGTTTCGGGCTGCGATGAAGAAGCATTAGAGAATATTGCCGCTGTTTATGGTTCAATCATCGAACCCGGAGTATATAAAGCAGCCTCCATAAAAGTAGCAGAGGCTGCAAAAGTAATAGAAAACACACAACGTGATTTGAATATTGCGCTGATGAATGAACTTTCTCAAATATTCAGTTTGATGAACATTAACACGTATGATGTATTAGAGGCCGCAGGAACAAAATGGAACTTTTTGAAGTTTCAACCAGGCTTAGTAGGCGGACATTGCATAGGCGTGGATCCATATTATTTGACTTACAAATCCAATGAATTAGGCTATAAGCCACAAATAATTTTAAGCGGTAGAAATATTAATGATGGAATGCCTAATTATATTGCAAAAAAAATAGTACAATATTTATTAAGCAAAGGTAAAAATCCGTCACAATGCAGCGCATTAATTATGGGCGCTACTTTTAAAGAAAATGTGACTGATATCCGTAATTCTAAAGTATTTAATCTTTACAAAGAGTTGAAAGATTTTCATGTAGCCGTAGAAATGGTAGATGTAATGGCAGATGCGCATGAAGTAGAAGAGGAATATAACGTGGTATTAAGTCCTGCACCAAGCGGAAAATACGATGTAATCGTGGTTGCCGTTTCTCATGATGCCTATAAGCAACTTGATGAACAATATTTCACTAACTTAGCTACGGAAGATGCTGTATTAGTGGATATCAAAAACATGTATAAATCAAAAATTACAAATTTAGAATACTGGACATTATAAAGTATGAAAACAATTCTAATTACAGGAGGCGCAGGTTTTATCGGTTCGCATGTGGTACGATTATTTGTAAATAAATACCCAGATTATACCATTGTAAATTTGGATAAATTGACCTATGCAGGAAATTTAGAAAATTTAAAAGATATAGAGCAAAAGCCTAATTATATTTTTGAGAAAATAGATATCGTAGAGGCAACTGCTGTATTTCAGTTATTTGATAAATATAATTTTGATGGCGTTATCCATCTTGCAGCAGAATCTCATGTAGATAGATCAATCGCCAACCCGTTAGAATTTATAATGACTAACGTTGTAGGCACTGTGAATTTATTAAATGCAGCAAAAGAGAAATGGAAAAATAATTTTCAAAATAAATTGTTTTATCATGTTTCAACAGATGAAGTATATGGCAGCTTAGGTGATACAGGTTTATTTACTGAAGAAACTTCATACGACCCACGTTCTCCATATTCTGCTTCTAAAGCAAGTTCAGATCATTTTGTCCGTGCTTATGAAAATACTTACCACCTACCAATAGTACTTTCTAACTGTTCTAATAATTATGGCTCGTATCAATTTCCTGAAAAACTGATACCATTATTTATAAATAATATAAAAAATAATAAACCATTGCCGGTTTATGGCAAAGGCGATTATACCAGAGATTGGCTGTTTGTAGAAGACCATGCAGCTGCAATAGACGTAATTTATCACAACGGTAAATTAGGCGAAACTTACAATATTGGAGGTTTTAACGAATGGCAGAATATCGACTTAATTCGCTTGTTGTGTACTATCATGGACAAGAAATTAAACAGAGCAATTGGCACATCAGAGCAGTTAATTTCTTATGTAAAAGATAGACCCGGACACGATAAACGATATGCCATCGATGCGACTAAATTAAATAGAGAATTGGGTTGGAAGCCCTCTTTACAGTTTGAAGAAGGTTTGGAAAAAACAGTAGATTGGTATTTGCAAAATTCTGAATGGCTAAATCATGTTACATCAGGTGAATACCTTAATTATTACAAACACCAATACGAATTAAGTTAGTATGAAATATACAATCAAAAGAGTAGTAAGCATTTTGTTGTTTTTTGTTGGATTAACAGTACAGGCACAATTTGTTTTACCAACAGTACCTACACAACTTCTACAGCAAGAATTGACACCTGCTCAGATAATGCAGTATCAACAAATGCTACAACAACAACAAGGACAACAGCAGTATGTTGCACCTGACCCAACTGTAAAAGAAATCTTTAAAAAAATAGAAGATACCCTTCAAATTAAACAAGGAAATTTAAAAGTAGAAGAAACTAAAAAATCTCAACAAATAGCTAAACAAATAGCACCTCGCACGATAGATGCTGATGAGCAGCAAGGTGCGATGGGTAATGCCACCAATGCATCGGAAGTAAAAGGAAATATAAATACTCCTGATAAATTATTGAAAGAAGCACAAAAAGCGTCAGAAACTGTTGAGAAAATTACAGCAACGGCAACGCGTGAATTACGTGAAAAATTAGATACTGTAGATATTTACGGTTTTACGTATTTCCGCCAAAAAGATGTGAAAATTTTCAATAATGCAGTGGATATTAAACCGCCAAGTAATTATATTTTAGGTGTTGGTGACCAAATCGTAGTTTCTATTTGGGGATATGCCGATTATAATCGTTTATTTTATATCGATAAAGATGGATATATACAACAAGAAAACATTGGACGCGTCTATTTAAAAGGATTAACCTTAGAGCAAGCCAAAGGATTGCTTCGTACTCGATTTGCCAATGCTTATATGATTGATAAATCAGACTTTGATGTGTCCATAAATTATTCACGTGTTATCACTATTAATGTGGTAGGTGATGTAGAAAATCCGGGCTCTTATACTTTTCCTGCAATTAATACTGCCTATAATATTCTTGCCTATGTAGGAGGGCCGTCAAAATCAGGCTCTATCCGTGATATCCAAATTAAAAGAGACGGAAAAATTATCAGAACATTTGACTTGTATAAATTTTTATTTACACCGGAAAAACAAGATGATATTTTCTTAGATAATAACGATTATATCTACGTTCCAGCTCAGAAAAATATAGTAAGAATTGAAGGAGCTGTAAATAGAGAGGGAAAGTATGAAATGAAACCAGGTGAAACCTTTGAAGATTTATTGAGATTTTGTGGAAACTATAAACCTGATGCTTTTACCAAAATTATTCAAATCAGAAGATATGATGAAAATAAGCAAATTTTAATTGATTATAATTTAGATAGCATAAAAGCCGTTGGCGGAAAAATAGTATTAAGAAACGGTGATGTAGTAGGCGTTCGTTCTATCCCTGAAAAAGTAAAAAACTATATAGATGTAAATGGCTCTGTATTATTACCCGGTAGATATGAGTGGAGAGAAGGAGATAGAGTATGGGATGTAATCACAAGAGCACAAGGCTTGAAAGAAGATGCCTACTTAGATGAAGCTTATGTGGTGAGAACAAATTTTGATGATTTTAGAAAACATACTTATAAAATAAGCCTCCAAAATATTATTGATGATAAAAATTCAGAAGATAATATGTTGCTGACTTTTAGAGATGTCATAGAGGTTTATGCAAAAACAGATTACTTCGATAAATTTGATATAGAAGTAAAAGGGGAAGTTCGTAAACCACGGAAGTTTGAGTCGGAAAAAGGAATGTCCTTACGCGATGCAATTATTATGTGTAATGGATTGAAAGAAGAAGCATTATTAGATAAAATTATTATCTATCGGGTAAATGATGATTTGACAGAAAAACTAATTTCATTTAGAATCGATACAACCAATAACTATGCCGCTTTAGATACATTTAAACTAAAGAAAAGAGATAAAATCTATGTGTTAAAAGATTTAAGACGTATCGATAGATATTATGTAGAAGTAAATGGTATGGTGCGGAAGTCGGATACTTTCCCTTATATGGAAAACATGACCTTAGCAGATGCATTAATTTTAGCGCAAGGCTTTAAGATGGAAGCAGCTTCAAATAGAATCGAAATTGCACGTATTGCTAATTATGATAAAGCAATTTCTCAATCTGTACCAACACAAGTAACCATATTAAATTTTAGTATAAGTAAGAATATTGGTAAAGATGCAGTTGCTAATTCAATTAAATTACAGCCTTTCGATCAAATATACGTTCGCCCCACACCTGAATTTGAATATCAGATGAAAGTAACCGTTAAAGGAGAAGTACTTTACCCCGGAGATTATGTGCTGACCACCAAAGATGAAAAACTTTCTTCTGTAATAGAACGTGCTGGCGGTTTAACAAGATTTGCTTATGCAGACGGTACAAAATTAACCAGAAAAGATGATGGAATCGGGAATATTCTTACAGATTTGAACATTGCATTGAAGAATAAAAAATCGAAATATAATTATGTGCTTAAAGAAGGTGATGTGATAGAAATACCCGCAATAAAAGATTTAGTTGCATTACGTGGAGAATTTAATTATCCTTCCAAAGAAAAACCTGAAAATTTATATGTTCCATTTAATGAAGGAAGAGATGCTAAATTTTATATCTATAAATATGGAGCCGGTTTTAGTGATAGTGCCTTCAAAAGAAAAACGTATGTAGTACGTCCTAACGGACAAATATTAAGAACACATAGAACGATGTTTGGAAAAAAATTCCCAATGGTAGAGAAAGGTTCTGTGATAGTAATTCCCCAAAAACCACCGAAAGAGAAAAAACAAAGACTACATAGTACAGGTAATGGTCTATTATTACAAAAAACAATAACAGGAACCATTGGAGCACTTACCTCTATATTGACTTTATATTTATTGTTTGAAACCGTTCGGAATACTAAAAAGTAATTATGCAAGAAGAATTGGATAAGAATAAAGAATCGGAGGATATCAATACTGCTGTTCAGCCACAAGATGAGCAGCCAACGGTTGAAACAATAAATGACCAAGGGCTAAAACAATTTTTAGCAATTGTAAAAGAGCTGGGTGGTATAGCAAAAAATTATGCTCTTATTTTTGTAATTCCAATTATTCTAACGGGAATGTATGGCTATTATAAGGGTACTCAAGTAAAACCCACTTATATTGCTAAAATAACATTCTTCTTATCGGAAGAACGCCCTCAAGTCCCAGGATTTGGTGGTGCAAATAGTTTCGCTAATTTATTGCAAACTACAAATGCCAATTTCGGTAATCCAAAGAAATTAAAAGAATATGCATTTACTGAAAAAGTAGGTTCTAAAATGCTTTTCAAAAAATATGTATTCCGTGGTAGAGAAGATTATTTGGCAAATCACTACTTGCGCCTGATGTCTGGATACAAAGATAGTTACTATAAAGATTTTACTTCCGTAAGTGATATGAATATCCCAGATTATTTAGTATTTAAAAATATACTAAGAAGTATCCGGACAATGGTAAATATCGATTATAATGAAGCTGAAATTTATTCCATATCCGTAACCTCCAACGATGAAGAGTTTTCAAAATTACTCTGCGAAAGTTTCTATGATAATTTAATAGATTACTACATCGAACGTGCTACTAGAAAAGCAAAGATAACGGTAGATTTCTTAGAAGAAAAATTAGCATACGTAAAAGCGCAGTTAGAAAATTCAGAGTTTAATCTAGCAGACTATAAAGACAAAGCCAATAACTTGGTTACTTTTAAAGCCGACTTAAATGAAACACGTTATATCCGAAATAAAGCATTATTGGAAGGCTTGTACTCTATGACAGCAACCGCCTTGGAAGGCTCTAAAACAAACTTGCAATCCATTATGCCTTTGTTCCAAACGATAGACGAACCGCATTTGCCTTTACAAAAGGAAGTAGTTTCTACCAGAAATCAGTTTATTATGTACATGCTAATAGGTGCTTTTATAGACATAATTGCAATTGTAATAATTTATGTAAGAAGGCATTATTGGGCATCCATCAAAGAAACTATAAAATCTGCTTAAATAGCTTAGTGAAAATGAAATTAATACCAACTCCCTTAATTGATTTATTTGTTATTGAACCTACCGTTTTTGAAGACAATAGAGGCTTTTTTTATGAAAGTTATAATGCCCAAAAATTAAAAGAACATAACATTGATTATCATTTTATTCAAGATAACCATTCTAAATCTTCGTATGGCGTTTTAAGAGGATTGCACTATCAAAATAACCCTTATGCACAAACAAAATTAGTGCGGGTAACACAAGGTAAAGTATTAGATGTAGCGGTAGATATTCGCAAAGGCTCACCAACTTATTTGCAACATTTCTCTATTGAATTATCAGCTGAAAATAAACTGCAATTATTAATTCCCGCTGGATTTGCTCACGGATTTGTAGTACTTTCTGATACTTGTGAATTTCTTTATAAATGCGATAATTATTACAATAAATCATCTGAAGGTGGAATTGCCTATAATGACGCTACTTTGAATATTGATTGGAAAATTCCTGAAACAGATATAATCTTAAGCGAAAAAGATGCTGTAAATCCTACCGTTGGAAATGCGAATTCTAATTTTACCTACTAAATCAAAAAATGATAAATTCCATAATTGAGATTGCAAAAGAAGCCGGCGAAGCTATTTTAGAAATATACAAACAGGATTTTTCTGTAGAACTAAAATCTGACGATTCTCCACTTACCATCGCAGATAAAAAATCTAATGACATAATTGTAACTGCATTAAAAAATATCGATTCTACCATTCCGATTATCTCCGAAGAAAATAAATTATTGGAGTATGAAATCAGAAAATCTTGGACAAAATGCTGGATTGTAGATCCATTAGATGGCACAAAAGAATTCATAAAGAAAAATGGAGAGTTTACAGTTAATATTGCATTGGTAGAAAACGGAATCCCCGTATTGGGCGTAGTGCATGTGCCTGCACAGCAGATTACCTATTACGCTGAGATTGGAAAAGGAAGTTTTAAATTAGAAAATAATATAACATCGATTTTAAAAATCCGACCACTGGCACAAGATGGCGTTTTGAAAATTGTAGGCTCTCGCTCGCATCAAACTCCAGAGTTATTAGAATATGTAGCACAACAAAAACTTAAATTTGCTGCGGTTGACTTTGTAGCGGCTGGCAGCTCGCTTAAATTTTGCTTGCTCGCGGACGGCAAAGCCGACGTATATCCACGTTTAGGTCCGACAATGGAATGGGATACCTGTGCCGGACAAATTGTTGCTACTGAAGCTGGTGCGGAGGTATTGCGTTTCGATAACTTTCAGTCGCTGACCTATAACAGACAAGATTTATTAAATCCATTTTTTATTGTAAAAAATCCTCAGCTTTAATCACAATTCGTCAATATTAAAACTGATAGTTTTCTTGTAAAATTCTTCCTTGGCAGCACTTAGTGTATTTTGTAAAAGAGATACCACGGTCATTAACCCTACACCACCCGGAACGGGAGAAATATAGCTGCATTTTGGGCTTACAGCTCTAAAATCTACATCACCGACAATTCTAAAACCTGATTTTTTACTATTGTCTGGCACACGGGTAATTCCCACATCTACCACTATCGCTCCTTTTTTTACCATATCACCTTTCAAAAATTCTGGTATGCCCAAAGCTGCAATAATAATATCGGCACGCAAAGTTTCTTCTTTTAAATTTTTTGTTTTTGAATGGCAGAGCGTCACAGTGCAATTACCAATTTTATTTTTTCGTGCCATCAAAATGCTCATCGGTAATCCTACAATATTACTTCTTCCAATAACAACGCAATGCTTGCCCTCTGTCGGAATATTATACCGTTTCAGTATTTCTAAAATACCCTTTGGCGTAGCGGGCAAATAAGTTGGCATATTTAAAGCCATGCGTCCCACATTCATCGGGTGAAATCCGTCCACGTCTTTCTCCGGCGCTACAGCCAGTAATATTTTTTCTTCATTGATATGCTTTGGCAATGGCAATTGGATAATAAAACCATCAACGGAATCATCGTTATTTAATAAATTAATTTGTGTTAATAATTCATTTTCAGTAATGTCTTTGTTTAATCGGACTAATGTAGATTTAAACCCAACCTCCTCACATGATTTTACTTTGCTATTTACATAAGTTTGGCTTGCACCATCATCGCCCACTAATACAGCCGCCAAATGGGGCACTTTTTTTCCGCTTGCTTTAATTTTTTTTACTTCTATGGCTATTTCTTCTTTAATTTCTGTAGCTATTTTCTTTCCATCTAATAATTCCATAGTAAAAATTTACCGTAAAAATAGGTAAGATATTTTCTAATGATTAGTTTTGGGGAATATTTTTATAAACAGATGAATCAGAAACCTTTTGTGATTGGAATTTCGGGCGGAAGCGGAAGCGGAAAAACTACATTCGTAAAAGAATTGGCAGCAAGTTTCTCGCCAGAGCAGGTATGCATTTTAAGTCAAGATAATTATTACAAACCCAGAGAAGAGCAAGTTATTGATGCTATAGGAGAGAAGAATTTTGATTTACCGGAGTCTTTCAAAGAAGAAGAATATCATCAAGATGTGTTAAAATTGTTAAATGGAGAAGAAGTAGTATTGACAGAATATACGTATAATAATGAATTAGCAACTCCCAAAAAAGTTATTTATAAACCTGCACCTGTAATTGTAATAGAAGGTATTTTTGTTTTCCATTTCATTGATGTTTCTAATCTGATGGATTTAAAAATATTTATAGATGCGGATGAACATATCAAATTAATCCGCCGTATCCAACGAGATAAAATTGAACGTAATTACCCATTAGAAGATGTGCTGTATAGGTACCAACATCATGTTTTCCCTTCTTATGAAAAATACATATTACCCTATAAATCTTCTTGCGATATTATTGTGAATAATAATATCAGTTTTGACGATGCAATGGAAGCATTGCGTTTATCAATTCGCGAGAAATTAGAAAGTCTCTAAATTTGTTATCCTTCAAAATTAATAGAAAATATAAAATTGCGGTTGTACAGTCCTTTTATATATTTTGAATAAGGTAGCGCATCATTTCCTTGATGGATATTTAAGAATGAATTGTACATTTTAAATTCTGGCGACAGAATAAATAATGGAAAATGTATTTCGATACCTACACCATAGTTTACCCCAAAATCATTGGGTTTTTGTATAGGCTGGTCTGGTTTTCTTCTGTCTTTAAAATTTGAACCTACATCATACCCATATTTTAACCCCGCCACCATATATAATTTAATATCTTTAAGCGGTTCAGATTTTATTTTTATTTCTACCGGTAAATCAAAATACACTTGCGGCGTTGATTTTTTCTTAAATGTAGCATCTCCAAATTCGTAAGAAATACTTTTATTAGAAAATAAAAAACCCGGCATCGTTCTCAATTCTACATATTTGTTGATGTGGTAACTAATTAAAGCTGCAATTTCAAAGTTTACATCATATTTAGATTTAATTGATAAAATGCTGTCGCTTGTAGCAAATTGAGTACCATGTTTTATTTTAAAATCTCCAAATCCGGAAGCTAAGTGAATACCGAAATGGTATGGTTTTCGAGCAAATTTCAAATCGTTTTCCATTACATTGCGTTGCGCATACAACCCTGCATGGCACAATAAAATTAGTGCTAGAATTATTTTTCTGCAATATATATAGTGCTTATTCCGAATGTCAATGTTTTGCATATAATATTTTTATAGCCGGCTTCTTCTAATAATTTTACAAACTGTGCACCATCCGGAAATAATCGCACACTTTCCGGAAGGTAGCTGTATGCGCGTGCATCTTTAGAAACTATCTTGCCAACAAATGGTAAAACGTTACAAAAATAGAAATAGTATAGCTTTTGTACCAACCAATTTTTCGGTTTTGAAAATTCTAATACATATAACTTTCCATTTGTTTTTAGCACGCGTCGCATTTCAATAAGTCCGGCAAGTACATTTTCAAAATTGCGAATCCCAAAAGATACACTTACGGCATCAAAAGTTTCGTCGGCAAATTGCAAATGCTCGCCATCGCCCAATTGTAATTCAACGTTGGGATAGGGTTTAATTTTCTCGCGCCCAACTGCCAACATGTTTTCTGAAATATCAATTCCAATTATTTTTTCTGGATTTAATTTGGTTTCGGCAATTGCTAAATCTGCTGTGCCAGTCGCCACATCCAATATTATTTTAGGCTGATTTTGTCCAATAAGTCTTACTAATTTTCTTCGCCACAGTTTATCTATACCTACAGAAAAAAAATGATTTAAAAAATCGTAAGTGCCGGCTACGTTGTTAAACATAGTAGCTACCTGTTGTTTTTTGCTTTCGCCCGAATTATATGGAGTTAATGGTGTACTCATGCAATATATAAATAAGATAAATCGGTATAAAAATACGACGTTAGAACGGTAAACGCTCTATTTTTATGTGAAATAAATGGCATTTATCTGCTATCTAATAGTTGCATCGTTTGTTTTCGTTGTATTTTCCCACTTTGTGTATATATAAATGGTTTTTGGAAATAAATAAATTTTGGAATTTCTAATTTTTCCAAATGCTGCTGAAGTAGTTCTTTTAATTGATTTAATTGCTCTTCTGAATATTGCTTTGCTTCAATAACTAAGCATAACTTTTCACCTAAAACAATATCTGAAATAGATGAAATGAAAAATGCGCATGGAATATAGGCTGCCAATTTATTTTCTAGAAGCTCTGGAAATAATTTTATGCCTCCGCTGATGATAACATGGTCTGCCCTACCTTTCCAAATAAATGTAGTTTTGTTTAGTAATTCTACAAGGTCATTGGTAACAACTGGATGAGGTAAAAATGGAACATGAATACATAAACATTCTTTGTTATTTACATAAAAATTAACGCCGGGCAAAGCGGTGTAATATGGAGTCTTGTCTTTGCCATTTACTTTCCGAAGCGCAACATGGCTGAGCGTTTCCGTCATACCATATCCATGATATATGTCTGCTTTTAATGTCTGTAATTCTTGTTCTAACACCTCGCTGATTGGTGCTCCACCTAATAGAATTTTTTGTACATTTTTAGTGTTCGTTACATCTTGTAATTGCATTGGAGTTAAAGGTAAAAAATCTATTTTTTCATCTTTAGAAATAAAATCGAACGGATGGCTTGTAGGCTCAATTGTTTTTAAATGCAACTTGCTGTATAGTGCACGAACTACCATCATTTTTCCGGCAATATATTTTATCGGCAATGCTAATGCCGCAACTTCTCCTGCCGAAAAATTGAAGAATTTTGCAGTAGCAGCGGCACTTTGCAGTAGCTGTTTTTTTTGTACTGCTATAATTTTTGGTGTGCCAGTAGAGCCACTTGTTTGTACTTCTATATTGGGATTTGAATCTAACCAATTTGCCATGAAAATTCCTAAATCTATCTCGTTTTGCAATGTGCTATTTTTGCAAAATTCAACAATGGCATTACCTTTTAATACATGTCCATTTAAGTGTAAGTCTATGTAGTCTAAGTGTGTCATTGCAATGTTGAGAAATTCCAGCTTTTATTGGTGTGGTAATGCAAACCCCTCGCATCCACAGTATATGGCGACGGAATGTTATTGGTATATAATTGTCCGGTGCCTAAGCCCTGTGCATAATTACAATGCTCTAAGGCAGCATATTGCGCAATGGCATTAAGTCCTATATTACTTTCCAAAGCGGAAGTAATTATCCAATCTCCATGTATTGCTTTTATCTTCTTTTTCCATGCAGTGCAAGCATCCAATCCGCCGATAAGTGCAGGCTTTAAAACCAACAAATCAGGCTGTATCGTTTGGAGTAATGCGGCTTGCTTTTCTTCTGTAATAATACCGATTAATTCTTCATCTAAAGCAATATTAATCGGCGATTTTTCGACTAATTTTGCCATTTCTTGCCATTGCCCCGCCATTATCGGTTGCTCTATATAACTGATGTTAAATTCTGCTAATTGGTTTAGTTTTTCTATTGCTTCCAATGGATTGAATGCGCCATTTGCATCTAAGCGTACTTCTACTTCTTTTTCCGGAAATTGTTTGCGTATATATTTTATTAATGCTAATTCTGTTTCGAAATCTATTGCTCCAATTTTTAATTTTATTGAGGTATATCCGGCGTCTAATTTTTGTGCTATTTGTTGCTGCATAGATGCTTGAGTTCCCATCCAAATTAAGCCGTTTATAGGAACAGAAAATCCATCTTCGTTTATAACTTCCGGGAAAATCTGTTGTTTACATCCATTGTTATAATCTTTTAAAACAGTTTCAACGCCAAAATAAATGGAAGGAAATATTTTCAATTCATTCAAACAACCTTCTTTTTCAAACGGCAATCGTCGGCAAATTTCTGCTAATTTATTCTCATATTCTGGTCGGTCATCATAAGATAATCCTGCAAATAAATTGCATTCGCCTACTGCTGTTTTATTGCCGTTTTGTAAAAAAATGAAATAAGTATCTTTGGTATGCAGCGTGTTTCTGGAAGTACCGGCAGGTATTTTAAAATGAAGCGTATATTTTTGGTAATAACATTGCATTTACTTCATTCTTTATTTATAATAATAAACCACTACCAAACAAAATGGAGAATAACAAAGTACTTAAAGCTAATTTTTTTAATTCCGGTTCTAATGCTTTTGGGGCTTCGTTTTTCATTACTATTACTATACTTCTAATTATTCCTACAAATGCAATAAGGTATAGCCATTTCCATATAGAAGCAGGTGTTATGGCGGTAAAAATAATAGCTGACAACATACCAACAGTTAAAAGTATAGCGTGGTAATATTTAGCATTTTGTAACCCTAATTTTACTACAATAGTCCTTTTGTTATATGCAGCATCATTCACTCTGTCGCGAAGATTATTTAGATTTAAAACGCCAGTGCTAAAACAACCCATCGAAATTGCAGGTAAAAATTCTTTAAAGGGCAATTGATGAGTGTGCAAGAAATAAGTACCTAAAACGCCTACGCATCCAAAGAAAATAAAAACAAACAAATCGCCAAGCCCTGAGTATCCATAGGGGTTTTCACCCATTGTATATTTTAATGCAGCAATAATTGCGGCTATTCCAATAAAAAATAGAATAACTCCATTTGAAAATGCAATACCTTTAGTGCCTTCAATAATCAAGTATATACCGGAAATTAAAGACAATAAAATAAAAATTACAATTGCTTTTTTCATGCTTTCTTTGCTTATAGCACCTGATTGTAATCCTCGCTTAGGGCCTAATCTGTCAGGGTTATCCACGCCACTTTCAGCATCGCCATAATCATTTGCTAAGTTGCTCAAAATTTGTAAAAACAACGTTGTTATAATTGCTACTAACATCACTACACCATTAAATTGATGCTGATAAGCCGCCAAAAAACTCCCCAAAATTACAGTGGATAAAGATAACGGAAGTGTATTTAACCGAAATGCAGTAAGCCAAGTCGAAGTAGAAGCCATGTTTTCTCTTTATGGAAATTTAGGGAATTTTTTAAAATCAGGATCACGTTTTTCTAAGAAAGCATTTCTACCTTCTTCCGCTTCCTCGGTGCCATATATTAATCTTGTTGCTTCGCCCGCATATACTTGTTGTCCTACCAATCCATCATCAATTAAATTGAATGCAAATTTTGTCATTTTTATAGCGGTCGGGCTTTTGCTTAAAATTTCTTGTGCCCACTCATACGCCGTATTTTCTAACTCATCATGTGGTACAACTGCATTTACCATGCCCATTTCAAACGCTTCTTGTGCAGTATATGATTTTCCTAAAAAGAAAATTTCTCTAGCTCGTTTTTGTCCTACCATTCTTGCTAAGTATGCAGAGCCATAACCACCGTCAATGCTGGCAACATTTACATCTGTCTGTTTAAAGATGGCGTGTTCTTTACTTGCTAAAGTCAAATCACAAACAACGTGTAAACTATGCCCGCCGCCAACTGCCCAGCCTGGAACTACCGCAATTACTACCTTATTCATAAAACGGATTTGTCGCTGCACATCTAAAATATTAAAACGATTAATACCATCGCCGCCTTTGTAGCCAGTTTTGGAGCGTACCCTTTGGTCACCGCCGGAACAAAATGCCCAGCCGCCGTCTTTTGGAGATGGTCCTTCACCACTTATCAATACCACACCTATTTCTAGAGATTCGTGGCAAATATGTAGTGCTTCTTGTAATTCTGAAACAGTCTCCGGACGAAATGCATTGCGTACTTCCGGTCGGTTAAATGCAATTCTGGCTACACCATTGCACTTCCGAAATGTAATATCTTGATATTCTTTTATGGTTTCCCAAGTTAATTTTTCCATTGTTTTTATTTTTAATCTTTTAAATGTTTCCAATAATCTGCTAATACAACAGGATTGGTGATTGCATCTGTAAATATCTCTAAAATAATTCTTTTGTTATTGGTATTAAAAAAATAAAGTAGCGCCTCATTTAATGTTTGCTCATCTTTTGCATGTATATAATTCCAAGAAAAATGTTGTGCTATATGTGCAAAATGTGTAGTCATTTCGGTTTCCAAAAATTCACTTCTTTCCTCAATAGAATTTGGGCCTTCAATAATCCTGAATATTCCACCGCCGCCATTGTTGATGACAATGATTTTTAAATTTTCAATTTGTTTGTCATTCCAAAGTGCGTTTACATCATATTGGAAGGAAACATCTCCTGTAATTAAAACAAATGATTTTACTGGAGCCGCTGCCGCTGCACCCATTGCAGTACTTGTGCATCCATCAATGCCACTGGTGCCTCTGTTACTCCACGTTTCTGCAATAGCTGAATTGTCGAATAATTGCACATATCTGATGGGAGAACTATTGGCAACATGTAATACCGTGTCTTTTGGAATTGTTGAAAGTATTTTTTGAAAAACTTTAAAATCGCTGTAAGGTGCAGTTAATTCAAATTCTTGTTGTAGTGTTATTTTCTTTTGCTGTAAATTTTGCCAGTTGTTTTTATAATCTGAATTTACAGGAATATGGTATTCACTCAGCGACGTTAAAAATGCTGTAGGCTGCATGGATATTGCAGTTGTGAGCGATTGATAGGTATCCATTGTGGCGTCATACGGATGAATATTCCAATGCGCAGTTGGGCGGAATTTTCGCAGCAAACTTTTTATTCTTTTAGATACAATAGCACCTCCAATTGTAATTAATAAATCGGGCATTAAAGCTTTTGCTGTTTCATCATTTATGTTTGTAATACATCTATCTATGTTTTCTATAAAATCAGGATGATGTACATTTGAAGTGGATTCAGTTAGTACAATTACGTTATCTTGTTTTGCAAAATGTATTAACAGCGATTCTAATTCTTTGTCAGTTGGCAGCTGCCCGACTAAAAACAATATTTTTTTGTGGAAAGAAAATTGTGTAGCAAAAACTTGGAGTTGTTCGTCGCAAATAATTTCTTGTGTAATCGAAGTTTTAAATATAGAAACGGAAGTGTTAGATTTTAATTCTTCTGTTTTATATAAAGGCTCACTCAATGAAATATTGAAATGCACCGGACCTTTATTTGTTGATGTAGCGATTGAAATTCCTTCGCTGATACTTCGCTCTATATGCCATATTTTTTGTACGTCTGCGGAATCACCATCTAAAGTGTAGCTTTTTCTAATATAGTTGTTATAAATTTCATGTTGTTTTATTGTTTGTCCATCCCCTTGATCTACCCATTCAATTGGGCGGTCAGCAGTAATTATTATTAACGGTATTCGTTGATAAAAAGCTTCAACAATAGCAGGTGCAAAATTTAAAACAGCCGAGCCGCTGGTGCAGACTAAAGCTACAGGTTGTTTGGATTCGATAGCTTTTCCTAAAGCAAAAAATCCGGCACTTCGTTCATCTCTTATGCTGGTACAATTAAAGTTAGGATGTCGATTGAATGAAATTACTAGTGGTGCATTTCTCGAACCAGGACAAATAATCACTTCTTTTATTCCTAACTCGGCCAATGCTAATACAATATGCTGAACTCCTTTTTTATTTGATAATATCATTTAAAATAAAATTTTTGAAGTGTATTTTAATTTAATGCAAAATTGAAATTGGGGTTTTAGGTTGTATTATTTCTATCATAGTTTTGCTTTTTAATATGGTTTCCTGCCATTCATCTTCGGGTATAGATGCCGAAGTAATGCCACCGCCTACATAAATTGCAATTTTGTTTTCACCGATTTGCATACAACGCAAGTTAACAAATAATTTTGCTGTTGTATTGAAGTCCGTTTCCCCAATAATGCCGCAGTAATAGGTTCTGTCGTAGCCTTCATGAGCTGCAATGCATTGCAATCCATTTGCCACCGGAAGACCACCTACTGCCGGTGTAGGATGCAGTGTTTTTATAAATGCAGTTAAATTGAAATCTATAGGTGTTTTAAAGATATAGTCGGTGCGCAAGTGCGCCACTTTTCCAGATTCTATTGTATATGGATTTTCGTTCTTGGACAATATCTCGCCTTTAGATTTTGTGATGTTATTTTCGATATGCAGCCCCGTCATGGTGTGTTCTTCCAATTCTTTTTTCCCCCAAATATAATTACTGTCATCACGGCGCGCCTGCGTTCCGGCTAAAGTCATGGTGCGAATGGTATTACCCTCTTTGTTTAATAATAACTCTGGTGTAGCACCCAGCCAAATTTCTGAATTTGGCAATAAAGAAAGGTGAGAAAAAGTATCGGGATATGTGGTGCAAATTTCTTCAAAACAAGCTAAAACCTCAAAGTGCTCCGGTTTGTTTTGCAGTATCACTCTTGATAAAATAGCCTTATCTAATTTTCCAGAATGAATATCATCTAAAAAAGCATCTAAGGACGTGAAATATTCTGCTTTGCTTGTTTCTTTCGGTAAAATTATTTTGTAAGTATTTTCTTTTTGTGGTATTAATTTTAACGTATTTGCAAAATCATTATTTATTTCATCTGTGTTTATCACATCTAAAAAAACTGGTTCAGCTTTAGAGGTATTGATAAAGGGAGCAATCCATAGTTTTTTAGATTTAGGCGTTAGGATACCTTGAGCAATAGCAAGCCTAAGTGTTTCCTCTTTTGGGAAACGATAAATACAAAAAGCAATTTGTTTTTGTAGTAAAATGCGTGCTATATTAAATACAATATCTTTCAATAATACGATTTATGGACAAAATTAGGAAAATACTACTCATCTTTGCATTATTAAATATTCAACTTGATAAAGTCAGCAAAATTTATTGGGGCATTTCCTAAAACCGATGATTGCCCGCAAACAGACCTTCCTGAATTTGCATTTATAGGCAGAAGCAATGTAGGGAAATCCTCTTTGATAAACCTGATTACAGGTATGCGTGAATTGGCAAAAGTATCGCAAACACCAGGAAAAACACAAACAATCAACCTGTTTTTGATAGATGAAAGCTGGCATTTAGTGGATTTGCCCGGATATGGATATGCTAAGGTTTCTAAAACAACACGAGAGGTTTTTAGTAAAATGATAAAATTTTACATTACAAATCGTTTGCAATTGCTCACGTTATTTGTATTAATTGATTCCAGTATTTCCCCACAAAAAATTGATTTAGATTTTATTGAATGGCTCGGCGAAATAAAAATCCCTTTTGCTATTATATTTACAAAAACTGATAAAGGGCGTGGGATGGAAGTACAAAAGAATATTAAACAATTTAAAACTAAGATGTTAGAAAATTGGACGACTCTGCCACCGATGATTCAGACTTCTGCAGAAAAACACAGAGGCGGAAAAGAAGTAATGCAATATATCAAAGAATGTTTGCAGCAAATAGATGATGAAACAATAGAATAAAGTTTTTTTATTAACACTTGTTTGGCAATAATTTTGTTCAATACCTATCTATTCTAGTAATTTTGTAAGGTGAAAAAATACACACTCTATTTCTTGTATTCTTTTATTAGTTATTTTGCTTCTACTGCGCAAGATATTGATGGCGTATGGACAGGTAATTTTATTCAATATATACATAATACTTACGATGCACAGTTAAATGTAAAGAAATTACCGCCCGGAAATATTTTTACTGCCCGTTTGCGCATCACAGATAGCTACTACTATGGCGAATATAATATTAGCGGATTTATTTGTAATAAGAAATTCTTAGAAATTTCTACGATAGTATTGCTGCGAGAAAGCGGCGCATCCAATTGGATAGATTGCCTAAACGGAACATTTGATTTGAATGATGATGAAACAGAATTGACTTTTACAGATACTTGGTTGCAACAAGACCAACGAAATAATGCTTGCAAATTAAAATATATACAAAAAGATATGTTTCAATGCCTGCGTTCCGCTTATTTACATAAAGCAAAATATCAATCAGAAATTGCAGAATTTGAGAAAATATGGGATAAAGCTACCATCACAAAAAAATTAAACAAAGTAGCATTAGAAGAGATGCTGGCAAATACAAAACCGAGTATTAAAAAAACAGACTCCATAACTTCAACCAAAACTATTACTAGCGCAAAAGCAATAGATACAGCAAAATTAATTGCCCAACATGAAAAGGAAGTAAAACAAGCCACTAAGCAAGATATAGCCGAAAAAGTAGAAGAATTTAATAAATCAGAGACAAAGATTGTAGCCAAAAATGAAGACCGTGCTCCGGTGATTGAAGATTTGGAAGAAATGAAATCGCGCAAAGTACAAGTAAAAGACGAAATTGAAGTAAGTAATTCAGTAATAATTATAGAATATTGGGATAGATATACCGAAGATGGAGATTCTGTAAATATCTATCTGAATAAAAAGCCAATATTGCAAAATGTGTTGCTGACAAAAATAAAAAAATCTATTACGGTAACATTAGATAAAACGAAGAATTATTTGGTATTAGAAGCTATTAATTTGGGAAAAGAACCCCCAAATACCGCATCAGTAACAGTGAAAGACGGCAAAAAGATACAAAATGTGTCCCTTACCTCTACAATGAAAACAAGCGGTGCTTTAAAAATTGTCGTCAATAAAAAATGATGTAATAGGCGGTAGTTTAATACGTAAGTGCTTTATTTTCAGTCTTTTTTCATTTTACTCAGATTTAATGTTAATCTTTTAAATTACCTTTTAGAATTTCAAATAAAATAGTATCTTTGCAGTCCAAATTGAACTTTATGAAAGTAGATATCCATCCAAAAGAATACAGATTTGTCGTATTTAAAGACTTCTCTTGCGACCACATGTTTTTAGCTAAATCATGTGCAACCTCTCGCGAAACCATTAAGTGGACAGACGGTAATGATTATCCATTAGTGAAATTAGAGGTTTCTAACATGTCACATCCTTACTATACAGGAAAACAAAAATTATTAGATACAGCAGGACGTATTGATAAATTCAATAAAAAATACGCTAAAAAATAATTTATCTAAAGATATTTCAGGAAAGTCGCAACTTTACGTTGCGACTTTTTTATTTTTACGCTATGCCTAAACAACATTATGTACTTTTTGATGGTGAACAATGGACACAATTATTGCCACTTACAGCAACACGTGCCGTTGCAGATATAAGAATCGGTATTCTGACAATTAAAGAGAAATGGGAAAAATATTTTGATACTCAAGTTGATATTTTAACACAAGATTATCTGCAAGCAAAATATACTTATACTCAAAATGAGCACACAGTTTTTGTAAATGCAAATATTTTACCCTCATTGGAATGTTTTACAGAAATTTCTAAACTACAAAATGAACATGCTTTAAAGTATGATAATAAAATAATTGCATTTAAAACGACAAGAATTATTACCTCAATTTCTGATTTTTCCGAAATATACAAACAGCTTAATACCCATACTTCTACACTTTCAAGCCTTAAAATTCTAGCGCATCCTTGGGATATTTTCACATTCAACGGTCAGGAAATAAAAAAGGACATTCTGTTGTTAGGATTAAAGCCCAATCCCGAAAAACTTTCTACAACTAACACATTATTAGGGTCTGAAATTTATATAGAAGAAGGTGCAAGTTGTGAATGTTCAACATTAAATACAAAAGATGGCCCCATTTATTTGGGAAAGGATAGTGAAATAATGGAAGGTTGTACTATCCGTGGGCCATTTGCATTGTGCGAACATGCTTCTTTAAAAATGCAAACTAAAGCCTACGGAGATACCACTGTAGGCCCATTTTCTAAAGTGGGAGGCGAAATATCTAACTCCGTTATTTTCGGTTTTTCCAACAAAGGACACGATGGTTTTTTAGGAAATTCCGTAATTGGAGAATGGTGCAATTTGGGTGCAGATACTAATAATTCTAACCTGAAAAATAATTATGGAAAAGTAAATGCATACAGCTATGTGACTAAAGATTATATAAACACAGGCTTGCAGTTTTGCGGATTAATTATGGGTGATCATGCAAAGGCTGCTATTAATACTCAATTTAATACGGGTACAGTAGTTGGTGTTTGTGCTAATGTTTTTGATGCCGGATTTCCACCAAAATTTATTCCCGATTTCTCATGGGGAAATAATGCCATTTTTGACCTAGAGAAAGCCTATGAAGTAGCACAACGCGTAATGGAACGAAGAAAAGTAAAACTCACTGAAACCGACAAACAAATTTTAAAATATATTTTTGACAATAGATAGAAATGCACGTCATTCCAAAACTTTGGGAACGAGCATAAAAAGCAGTCTCGAAATGAAAAGCACTAATTAAATGGAATAGGCTTCTCCTAGAGTCGAAATGACAAAAAAAATAAAAATATGCGAAAGAAAATAATTGCCGGCAATTGGAAAATGAACACTACCAAAGACGAGGCTATTGCTCTGTTAAATTCATTGACGGAAAATATTCAAGAAAATATTTTATCAGAAAATAAAATAGTAGTTGTAGCAACGCCTTTTCCCTATTTGCATTTTGCCTCAGCAGCATTTGCATCAAAAACGTATTTTCATACAGCTGCACAAAACTGTAGCGAGTATGAGCAAGGTGCATATACAGGGGAAGTATCTGCAAAAATGCTAGCTTCTTTAGAGGCACAATATGTAATAATCGGACATTCAGAACGGAGACAATATTTTAATGAAAACGATGAAATTTTACTGCAAAAATTATTGCAAATACACAAGCAGCATTTAACTCCAATATTCTGTTGCGGCGAGCCATTGGATATCCGATTGTCCAATAAACACTATGAGTTTGTGCAACAGCAATTAGATGCGTGTCTTTTTCAATTAGAAGAATCGTATTTGAAAAAATGTGTAATTGCATATGAACCTATATGGGCAATTGGTACTGGAAAAACAGCAACACCCGAACAAGCACAAGAAATGCACGCATTTATCAGAAATGAGATTGCAAATAAATATTCAGCTATGACTGCCGAAGAAATTTCCATATTGTATGGAGGAAGTGTAAATGCAAAAAACGCTGTAGAATTATTTTCTTGCAAAGATATTGACGGTGGATTAGTTGGAGGTGCATCGTTAAACGCAGCAGAATTTAAAACTATTATTCAATCAATGAATGCATAATATGATAAATATATATTCCATACCGTATCCGCACCAATTCGATAAAGAAGAATTTGCCGGCTTGTTTTCAGTAATAGACGTAGATGGCGTAGAAGAAAAAGAGGATAAAATAGAAGTGTATATAAATGATACGCAACTTGCAGTAGCACTACCATACATTGAAGACATTTGCCAAATTTATAATACTACATTTACAAAGTCAGAATTAGAAAATAAAAATTGGAATGCGCAATGGGAGAGCAGTTTTCAGCCAATTTTAATCGACGATGAAGTATATGTGCGCACTACTTTTCATCCCGAAAATAAAACGGTAAAACATGAAATTATTATAGACCCAAAAATGTCTTTCGGCACAGGACATCATGCTACCACTTCGCAGATGATAAAAAATATGCATCTGTTGGATTTTAAGAATAAATCGGTGTTGGATTGTGGTTCAGGGACTGGGATTTTAGCCATACTTGCTGAAAAATTGGGTGCAAAAAATTGTATTGCCTTAGATAATGATGAATGGTGTTATAGAAATTGTATAGAAAATATGCAACTCAATAATTCTCAAAATTTACAACCTGAAATTGGTGGAATAGAGAAAATAAACCAACGCAATTTTGATATTATTTTGGCAAATATCCATCGTAATTTTTTGGTAGAGAACATGCATCTGTTAGCAAATGCATTAAATAGTAATGGCTTTCTAATGGTATCGGGGTTTTATTCCGAAGATGCAAAACAGGTATTAGATAGTGCTTTGGAACATCATTTGATAGCTACTTATCATACCAATTTGCACAACTGGAATTGTATCGTATTTAATAAAATTGTGAATGCATAAAAAGTGGAAATGAAAAAAATAATATTACTCTTTTGTTTGTTTTTTGTAGGATTTAATTTCCTAAAAGCGCAATACCCAAAAGAATTTCCAGCGGACAATGCCGGATATGGAAAATCATACTCAGAGTTTTTAAAAGCAAATTGCAGTCGGGAAGATTGTAAGAAAGTAGCGGAACTATTTCCAAAAGCTATTACTACAGGAAAAGCGGCAACGTATTTCTTTAAAATAAAAGGAATTACACAGTCCATGCTCTTGAAAAAAGCACCGGCTTATCCGGCGTTTATGAGCCTTGCTACCATGTTACTTACTTTAGATGAAACAAAAGCAAATACTAATTCAGTAGATAAAAATTTTGATATTTTACAAGCCTTAATAGATAGAGCAAAATCGGGAAATATAAAAGAATTTATAGGGTATATTGATTACTTGACAAATTTATATTCTAAAAATTCATTGTATTATACCAATACGAATACTTGGCAAACCACTGGTGATTATACTGTAGAATTTAAAGAAGATAAACCTATTTTTTCTTTTGCAGCTACCGATTTAATTGGTACTTCAAATGCGGATACTTTAGTGATAAAAAATGAAAAAGGCGTTTTTTATCCATTAGAAAATTTATGGGTTGGAAAAAGCGGTACAATATCAATGCAACGCTCTGGCTTTGATCCGGCAAATAACTATGTCAATTTTGGTAACCATCAAATCTATTTCACTAAATCAGACATCACCATAGATTCTGCAAAACTAACGTTCAAGCCCGTTTTGAATGAAGTTCAAGTGGGTACTTATACTGATAAATTATTGCAAGCAAAATCACAAGAGCGATTGTATCCGAAATTCCGCTCTTATAGCAATAATGTAAATTTTAATTCGCTAAGTAAAGAGATAAAATTTAGTGGAGGTTTCCAGTTGGAAGGCACAAATATCTACGGCGTAGGCTCAGATACCGTATTGCCTAAGATTTCATTAATGAATAAAGAGGGAAAAGAATTGGTGCGCGTTACTGCAAATAGAATTCAAATAAAAGAATTTAAAGACATCAATGCAGAAGATGCTTCTATGACAATATTTTTAAAAGACAATTCCATTACTCATCCTTATATTAATTTTAGCTATAAATCAAAAACAAAGGATATAAAAGCATACAGAGATACGAAACCCTTGTCAAAACAGCCATTTGTAAGTGAATACCATAAAATGTTTGTTTATGCCGATGAATTTAAATGGAATTTGGATAGCACTATAATAAAGTTTGGAATGATTACACTTTCCGGTGATATTCCTGCAATTTTTGAATCATTCAATTACTATCAACCCAATTTAGAAAATAAATATAAAGGACCGTCGGAACAAGGCCCGATAGATAAAATATATAGATATTATGATGGCGGTAGTAATCGCTTTTTAGATGCTCAGGCACTAGCATTAGACATTAATCCTGGTGCGCCATTTTCAGCTACACAAACTATTTTCTTTAAATTGGTAGAAGATGGATATATTAATTACAATCCTTCGACAAGAACAATTGAAGTGAAAGAGAAATTGGTGAATCAGGCTTTAGCATCAAGAGGAAAACAAGATTACGATTTTATAAAATTCGCTTCGTTTAAACGAAATGTCAATGCACGATTAGATACTAAATCAAACATGTTGGAAGTTTATGGTGTAGAAGAAATAAACATGAGCACAAAATCAGGTGTGAAGTTTATTCCGACTAATGATACTGTGCGTATTGGCAAAAATAGAACAATGACTTTAAACGGAAAAATACAAGTGGGAAACTTTGATTTTGTTGCCAAAAAAGTAGATTTCGATTATGATAATTATTCCTTTGCCATGAAACATGTAGATTCTATGGTTATCTACGTACCTGAATCAGATAAACCGAATGAAAAAGGCGTAATAAAATTAATACGCTCCAAAACACCATTGCAAAATATTACAGGCACGCTATATGTTGCTGAACCTAACAATAAATCGGGTACGAACAACAATTTAAAATATCCATTTTTTTCAAGTATAGATACTTCTAAAATTACGTATGATAAAGGAGAAAACGGTAAGAAATATGATAAAGATAAATTCTATTATCAAGTGTATCCTTTTGAATTGGACAGTTTGAATACATTAAATACAAAAACGCTTTCCCTCGATGGTCAATTGATTTCTGGCGGAATTTTTGAACCTATTAAATCGGGTTTGAAATTACAAGACGATAAAGCATTTGGTATAGATGTAAATACGGGCAGTAAAGGGTATAACTTATTTGGAAATAAAGGAAAATATACCGCTGATTTACGATTAGACGCATCAGGATTATCCGGAAAAGGGTTGTTTGAGTTTGGTCCCGCGAAGCTCCATGCCGATACTGCTTACTTCTTTATGGATAGCATATATGCTGAGTTGGACAGCGTTAGAATTACAGAAGATAAAACTGCAAATTTTCCGCAAACAAAAATCAATCAATCTGCTTTTGCTTGGAATGTGAAAAAAGATTCGTTGGTAATTTCAGAAGGGAAAGGAGAAAAATTCAGCATGTATAATAATACCACCGAGCTAGACGGCAAACTTATCCTTAGCGGTAAAAACTTATACGGAGTGGGCATTTTATCATGGAATCATACCAAATTACAATCGAACGATATTACATTTAAAGCCAGAAAATTTGAAGCTAAAAATGGTAATCTCAATTTATCTACAGACGATGGTGTGTCTTTGCTAGCCTCTAATGATGTAAATGCAAAATTTGATTTGGATAATAAAATTGCAGACATCGAATTAAATAAAAATGACACTATTCCTCTGGAATCTTTTAAGTACGTTGCGAATCCAAAATTTTTGCATTTTGATTTAGCAAAAAATACATTAGACTTAAATGCAGCATCAGCAAACTCCAAGTTTTTCTTGCTCTCCACTGATCCACAAAAAGATTCACTAAAATTTGTAACGGCAAAAGCTGAATTAAACTTAAATGATAACTCTATTCATTTTGCCGGAATCAATGAATTGAGATTAGCAGATTCAAAAGTAATTCCAGATAAAGGTGAAATATTTATTGAACAAGATGGTACAGTAAGAACATTGAAAAATGCCGTTGTCGTATTTAATGCCGATAGCACTTTCCATACCGTAAAAGAAGCAGAAGTAAATATAATTGGTAGAAACGATTTCTCCGGTGCCGGTAATTACTATTTTACCATGAATAATGGAACAGTAGAAAAAATTGTAGTACCCGAAATAAAAGTAAATAATCCGTATCGTGGACAAGTAATTCCAGAAGGAAAAAAAGGAAAGAAAGCGCATGACAACAGAGATATGAGTAAAATATTTACGTACGCAAATAACATAATTGAAGAAGATGCAAAATTCAAACTCGACAATAAAGTATATTACAAAGGGAATTTTAATTTTGATTCTAAACATCGCGAAATTTTCTTAGACGGCGCCATCAAAGTAGATATTGCAAATACCAACAGCGATTGGATTCCAAACAACCAAACCTTAGACCCAAAGAAACCTACTGTAAGTATGGATAGCATTTTATCTAAAGCAAATAATTTATTTGTTGGGTTAATGTTGGATAAAAGCATCCCAGAGTTTTATACCACGATATTACAAGAAAAACGCAACCCAAGCGATGCCGCAATTATAAGTACAAAAGGCTCTATGCAATACAGCAAAACCGAACCTGGCGTTATAGTTTTTGGAAATGAAAATGCATTTACATCTCCATATTCACACAGCACTTGCTTAAAGTACAATGAAAATACCCGAGCAATTTCGGCATCTGGTGAAATAGGATTTGGGTTGAATTTAGAGCCTTGTAAAGTAACTACGGTGGGAACACTAGAGTATAAACCCACTAATCAAAATTTAGAAATTCCAGCAGATATCGCCATTAAAATTACGATACAACCTGCCATCGCAAGCACTATTATAAATCAGTTTATGTTAGCAGAAGAATCTGCAAGCTTTGCACCTTATAAGCGCAATAAAATAGCACAACGTACATTATCTGTTCTTACCAAAGATACAGTAGAGGCTAATAGATTATTAGCTTCTATATACACTTCAGATTCTGTATTTATTCCGCAAAGTATGGAGTATAATATGATGATGACTGGCACCAAATTTTATTGGGATGCACAAGATGCTTCTTTTAAATGTGCAGAAAAAATAAATCTCACTTTCTTCGGTCCCGATGTTATTAAACGCTCTTATGATGCATATATAGAATTGGGATATGGTGGATACAATGGAGATTTTGTAAATATCTATTTGCAAAATATAAATGGCGGCTGGATTTTCTTTAAAATTAAGAAAGGTCAAATGGGTATAGCTTCCTCTATTCCTGAAATATACAATACCATTACTTTATTAAAAGATGCAGATAAAACTTATAGAATTGGCAAGGAAGTTGTATTCCAATTTATGCCGGCTGATATGGGTATGCGTGATAATTTTGTGGTGAGAATGGAAGATTTTATGGAACGATTTAAAGATAAAACATTCAATAAACCAAAACAACCGCAATAAGCAAATAACTATTCTAATAATACTAAAACAAAATGATGAAAAAGATTTTAATTGTAGCATTCTCCTTTTTATTGGTAGCTTGTAGCCAAAACCCAATTACAGGCAGAAAACAATTAACCCTATTGCCAGACGATCAAATGAATTCTATGTCTTTGACCGAATACCAACAATTTCTTACCGCAAATAAAACAAAAGTAGAAAAAGGGGGATATGATGTAGAATTAGTAAAAAAAGTAGGTGGTAAAATTGCTACCGCCGTTACAGATTATATGACACAAATAGGAATGAGCGATAAGATGAAACAATACAGTTGGGAATTTAATGTAGTACGAGATTCTGTTGCCAATGCATGGTGTATGCCGGGCGGTAAAGTGGTAGTGTACTCAGGGTTATTACCGCTTACAAAAAATGAAACTGGATTAGCCGTAGTATTAGGTCACGAAATAGCACACGCAATTGCCAGTCATGGAAATGAACGAATGAGTGCGCAAATGCTGCAAGAATTAGGCTTCACCGCATTAGATGCTGCCTTAGCCAGCAAACCTGAGAAAACAAGAAGTATTTTTGAGGGCGCAATAGGCATGGGTACTGAATTGGGAATTATGCTGCCATTTAATCGTAAACAAGAAAGCGAAGCAGATAAAATGGGTTTGATTTTTATGGCATTAGCAGGTTATAATCCAAATGAAGCCATTGCTTTTTGGTCACGCATGGCAGCGCAAAATAACGGACAAAAAATGCCCGAGTTTCTAAGTACACACCCCAGCGATGAAACTCGTAGCAACGATATAAAAAACAAATATTTACCAGAAGCACTCAAGTATTATAAGAATCAATAAATCGTTTTGGAGCTACTAAAAAAAATATTTAGCTATGTTGTAGATATTCCGATAGAGCAACGTGCAAGCAGTTTTAGCGGAGAGGTAGAAGTTGCACTTCGGCAAGGGCAGTACATGTTGAGCACACGAAACGCTATTTATTCTTTTGGAAAAAAATACACCTCGTTTGATACGGCTTTTAAGAAAATAAATATAGCTGCTCATCCTATTTCCAGTGTATTGGTGTTAGGTTTGGGTTTGGGTAGTGTTATAGATTTATTGGAAAAGCACGTCGATATACAGCATATTGTAGCCATTGATACAGATGATGTGATTATTGAGTTGGCGCAAAAATATTTACAATCTAACTTGAAAAATAAAGTGCATTTTATTTGTGCAGATGCTGCCGAGTTTGTAAACAAAAATCAAGAAAAATTTGATGCCGTTTTGTTTGATGTATTTATAGACGATAAGACGCCGGTACAATTTATGCAGCCTGATTTTTTAGAACAGTTGAAAAAAAGTGTACGAAAAAATGGGGTTTTAATTTACTCGAAAATTGAAGACAGCATACATAGTAAAATTGAAAATAAACAGTTTGAAAGTAAATTTACAACTGTTTTCCCCGAGTCTTTTTCTGTAGATGCCAATGGCAATAAAATGTATATTTGGTACGGAAAAGATTAGTGTTTTCTAAATTCTCTGCGATGTAAAAAAGGCGTAAGTGTACCTACTAATGCGCCAACAGCATAGCCGGTTAGCACATCCGTCCAGTAATGTTTGCCGGCTTTCACACGGGTGAAACCTACTAACGCCGGAACAATAGCTGCGCCAGTCCACATCAATGGTCTCCACCGAGAGTCAGGGTGATATTCGTTATACATCATAGCAATAAAAAAGGTGCTGGATGCCGTAATTGCAGTATGCCCCGACCAGAAAGATGAACGGGCATCTTTGCTGTATTTATTGCCATTTCCATAATCTGAATATACATACGGGCGAGTGCGTTTTGCTAATTCTTTGGTAAATAAGGTTAGAGAAGAAGTAAGCGCAAATGTTTCTATCCATACGGGTAATACCGTTTTCCAATCTTTCCGAATATCCTTGTCGATGAATAATAAAGCAGGACTTACTGCTGCAGTTATTTGAATCACATCACTCGCAATAGCTGCCGCTTTAGAGTGTTGATAGATGGAGTATCTGTCAAATTTATTGACATCCGATGGTTTTAAATTGTTGATTACTTCCATCGTCAGCGGATGCTTTTTTTTGTGTAAAATCAAACCAGCACCGCCCGTTCCTAAAGTGATTAACCCGATAGGAATATCTACGCTCAAACGGAATTTCAAAATGCTTTGACGCCGTGTCGAATCTTGCGCAAAGCTATTTACTAGCAACAACAATGCAAGAATAAAGGTGAGGTGTTTTTTCATCTGGTATATTTATATTTCACAAGTTAAAAATAGCATAATTTTTATTACTACGATATAAATTACAATGTATAACTTTACTCCTATAAATAAGATTATGAAAAACCTCTTTACTTTAATTATTACTTGTTGTATGCTTACCGCTTGGGCAGATGGGATGTTTATCAAGGGGAATATAACCGATATAGATACTAAACAACCGCTGAAAGTAGCTAATGTACAAATTTCCTTTTTTCAAGGGTTTACATTTTCTGATTTAACCGATTCTTTGGGTAAATATGAAATAAAGACAACAGCTATTGTTCCAGAAGGGTATTATGGAATTGAAATAGAGGCAAAAGATTATTATAAATTAAATGGATTTATACATGTAACTAAGGATTGTACATTTGATTTTAGTTTGAAAAGTAAAACACCCAAATTAATTTTACAAAACGCCCAATTAGACACAGTAAAACCTTTGCCTGTTAAGGTGAATCGATTAGAGGGCTATGCCACCAACAATCTTATTTTTTTAATTGATGTATCTTCTTCGATGAATGCACCGGATAAGATGCCTGCATTAAAAGCTTCTATGAAATATTTGGTAAATGAGTTACGCCCAACCGATAAAGTAGCCATTATGACGTTCTCTAATACAGCAAAAGAAATTTTAGCTTCTACGGAAGCAGAAGATAAAATGCTTATTTACAAAAAAATAGATGAATTAAGTTTTGGAAGTACCACGCAAGGCGGTATTGCATTGAATGAAGCTTATAAAACTGCACAAAAGAATTTTATCCAAAATGGAAATAATAGGATTGTTTTAGCCAGTGATGGTGTTTTTTCATCTGGAGAAAAAGAGTATAAAAAAATGCAACAAATTATTAGCGCAGGTACACAAAAGAAAATTTCACTCTCCATATTTTGTTTTGGAAAAAATACGGAATATGTAAAAACAAAATTGCAAAAATTAGCTACTTTGGGAAATGGTAATTTTGCAAACATCACCTCTATAGAAGAAGGAGAGCAGCACATGTTGGAAGAAGCAAAAGCCGTAAAAAAAATACAATAATATTCATTTCTTGATATCTGTCAATACTATGTAAGTAATATTTCCTTAACTTTGACTTAACAAAGAAACATAGTTACCCTAAAAAGTATGGCTGCACTTAAGCAGCCATCTTTCATTTTATAAAGTCAATAAATTATCGTTTGCTTAGTTCATCTCGGATTGCTGCCGCTTTTTCGTAGTCTTCATTATTTATGGCTTCGTTCATCAGTGTTTCCAATTCTTTGTGTGTGTAAATGGAGTAGTCGGATTTTTCTGTATAAGTGTTGGAGGTTGGTTCTTGCATTATCTCCGTTTCTTCTACTTCAGCACCTTCCATTAATACAATTCCAGACATTTCAAATATATTCCCATAAATGTAAATAGGGCAACCAAATCGGGCGGCTAAAGCAAGTGCATCTGATGTTCGAGAATCTATTTCATGTTCTTCTCCATTGAAAATACAAACCAATTTTGAATAAAATATTCCATCTAACAAATTGGTAATTACGATTTCACTCAAAAATACATTGAAGGTATCCATTATATTTTTCATCAAATCATGCGTTAGAGGGCGAGTTGGTGGCATGTTTTCAATAGCCACAACTATGGCCTGTGCTTCGGCAGCACCGATGACTATGGGCAGACGTCGTTTGCCGTTTTTCTCCCCCAATAATACAGCATAAGAGTGATGCTGGGTGAACCCCTGCGTAACATTGATGATTTCTAATTCCACCTTCTTCACGCTGTAAAGATAAAAAAATTAATAATAGGAATCGGTATTGGAATTATTAACACATATTTGCTTTCTTCCACATACTGTTTGTTATATTTTAAGTGTAAGAAGTCAATTTTAAAATTTCATTCCTCTAATCTTCTTGTGCAGTTCTAGTTGATGTAAATCGAACAAGAATGTAATACGTTGTTTAAATTTGGGCGCGTTGGATTGGTAATACATTTTAAATTCTTTGCTATAAAATAGAGGTAAATAAATCTCCAATCCTCTGTTGAAAAAACTAAACATAATGCCACCATCATAAGCAAATTGTTTTAATGCTGGCGGCGTATTGGTATTTAATACATTATCCTGAATAAATCCAATATCGAAGAATAATTTCAAAGGCACGTGCTCAATTGGAAAATCGATTACTGTGTTGAGTGCAAAAATGAAATTTCCAGTTTGCCCTACAGCCGGAGATTGCAACGGTGTCGCCACTTTAAAAAAGCCGTCATTATTAGTAATTTGATTAGCAATAAATCCGGTATTTTCATTTCTACCAAAATAATAATTTTCAAACTTATAATCGTTGCTGCCGCTCGTTCCGGTTAGGTTATAATTAAAACCGGATAATGAATATCCTGCATTGGGTTTTTTAATTTTGCGCCATAGAAATGCACCCATAAACAACCGAAAATGCACTCCCGTATTGTTGTTTTTTAATTGATAACGAATAAACGATTGTGCCTCGAAATTTGTTTTTACAAAACTTCCTGATTGTTCCAAACTCCAAGTAATGCTTATCGGAAAATTTACGTCTTTTCGTTTAAAGGAATATGAAAGTTCATTTACATAATATCGTGTCAGTGTATCTTTAAATAGTGGTGGAGGCAAGAGCGTTTGTATATATTGTAAATCTTTTTTTAAAATAATATGTGAAGTAAATTTTAGTTGATGCTCCAATTTTTCTAATTTCTCCGTTCGATGGTTGAAGGTCAATAACAATTCAGGATGAAGTGCATAATATTTAAGTGGTTTTATAAAATCGTAATAGGTAAAAGATTGGAATTTTAATCCTGGCTTTATCTGTGTAACCACACTGTTTTTTGGCGTAATATAATAATCTACATTTACGGTTCCATTTACCTTTTTCGATTTGATGCCATAGAATAAAGAAGCCGTAAAATCTACATGCTTTACAGGTTGTTTAATATTAATCATCGCAGCACCCACTTGCACACCATCGTATTTGTTGTAGGCAATGGCAGGTACAGCAAACGGAAATTCCTTATTTCTCTTATCTACCCAATGCAAATATTTTTGTTGGAGCGTATGTAATTTAGGATAATGAACTACATCTACCGAATTTTTGTTTATAATCTCAACCGAAGTTGTATCTTGAGAATAAACATAAGAATAGGTAAATACTACCAAAATGTTAATAAATATTGATTTGTATTTCATTTTTAACAATTAACTTTTGCGTACAATCTTCCACAATATTAAATATTAACTTTGATATTGTGGAAATGAATGCTAAAATACTATAGCTATGAGTAATTTTGACTTTGATAATGAACCAGAAGACCAGTTAGATATATTGGAATTGGTGAAAAAATATGAAAATGCTTCCAAAAGAGACGCAGCACTTTTTTTTGAAGAAGAAGACTATGAAGCTATCGTAGATTATTATCTTCATCAATCCCGATTTGATGTAGCCTTGGAAGTAACCAATAAATCTATTGTACAATATCCATATTCTGCTGCATTATTATTTAAAAAAGCGCAAGTACATTTCAATCTGAAACAATTAGCGCAGGCATTGGAAACATTGGATATAGCAGAAATCTATGACAGTTCGGATATAGATATACATATGCTAAAATCGGAGATTTTTACGTTCCAATCGAGATATGGCGAAGCAATAGAAATACTAAAATCTATAATAGAAACAGCTGATGTGTTAGATTTGCCGGATATATATTTACAAATGTGCGATATATATGAAGATTGGGAAAAGTACTTTGAAGTATATAATTATCTGATATTGTGCTTGGAAATAGACCCTATAAATGAAGAAGCACTTCATCGTTTTAATTATTGTGTAGAAATTACAGATAGATTTGAAGAAAGCATCCCGTTCATTCTCCAATTAATAGACAAAGATCCGTATAGTAAATTTGCTTGGTATAATTTAGCATGTGCTTATCGTGGGTTAGATGCTTATGAAAAATCCATAGACGCCTTTGAGTATGTAATAGCTATAGATGAGGAGGCTGATTTTGTATATCAGGATATGGCGGAATTACATTATAAAAATGGTCAATTCTCAAAAGCATTAGAAGTAATAAAAGACTTGAGTGATAATTTTGAAGCTGATGACGAAATATACTTTCTTCAAGGTAAATGTCATGAAGCTTTAGGAAATACTAAGATGGCACGCTATTGCTATAGAAAGGCGGTACACAATAATCCTTCCATGTCGGAAGTGTATTTTAGAATAGGAGAAACATATAAGCAAGATGGACAATGGGAACAGGCGTATAAGTCATTTCAGAAAGCAAATGAACTCGAAAAAGAACAATACGATTTTTGTTTGGCAATGGCAGGTGCTGCAATTGAAATCGGTGAGACTGAAGTAGCAATAGATGCATGCGAAACGGCAATAGATATTTTTATGAACCGCTATGAAGCTTATTTTATTTTAGGTAAAGTAATGGCGGTAAATGGCGATACAGAAACCGCTCGCGAAGTATTGATGAAAGGCACAGAAGTATGTAAATCTGCCATAGAATTAAATTATGCAATTTGTGCTATCGCATTTATGGAAAATAAAAATAAAGAAGGAGAAGTGCTTTTGAGAATGTTACTCGAAGAAGATGCAGAATTATACGAAACTCTCTTTGATTTTAATGATGAATTGAATGAAAATTTATTTATCCAAAGAATTTTATCAGAGTATATTTAATTACTTTTGTACATGAAACAATTTGGTTTGATTGGGTATCCTTTGTCACACTCTTTTTCCAAAGGATATTTTGCTGATAAATTTTTAAAAGAAAACATCACCGATTGCAAATACGATATTTTCCCGCTAGAGAAAATAGAAGATATTATCCCACTTTGCACCAACTTTCCAAATTTAGCAGGTCTTAATGTTACCATACCTTACAAAGAGCAAGTAATTCCATATTTAGATGCCTTAGATGAAGTAGCTAATGCCATAGGCGCAGTAAATACAATAAAATTTGATAATGGAAAAAAGATAGGCTATAACTCTGATTGCTATGGCTTCGAGATGAGCTTGCGCCCTTTGCTAAAACCACATCATACCTCTGCACTAATTTTGGGTACAGGCGGGGCCTCTAAAGCAGTAGAATATGTGTTGAAAAAACTACACATTTCCTACCAATATGTTTCAAGGAAAAAATCAACCCACACTATAACGTATGATGAATTAAATGCAGTAAATTATTTACAAAAAAACACCATAATTATTAATACCACACCGGTAGGTATGTACCCAAATATAGATGTTGCACCGCCTATAAATTATGAAGAAATTAAGGAGCATTTTTTATTGTATGATTTAGTCTATAATCCCGAAGATACACAGTTTTTAAAATTGGGAAAAGCAAACGGTGCACAAACAAAAAATGGCTTAGAAATGCTGTACCTGCAAGCAGAAAGAAGCTGGCAAATTTGGAATAGCTTGTGATAGTTGCATAAGAAAAAAAACAAATAGTATATCGTAATTATTTCTAATTTTACACTACCAATTACTAATATAATTTGGAGTTATGGCAACATTGAATTTTGAAAACACCCAAACCGCATTTGCGTATAAAAATAATAAAGAACTTATTCGAGATTACCAAATATTTCGGATAATCAATCAGGGGTGGCTGGTGAAATGGGGAACTTCGATGGCTTCAGGATTAATAAACGCAGGTATTAAAACACCTATCGCCATTGGGATGCGACCTACAGTGTATGCTGTATTTTGTGGAGGGGATGACTTACAGCAAACTACCCGAAAAATTGATAAACTCTATAAATATAAAGTAAAATGCATTTTAGATTATGGTGTAGAAGGTAAAGAAAGTGAAGCTGATTTTGCACGCACGGAAAAAGCTATAAAAGAAGCAATTTTATTCGCAGCAAAAAATGATGCAGTAGATATTGTTTCTTCTAAATTCACCGGTTTGATTCCGTTTTCTATATTAGAAAAATTGCATGCTAAACAAGATTTGACGAAAGACGAACAAGAGATTTATCGTAAGGCAAAAGATAGAATTTACTCCATTTCAAAATTAGCTTACGATAACAATGTAAGCCTTTTTGTTGATGCCGAAGAAAGTTGGATTCAACAACCCTTAGATGATTTGACATTTGAATTGATGCAGCTGTTTAACCGCGAAAAGCCTATTATTTACAATACTTTTCAGCTGTATCGTAAAGATAGATTGGCATATTTTAAACAAGAAGTACAACGGGCAAATCAGGAAGGAATTATTTACGCTGCAAAGTTGGTGCGTGGTGCTTATATGGAAAAAGAAGCCGACCGTGCTAAAGCATTTAATTACGAAAATCCAATCCAATCCTCTAAAGAAAATACGGATAATGATTACAATGCAGCATTACAATTTGCTATCGAAAATATAAGCACAGTTGCGGTATGTGTGGCTACGCATAATGAGCAAAGTACCGTGCTGGCTACAACATTAATGGAGCAAAATAATATTCCTAAAAACCACCCCAATATTCATTTTTCGCAGTTGTTCGGAATGAGTGACCAAATTACTTTTAACTTGGCAGCAGAGGGCTACAATGCCGGTAAATATATGCCTTATGGTCCAGTGAAAGATGTGATACCTTATTTAATTCGCAGAGCACAAGAAAATACTAGCGTAGCCGGACAAATGGGGCGTGAACTAAAATTGCTGAAACAAGAAGTAAAACGTAGAAAATTATTTGTGTTTTAATGCAGTCTTTTTGGTGCTCAAAATTTTTAATAAAATAAAAAAGCCCGCTATAAAGCAGGCTCACTTCAAAAACCAATAAATATATACTAACTATAAAGCTTTTACTAACTCCGTTTTTTCTATATACCCTTCGTGTGTCCACGTTTCTTTCCCTTTTTCAAATTTTTTCAAAACCGGAATTGCTGTAATATTGAGTTGCTGTGCTAAACTTTTGTTTTCATCAATGTTCAAACGGATTACTTTTACCTTGCCGGCATATTCCTTTGAAATTTCATCCAACATAGGTTTCATCTTCAAACAAGGAGCGCACCACGGCGCATAATAATCTACTAAAACGGCGGTGTCTGAAGTTATCATTTGTGTATATTCTGCTGCCGATATTTTATCTGCTGCTGCCGCTGTTGTTCCTTCTACTAAAGGTAAGTTTTGTGCTTGCCATGCTAATATTCCGCCCTCTAAATTTACAACATGTTTGAAGCCATTGCTACGCATATAACTTGCTGCAGATGCACTGCGCGCGCCCGACAAACAATAGACAAAATAAGTTTTATTTTTATCTAATTTTTCTACTTCACTTTTAAATTCTGAACCATTATAATTGATGTTTTTTGCATTTTCAATAAATCCACCTGCATACTCTTCCGGTGTTCTTACGTCTAATATTTCTGCATCTTTTGTTTGAGCAATTTTATCTTTAAAAGCAGTAGCTTTTAATACTTGATCTGAATTTTGTGAATTGCACGATACGGCAAAAAGCATTACGGCTACTAAGAAGGAGAATAATTTCATGTTTTGTTGTTTAATTTTCTTACTAATTTTTTAAAATTTATTGATGTTGTGCGATGATTTGTTCTAATTGTTTTACAGGAACTACTCCAGATTGTCGCCATTTTGCTTGCCCGTTTTTAAACAAAATAAGTGTAGGAATACTTTGAATATGGTACTGTGCTGACACACGTGCATTCTTATCTACATTAATTTTGAGTATGGTAATGTTGTTGTTCATCTTTTTTTTCAACTCTTCTAATAAGGGGTGCATTACCTTACAAGGACCACACCAATCTGCATAGAAATCTACCAACACGGGTTTGTCAGATTGTATAAGTTCAGCAAATGATTTTTTATTGGATGTTTGCATGATTATTGTTTTTCACTTCAGTAAATTCAATTTCTTCTACTGCATTTGTAGTAGATTTCATGGTGGATGGTGCACATCCGCTCACTCCGCAGCAGCCTGTGTTTGATAATGCTTGATACATGAAAAATGCTCCTAAGCCTCCAAACAATGCATCGTGTATTTGCACCGATTGAACAATAATGATGATACTGAGCACTAACCTGATAATGCGTACAGCATTCCAATTATTGAGTAGATTGTATTTGAATGTTTCGTGCATCTTATTTTATTTTTTGTTGTAACCCATACCAGCCGCCGCCGTTATATACTTCTTTAAATCCATTGGACTGTAAAATACTTTTCGCTTGCGCACTTCTCATTCCTGAAGCACAACAAGTGATAACTGGTTTATTTTTATCTAATTTTGAATAATGATTAGACAGATTATTCAACGGAATGTTCAAAGAACCTTTTATATGTCCACCTTGATATTCTGCTTTGGTGCGTACATCTACAATTGTTGCACCTTGTTGCATTAGTTGTTTGTAATCTACTTTAGGCCCTAAGCCTAATAAACTTTTCATTTGTTCCAACATCTTTTTTTTGTTTTTTTGATTAGTTTAATATTTTATTTTTGTTGTTCTTTTTTTGTTGATACCCCTAATACTTTATAGATAGGACAGAAACTGATACTGCTAGTGATTACAAAAGCTAAGCCTATTACCAATAAGATTATGGCTAATGTGCCACTAATAATGTGTGTAAAATATAATACAGCAATAATTAATGCTGCAATTATGCGTATTATTCTGTCCAATAATCCCATATTCTGTTTCATAACTTTGAATTTTATTTGGTAAAGTTATAACAGAAAAACAACCTTGTCAGTTACAAATGTTACAAATCGCGGAGGAGTTTTATTTGATTGCGATAAAGCAATAATTTTTTTTCATTTTCTAATTTTTTTAATAATCTGGAAATTACTACACGAGAAGTAGCTAATTCTTCAGCAATTTGTTGGTGCGACAGATTGATAAGTGTAGAATTAGTTGCTTTAGATTTTTCTTTCAGGTAATTAATTAATCGCTCATCTAATTTTTGAAAAGCAATTTGATCGATGGTTTTTAGTAGTTCATTAAATCTGTTTTGTATGGTTTTCATTACAAAACTTTTCCAGCTGGGATATTTCACTATCCATTGATCCATCACGTTTATAGGTACAGCCAGCATTTCCACTTCATCTTCCGCTACTGCTCTTATTTCACTGGGAAAATGCTGCATACAGCAAGTAAATGTCATAGCGCAACTCTCTTTAGAATTTACATAGTAGAGTAATAATTCTTTGCCGTCTTCCTCTACGCGAGATACTTTTATAGATCCTTTTAATACAATAGGAATCTGACGAACGGTTTCGCCAACCTCTAAAATTACATCTCCAGCATTAGCAGATTTAAGTGTAGATTTAGCCATTAGTTCTTTTATTAAACCAGGTTCAAATATTTCTTTAAAAATTGCTAATACATCCATAGTCAAATTTACATAAACAAATGTAAAGTAAAAGAAGTTCATTAACGCATGGTCATTCTGCGCTCACTATCTAATTTTAAAGCGGTAGCAATCATAAAAGTAAATGAAAGAAGCGAAGAACCACCATAGCTGATGAGCGGTAATGGAATGCCAATTACAGGTAAAAGCCCGATAGTCATCCCAATATTTATTACTAAATGTGTGAAAAATATGGCTACTACCGAATAGATATACACTCTGCCATAAGGGCTACGTTGCCGGTTGGCAAGCGTGAGTAAGCGTTGTAGCATAATTACATATACTCCAATTAATACCAATGAGCCTAAAAATCCCCATTCTTCTCCGTATGCTGAGAAAATAAAGTCGGTGCTGGTTTCGGGTACATAGTTATAGCGTGTTTGTGTACCTTGCAAATAGCCTTTGCCGAAAATTCCACCCGAACCGATAGCAATTTTAGATTGATTGAGATTGTAAGCAACGCCACGTTGTGCTTCTTTGGTTAATTCTTTTCCTAGTATTACATTGATGCGGTCGCGTTGGTGTTTTTCTAATACATTATTGAAAATATAGCTTACGGAGAAAGTATAGAAACAAGTGCCA
The DNA here is from genome assembly GCA_964642875.1 of uncultured Chitinophagales bacterium. Lineage (GTDB taxonomy): Bacteria > Bacteroidota > Bacteroidia > Chitinophagales > JADIYW01 > JADJSS01. The sequence goes on along the minus strand of CAZXRF010000006.1, from coordinate 10,473 downwards.
ATCATTAATACAGTTAATATTTTAACCAGCATTTTATTCATCCAATTCCAATAAATTAAAAGACAAAAGAACACAAAGCTAATTCCAATAATAATATATTGTTTAATTAATAAAGAAAGCACGGAAACTAAGATGATATAAAGCCCTAAATAGATGACTAAATCTGATAAACCTTCTCTGTTTAATACAAATATAAATGCTGCAAATACCAAACATGAACCCGCATCACCTTGTGCAGCAACAAATAATAAGGGTAGCCCAAGAATGGCATAAGCGGTTAAGTGTTCTTTACGTGTGACGAAGCGCATACCAGGCGTATCAAAATATTTTGCTAGTGCCATTGCTGTTCCAAATTTTGCAAATTCGGAGGGCTGTAATTTAAAAGCACCCAAATTTATCCAGTTTTGTTGCCCTTTTGTTTTTTGTCCTACAACTAATACCATTAATAAGAGAAATAAAACAAAGCCATACATAGGATAGGAGATGAGTTGTAATATACGGCGATCAAATCCTAAGATGGAAAAAAACATAAAACCGCTGGCTAATGCCCATACAGCTTGTTTGATGTAGCTGTGCTTAAAGCTAAAAAATGAAGCGCTGATATTACCGTTATATTCAGTGGCAAAAATAGATAATATTCCTACCATTACTAAAAACAGATAACAGTATAAAACGGTACTGTCAATTGGGTCGTATGCGCGTTTATTAGATTGCATTTTTACTCTTGATAATCTTCATTTTCTTTTTTAATACCTACATTTTCGGGTTTGTTGTTTTTTACGGGGCTTGGTTTTTTTTCTTTTACTGCTTTAATTGAATCTTGGATGTATTTTGCTCTGTCTGCCTTTGCCTTTTCTTTTGCTAGTGAATCTTGACGAAGTTGCTGAGGTGTTTTGGGTATGCCTGTACCTAAGTCATCACTGATGATATGGGCTTTAAACATGCGTTCTTGTAAAGGTATTCTTTTTGGGGCAATGCTGTCATGTAGATACATTTCTACCATTAAAGAAGCAATGGGTGCAGCATAAGTAGCTCCAAATCCTGCATTTTCTACAAATACGGCGATTGCAATTTTAGGATGATCTTTTGGTGCAAATCCTGCAAATATTGAGTGATCTTTACCGTGCGGATTTTGTGCGGTTCCTGTTTTTCCGCAAAAAGAAATATCAGGAATCATTGCGCCTCGTGCCGTACCTTGCTGTACTACTTTTTCCAATCCATCTACTACAAATCGGTAATAGACAGAATCAATGTTTGTAGAGAATTTTTGTTTTATAGGATATCGCTTTTGATTTCCTTTTATAAAAACCCTGCCTATTTTTGGAGTATAATAATATCCTCGATTTGCAATAATAGCCATGGCATTTGCTATTTGTAATGGAGTTGCCAATACTTCACCTTGCCCTATAGAATTTGAAATTATGGTGGCAGCTCGCCATTTTCCCTCGCCAAATACTTTATTATAGTATTTTACAGTAGGCAAATTACCTCTTTTTTCGCCAAATAAATCTATTCCTAATTTTTTTCCGTAGCCGAATTCGCTCATCATATCCCACCATTTTTGAAAGCCGATAGCCGGTGTTGCAAATGTGGAATCCATAATAAAATCATTATAAACTTTACAAAAATAGGAGTTGCATGAGTGTTGTAATGCAGATTGCACATCGGGGATGGCATGCACACCGTGGCATTTTACTACGTGGTTGCCTACACGGTATCCTCCCGGGCAAAACCATGCCCATTTTTCACCATGTATGTTTTCTTGTAGAGTGAGCAATGCTGCAGCGGCTTTAAAGGTAGAGCCAGGTGGATACATTGCTTGTATGGGTCGATTTAATAAGGGTTTGTATGGATTATTGAAGAGTACATTGAAATTGTGACGGCGATAACGACCGGTTAGTAAATTGGGGTCGTAGCCCGGACTACTTACATAAGCTAGAATTTCTCCTGTTGAAGGTTCGATGGCAACGATTCCTCCTACTTTTCCTTGCATCAACTTTTCTCCGAATGCTTGAAGTTTGGCATCTAAGCCCGAAACCATATCCCATCCGGCAATCGGCATTTTGTCGTCTTTGCCATCTCGGTATTTTCCTTTATATGTATTTTTTACATCCACTACCTGAAAACTGTATCCTTTCTCGCCTCGCAATAAGCTGTCGTAGTATTGTTCTATTCCGGTAGTACCCATATAGTCACCTAATTCGTAGTAGCCACCCGAATTGGCAATGTTATCTTTGGTTACTTCACTTAAATATCCAAATACAGCGGCTCCGTCTTTATCCGGAAATCGACGTACGGTTCTGGTTTGAAAGGAAAATGACGGGAATTCATATAAATGCTCTTGAAAACGGGCAAAAGTTTGTGCATCTAATAGCTTGATGAAAGGGGTAGGTTTGTTAGGGGTTGTCCGTTTTATTTCATCTAGTTTTTTTCTTACATATGAAATTTCAGTGTTTAGAACTTCGCATAATTTTAGAGTGTCAATGTTTTTGGTGATATTCCATTGTACCAAGATATCATAAGAGGCATCATTATATACCATTACCCTACCTTTTCTATCTAAGATTAAACCGCGAGATGGATATACATTTACTTTTTTTACTACGTTATCATGCGCTTTCATTTTATATTCAGGAGTGAGTACTTGTAAAAAGAATAATTTTACAATAAGTATAAATGCAGCGATATAAATCGCTTTTTCTAGGATTCCACTTTCATTACCACGTTGCATGTACTATTATTCTCTTGAGTTTCTCTTGAAAAAAAAGCTAATCATCCAAACCAATAATAAAGAACCGGAAAGGCTGAAAATAATCCTAAATATAGTAGAGAAAAAATTGGCAAAAGAAAAAACTTCTAAAAAGAAATACACGAAATGATGAATAGAAAACATAATAAGTGTATAATAAAAAAACCACAAGTAGCCTTGCTTTGAAAGGCTGGGTACATCAAGTTTATCCCACCCTGATCGTGGTTGAAAAGTATCTAAGATATAACTCCGTGTATAGCCTACCAAGGTAAGGGCAGCTGTGTGTAAACCACCGCCATTGCTGAATATGTCGATGATTAACCCTGTAAAAAAAGCCAAAAATAATACGCCTATACGTGGGGTAAATACAGGGAGTAATAAAATAGCCAAAGGGTATATCATTATATACGCCCGTCCCAATGGCAATTCATTTAATAGCATTATCTGCACTGCAATTAGCAATACAAATCGGATGGCGTTATTTATTACAAATTTGCTATTCATTGTTTACTTGGCTCTCTAATGCATCTAATTCTTTTTTCTTGTAATTTTTTACTACATATACATAACTTAATGAACTTATGTTGTCGGTTAATTTTACATCTATATCATAGAAACTAGTACTAGGATCAGGTTTTAGATGTTTTACGGTTGCGACTAATATATCGGGGGGGAAAATGGACGAGTAGCCTGCGGTAACTAAGGTGTCGTTCCTTTTTATAGGTAATGTTTTACTCATTCCACCTACTTGTAGCGTAAATGGGTCTTCCCCATTCCAAAGTAAATTTCCAATAGCATTAGTATTCTTGTGTTTTATACCTATTTGTGTTTTTACGCTTACAACCGACATTAGTAAAGAAAAGTGTTCGGAAACATTAGTTATAATACCTACAACACCATTACTGCTTATCACTCCATACCCTTTTTGAACACCATCGATACTGCCTTTGTCGATAGTGATGTAATTGATACTTTTATTAAGAGTATTATTCACAATTTTTGCAGGAATATAATCAAATGTATAATTACTAGATTTTTTAGGCAATGAAGAGTCTTGCGGATATTGATTTTGGTAGATGATTTGTTGCTTTAGTGATGCATTTTCTTCTAATAGAAGTTTGTTGTTGGCGCTGGAATGTATGAAAGTATATGCACTATGAATATAGTCTGAGATTGTACCAATAATAGAGCCGGAAGTGTTTAAAAATAGTACTTCTTGATATTTGTTTGATTTAAAGATGAATGAAAGCGCAAATGCTTCTAATAGCACAAATAATATGAATACATAAAAACGAGTAATTAAGTAATATATGCTGCGCATAATGCTGTTAGCTCATCAAGAAAGTATAGCGATGTCTGTTTTTCAGGGCGATTCCTGTACCGCGCACAACTGCACGAAGTGGATCATCGGCTACACGTACGGGAAGTTTTGTTTTCATTGCAATTCGTTTGTCTAAACCGCGCAATAAAGCACCGCCTCCTGTAAGGTATATTCCTTTTCTATAAATATCAGAAGCTAATTCCGGCGGTGTTGACTCTAATGCCTTCATAATTGCTTCTTCAATTTTTGAAATTGATTTATCTAAACATCCGGCAATTTCGGTATAAGCCACCGTTACTTGCTTAGGAATACCTGTAAGCAAATCTCGCCCGTGTACAGCAAAATCTTCCGGTGCACTTTCTAAATCTTGAAGAGCTGAGCCAACATGTATTTTTACTTGTTCGGCGGTACGCTCACCAATCAAAATATTATGTTGTCTTTTTATATATTCAACAATATCTAAGGTGAAATCATCACCAGCAACACGGATAGATTGGTCAGTAACAATACCAGAAAGTGCGATAACCGCAATATCAGTAGTTCCTCCGCCTATGTCTATAATCATGTTTCCTTCCGGTAGTTCTACGTCTAATCCTATACCTAAAGCACCTGCCATTGGCTCGTGGATGAGGTAACGCTCACGGGCATTGGCATGCTCGGCGCTCTCGATAACGGCACGTTTCTCTACTTCCGTTACACCAGATGGAATACAGATTACCATTGTAAGCGATGGTCTGAACCAGCGGCTACCTTCTGTGAGCATGTTTATAAAACCTCTCAACATAGCTTCGGCAGCTGTAAAATCGGCAATTACGCCATCTTTCAATGGTCTGATCGTTTCTATATTGGCATGCGTTTTTTCATGCATTAGCATTGCTTTCGTTCCTACGGCAATTACCTGACTTGTTTTTTTGTCTATAGCTACGATAGACGGTTCATCCACAACTACTTGGTCTTTGTAAATAATCAGTGTATTTGCTGTACCAAGGTCAATTGCAATTTCTTTATTCAGGAAGCTAAATAATCCCATTTTTTCTCTTCTTAACTAGTCTAAAATCAAAGAACAAAAGTAAGATATATAAACGAGAATATAATGCAGCAACGAAAATTTAATTTTTATTCACATTGTAGTAAAATTACCTAAAGTGTAATTAATGTTTGAAATGACGAATACCGGTCAATACCATTGCCATTTCCTGATTGTCGCAATAATCAATGGAGTCTTGGTCTTTAATGCTACCTCCGGGATGTGTAACCGCTTTTATGCCGGCTTTGTCTGCAATTTCAACGCAATCTGGAAACGGAAAAAATGCGTCACTTGCCATTACAGCACCTTGTAAATCAAATCCAAAAGAAGTGGCTTTTTGTATGGCCTGTTGCAGTGCATCTACTCGAGAGGTTTGTCCGCATCCCATGCCTAATAATTGTTTGTTTTTTGCTAAAACTATCGTGTTCGATTTTAAATGTTTTGCAATTTTATTAGCAAATAACAAATCGTCGATTTGTGTTTCGCTTGGGGCAATTTTTGTTACTGTTTTTAAGTCTTCTTTTTGTTCTATTTTGTAATCAAAATCTTGTGCAATTACTCCATTTAATAAGGATTTGAATTGCTTTTCAGGAAATGCAAATTGTTTTTGCTTTAACAAGATTCTGTTTTTCTTTTTCATCAATACTTGTAATGCGTCTTCATTAAATGTTGGTGCTATCAATACTTCAAAAAATAATTTATCTATCTCAGTTGCCGTTTCAATATCTATCGCTGCATTGGTAATTAATACACCACCGAATGCTGAAATAGGATCGCCGGCTAATGCTGCCTTCCATGCTTCTAAAATAGCATTTCTTGTGGCTACACCGCAGGCATTGGTGTGTTTTAATATCGCAAATGTAGGCTCACTAAATTCTTTCATTAAATGCACTGCCGCATCAATATCTACTAAGTTATTGTAAGAAAGTTGCTTGCCGTTTAAAATATCAAACACTTCATTTATGTTGCCATAAAAATATCCCTTTTGATGTGGATTTTCGCCGTAGCGTAAGGCTTCGCCAGATAAGTGGCTTTCTTTGAAAGTGGAGTATGGGGTTTTAGAAGAAAAATAGCGATGGATTAAGGTATCGTAATGCGAGCTAACGGCAAATGCTTGTGTGGCGTATTCTTGTCGGAATGCTAAAGTAGTTGCACCTTTATTTTCTTCTATATGTTGTGCTAAATCGGAATATTGATTTTTTTGAGCAACAATTACGGTGTCTGCAAAATTTTTAGCCGCCGCTCGAATAAGTGAAATGCCGCCAATATCTATTTTTTCGATGATTTCAGAGGTAAGTTCTCCGTCAAATAATGAAGTGTATTGTTTTACGGTTTCTTCAAACGGATATAAATCTACTACCACTAAATCAATTTCTGGAATTTCGAATTGTTTTAGTTGTGCTAAATCTTCTTCATTTTCTCTGCGAGCTAAAATGCCGCCAAATACTTTAGGGTGCAAGGTTTTTACGCGCCCACCTAAAATACTGGGATAGGAGGTGAGTTCTTCTACTGGAATTACTTTATAACCTAAGTTTTCTATAAATGCTTGTGTACCTCCAGTGGAGTAAAAAGTTACGTTATGCTTTGCAAGAGAATGTATAAGCACGTCGAGTCCGTCTTTGTAGTAAACGGAAATAAGCGCAGATTTTATTGTTTTCAATGGGAATAGATTTAGAGTACAAAGGTACATCGTTCGTCTTTATTCTGTTGGAAATAGGCTTAAATGATTTGTTAAGGATTTTATTAAAAGGATAAATTCTGTAATAATTGTATCAAAAAAATGCCATTTATTCATTTTAAATGCCGTTTACTCATTATTTATATCTCGAAAAATATATTGGATGTAGGTTTACATCATCAAAAACAACAAAAACAAAAACTATGAAAACAATTCAAACCATCGTAAGCGCAAATTCACAAAGAGGAATTTCCTACACAGCAAAAAAAGCAATCGCTACTGCTTCTAAATTTTTAGCATTAGTGCTCATCGGGTGTACTTTCTTGTTGACCTCTTGTGGTCGAAACGTTAGCTCTGGATGTGGTACTTGGGCCTCTAAAAATAATTTGAAATATAAGAACGAACGTAAGTATAATTACCAATTAGCGAAAATGTATCATACTTGTCCAAAGGGATATTGCTCTCGTTAGAGATTATTGGTTTTTAATTATTTAATCAGGCTGCCTTTTTAGGCAGCTTTTTTATCTTGCCTATTTTATTTTACTTCATTATCGGGCTTATATTTTTTATTCATAAAATTCTTTACAACTTGTGTAAATACGATGTCTTTATTTAGGCCACTGCCACAAGCAATTGACCCAAAAGAAAGAATGGCATTGTTTTTATTTTCAATAATAAGCAAATCACCGCCGCCATTATTAGGATTTGTTCCTTTGGCTAGTACTATACTATTTTTAGGGGAATTGGAATTTACTTTATCCATTTCATCACCGCTTAAACCTCTTCCGTCTATACCCTGTTTTCCAAATTCAACCCCGTTTTTTATTTTGCAATTTTCAAATAGCCAATGGTTTGCATTCAATGTTTTATAACTGCAATACGTTTCGTAACCAGCATCGGTATAGGCATTGCCCCAATAGGCAGCTTCGCTTGAAAACTGTGTGTGCCATGTGCCGGCAGGAATTAAGGTGTTATCCAAAAATGTTCCATCTTTCCGACATTCAATATTTTTGAAATTATTGGAAAATTGGATTTTATAGTATGCTTGATTGCCCCCTAATGAGATAATATTTTTTGTAGTTGAAAATTTGGCTAAGGCTTCAAACATTTTGGTAGAAAAATATTCGCAATGTTGTGCAAATATAATTGTATTCGCATCGGTAAATAATTCCGGATGTGCTTCTAAATAATAATCAGGATATACATTGCACGCATAGTTTTCATAAAAGAATTTATAGATATTATGAAAAATAAATAAATCGTGACCCACTAAAATAGAATCAAACAAACAGGATACTAAAGGGCGTTGCGTAGATAAATGATACACACAACTATCGTCTTTGGTATTTACATAAAAACATTTTCCATTGTAATGATTATACGCATGCCATGTGGTGATTGGCGCAAGTACAATCAGTTTGGATTTTTTGGCACTGTTAATGATTATCGGCACATTGAATGTTGATGTAGCGTCTTTTAATTGGATACAGTAGGTGTTTGGCGATAAATCTTTCGTATCTATGTCAATACTATTTTTATTGGTAATTACTATGTCTTGTAGTTTCTTGAATTTATAATTATCAACAGGAAGGAGTAATTGGATAGATTTTAGTGTAGCCGTATTTTGCAACTGAATAGTTATTTTTTCACCTTGTTTGTAAATAATCTTTTCTGTAAAACCAGTTAGTTTGGTTTCAAAGGTTTCTCTTGGCGTCGTATTTACACTTGGGTTTTGTACAATTTCTGCATCGTGTTTTACGCTCTTAAAAACCGAAGCAATCCCAGATTTATTAATTCTTCTTTGCAGTTCTTTATTGTATTTTTCTTTAGAAATAAAATGTTTTTCATACACTTTTTGTAAAAATGATTCATCTAATAAACCTATGTAATTTTTCTCGGTAGCATTCTTCGTATGAAATGCCAATTCATTTAAAATATCATACGTTAAAGGGTGGAATACGAAATTTGGCAACGTATCTTTAAATGGAAAATAGTTTGTTTCTGTAATTTTTAAACTATCTATATAGCTGGTATCGCCCGACCAATTATATGCGTATAATTTCAGTTTGCCTGTTTGTATAGTATCAGGCGTTTTTATTAATAAATGCAAGTAATACCAATCGTCTTCTTTGTTCATAATTGTTGGACTATGCGTACCTAACCAACCATACCATTGCGATTCTGTTGCAAGGTTTACAGTATAATACTTGGATTGTACTTTCAGTTGAATGTTATAATACATATTTGGCTTTACTGATGCTTCAATGGTAAACCCATAATTATGTTTTGGGGCAAGCTCTATCGCCGAAACATTATTTTTATCTTTTGCAACAGTACCAATATCCATTACGGTGTAGTTTGTATTATTACTGCTTGTTTTCTGTGAGGTTAATGAAAAAGAACTAGAAGATGAGTTGTTGTTGCAACCGACCATCCCGTAGCAAAATATAGCTATAATAATATGGGGTAGATATTTCATGTTTTGTAAAGTTACTTACGGTATTTATAGGCTGTACATGCAGCAATGTTAAGTTTTTTTGGACAGTAGCGTGAAATGTAATTTTTAGAAGCATAAGAATAAAGATTACAAAAAAAGAGTTTACCAGAAATATCCGATAAACTCTTTACTGTAATTGAAAAATAGGTGTTATTTTAAACCACCTACCATATCTTCTGGTTTTACCCATTCATCGAATTGTTTAGCCGTTACATAGCCCAACTCAATGGCAGTTTGTTTCAGTGTTTGGTTTTTCTTATGCGCAGTTTGTGCAATTTCTGCCGCTTTATAATATCCAATTTTTGTGTTTAATGCAGTCACCAACATCAAAGAATTGTGTAAGTTTTTATTGATGTTGTCGAGCAGTGGCTCAATGCCGGTAGCACATTTGTCGTTGAAGGATACGCAAACATCACCGATTAATCTTGCGCTGTGCAAGAAGTTATAAATCATTACAGGTTTGAAAACGTTTAGTTCAAAATGACCAGTGCATCCACCGATATTAATTGCTACATCGTTTCCTAATACTTGAGCAGCTACCATTGTCATTGCTTCGCATTGTGTAGGGTTTACTTTTCCCGGCATGATGGAAGAACCTGGCTCATTGTCGGGGATATGGATTTCACCGATACCACAACGAGGACCGGAGGACAACATACGGATGTCGTTTCCGATTTTCATTAATGAAACTGCCACCGTTTTTAATGCACCATGAGCTTCCACAATTGCATCATGAGCCGCTAAGGATTCAAATTTGTTGTGCGCCGTAATGAAGGGCAATCCGGTGAGTGTAGCAATTTCTTTCGCTACGTTTTTTGCATACCCTTTTGGCGTGTTGATGCCTGTACCTACTGCAGTTCCGCCTAATGCCAATTCAGAAAGATGTGCCAATGAATTTTCTATAGCTTTCAATCCGTGGTCTAATTGAGAAACATATCCGGAGAACTCTTGACCTAACGTTAATGGAGTTGCGTCCATGAAATGTGTACGACCAATTTTTACAATTTTTGCAAATTCTTTTGATTTTTTGGCTAATGTATTTCTTAACTTTTTAATACCCGGAATTGTTTTTTCTATTAAGATAGAATACGCGGCGATGTGCATTGCCGTCGGAAATGTATCGTTAGAAGATTGTGATTTATTGACATCGTCATTGGGTGCAATTAACTTTTTTTCGTCGGTTAGTTTTCCGCCAAGTATT
>CAZXRF010000005.1:0-77738 GCA_964642875.1 uncultured Chitinophagales bacterium | reverse complement strand
GTTGTTACTGTTGTATCTCCGATTACTGGTGGATCATTAACTGGTGTTACATTTACATGTACCACGCCAGTATCACATAAGCCACCATTATCGCATACTACTATACATATACTATCTGTTCCGTTATAATTTGAATTTGGGGTATATGTTAAACATACTGTGTTGCCGCTTACGGTTGGGCCGCTTGTAATTGTTCCGTGTGTAGGACCACATGCAATAGATGTGGTATGTGTATCTCCAGCATCAACATCTGAGAAAGATTTACATACACTTATTGGTGTATCTTCTGGTGTTGTTACTGTTGTATCTCCGATTACTGGTGGATCATTAACTGGTGTTACATTTATATATATTGTAGCTGTATCGCATAAACCTGCGACAGTGCAAATTTTATAATCAAAAGGAGTAACAGTTCCATTAAAGTTTGGTGCTGGGGTAAAGGTAATAGTACCGTCTGCATGCACGACAACTGTACCTTGGCTAGGTGCTGGAGTAGATAGCAAGGTAATTGAAGTAGTATCCAAATTATTAATTGGAGACCAATCATTGTTGACTAAGCTGAACGTTTTAGGTGTGTCTTCTAATGTTGATGTAGTATCATTAACTGCGACTGGTTTTGGTATTACAAAACCGAAGTTTACATTACCTATATTGGCATTTGTTACAGTAATTGCTAATGCTCCATCAGCAATTGCATCTATACCTACTTTCGGTGTTGTTCCTAATTGGTCGCCACTTGGTACCCAACCACCAGATATTCCTAATGCAGGAGCAAGATTACCTACAGTACCTGCTGTAGTAGATATTGAAACGGTATATGAACCAGCCGGGAAATCATTAAATGCGTAATTACCGCCGCTAATTGGAATAGTTGCAACTACATATCCAGCATCGTCTAATAGATTTGCATATAGTTGACTTCCATTTATAGTGCTCACTAATGTTCCATTTACTAAACTATCGTGTATTCCATTAGCATCGTTATACACTTTACCACTTATAGTATAAGCCACACCGGCGCATTGTGGAATAACCGGAGTTGTTGCACAATTGGGTGTAGATACTGTAGAAGTTGCAGCTGTACCGTCTCCTAAAGAACCATTTACTTGGTGACCTACGAAACAGAATATGCTAGATGATTTTTTGAAGACCACCGTAAAGTGACCTCCAATATCAAAGTTGGAAACTGTGCTCGGAAGTATTGTAGCTGGAGTTTGAGGTAATAAATATCTTGTTGCGCCACCTCCTAATCTACTTGTATTATTATCGCCCCATAAATATAATGTACCATCTATAGTTAATGCTCCAATAGAATAACTGTCAAAAGCATACGCGTTATTTGTAGATAATTTTGAAACACTCACCAATGTACCTGCACCAGAGGCGTTTTTAACACCTACCCAACTGGTTGTGCTTGTTGTGTTATTTTGTCCAAGTACGCCATCTTTATTTTCTCCTACGGCATAAACTTTTCCGTTAGTTCCTAAAATAAACTGTGCAGCATTCAATGCGCCAGCTTGGATAATTTCCACACTTTTAGCGGTAACTCCTGCAATAGCAGGAATGAGCGTTGCTCTATTTCTTGTTGCTGCTGCGGAACCATTTCCTAATAAAGTATTTACTCCCCAAACATAAACACCGGAAGGAGTAATAGCCATAGCGGCAGTACCTGCGAAACTTAATTCGGTTACACCTGTCAATGCAGGATTTCCGGGTGCAGTTGTAGTTACTTGATGCCAGTTTGAATTTAACGTAGCTGTTCCATCGCCATATACGTTTGAGGAACAACTACTACCTGCACCAGCTTTTATCCATACTTCACCGGTGGTAGTTACTACCGCCACACCTCCTCTTGAGGCTCGGATGAAGCTAACCTGACTTGGTAAAACACCTGCTGGTAAATCCACAAATGTATTTACTACATTTCCTAAGGTAGCATTCGATACTGTGTTGGCACTATACCCCCAACCCCAAAGCCCCTCTGTGGTTAGTGCCCACATTTGTGAGTTGGATGCTTCCAAGGTAGTACCAATTGAACCTGCTGCCACTCCTCTTGGAATACCATTCCATTCAAAAAGACTTTGTGGTGCTAATTCATTTAAGCCTGGTGTTAAGTAAGAGCTTGTATTTTCTCCCCAATAGGTAAAGGAAGGGAAATCGTTAATTAAAACGACAGCATGATTAGCGGTTGCCACCAAATCGTTCGAAGAAGGGGTGACACAAAATTTTTCTGGTGCCGGGCAGATATACTCTTCCGGCGTATTATAACAATCGAAAGAGGGAACCGGCGAACCAGATATAGTTCCCTCGCCCATACTTCCTCTAATTTTATGCCCTATGTAACAGAATTTATTTGTCCCTTTTAAGAAAGTTAAAGTGGTATGACCACCCATTTTTAAATAGGATACTTTGGCATGGCTGACATTAAAATTATCTGGAATACGAGGCAGTAAAACACTTCCACCTGTTGAACCCGCCATGTTTTGGTCATTAGCCCCCCATAAAAATATTGTATTATCTGAAGTTAATACCCCTGCAGAATATACACCAAAACTAAATGGATTATTACTGGTTAATTGAATGATATTGGAAAGCATGCCTGCTCCGGATGAATCTTTAACTGCTGCCCAAGTTAACAATGTAGTAGTAGTACCTTGACCTAACTGTCCTGTATTATTACGTCCGACTGCATATAAATTGCCATTCGTAGATAAAATATACTGTGATGCGCTATCTGTTGACGCTGATGCGCCACCAGAAAAATTGATAATATTTACATCAGCCGGTACAACCCCAGGAAGTATTCCGCCCAATGGTATTAAAGCTGCCCTATTTCTTGACAATACGGGTGCACTACCATCGCCCAAATAGGTTCTTGAGCCCCATACATATACATTACCAGATGCGGTAAGTGCCATTACACCACTACCCCCAAACGACAATCGAACTACGCCCGTCAATACCGGATTACCGGGTGCAGTGGTGGTAACCTGATGCCATGCTGTATTTTTTAAAGAAGAACCATCTCCATATACATCCGGTGTACAAAGACTTCCTGCTCCTGCTTTAATCCAAACTTCTCCAGAGGTGGTTACTAATGCTAAACCTCCACTTGCTGCTTCGATGAAGCTGGTGGTTGCCGCAGTTACACCTGCCGGTAAAGCTATAGTCGTTAATGCTACATTTCCAGCGGTACCATTTACAATAGTATTGGCACTATAAGCCCAACCATATAAATTGGTAGTGGTTAATAAAAAATGCTGATGTTGAGCACTTGCACCAATACTACTTGCCGCTAAAGCTACCGGTGTACCCGTATAGCCAGTTAGGGTAAGCGGGAAAGGTACATTTGCTCCACTGCCACTTTGATTTACCCCATCACCCCAATAGCGAACGATGTTCGCAGAGTCGATAATGGCGGTACTGTGGAAGGAGGAAGCTACTCGCTTTTGCGGTCCAAACTCAGGACACATATCTGCTTTTACAGTTTTAGTGGCTGCAAAAAAAGTAATTACCGCAAACAAGAACAGTTGCCATCTCATGGATTTTCTACTTTCTCCCTTCAGGTTCTTAAATAAATTCATCATATCTCTCAATTTATTTTTAATCTATTTTTATTTGAAAAAAAGAGGCATTTTTTATTAAATGTTTCCTTTTTCGGTACTTAATCCAGTTTATAGTGTTAAATTCTATTAAATTTTACACTATAAACGTGCAAATTTAACATTCCTTTACCAAAGAAAAAAAAAAAAAAAATAGATTTATTTTTATACAATACATAATATCATGATTATCAACCTTTAGATAAAAAAAATGAGACGTTTTTTTGAGTATAAATATCGAATTTTATAACCTTTCGTTATTATATTGTTTATCTCTTTTTTAGTGTTTAAAAAATAGTACTGAATAATGAATAATTTCTTAAAAAAATAAAAGTGAAGGTTTTTAAGAAAAAGGAGGTGAATACAGCTTAATTTTTTTAGACTCAAAAGTGAATACTACATTATTTTGCAACATTAAAAGTAATGCTTAAGAAATCCAATAGTGTAAATAATTTTTTTGAGTTATAATTGAAATCCTATGCGTTCATTAATTTCCACAAAGCATCTTTGAGTTCGAGGATATTTTTATTGGTCATGGAGGAGAAGAAAACGTGGGGTATTTTTTTAGGTAATTCTTTTTTCAGCATGGCTATTAACTCATCATCCAACAAATCTGCCTTCGAAATGCCAATGATTCTAGGTTTGTCGAGTAATTCTTTATTGTAGAGTTTTAGTTCTTTTTCAAGAATTTTGTATTCTTTTTTTACATCCTCACTATCCGCTGGGATGACAAATAGCAAGCAGCTATTACGTTCGATATGGCGTAAGAAACGCACGCCCAAGCCCTTACCTTCATGAGCACCTTCGATGATACCGGGGATATCAGCCATAATAAAGGAGCGATTATCTCGGTAGGATACCACGCCTAAATTAGGTACTAAGGTAGTAAAAGGGTAGTTGGCAATTTCTGGTTTTGCGGCACTCACTACCGACAACAAAGTTGATTTTCCGGCATTTGGAAATCCTACTAATCCTACATCTGCAAGCACTTTTAGTTCCAATACTTTCCAGCCTTCTACACCTGACTCGCCAGGTTGCGCATAACGTGGAGTTTGGTTTACGGCAGTTTTATAATGATTATTTCCTTGTCCGCCTCGTCCGCCTTGCATCCAAATTATTTCTTGCCCTTCCTCTAGTATTTCGAATTCATTTTTTCCTGTTTCTGCGTCTTTTGCTACGGTGCCTAAGGGTACTTCTATAATAACGTCTTCACCAGCTTTTCCGGTTCGTAGTCCGCCTTCGCCGTAAGCACCATTTTCAGCATGTATGTGTTTTTTATATTTTAGATGCAAAAGTGTCCAAAGTTGGCTATTTCCACGTAAGATGATATTGCCTCCACGTCCACCGTCGCCACCATCGGGGCCACCTTTAGGTACGTACTTTTCCCGTCGGAAATGCACCGAACCCCCTCCGCCATTACCGGAGCGCAGAAAAATTTTTACGTAGTCTATGAAGTTGCTTCCTTCCATGTGATTGAGCGGTATCAATATTGTTCACAGTTTTTGGGTGAACATAACTGATTTTATAAATGATTTAATGCAATATACATATTTGTATAGATAAATAAAATCTTTGGTGTAAACTTTATATGTATGGAAACACTATTTATTTTACTTTATTAATTGCTGTTTTTAAAGTATCAAATATCTCATCAATAGTGCCAACGCCATTTAAAGCCACAAATTTGTTTACTTTTTTATAATGATCTGCTACTTGCGCTGTTTGTTTCAGATAAACCTGAAAACGGTTACGGATAATATTTTCATCTAAATCATCGGCTCTTGGATTGGCTGATTGTTTGGCTCTGTCTAAGATGCGTTTTGTTATTTCATCTTCTGCCACTTCTAATGCCAATACCAGACTGATCGACGTATTCTTTAAGTCTAATAATTTATCTAATGCCTCAGCCTGTGGTTCTGTACGCGGAAAGCCATCGAAAATAAATCCGTTTACTTTTCCGGCTTGTTCATCTAATTTATTAGAAAGCATACCTATGGTTACTTCATCTGGCACTAGCTCTCCTTTATTCATGTATTTTTTAGCTTCTAAGCCAAGTGGAGTTTCATTATTAATTTCATTGCGGAACAAATCGCCGGTAGAAATATGGTAAAGGTTAAATGCTTCTGCAAGTTTTACTGCTTGTGTACCTTTTCCGCTTCCGGGAGGTCCAAACAAAATCAGGTTTATCATGGTGGTTAAAAATTGTGAACCACAAAGATACAACGGAATTGTAATTTAGGATTTGGTAGGTGAAATTAATTCATATTGGTTACTTTTTGGTAATATTAGGATAAAATCTAAAATGAATTTGAAAGATAAATTGTAGTTGTTTAACTTTTGAGTCAATCTTTTGTTATTTAATACAGAGGTTTATTGATTTATCGTTTTAACTAAATATAAATATAAACTATTTTTTATTCACTTGTGTAATAATACTATCATGAAAACTATCTTAGTCCCTACCGATTTTTCTACAGCGGCAGATAATGCGCTTTTATTTGCAAAATTGATTGCCAGAAAGACAAATGCTACCATACATTTAGCACATTTTTATTCCATTCCAGTGGCAGATTACTCCTATCCTGATGTAAGTATGCCTGCTGAAATTTTAGAGCAAGCAAGAAAGAGTGCTATTATGCAAATTAATGATTTAGAAACACAATTAATCGCTGATGGGTATAAAGTAGCCAGCACCGTTGATATGGGTTTGGTTTTTGACGAAGTGGTATCCTTAGCTGATAAATTAGCAGTAGATATGATTGTAATGGGCACTACGGGTGCCAACGGTATAGTGAATAAAATAATGGGCAGTAATACAGCACACGTAATGCAGCGCACCGAACGTCCAATTATATTAATTCCCGAACTAAGTAAAGTAAGAGCTATTCAGAAGATTGTTTATTTAGATGAATTGGAACAAGACGACACTGAGGTATTGAATAATTTATTAGCATTTGCAGATGATTTAGCAATACACCATATTAAAATTTTAAATGTAAGTACCGGATTTTTTTATAAGCCTATCGATGAAAAGATTGTAGCCCTTTTAGAAAATAATTTTGGCGAGCATAAAGTAAAAATAGAAACAGTAGAAGGTATAGATGTAAAAGAAGGTGTTGACCATTATTTAAAAGAACACCCTATAGATTTAGTAGTTATGTCCACACGAAAGCGAACATTCTTGGAAAGGCTATTTTCTAAGAGTGACACACATGAAATGGCATTATACTCTAAAGTACCGTTATTGGTTTACCACAAGTAATATTTATTTCAATTAAAATAAATGGATTAGGCTTGAATAGAGGCAGTAATACAAAAAGACAATTTATGTATCTGCTGTTTTTAATATCAAAAAGCAATAAATATATATATAATTATGGCAAAGAAGAATGAGAAGATATTGTTTTTCATTCTTCTTTAAAAAATTAATAGTTATCTTTTATCTATAGCAATGATACTTACTACTGCATTCTTATTTTCACTTTCAGCCGTAAACCCAATTCTACCTTTATCTGAATTATAACGAACATTTGAAAGTGTCATTCCTTTTAAGGCATTGCTTACTTTTGCGCTGTAATCTCCTTGCCCTGCATTAATCACATCATTCAGTTTTTTATAATCAATAGCTTCTTTTGTCACTACGATTGCCATGTAATCCTTACTGCCAATTGCATCAGCTTCCAATGATTGGCTTTTAGGAAACAAGCGATAGCCGGTGATGCCGCAAAACGCAGTATGCTTCGGAGTGTAAGGAAATAATACATAGCTACTGCCATCCGTTTCTTGTCCAAAAATATAGATATAACACTCGATAGCATTTTGTACTTCAATTTTAAATCTTGTGCCTTTGGCAATTGGTGAAATGGTAGAAAATAAATTACCTGAATTGCGAAGTGGAATATATTGCTGTGTTTTATTATCCACCAATCCAATGGCACATTCGAATTTTCGTGCTGCCATATCGCCACGTTTAGGTAATGGCTGTAACGCATAAGCTTCTTTATTAAAGTGCATAAAATCTTTATAACGCACCCACGCTATGCCACTCTCGCCCCATGATGGTCCCCAGCTATTCATAATCTGAAATGCTCCGCCTTCCATACGGTCGTCATACCCGATGATGCACATACAATGCCCACCGAACCCCTCCATGCTATAATCATCTTGTGTGGGATGCCATATTTTTTTACCCATCATATCTTGCATAAAGCTGCCACCCACCATATTTCCTATTATTACGGGAGCACCTTTAGCTAAGTATTGCTTAATGGCATAAAAATCGGTAGTATAGTCGTCGCCATCTTTAGAAAGACGCTCATATCCACGTATTTTAAATTGCTGTGCATTTTGTAAAATTTGAGGGTCGGGTTTGCGGCTACAGCTTTGGTCGGTATATTCAAAATATTTTTTAGGAATATCGCCAGCCCCTTGCATTACTTTGCAAGCATTTATAATATAAGCCCCTTGGCATTCACTATTACCAATTTGATTATAGATAAATGAAGGGCTCATAGCAATCTCATCGGGGTTTTGCCCTGTAGATGAAGCCTCTAAGATAGTACGAGCTGCATAAGAACTTCCCCATCCCACGCAAGAGCCTTGCTCTCCTTGGTCCATTCGTGCTGGTGCAAATTTTTCTAAGCTAACAAATTCAGGCAGTGGGTTTTTATCATCTTCTGCCAGTGCCGCTGCCACTTGTGATTGGTCATACACTTCTTGCTTCATTTCAGCACCTGTTGCTAATGGCGTTGCATTACTACCACCGCCTCCACCGCCGAGTAATCCCATTTTAAACACGATAAATCCACCGGCAATCAATAATGGAATACCAATTAATGGCCGCTTAAAAACGAGATTAAGGATAATGGGCAAAAACGCCGTCATACATCCACCACCAGGTACTCCTCCACCGCCACGCTGCCCACCGCCGCCGCCATCATTAGTTGGTATATAATCGGGTTGCTGATTCTCATCATCGGTCATTCGTATTGGCATAGCTGTTATTTTTTATAAGAAATATAACAAATTTAAATTGAAAAACTTAAGGAGTAGAGAATTGAGCTATAAATCTTTTCAAAAAAATATACACATTAAAATAAACTGTTATGTCTAAAGGAAGAAAAAAGTTTGGAAATACATCGACCAATAAACAGAGGAGCTCCGCATTGCGGAGCTCCTCTGTTTGAAAATTTACTGGTGTTATCCTATCAATTTGTTTTTTAATAAATATTCGCCAATTTGTACTGCATTTGTTGCTGCACCCTTTCTAAGGTTATCTGCTACCACCCATAAATTTAAAGTTTTAGCTTGTGTTTCATCTCGGCGGATTCTACCTACAAACACTTCGTCTTTTCCATGTGCATCCATCGGCATTGGGTATTTTTGGTTTGCCGGATCATCTACAACAACTATGCCTTCTGATTTACTTAAAATATCAAATACTTCTGCTAAATCAAATTCGTTTTCAAATTCGATATTCACGCTTTCGCTATGACCGCCCATCACTGGAATACGGATAGTTGTAGCCGTAACTTTGATGTTATCATCGCGCATAATTTTACAGGTTTCATTCACCATTTTCATTTCTTCCTTGGTGTACCCATTATCCATGAAAACATCAATTTGTGGAATTACATTTAAGTCGATTTTATACTTGTACGCCATTTCATCTGAAAATCCGTTGGCACGTTCGTTCATTAGCTGATCTACGGCTTTCTTACCTGTACCTGTAACGGATTGGTAGGTAGAAACTACCACTCTTTTGATTTTATATTTTTTATGCAATGGATTCATCACCACTACCATTTGGATAGTAGAGCAATTTGGATTGGCAATAATTTTATCTTCTTTGGTTAGTGCATCTGCATTTATTTCCGGTACTACTAACTTTTTAGTTGGGTCCATACGCCAAGCAGAAGAGTTATCTACTACGGTGATGCCGGCTTCTGCAAACTTTGGTGCCCACTCTAAAGAAGTAGAACCACCGGCAGAGAACAATGCTAAATCGGGTTTCATTTCGATTGCAGTTTGTGGAGTTACCACAGTATATTCTTTACCTTGAAAAGTTAGCTTCTTACCTGCTGAGCGCTCAGAGGCTACAGGAATTAATTCGGTGACAGGGAAATTTCTTTCTGTCAATACTTTCAACATTTCGGTGCCCACTAATCCGGTGGAGCCTACCACTGCTACTTTCATATATTTCAATTTTTTACGTTAAAAATTATTTACTATCTACAAAAATAGACATTTAAAAGATGTGATTTTTTAATTTATTATTACTAAAAAGCAGGTGGAGTCATTCTAACGCAGAAATATGCAATTATCTTTGCTTTTCTAAAGTTTTTAAATTAAATATGGCATGAAAAGTGCTGAATAGACTATATGTTTAAACCATTACACAAAATCTATAAACCCAAAACCTATTCTACTCTATTATTTAGTGGTGGTCTTTTTATTATTTGTATTTTTTTCTTCCACTCTTGCAAGACCAAAGATGGAAAAGCCGAAGCCATTGAAAACAAAATTGAAGTACCGAAAGACGACCGACAGTTCGAAATGGAAATGACAACAGTATTACAAGCTTATATTGATAATTTACAAACAACACGTGACGATAAAAACAACTATTTAAGTTGGCATTCTGCCGTAAAAAAAATTTATTCTAAAACAGATTTTCATCCTTTGTGGACAAGTAAAAATGTGTTATCTCCAAAAGGTAAAGAAATGCTGGAGTTTTTGGGCAATGCAGAATATTTAGGGTTAAATAAATCATTGTATAATTACGAGTTTTTACGGCATATAGCAGATTCAGCCTATAGTTTATTGCCAGAAATAAATTTTACTTTAGAGAAAGAAATGGAGGTCGGGCTTTCGAGTGCTTTTTTACATATTGCGCTTCATATAGAACATGGCATGTTTGCAGATACCATTCAAGGAATAAATACCAATTTTTGGAACTCAGAAGATAAGTATATTTCACTTTTACAAAAAGTACAATCGGATTCTGTTTCTAAATTAATAGGTTCATTAGAGCCGAATAATCCAGCATATAATCGGTATATGGCTGGCTTACGCACCTTTGTTTCAAAAAACAATATTTCATCAACGCCGATACATATTCGCAACCCCAAAACAGACTCCTTAGGTGCGGTGAATGATGCAAAAATTGCATTGGTGTATCATCATTTTTTACCAGATTCTTTAAGACAAAACGACTCGGCTTTTTTATCGGCATTAAAGCAGTTTCAAAAAGAAAATAATCTAAATGGAGACGGCGCAATTGGTGCAAATACCATTAAAGCCTTAGAGCGCGACAACTCCAAAAAATTTCAACTATTGGCTATCAATGCAGATAGGTGGCGCAAGGAACATATTGTACAATTGCCTGAAAAATATGTATGGGTAAATTTACCTTCCTTTAAAGTAAAAATTATAGAGAATGATACCGTACGTTTGATAAAGAACGCGGTGATTGGTAAATCAAATTTAAAAAATGAAACTCCGATTTTAGAAAGTGCCATCAATCAAATTGTGTTGTGGCCCACGTGGTCGGTGCCACAAAGTATTGTGAAGCATGAAATGAAAAGTTTTAAAGGTTATGTGGTTACAAAAAATGGAAACTATACGAGCGTGGTGCAACCGCCCGGGCTAAAAAACGCATTGGGCGCCGTGAAGATTTTATTCCCAAATAAATACTCGGTGTATATGCACGATACACCATCAAAAGGGTTGTTTAATGCAGATTTTCGAGCTGCTAGCCACGGCTGTGTACGTTGTCAAGATGCTTTGGAAATTGCAGCATACCTTATGTCTATGGATACATTTCAAATGCCGTATGATAGCTTGAAAGCAATTAAAGATAGAAAAATTGAAACTAATACTTTCCGATTAAAAAAAGCAATTCCGGTATATTTCAGGTACTTTACGGCAGAGGCAGATTATGATGGGACAATGAAATTCTATGCCGACGTTTACAATCGAGATAAAGACATGATTAATTTTATTTTTAATGGGAAACAACCACATCAATTAACGAAAGAAGAACGCCGCGAACGACAAGTAAAGGACTCGTTGCTTACTCAAAAAAAACGGACAGACTCATTGCTTGCTGAAACAAAAAAAGAAGCACCAAAGCTGGCAGTATCTCCCAATGTAATGTTACAAAATTATTCACCTAAGGCAGATACGGCTTCGGCAAAGCACGATTCGTTATAGTGTTTTAATAGCGGAGAATTCCTGCTGTAATATTTATCTGGATGATAGATAAATAAGCAAGAACCGCCTTTTATCAAGCTGATGATTTTCTCGTATTGTTTCGTCGGAACTGCCGGACATCCTTGGCTTCTACCCAATCTTCCGGTAGCTTGAATAAATGATTGGCTTACATAATCGGCTGCATGCATCACTACTCCTCTGTCACGCGCTTTATCATTAATACCCGGTTCTTGCCCGTCTAATTTTAAAGAATAACCATGCTTGCCATCGTACGTTTCATTGGCTATATAAAAGCCTAAACTGCTTTCATTAGATTCGGGTGAATTCGAGAATTTATTAGCAAAAAGTTCGCCACTATTTTTACCGTGCGCACATAAACTTTTTTCTATGATTTTTTTACATTTTAAATCTATAATAAACAAACGTTCCTCGGTAGATGGTTTGCTGAAATCGATAAGGGTAAGAATATCTTTTTTAGTTATTTTTCCGCTAGTATTCAGCGCTGTGTATCCCGTTATTGCTGCCTTTAGTGCATCAGCCGAAATCATTGGAAATGCATTTAGAAAAGATTGAACGCTATTTTCTTCAGTTTTATTTTGTTCAACATCCTGTACGGCAATATTATTTCTAAACGTTACGCCGTTGGCATAAGATGGAAGATTGTTCAAAGGAAAAAATACGACCAATGCTATCAAAAAGATAGTTCTTTTTTTCATAGGCTTCTAATTAAAATTGTTTACGACTTGTATAGATAAACTATACGTGCTTTGTTGCCATATAAAATTACGTCAAAATATTTAGCTACCGAAAAACGAGGATGTTAAAATGCTTAAATCCTTGTTAAATGCCCTTTTTTTAGCAATTTTTTAAGAAGTATCTGCTATTCTATAGCACTTCTTGGTGGTCTAGTCTATTTTATTATTCAGTTTCTCCTTTGTTTCTAATGTATCTATAATAATTTGTAAGCACCAGCAAACCAGCATAGTACAATTTCTTCTAACTAAACATCACACTACCTTATTTTAGGTAGTGTACTACAGACTGTTAGGTAATTTTCGATTTAAATGTTAAAAAGTCAAAAGTTGCTGTTACATTTGCTCATTATTTATAATTAGTCTAAATAAAAACAAACTATTTTTTGCTTCTTTTATGTTTAAAATTATTAAAAATCAGACTGTAAAACAGAATATAAGCAAATTCTTACAATCTATGCTGCTTTTGCTGTTTTTGTTTATTTCCACAGAATTATCAGCACAAGAACAGAATAAAAAGGATGTAGTGAAAACCCACAGTACAAATGATATTGATATTGATTCGAATTGGCTAAATACGGATATAGAAGAAATTGTTGTCACCGCTACTAAAAACGAGAAAAATATAAATCAGACAACTGTACCGATTCAGCAAATCACTCCGAAAATTATAAAGGCCTCAGGCTCGATAAAGCTAGCTGATATTTTACAAGAACAAACAGGCATACAATTAGCCAATTTTTTGGGCACTGGCGTACAACTTCAAGGATTTGCTCCAGAGTTTACCCTGATTTTAATAAACGGCGAACCGATTATCGGAAAAACTGCCGGTGTGGTGGATTTATCAAGAATTATTGTAAGCAACATAAAGAAAATAGAGATTATAAAAGGACCCGTATCTAGTTTATATGGCAGCGATGCTATGGGCGGAGTTATCAATATTATTACTGAAGATATAAGCCGTATAAAAAACAACAGCCTAGATTTTTCTTTTCAATATAAATCGCCCATACAAATAGCAAGCAACCTGAACAGTAGATTTAACAAGAATAAACTTTCTTTTGAAAACAATATAAGTTACAATTTTTCTAATGGCTACCAAACAGATAAAACGACGCTTTACAAAGAGGGCATTCCCTTTCATGATTTTACGCTAAATAACAAACTTACCTACCGAGCAAGTCATAAAATACATGTTGGTATCGGCATGAAATATTATTTTTCTAAATCAAAAAATAAAGAAGATTCTACTACCGAAGGCTCGATAAAAGGAATTGCAGAACAAGTGGACAAAACAAATGAAATAAGCGCGAGTCCGTTTTTAAAACTTATGCATAAAAATATAGTGTTCAATCTTAGAAGTTATAATTCATTTTACAAACATAAGAACAATTATACAGGCGATTTTGCGGATAAATATTTATACGATGATAACTATACTCAATTGTACAACAAGCTGGAAGCACAGTTAGATTATTCCAAAAAATCACATTCCTTTACAGCCGGAGTTGGCGGTTTTTTTAATCTTATTGACACAAAAAGAAACATCAAAAAAATAAACCAACATCAAGAATATATTTTTCTACAATACCAATATGAGTACAAAAACAAATTTATAATAAATGCAGGCACTCGCACCGATTTCCCTAGTGATTACGCTATCCAATGGATAAGCCCAAAGCTATCGATGCGCTATAATGCTAATAAATACTTCTACATAAAACTCTCCGCCGGTAGAGGTTATAAGGCTCCGGATGTGCGCCAACAGTACCTAAATTTTACCAATAATATCGTGGGGTATTCCGTTTTTGGTGCCGACGTGGCGACAGCGAAAATAAATGAATTAGACACACTCGGCATTATTGCAAATATCCTAATTCCTACTGATAAAATTAAAGCACTGAAAGCTGAAAAATCTTGGGCATTTAATGCAGAAGTCGGCATCAACCCGATACCTGGAAAAATGAATTTGAGTATCAACTATTTTAGAAATGAAATTGAAAACCTGATTGATGTAATGGCAATCGCCGCAAAGAAAAACAACTCCTTAATTTATACCTATTTCAACATCGATAAAATATATACACAAGGAATAGAAACAAATTTCTCTTATACTATTTTCAAAGGCTTTACGCTCTCAGCAGGATATCAGTATTTAGAAGCTAAAGATTATTCTGTATTGGCAAAAATAAAAGAAGGAAAAATAATAAGACGTGACCCCATAACGTATGAGGAAACTAGACTGACCAAAAAAGAATATGGCGGCTTATTCGATAGGTCGAAGCACAGCTTTAATGTGAAGATTTTTTATGAAAATGAAAAATATGATTTTAGTACTTACTTGCGCATTATTTATAGAGGAAAATATGGCTGGGCAGATAAAAACAATAACCAAATTTTAGATATTGCAAGTGAATATGCACCCGGATATGCTTTAGTAAATTTTTCTTTTCAAAAACAATTCAAAAAGAAATATAGCCTCCAATTTGGTCTAGACAATCTTACCAATAAAAAACTACCAATGTATGTTCCGAGCTTAAATGGAATCACTGCATACATCGGTTGCACTATTAATTTTATCAACAAATAAATTTTTTAAATTATGAACAAAACACTCGTTTTATTAGCAGCATGCCTTATTTCTTTTGTGGCTTGTAAAAAAGAAAAAAATGTAGTTTCTACGCCTTTAAGTGCAGTAGTAAAACAAGACATTAATGCAAATCATGCTACCTATCAGTACTATAGTTTTGCCAAAGGCGACACCGTTCCTTTTGCTGATTCTTCTACCACAAAATGGGATATCGCTTTTAAAGGAACTAGTATCATTTTAAATAGTGGAATAAGTGGATCTGGGAATGCAGGCGTGATTATTAAAGATGCACTATTCTCTGAGGTTTTAACAGCACCAATAACTGGATATGCACAAGATGCAAGCACCGGAAAGGGCATTCCCACAGGTAGTGGAAATGGTTGGTATAATTACAACCCTGACACTCATCTAATGTCTCCAATTGTTGGAAGGGTATTTATTATTAGAACGGCAGATAATAAATATGCAAAAATGCAAATCATAAATTATTATCATGGAAATCCTGTAACTATTGATGAAAATAGTATCTCAAAATACTTTACTATACGATATATATACCAACCAGATGGTTCTACAAATTTGAAATAAAAAAATAAAAATAGTATGCAAATAAAATCAACTATCAAATTTACATTTCCTAAATTTATGGGAATGTTGGCTATTGTTTTAATAGCACAATTTTTCACTTCGTGTAAAAACAAAAACACGGATACCAACAAAGCAGATAATAAAGCAAAAAAAGTAGGATTACTTTTGGTGAATCATGGTTCCCGTTCCGAAACTTGGCGAAATGCATTATTGGATTTGGAAAAAAATGTAAGCAGTAAAATTTTAGGAGATGGTAAAATAAAAGGGATAAAAACGGCTTTTATGGAATACACCGAACCATCTATTGCCACTCGATTAAAAGAGTTTGACGATGAGGGATATTCTGACATTATTGTTGTTCCCATTTTTTTAACTGTCAGCTCCCATACGTTTGATGATATACCTACAATCATGGGACAAAAAGCCGACCCACATTCTAAAAGTGCGTTTAAGCTAGAGAATATTAAAATTTATAAGCCAAAGGCAAATACATACCTTGCACCCAACTTAGACTTTACAGATATTTTGAAGAAAAACGTAGAATCGAGAGTAAAGGCATTGAGTAAAAACCCAGCATCGGAAGGAGTGGTATTAATCGGATACGGCGATGCTACTTACGACAAAGAATGGGTAGCATTGTTTGATGAAGTAGGGAAATATGTGAAAGAACAAAGTGGTATTACCGAACACAATTACGGTTGGTGTGGACATTTGGTGCATTATGATTCACAAAAAACCACAGATGCAGTAAATGAGATGTTGGAGAAAAAACAAACCGCTATTGTAATTCCGGTATTAGTTGCCCACGATGAAGAATTTCAAAATAATATCATCGGCGGTGGCGTGAAGAAAGTGAAAGATTACACCAAAAAAGTATTGTATAAAACAGATGCAATACTGCCCGATAAAAATATTGAACAATGGGTAATTGATATTACTTCGGAGTATTTAAAGAAAGTAGAATCTGCTAAATAATTTTTGTAATGATAAATTGGT
The DNA here is from genome assembly GCA_964642875.1 of uncultured Chitinophagales bacterium. Classification (GTDB taxonomy): domain Bacteria; phylum Bacteroidota; class Bacteroidia; order Chitinophagales; family JADIYW01; genus JADJSS01. The sequence goes on along the minus strand of CAZXRF010000005.1, from coordinate 60,996 downwards.
TTAAGAAGAATAAAAGAACCATTCGGAGACTTAATTTGGCAACGCATCGGGATTTAGGGTATTTCTTTTCCGCTTTAATTATTGTGTATTCCATCTCCGGCATTGCCTTAAATCATGTCGATGAATGGAATCCAGATTTTATTTTGGAAAAAAAAGAATTAAAATTAAAACAAGAATATACTGTAGAAAATATAACAGACAAAGAGGTTGCGGAGTTAAGTAAAATGGTAGGCGAAGAGAAGTATAATGTATATGATTTCCCAACAAAAGACCAATTGAAAATTTATTATCCGAAAGGCACTATGCATGTTTACCTGACAGAAAAAAAAGCAAACTATGAACATGTAACCAAACGACCATTTTTTTATGAGGTGAATGTTATTCACAAAAATAGTTTAAAAGGTTGGAAATGGGCATCGGACATATTTGCTGTACTATTAATTGTTATTACTGTAACCGGATTGTTTATCCTTAAAGGAAGAAACGGATTAGCCGGACGCGGAAAATGGCTGCTGGCAGGAGGTTTATTACCACCCATAGTGGCTATCATTTTGCAGGCAATTATAAAATAGGTTTTAAAAGTAAGGCTGTCTATGTACAAGGCAGCCTTATTTTCATAATGAAACTTAGATTAGTGAAATAATATACTAACTAATTTCTTGGGGTATATAATTGGGTTGCATTGAGTCCTCGTAATAAAATTGTTGTGCCCACATTCTATACTGTGCCACTGGTCCATCGCCTTTAGCTAAAATCGGCGGATCGATATAGATTTTGTTTTCCCAAATTTTAAAATCCATACTTACGTCATGGCAGTATCCTTTAAAAGCCCCACTCAGCAGTAATTTGTGGGCTAATTTATTGGGCAATAGATTAAGCAACGGCGATATCTTGTCAAATTTTTTCATCTTTTTTAGACTAACGCCTATTCTTAATTTTAACTTTCCTTTATCAGTAGGAGTGGGTAGGACAAAGTGTCTGGTGCGTATTCCTAAATCATCTAATTTTGCCTCTACAAATGAATACCCTAAGCCGTGTACTTTTACATCGAATTCAGTTCTAATACTACGTTTTTGACCTACAAAATCTGCAATGCGATTCATAGCATATTTTGCAGATAAATAATGGTCTTTTGTATGCATCTCGCAAAGTGTTTCTACGCCTGTATAGCCGTGTACTATAGAAAAATGTCCCACATCTACACTGTTTTCTGTAGTTTCCTGTGGATGAGAATTAAAATTGTATTCTGCAAAACGTGTTTCTGTCCATTCACTCCAATCCTCTTGCGGAGTAAACCATGTAGGCGTTTCATTTTTCTCATCAAACCAAATTAAAACTAATCCATTTTTCTCATCGGAATAATAGGTAGGTAGTTTTAGTCTTGATGATGGTTTAGATCCATAACCAGTTGCTGTACAATCTCCATGCCCATCAAAACAAAAATGGTGAAACGGACATTTGATATGCTCTCCTTCAATTTTTCCACCATGCCCCAAATGCCCTCCCATGTGTGGGCAATAAGGTTCAGTAATGGCTAATTTTCCACTTTCCGTCCTAAATATTAGGATATCTTTTCCTACAAATCTTCGAGTAATAATCTCTCCATTTCCTACTTCAGCAGAATAAGCTAGTACGTACCAACCATTTGGAAATGGTTTCAATGGTATACGTTTATAACTGGTCATATTCTTATAGTTTTTGTATTATGCCACAATGACAATATAAAAATAAACCAAACTTTTAAAATAGAAGTATTTGGGAAATATTTTTTTTAGAAAAAATCTCCAATGTAATAGGGTATATATGATTAGCTGTATTATACGTCTTATACCTTTGTGAGTCCACTAATCCTTACATCGTATATCCGTTGAAATAGGATTGTTGTAAAAGCAGAAATGTATGCCAATTTCTATGGTATTTTCCACTAAATAAAAATCGAAGATTCATTCTAAAAAAGAAATATACAATATTTATCCAGCTTAGCAAATTTCGTTGTTTTCTTAAATAATACACATGATTTCTAGTAAATAATTTAATATAAAAATCATTGAATTTGAATTTCTTAGCATTGCCTTTTTTCATATTGGAAAGCCCGCCCACTTTATGGTAAAACTGCACAAATGGATAATAATACAATTGATGTTTTCTATGTTTGTAAATGCGATAAAAGAAATCAGTATCATCATAATATGCAAAAAATTTCTCATCCATCCATCCAATATCGTCTATTACCTCTTTCTTCATTAATACACAACAAGTTGGTGCATAATCCATTTTTTGAACAACATCAAATTGTCCTTTATCTTCTTGTTGTATGCCGATATGATGTGTCATACAGCCCTCCCATTTATTGAATTTTGTGCCTGCCCACCATATCAAATTTATTTCAGGATAATAGAGCATCTTTGGTGCAACCAAACTGCAATTCAGCACCTCTAATTGGTTGGATAATTTCTCCAATAATGTGTTTTCAAATTCTACATCGTTGTTAATTATTAAGAGCTCTTCGCAGCCATCTTCCAACGCCCGTGCTATTCCTTGATTATTGCCTTTTGCTACGCCTACATTTTCTGTATTTGCAATGAGAACAATTCTGTTATCGCTATGTTTTTTTATTAATTCTAAAGTAGTATCTGAAGAAATATTATCGATGACATACAAAATAAAATTAGTGTGCGTTTGTGCCAACACACATTGCAAAAATGGCTCAATCACATGAGCACTGTTATAGGTAATGGTAACTAAGCCTATTTTTTTCATATTATTTCAATAAGCCCTTTTCTCTCATTTCTGCCAATGAATGTTCGTATTGGTCAGTATGGATTTTTTGTTCGTTTACCCAATTGCAAAACAAACGTAATCCGGTTTCAAAATCTACTGCTGGTGCGAAATTTAAAATAGTTTGTAAGCGTGTAGTATCAGCATAATTATGCCTAATATCTCCTCTTCTATATTGACCGGAAATCTCCAACGGTACTTCAATTCCATAGTTTTTCATAAGTGTGGTAGCCACAGTAAGTACGGTAGTAGCCACTCCTGTTCCTACGTTAAAAACATTGAAATTGGCAGCTTCATTTTCTATTCCGGCTATAGTAGCATTCACTACGTCATCTATAAAAACAAAATCTCTGCTTTCTTCTCCGTCTTCAAAAATATTGATAGATTTTTGTTGTTTTATTCTCGTAGAAAAGATGGATAAAATACCAGTGTATGGATTGCTTAACGATTGCCCAGGTCCATATACATTTTGATATCGGAAAGCAACACACGGAATATTTAATGAAGAACAACAAATCATCAATGACTGTTCTTGATGATACTTAGTTAAGCCATAAATAGATTTAGGTTGAATTTTACTTTCCTCATCAGTGGCTACTACTTGCAAAAATTCAGTTACTTCTTCCGGGTTCCTAAGCTCAAAAATTCCATTTTGCAAATCTTCGTCTTTTCTATCTTTTGGATAAAAATAAGTTTGCATTTTTTGCGAGAAGTACCTGCCTTCTCCATATACGGCACGCGAGCTTGCCACAATTACTTTTTCTATTTGATGTTTTTCATTCGTTAAATAATCTAATAAAATGGAAGTGCCACCAACGTTCACATTTGTGTAGCGTTCTATCTCATACATGCTTTGCCCCGTGCCGGTTTCAGCAGCCAAGTGCACCACAATTTGTTGGTTGTTTAATGCTTTATACCAATCAGCTTTATTTGTTACATCGCCTTTTATAAATTGTGCTTTATCTTTTATAGATTGATATAAAGACGAAGTTTGTTCAGGGTGCTCACCGTGTATTTGCGGGTGCAGACAATCTAAGACGGTTACTAAATATCCTTTCTTTATCAATTGCAAGGAAAGCGAAGAACCAATAAAACCAGCACCGCCTGTAATGAGTATATTTTTCAATAGAAATTTTTATTTATCTTTTCAAAAATACTAAAAATATTAAGACTAAGCACGTAATATCATTTTCAAACTATGCAAAAATGTAGTTCTATAAAATTGATTTTTAATGAAAATTTTCTTTCGTTGCATGCTTCCCATATTTTCTAAAGCAATAAAATCTTGCAAAAGACGTATTTGGTCATTATTAAGTTGCAAACTACATTTTTCCATTAATGCTTTTGCCTGTGCAATGCGTATTTTTAAATATTGTTCGTATGCATTTTTATCTGATAAATTTTTAAAATACCGTTTGATTTTTTCTGCAAAGGAAAAATTTTTTCGAGTTACGTTTTGTGTATGGTTTCGCAATAGTAGTAAAGGTGTAGTAATGGCTACCGAATTACCAACACTTGCTGCCAATAATGCCAACCAATGGTCATGTAAAATTGCAGTAGCTGGAATGGGCGATGCAATGGACTTCATCGCCTTGTTAATTAACACAGTGCAGCCATGTGGAATATTCTGCACTAATAGTCTGTTTAGTGTAAAATAATCAGGACTTAGGTGTAGTTGTTTCCAAACTGAATCTGCAATAATTATTCCGTGTTCATTTATTAATTTCATATCGGAATACACTAAACAAGGATTCGATTTTTGTTCGTTTTCCATCGTAAAAATTGCACTTAAGGAATGTTCAATTTTACTTGGCATCCAAACATCATCTTGGTCGCAAAAGAAAATATAATCGGCTGTTGAGTGTGCTAAAAGAATTCCAAAATTTTGGGTAGCTCCAACATTCATTTTATCCTCTTTTAAAAGGATAAATTTTGCTGGATATTTTTGCTGATAGGATTCTATTATTTCGAGTGTTTTATCGGTAGAGCCGTCATCTCTAATTAAGATAGTAAAATCAGTATAAGTTTGTTGCAATAAGCTTTCTATTTGCTGCTGCAAAAACTGTTCGCCATTATAGGTTGCCAATAATATTTGAACCTTTGCTTGCATTATAAATTATGATATCCTAATTGTTGCATAATAGCATTTGTTTTTATGTGCTTGTAAATTTCCTTGTAATTGGGATTATTTAAAAAGAAATAAGCCCTATCACTATTTACCGATTTTATTTCATTTTTTATTTTGTCGTCATTCCTTTCTAATCCGCAAAATGCAACTAATTGTTGTATGTGCAGCAATGGATTCTCCAAAAAATCTTCGTATTTAATTTCTAAATAATTTGGAAATTCTTGTTTTAAACTCAATGCCTTTGTGACGTATTCTTCCCATAAATTATAGCCCTCTTCTATAGAGGTTAATCTAAAATTTTCGTGAAAATGATTACTGATTAATAAATTTCTTTTGAGTTTCTTTTTCCAATTCCATTCAAATTTATTTTTCAATAACAAGTCGCGTTCAATATAACTCGACACCGAATCAATAGGATTTCTATAGATATGTATAATCTTCGGATTTGGAAAAATATGTTTCCAAAAGTCTATCGTAAACGTATTTTTGGGGTCTTTCCAACCATAAGGAATATCTATTTCTTTGATGTTTGGGTAAGTAGTCGAAAGATTTCCCAAATATTGTTTTCGTTTATTGGATTGTACAAAATACTCCAATGATTCAATAATTACTTTCTCACAAGCGGGATTTTTGTAACGCAAATTATATGGTTTTTCAGGCGTAGCAGTATGCAAATCAAAAATCCAATTATTGATTTCCCAAAAAAATAAAGCCTCGTGGTTTATTTCCTTTTCTGTGCCAACAAATAAGCCCAAATTTTCCAATATCTTGGTAATCATCGTGGTGCCGCTACGATGCATCCCTACTATTATTATAGGTGGTTGGTACATTCTACGAATTTACATTAACTTTGTTGAAAATATAAATTTTACATACACTTGCAACTTAAAATTTTATACGAGGACAATCACATCATTGCTGTAAATAAGCAAAGTGGACATATTGTACAAGGAGATGAAACTGGAGATAAGCCGCTTTCGGAATGGGTGAAGGATTACATTAAAGAAAAATATGAAAAACCCGGCGACGTGTTTTTAGGCGTGGTGCACCGCATCGACCGGCCCGTGAGTGGCATCGTATTATTTGCCCGCACCAGCAAATCGCTGTCTAGGTTAAACGAGCTTTTTAAAACCAAAGCAATACAAAAAACGTATTGGGCGGTGGTGAAAAACAAACCCAAAAAAGAAGAAGGTACTATTGTGCATTACCACCAGAAAGACGAAAAGCAGCGCAAAGCCAAGTTGTTTGATAAAGAAGTGGCACATTCTAAAAAATGTGTATTGCACTACAAAGTAATATCCCATTCCGACAACTATTTTCTGTTAGAAATTCAATTAGAAACAGGTCGTTTTCATCAAATTCGGGCACAATTAGCAAAAATTGGTTCACCAATAAAAGGCGATATAAAATATGGTTATGAGCGGTCAAATGAAAATAGCAGAAGCATACATTTACACGCTCGAAAAATATCCTTTATACATCCCACAAAAAATGAACCCATAGAAATTATTGCCCCAGTTGCCAATGAAAAAATCTGGCAATATTTCGAAACTACTACGTTATAAAATTTTACGATAAAACAAAAAAAAGACTGCCCTACGGGCAGCCTTGAAAAAAACACTTTGCATACAGTGGTTTTACAACACACCGAATAACGTTATTTAGGAATACTATATAATTCGCATATTTCATCGTAAGTCATTTGGGTCAGTGGCTTCGATAATCGTAAATGGGTACTACCTTTAATTAACACTGTTCTTACCTGATAACCTGCAATTCCATTATCATCGGTGGCGGCATTCATTCTTGCTAAAAACTCACCCGTGTACCATGAGGTGTATCTCATCACTTGATATTCAAATGGAATTTGATAGCCGGTAGTGATAACGCCATTTGTAAATTTAATACGCATATATTTTAATATTGCGCTGGTGCTGTCGGTGCTATTTTGGTCACCCAAAAAAGTAAACCGTTTGAAAAAATAGCCATCTCGTGAAAAGGTATTGGTTGGTGTGCAATTATTCCAATCCGAATAGATAACATTGGCATTTCCGTCTTTTCCATTGGTACCGTTAGTACCGTTAGTACCGTTAATACCGTTAATGCCATTAGCACCCGGATCTCCTTTAGGGCCTTTAGGGCCTTCTTTTGTACATGCTATCGCAAATAATATTGCAAATAAGCATAAAGCTTTTGTTAGGTTTTTCATAATTTATTATTTTATTGCTATAAATATGCGTATTTGGTAAAACAATAATAGATTAAATGAGTATTCGGGCTTTATAAATGAGTATTCGGGCTTTTGGTGTTCTGTCATTTATAACCGATTTGTTTATCGCCTTTTTTGTAAATTAGCAAAATGGTAACGAAGGAACAGGCATTGGAGAAAATCAAATCATTAGTCGAACGATTTAATGAACAAATTGAGTATTACAAAAAGGGAGAATATAACGAAACACAAACCAGACGTGATTTTATCGACCCATTTTGGAAAGCTCTCGGCTGGGACGTGGACAACGAAAGCGGTTGTGCCGAAAGTTACCGCGAAGTAATTCACGAAGACAGAGTAAAAGTGGGCGGCGCAACCAAAGCACCCGATTATTCATTTCGATTGGCTGGCGGCAAGCGTTTGTTTTTCCTCGAAGCCAAAAAGCCGAGCGTTGTAATCAAAGATGAAATTGCACCGGCTTACCAAGTTCGCAGGTATGGTTGGAGTGCAAAAATGCCAATTTCTGTTATCACCGATTTTGAAGAATTTGCCATTTACGATTGTTCCACCAAACCAAAAGAAACCGATAAGGCAAGCAATGGAAGAATAAAGTATCTGACGTATTTAGATTATCTAAAGGAGTTTGATTTTATTTGGCAGACGTTCTCCAAAGAATATGTATTAAAGGGAAGTTTTGACAAATACATCACCAACGACAAAAATAAAAAAGGCACCACCACCGTTGATGCCGAGTTTTTGCAATCATTGGACAAATGGCGGGTGGAACTTGCTGTAAACATTGCTTTGCGCAACAAAAATATAAATGAAGATGAACTAAATTTTATCGTGCAACATACTATTGACAGAATTATATTTTTAAGAATTGCTGAAGATAGAAGTGCCGAACGTTACGGAGATTTGCAAGATTGTATTAAAAGCGGCGATTTCTATCAAAACCTTTTACAGCGTTTTCATATTGCAGACCAGAAATACAATTCAGGATTATTTGATTTTCGCAAAGACAAAATCAGCGATAAAATTACCATAGACAACAAAGTTGTCAAGAATATAATTTCTGAACTTTACTATCCAATTTGCCCTTACGAGTTTTCGGTTTTAAGCGTAGAAATTTTGGGAAGTGCTTACGAACAATTTTTGGGCAAACAAATTACACTTTCAAAAAGTGGCAAAGCCACCATTGAAGAAAAACCCGAAGTAAGAAAAGCCGGTGGCGTTTATTACACACCGCAATATATTGTGGAATACATTGTAAAAAACACCATCGATAAATTAGTAGAAAACAAAACACCGAAAGAGATAAGCCAACTAAAAATTTGTGACCCTGCTTGCGGCAGCGGCAGCTTTTTGATTGGTGCGTATCAGTTTTTATTGAATTGGCATAAAGATTTTTATAATAAATTGAAACCAGAGAATGGGAAATTGACAATTAAAGGTAGCAAAAATGATGTGTTGACACCAACAGGCGAACTCACCACAGCCGAGAAAAAACGCATTTTGCTCAACAATATTTACGGAGTGGATTTAGATAATAATGCAGTGGAAGTAACAAAGTTGAGTTTGCTTTTGAAATGCATGGAAGGTGAAACCAAAGAAACCATTGAAGCACAAACCAAACTTTTTCACGACCGTATTTTACCCACTTTAGACAACAATATTAAAAGCGGAAACAGTTTAATTGATTTGGATTATTATGATGGTCAGTTTGAGTTTGAAGAGCGAAAAATAAAGCCATTCTCGTGGCAAAAAGCATTTCCAGAAGTGTTTAATAGAAATGTAGAAATAGACAAACGACTGCCGTTTAAAAAACAATACGATAAAGTAAAACAATTAGAAGACGATACACAAGATTTTATTGCTCAATTTGTTGTAGAAGAACCTATTACAGCGTTTAATAAAAAACAGAATGGTGGTTTTGATTGTATTATTGGAAACCCACCTTATGTAAAAGTAGCCGATAAAAATATCTTTGACTACTTCAATAAAAAGTTTGTCCATCAGGATTATCAACAAGATTTGTATTTACTCTTCTTGGAACAATATAAAAATTTATTGGTTACAGGTGGAAAATTAGGGGTTATTATTCCAAATACGTGGCTACAAAGTATCAAATTCAGAAACATTAGGAAATACTTGCTAAATGATTTTTATTGGGAACGAATATTGCATATTAAAGAACACATTTTTAAAGCAGTTGTAGATACACATGTACTTATTTTTGAGCGCAATAATTACATTAAAAATTATGATGTTGTAATTGATGTCTTTGAGAAAAAAGAAATTACGCTGCTACATATCATCGACCAAAATAAACTACCAGACAATGGCGATATCATCAATATTTTAGCGAATGAAAAAGAAAAAAAGCTGTTTGAAAAAATAAAAAATTGCTCATTAACCGTTGCGAACATAGCTAAAACTTATTCAGGAATTACATTGTATGAAAAAGGAAAAGGAAGCCCACCCCAGACAGCGGAAATAATGAAAGATAAGCCATATCATAGTGATAGTAATGAAAAACCAAATGGCAAGAATTGGTTGCCATTAATGCGAGGCAGTTTAATGAATAGATATGTTGATTATTGGAGGGATAATTATTGGGTTGATTATGGTGAATGGCTTGGCGCACCGAGAGATTCTAAGATTTTTGAAGCAAATGAAAAAATTATTGTTCGTCAAACTAGCGATAGAATTATTGCTACAATAATTGGTGCTAATATTATTTGTAGAAAAAACTTGCACATCATAATTTCAAACGAAATAGATCACAAGTTTATTCTTGGGATTTTAAACTCTAAACTCACCGACTTTTATTATCAGCAAATCAATCCAGAGCGTGGGGAAGCTTTAGCAGAAGTAAAAAAACAACATGTAGAGCAGTTGCCTATTCCTAAGGGTGTTAGCGAAAAACAACAAACCGAAATCATCAAATACGTTGAACAACTTTTACAACTTAATAAAGACAAGCAAAATGCAACTTTGCCGAATCAACTTGAAATGATTAACAACAGAATTGACCACGCAGAAGATAAAATCAATCAAATCGTTTACGAACTTTACGAGTTGAATGCTGACGAAATAAAACGAATAGAAACTATTTAATTATCGCCTTGGAGAAAGAGGCGATTATTTAAAAATACCATGATATCGGTATTGATATCAATTCTACAAAATATAACTTTACACAAAAAAATTATGAAAACATCTACATCAATTTTCATCGCTTTAGTAATTGTACTATTAGGGTTAAATGCTTGTAAGAAAAACGATACAAAATCTACAACACCTTCTGTTGCGGGCAATTGGAACCTGCAACTCTGGGACGGAGCGCCTGCATCAGGAACTTTAGTATTTACAGCTTCTACCTTAAATTTCAATTGCTCTACTTATGGTTTTTCAGAACAAGATACATACGTACAATCGGGTAGCTCTCTTACTTTTACAAAAACCGGTGGTGCTTCCAATGTAATCAGCGGCGGTAATAATTGGACGATGGATACATTGACAACAACTGTTTTGAGAATGACCAGTAAGTTCGGGCTGATTGTAAGAGCAACAAAATAACAAAGCTATATATTTCGCTGTCGCAGTGCCTCAAACAACACAATAGCAGCCGTATTAGAAACATTTAAAGAATCATTCTGCCCACGCATCGGAATAATAATGTTTTGCGTGGAATGTGTTTCCCAGAATGCATCTACACCTACAGCCTCAGTGCCAAAAACAAACGCACTTGATTTTTTATAATCTATCTCTAAATAATTTTTAGAAGACTTTAACGATGTGGTATAAATAGAAATATTATTTTCTTTCAAAAAATTATAAATATCATTTTTGTCAGCCACAGCAATATTTTGCGTAAAAATACAACCTACAGAAGACCGTATTACATTCGGATTGTAAATATCAGTAGCAATAGCACAACATAAAACAGCATCTACATTTCCGGCATCTGCCACGCGCAAAATAGCACCTAAATTTCCCGGCTTTTCTACCGCATCTAACACCAATATAACAGGATTTTTGGAAAGTGTAATTTGGCTGAGCGTGTGTTCTTTTTGCTGCGCAACTGCCACCACTTTCGACGTGTTTCCTCGTACCGAAATTTTATCGAAAACAGCCTCCGATACTTGAATAATTTCGGCCTTGGAGTGAAATGTATTTAAAACAGATTCTATCTCAGAAAGCTGTAAACTATTTGCTGCATCTTGAGCACATAAAATTAGCTCTAGCATAAAACCATTCTCCAATGCCATTTGTGTTTCTTTCCATCCATCAATTACAAATACATGCTCTTCTTTACGCACTTTTGATTTTTCTTGCAAATGCAAAATTTTCTTTATTAAAGGATTGGATAAAGATGAAAGCTGCTTCATAATGTAAAATTCAACAAATATTTTTACTTATTTACAATGCTGCTTTTATTTTCTTGCATTTATAGGTAATTCTTTCCTTTCTTTCTGTATATTTATATAAATAAGCTTATTTGCAAAATCAATAAAACTTCATTCATGATTATCGAAACACCTTTAGAAAAATTATATCAATGGACTGCACAAAAGCCTGATGTAACTTTCTTACGCCAGCCATTTCAGGGCAATTGGATACATTATTCATGGAAAAAAGCAGACGATGAAATACGAAGAATGGCGGCATATTTAGTGTCGTTGCAATTGCCACCTCAAAGTAAGATTGCCATTATATCTAAAAACTGCGCCCACTGGATAATGAGTGATTTGGCAATTTTAATGGCAGGGCATGTTTCGGTTCCTTTATACCCAACTATTCCGGCAGATATTATCCGGTTTTGTTTGGAACACTGTGAAGCAAAAGTGGCCTTTATTGGAAAATTAGACGATTGGAGCAAACAGCGCTCCGGTCTTCCTGATAATGTTAAAGGTATTTCTTATCCCTTGTGGACAGAACAAGGTTACGAAAATTGGGACGACATAATTGCTAAAACACCGCCTTTGCAAGGAAACATTATTCCTGATAGAAAATCCATCGGTACTATCATTTATACCTCCGGAACTACTGGCTTGCCGAAGGGTGTAGTGCATGCTGTGCATGCTTACTCGTATGCTGCTACGTGGGCACTTTCACAATTAAATGACTTGAGCAATAATGAGCGTTTCTTTTCGTACTTGCCCTTATCACACATTGCAGAGCGTATGTTGGTAGAGCAAGGGGCAATTTATACGGGTGGTTCTATTTCATTTGCAGAATCATTGGATACATTTGCAGCAAATTTAAAAGACACCCAACCTACTGTTTTCTTGGCAGTGCCGCGCATCTGGACAAAATTTCAAATGGGCATTTTGTCCAAAATGCCACAATCTAAATTGAATATATTATTAAAAATTCCGGTGGTAAATAATCTTATCCGTAAAAAAATAAAAGAAGGTTTGGGATTGCAACATGCTAAATATTTACTAACCGGCGCATCGCCAATGTCGGTAGCATTATTAGAATGGTACGACAAACTCGGATTTACTATTTGCGAAGCGTATGCTATGACAGAAAATTGCGCTTATTCGCATTTAACAAGAAGAGAAAATCGAAGACTCGGATATGTGGGTACACCGCTACCAAATTGCGATGTGCGATTATCTGAAGAAGGCGAAATACAAGTAAAGAATGAATGTACGATGTTGGGATATTATAAAGAACCAGAAAAAACCAAAGAAACAATTTCTGAAGATGGATATCTCTGTACCGGCGACCAAGGTGAAATTGATGAAAACGGCTTTTTGAAAATTACAGGACGGGTAAAAGATATTTTTAAAACGGATAAAGGAAAATATGTGGCACCCGCACCGATAGAGTTAGAATTATCTAAAAATACTTTTATAGAACAAGTATGCGTAGTAGGGGCCAATTTGCCTCAAACTATGGCGCTAATAGTGCTATCAGAAGATGCAAAGAAAGAAGAAAAGGGTGCCGTAGAAAAAAGCTTGGAAGATTTATTGGTAGATGTAAACCATAGCTTAGAAAAACATGAGAAGATGAAAAAAGTTATTATCATGCAAGAAGAATGGACAGTGGATAATAATTTGCTAACGCCTACGCTAAAAGTTAAACGCAACATATTAGAAAAAGCAAAAGCACCTAATTATGAAAAATGGTACAACAACAAAGCCATAATAGTTTGGGAGTAAACTTTCTATATTGCAGTCTATAAAATAGAATCCAAATAGGCCTCAAATCTCTTATAATTATATTGTATTTACATAGTAAATACTTAGGTTCAATTATAAAAAAGTGATGTATTTAACTACTCAACAAAGTGATGCAATTTCCAAATTTCCTCCTCTAATTCTCGTTCTATTTGTCCCATTACTTTTAAAACATCTTCTGAAGTTGCATCGGTTTCTTCGATATCCATTTCATAAGAAAATGACTCTTCTTGGTCTTCATGTTCATTCAAAACCATAATATTGGTTTGTTGTAAAAATGCATCTAATACAAGCATTTCATCTTCGGGAACGGCAATGGTGATAATTTTCATAACATATATTTTTAGTGAAAAATGTCGTTTAATAAAAATTATAATAGCAAAAAACAAAATTGGCAATTTTCTGCTTTTGAGAATTCAATTTAAACCATATTCCAGAAACCCGCTGGAAAGATTATAGTAAATTTTGTTAAAAATAAAAAACAAGATGAAATACCAGACTTCATCTTGTTTTTTCTATAGAGATAGTATTTAAACGATTGCCGCTAATCTTGCAGCTTGGTCTATTGCCCGTTTTGCATCTAATTCGCCTGCTTCAAAAGCACCACCGATAATATGTACAATTTTATCTAAATCTTTAAGTGGTTGCTCCAATTCTCGTTGAGAAAGCTGTCCTGCGCATATCACTACATTATCGCAAGGATATACTTGGGGGTTTTTATTTTTGTCGATATAATGCAAGCCATCATCATCAATCTTAGTATATTCAACACCGGCAATCATTTTCACTTTTTTCATTTTCAAAGTAGTACGATGTATCCAACCCGTCGTTTTCCCTAATTTTGCACCTACTTTCCCGTCCGTTCGCTGAAACATTACTACCTCGCGCGCAGGGGCAGGAATTTGTGGTTGTATGCCTTCCACGCCACCACGGACTTCATTTTGCAAATCTACTCCCCATTCTTTCAGCCATACATTACGATGAATGGTAGGGCTTTCGCCCTCTTGCGTTAAATACTCGCTCACATCAAAGCCTATGCCGCCAGCACCGATAACGGCTACGCGTTTCCCTACGGGTTTCTTGTTTTTTAAAACATCTATATAGCTTAATACTTTTGGATGTTTGCAGCCTTCAATAGAGATATGACGCGGGGTAATACCTGTTGCTAATACAACCTCATCATATTCTTTTAAGTCTTCTGCATTTACACGTTTGTTTAATTGAAGATGTACTTGGTGTAATTCTATTTGCTTGCGGAAATAACGCAACGGTTCGTAAAATTCTTCTTTGCCCGGTATTTGTTTTGCCATATTAAACTGTCCGCCAATTTCTGCTTCTGCATCAAATAAAGTTACTTGGTGTCCGCGTTCGGCCGCAATAGTGGAAAATGTAAGTCCTGCTGGACCTGCACCTACAACAGCAATTTTTTTCTTATAAGAGGTGCTGTTGTAATTAAGTTCTGTTTCGTGGCAAGCTCTCGGATTTACCAAACAAGAAGACAATTTATTTGAAAAAGTATGATCCAAACAAGCCTGATTGCAAGCAATGCAAGTGTTTATTTCTTCAGTGCGTCCTTGCATAGCTTTTTTCACCCAATTTTCATCTGCTAAAAACGGACGTGCCATACTCACCATATCGGCACAACCATCTGCTAATACTTGTTCTGCTACATCCGGCATATTTATCCGATTGGAGGTGCAAAGTGGAATTGAAATCTCTGATTTTAGCTTTTGCGTAACCCAAGTAAATGCGGCGCGCGGTACCGATGTGGCGATAGTGGGTATGCGGGCTTCGTGCCAGCCGATACCCGTATTTATTATCGTTGCACCGGCTTTTTCAACCTCTTTGGCTAATTGTACAACCTCTTCCCAAGTGCTACCATCTTCAATCAAATCCAACATAGAAAGTCGGTAAATGATGATAAAATCCTTACCCACTTTTTCGCGTGCTTTTCGAATAATCTCTATCGGAAATTTTATTCTGTTTTCATAGCTTCCGCCATATTCATCGGTACGTTTGTTGGTATGGTTTACTATAAATTGATTAATTAAGTAGCCTTCAGAACCCATTATTTCTACACCATCGTAGCCAGCCTCACGTGCCAATGCGGCGCTATCGGCAAAATCATTTATGGTTCTTCGTACTCCTGATGTGCTTAATGCACGTGGCTTAAATGGCGTGATAGGCGATTGTATTTTTGATGGTGCAACACTTAACGGATGGTAAGCATATCGCCCAGCGTGCAATAGCTGCAAGGCAATTTTTCCACCATTTTCGTGTACGGTGTCTGTTACAATTTTATGCTTACGTGCATGGCTTTTATTGGTCATCCGTTGTGCAAACGGTTTTAACCAACCCTCCCAATTTACTGCAATTCCGCCGGTAACAATTAATCCAACGCCACCTTTGGCGCGCTCGCCATAAAACCGGGCTAATTTCTCAAACCCATTTTGCTCTTCTTCGAGGTTCGTATGCATAGAGCCCATTAATACTCTATTTTTTAAAGTGGTGAATCCTAAATTTAATTCGGATAATAAGTGAGGATATTTTTCAGACGACATCTAATTTATTTTCATTAAAGATAGAAAAAATAAACAATGCAAGCATTGAATATGTTTATCTTTGGAAAGTAATTATCTATCATCTATTTTTTGGAAAGTAAATGAAAATTATGCAGGAATATTTATCTATTACTTTGGTTCAAACGCCATTAATTTGGAAAGATAAAACTGCAAATCTTTCTGCTATAGAAAATAAAATTTTACAACACAATATTTCTACTGATATTTTTATCCTTCCTGAAATGTTTACTACTGCATTTTGTGTAGAAGATACATCACTTGCAGAGGATATGCAAGGGAATACCATGCAATGGATGCGCCAGATAGCACAAAAAAAGCAAACCACAATTTGTGGTAGCATTTTATTTAAAGACGGAGATAAATATTTTAATAGATTTTTGTGGGTAGATGCTGATAGAATTTATACTTACGATAAGCATCATTTGTTTAGTTTGGTAGGGGAACAAAATTTATTAACTCATGGAACAGAAAAAATTATAATCCCTTATAAAGGATGGAAAATTCAGCCTTTTATCTGTTATGATATTCGGTTTCCGGCATGGTGTCAAAATGAGGCTAATGCAGATGTACAAATTTATGTAGCCAACTGGCCTAAAAAGCGGGTGCATCATTGGAAATTATTATTACAAGCAAGAGCTATAGAGAACCAATGCTACGTTGCAGGTGTAAATAGATTGGGTACAGATTTTTATGGTAATGCACATAACGGGCAAAGTGCAGTAATTGATTTTTCAGGGAATAAAATATTGGATTTCGGAGAAGATGAAATTATTAAGACAGTAAGTTTGTCTTCTGCTGAATTATTGCTGCATCGTAAAAAATACCCATTTTGGAAAGATAGAGATTAGAAATTGTATTTTTGTATATTATGACAACAGTAGAAACAAATTATAACGAAGCAGATTGGCAACATATTCTACAATCTTTAGAAAAGCAATTTGGTAAAAAACCCGATGTGCAGACAATTACTTTTTTAGTTGGACATCGGGAGTTGGGGAAAGCACAAGTGAAATTTTCTAAGGAACAAAAGCAAGATTTAATGCACGTAGGGGTTTGCGCTTTATTGAGTAAGGCAAATTACTATATATATATTGCTGATGATATCGATGGATGGCCACATTATGAATACAACAGAACTATGCCCAAACTTGATGCTGTTCAACAAGAGAATTTATTAAAGAAGATGATAATAGAATATTTTAAAGAGCATGCTATTTAAATTGTTGTAGCAAATAAGTTAGTTCTTCTATTCTTAGATAATCGATAGAATAGTACACAAATTTTCCTTCTCTTGATGTGATAACTATACCAGATTTCCGTAGCAAAGATAAGTGCTGCGAAGCTACAGATTGTTCTAATCGCAATTTTATGTAAATGTCTGTTACAGTCAGTTTTTGCTCACGATGAATAAGATGCATTATCTCTTGTCGTAGGCGATGATTCATAGTGCGTAGCACCAATAATGGTTTGTTCAATAATTGAAAATCAAAATTCAATGTAGTTGGTGCTGAAGTTGTTGAATTTAAAGTCATTTTCTCCATGTTAAAATTTCCTAAATTTTTACAATCCAACATCGTGCCAAACTTTATAAAAGTAACTTTAATCGTAAATAATTAATTAAAGTGCGTATTTAAAATAATAAATATGAAGATTAATTTTAATATGAAGTGCTGTGAAATGCCTTGTAATATTGTGGTTCGAAATAAGCAATATCTTGAAATCTATTTTCTGCAAATTCCATAGCAGCGATTTTACATAAATCCAATGCGCTTGGTATATAATTTGTATTAATATGAATATTTGTACAGGAAAGAATTGTTTTTGTCTTTTCTGCGCCATTTCCAAAAAGTATATATTTTTTACTATTATCAAATAATTGATTGCATTGTGTATCTACAATCAAGCTGGAAAAATAGTTGGTACAATTCAGTTTATTATCATAAAAGGAAGTAAAAACTTCCATGCGTCGTGCATCAATCATGGGTACATAAATATCAAAATCATTCTGCTGATATCGCTCAATAATACCTTGTACCATAGCTTGTAATGTAGGAATAGCAATAAGCGGGATGTTTAATGCAAAGCAGTAACCCTTTGCTGCCGCAGCTGCAATACGAAGCCCTGTGTAAGAGCCAGGTCCAGCACTAATCGCCACAGCATGTAGGTTTATAAAAGTAAGTTCGGCTTCATTTAATGCCGACTCTATTAAAAGATGTAATGTATCAGCAGCCTTATTGGGTTCTTGAATTTCTTTTAATACTACACACACACCATTTTTGGAAATAGCAACAGAAGTCACTGTATTTGCTGTTTCTATACAGAGTATATTACTCGGAGGGTTTGCCACAGGTATTACTTTTTCGCCGTCAATATAGATTTATATTTGACGTTATCGTTTAATAATTCAATTGCTTTTGCTACATCTGGATCAGTGTTGATACCATTGGCTATTCTGCCTTTTTCATATCCGTATCTGCTGGCTATTTCTTGCTCTAATAATTGTTTTATTTCCGGTTTGTATTTGTCTAAATCTTTCGACTTATCGTGTTTTATCTGCGCTTCCAAATCTGTTATTACTTTTTGCACCGAAGCGGAGTAGTCATCCTCTTTTATACTTTTTTTTAAGTCGTTTAATTTGTTTTCGCTCAGTGTGATATAATCATAAGTTTTGCCTTTCAAATAGGTAGTAAATTGTGCATACTCTTGGTCCGTCATAGAAAACTTATTTCCGTCTCTGAGTGTTGGATGTTCATTTTTATAAATATTGGCAAATTGGAATAAATGATTGTTGTTGTATAGTGCAATTGTAATTGGAGCTACTTTTTCTTCTAGTGTTTTTATATCTGGCTCAATGCCTGCACCATCTTTTACAATACGTCCGCCTTTGGTTTTAAAATCTTTACGTAATGAGTCTGGAAGTGCACTGGCAACACCTTCAGCATTCCGGTGCGAATAGTCAATCCGTTGAATGCATCTACCGCTTGGAATATAGTATTTGGAAATCGTCACTTTCAATTTTGCTTTATACGCTACGGGCTTAGTTACTTGCACCAATCCCTTTCCATACGTATTTTGTCCGATAATAACGCCTCTATCTAAATCTTGCATGGAGCCCGAAACAATTTCAGAAGCCGATGCAGAACCACCGTCAGTAAGAATAGCTAACGGAATATTGGTGTCAACGGGTTTTCCGGTAGTGGAATAGGAGAAATTTGCATCTTGTATTTTTCCTTTTGTATTTACAATATTTGTGCCTTTGTCCACAAAAGTATTGCAAATACTAATAGCTTCATTAAGTAAGCCTCCACCATTTCCACGTAAGTCCAAAATAACCCCTTTTAAGTTCGGATTTTTCTTCAAATTTTTTAACGCATCTTGAACTTCTTGTGCAGCATTTTCTGTAAATGAAGTCAGTTTTATATATCCGATATTATCACTTACCATTCCAAAATAAGGCACGTTTTGAATTTTTATTTCTTCACGAGTAAAAGTGTACGTTTTTTCTTCGTTGGTTACTGCTTTTTTTACTTTTACAGTAATCTTAGTTCCCGGTTCACCTTTCAAAAGCTGGCTCACATCATCAGAATTATATTTGGTGGCTACTTTACCGTCTATCTCAACTATTTGGTCTCCGGCTTGAAGTCCTGCTTTTTGGGCAGGAAATCCTTCATACGGATCTGTAATTACTACATAATCTCCAATTTTTGCAATGCGTGCGCCGATGCCGCCATACTTTCCGGTGGTTTGCATTTGGTATTCATCTAAATCTGCACCGGTGATATAGTTGGTAAATGGGTCTAAGCCGTCAAGCATTTTATTGATGCCATCTGTCATTAATTTATTCGGGTCAATATCGTCCACATAGTAGGTGTTCAGTTCTTTGTATAATTGAGTAAACAATTCCATGTTCTTTGCAATCTCAAAATATTTATTTTGATCAGCAGCATAAGCATTCATTAGAAAGCAAAGACTAAGTATGATAAGTATTTTTTTCATTCTATTGTTTTTAAAAAAATCGAGTATTGTTTTTTATGTAAATGCTAAAGCTACTAAAAATTGAGTATATGAATGGTTAAAAAAAATAAATGTGTACTATCGATAACGAATTTTGTATAAATAAATCAAGGCACCGGGTCGTAGCCGCTGCCGCCCCATGGGTGGCACGATAATATACGCTTAATAGCTAAATACCCACCTTTAAGTAAACCATGTTTTTGCAATGCTTCTATCGCATAAGTAGAACAAGAAGGTTGATAGCGGCATTTGTTTTCTCCTAATAAGGGAGAAATAGAATATTTATAGAGTTTAATAAGCAAAACAAAAGGGAAAATAAATATTTTTTTAAGTATGTCCACACAACAAAAATACGGCAAGTTTTTACAAATATAAAGTATTCCGAAATTTGTTTTTTATAACTATTTTTGAATATTATTCTATTGTATGTAAAAAAATGACAAGGCGTAGTATTCAAAAAAAGATAGGCAGTATTGTTTTGATGCTATACGCAGTGGCGACATTTGCACAACAAACCAACTATTCTTCTATTTTTAATTACAAAGATATTTGCACGGCTTCGTTTATCCCCGTTGCTGGATTTGACGATACGCAAACACATTATTTTACTATTCTCAAACATAGTTTTGAAATACAAAAAATAAATAGTGCTGTTTCCGATACTTCTTTTACCTGGAATGGATTAAAAGGCAAAAAAACATTTTATTCTAATGACTCATTATCTCTGTTTTTTCTTCGTCCGAATGATAATGCAACACGCCCTTGCATCTTACTCACGCATGGTAATGGTGCATCGTATAAAGGCAGTTGGCACGAACAGATGAACTTTTATGCAGTAGATTTAGCAATGCGCGGTTTTTGTGTGGCGTATTATGAAAATCCGGCAAGTGTAGAGGCGCATGAAAGATATACCTATTCGGGCACTCGCAATGCTTTTTATGGTGGCTTTCAGGCGGCAGTAGCCGCAGAAATTTATATAGTGGCAAATGCAATTACATTAAATGTAGATACCGCAAAGTTAATCAGCGGTGGATTGAGTTTCGGTGCATTTTGCAGCCTTACATTAGCCACAGCCAATCAAGGTGTAAATTTTACAGATTCCATATATTTACCACAAGGAGCTTTTACGGCAAAGGCAAAATATTCTCTTCCATATTCTAAGCGAATTAAGCACGCATTTTCTATAGGCGGTGGATTTCCCAAAGAGGACACTACAGTATTATTTCAAAGTAAGATGGGAGAGTTTTTAGACGGTACAGATAGTACTCTGCATATTTTATTTTTACACGGACAAAAAGACAATTTGGTACATTTAGGGCTGACTTTATTTGGTAATCGAAATATAGATTCTACTTTATTTTATGTGGAGGGGGCATTGGCAGTTTTAAATAAAATTCACAAATACAATCTGGCATTAGATACTAAGTTAATAGTTAACTGTATTGGCGGGCATCCATTCATAAGTACTGTTTGTGCAGCAGATTCTTTCAATTGTATTCAGCAATATCAATGGGGATATCTTTCGGAACCGCCGGCAAATATTACTTCTACTCATTCTTATTTTACCCAACCAATAAATGATACTTTATTGCATTATTTCACCTATATGGTTTCTCAAATTAGTGATGTTGATGCTATTGTCGCTGATTTTTTATTACCGCTCAGTTTATTACAACCGTCAACTTATACTAAGCCAATATACTACGTTCAGCCACAGCATTTTTATAATTATTCCACTCCAAATGGGTATTATCTAATAAAAAATTCCGATTGCGATGGTAATGCAATTCCAACAGTTATACCTCAAAAGTACATCTCAAAAGTTGCTTGTATTTTATATCCCAATCCCGTAAATTCTTATTTAACTATAAGGGCAGCAGAACCCATTTTGTCGATTGAAATATATGGAATGAATAGCGAATTATTGAAAACAGAAAACACTAATTCGGCAATGTTTGTTGGTGATTTGCCAATGGGGCAGTTTGTAGTACTCATACACACTCCAAGCGGCTATAGTACTGCTAATTTATTGATAGTTCATTAGAGATTTTTTGAAGAAGTTGAGCGGTCGCTTCTTCAATATTTTTTTTGGTTGTAATAGCTTTAGGTTGATAGTTTACCAAAATTAGCAGCTGAATTTTCTTTGCCTGTAGAGTTTGGTAAAATTCATTTTTTTGTAAGCGGATACTCTCTCTCATTAAGCGTTTTATGCGGTTTCTAACTGTGGCATTAAGAAAAGAACGTTTAGAAACGGAAAAAGCAAATTGCGCCGGATAGGCGCAATTTAATTCTACTGCTTTGTAGTAAATTTTTAAAGTATAATTTTGGACAAAAACTTTGTTGCTAAAAAGCGTTTCAATTAATTTCTTGCTTTTCAGTCTTTCTTCCTTAGAAAAAGTAAGCCGTATATATTTATCCTTTTCAGCTATTATTTTCCTTTTCTTTCGTCTGAAATAGTTAATTTTTTTCTGCCTTTAGCACGTCGTGCATTTAATACCGCACGGCCACCT
Source organism: uncultured Chitinophagales bacterium (assembly GCA_964642875.1). Lineage (GTDB taxonomy): Bacteria > Bacteroidota > Bacteroidia > Chitinophagales > JADIYW01 > JADJSS01. The sequence goes on along the minus strand of CAZXRF010000005.1, from coordinate 38,581 downwards.
TTTGTTGCCATTCGCTCACGAAAACCATGTTTATTTTTTCTCTTTCTTACTGATGGTTGAAACGTTCTTTTCATTTTATTTAATTGAAAATTTTAAAATATATACATTTGAAAATGCAGGCATCGTCAAATTTTGGAATGCGAAGATACGCTTTTAATTTGAAATTTAATGATGTATTGAATTGAAAATGCTTTTTTTCAATAGAAAATCAAGGATTTAACTATTTAGAAAAATAGAAACATCAATCAGACTATTTTATCAAAGATAAACATGACAAAACATTTAAATACATAATTTACCTATTATCAATATGTTATAAAACTACCTATTCATTGTCATCAAAAATTCTTCATTACTTCGTGTTCCTTTCATCTGCTGCATTAAGAATTTCATGGATTCTTCAGAGTTCATATCAGCAAGGTGATTACGTAATATCCACATTTTTTGTAAGGCATCTTTATCCAGTAATAAATCATCTCTACGGGTAGAAGACGCAACTACATCTACAGCAGGGAAAATACGGCGATTAGCTAATTTTCTGTCTAATTGAAGTTCCATATTTCCTGTACCCTTAAATTCTTCAAAGATTACTTCGTCCATTTTTGATCCTGTATCTGTTAATGCCGTTGCAATAATTGTTAGAGAACCTCCATTTTCTATATTTCGTGCCGCACCAAAAAATTGTTTAGGCTTATGTAAAGCATTTGCTTCCACCCCACCTGATAGCACTTTTCCTGAAGAAGGTGCTACTGTATTATGTGCTCTTGCTAAACGGGTAATGGAGTCTAATAAGATAACTACATCGTGTCCACACTCTACCAATCGTTTTGCTTTTTGCAATACAATACTGGCAACTTTTACGTGTCGGTCAGCAGGCTCATCAAAAGTAGATGCTACTACTTCCGCACGCACGCTACGCTGCATATCTGTTACCTCTTCAGGGCGTTCGTCTATGAGTAATATTATTAAATATACTTCCGGGTGATTTTTGGCAATAGAATTGGCAATGTCTTTTAGCAACATTGTTTTACCTGTTTTGGGTTGTGCCACAATCATTCCGCGTTGTCCTTTGCCTATAGGAGTAAATAGGTCAACTATACGAGTAGAATAATTATTAGGTTCATAAAACAGATTTAATTTTTCTGTTGGGAATAAAGGCGTTAAGTAATCAAACGGAATTCTATCTCTAATTTCTTGTGGAGTTTTTCCGTTAATGGTTTCAACTCGTAATAGTGCAAAATATTTCTCCCCTTCTTTAGGTGGGCGTATGCTTCCTACTACGGTATCTCCTGTTTTTAATCCAATTAGTTTTATTTGTGATGGAGATACATATACATCGTCAGGAGAGGATAAATAGTTGTAATCCGATGAACGCAAAAACCCATATCCTTCCGGTATTATTTCCAAAACACCTTCACCTAATATTACACCGTCTAAATCAACGTTAAATTCAGGCTTTTTTTCTTCTTGAATAAATTGTACTTCTTCCGATACGGCATAATCTTTTATTTCTTCTGTTCGTTCTGTATTTACTTTAGTAACTCTCTCGTGATGGTGATGGCGTTCCGGTTTTTGGGGTTGTACATCTTGTGTATCCTTTTTTCCTAAAACTATCTCTTTTGAAATATCGCTTACTATATGTTCATTAAGTGGTGCTTCCAATATGTCTTCCGCTGACTTTGGTTCTTCTTTAGTTTTTTTTGTAGGGACAACTTTCTCCGCTACTTTTCGTTGGATACGGGTACGTTCTTTTTTTTCTTTCTTAGGAGCTTCTGACGGCATATCAGCAGAGGTTGATGTAGGTACAATCTCTTCTTTCATTTCTTGTTCTTGTTCTTGCATACCTTGTTTTTTAAGGATAAGATCTATAATTTCGGATTTGTTAGATTTTGTAATTTTGGATTTAGGAATCATCATATTTTCGGCAATTTCCCTCAACTCAGGCAGCAGTCTTTCTGTTAAAACGGAGTTATCATACATAAGTAAATAATTTTACCGGGAATAGAGAAACATTAAAGATACGGATTTTGAATTCGTTACGTCTTTTCAATAAAACGCGAGGAAATATTGATTGTACCGCAAAGTAAAGCATTTTTTAATAAAAAGAGGTGCGTTGTGTTATTTTTTTTGGAAAAATACCTAAATATAGGGTATTGTTGTGTTCCCTAATTACGAAAACTTATCTTTGCAGCATAATTTTTAGATATGCTGACTATAGAACAACTGAAAAAAGACACCGCTTATACCAAAGAGCGCTTAGCGCATAAGCATTTTAAAGAGTTACATTTTGTAGATGAAATCATCACATTAGACGATAAAAGAAAATTGGTAAAATCATATTTAGATGATTTTTTAGCGCAGAGAAATTCTTTATCCAAAGAAATTGGAAACTTAATGAAAAATGGGAATAAAGAAGAAGCAGAGAAAATGAAAATAAAGATTTCCGATATAAAAGAAAATGTCGATAAATTAGAAATAGAAACTGCTGAGATTGAAGCCTCAATTTATGATAAATTAGTTACTATGCCGAATTTTCCAAACGCTATCGTTCCAGCTGGAAAAGCAGCAGAAGACAACGAGGTGGTCTTTTCGACAACTGAATTTCCGATATTACCTTCTAATGCTATGCCGCATTGGGATTTAGCGAAAAAATATAACTTAATAGATTTTGAACTAGGAAATAAAATTACAGGTGCCGGGTTTCCGGTGTACAAGGGGAAAGGAGCTGCGTTACAACGTGCCTTAATCACTTTTTTCTTAGACAAAGCGATTGAAGCAGGGTATTTAGAAGTGCAAGTCCCGCACGTAGTAAATAGAGATTCGGGGTTCGGTACAGGACAATTGCCCGATAAGGAAGGACAAATGTACCACATTACGGCAGATGACTTATACCTAATACCAACAGCTGAAGTTCCTATCACCAATATATATAGAGATGAAATTGTAGATGAAAAAGTATTACCTATAAAAAATGTAGGCTATACGCCTTGCTTCCGCAGAGAGGCGGGCAGCTATGGTAAAGACGTTAGAGGGTTAAACCGTTTGCATCAATTTGATAAAGTGGAAATTGTTCGTATTGAAAAACCTGAAAATTCCTATGCCGCTTTAGATGAAATGCTGAAGCATGTAGAGGGTTTATTAAAAGCATTAGAATTACCATATAGAATATTGAGATTGTGTGGCGGCGATATGACTTTTTCTTCTGCATTAACTTACGATTTTGAAGTATATTCTACTGCACAAAAACGGTGGTTAGAAGTTAGCTCCGTTTCAAATTTTGAGACTTTCCAAGCCAATAGGTTGAAATTGCGCATAAAAGACACAGAAAATAAAAAAACTCTAGCACATACCTTAAATGGTAGTGCATTGGCATTGCCGCGTATCATGGCAGGGTTGCTGGAAAATCATCAGACTGTAAACGGAATCCGTATTCCCAAGGCATTAATACCATATACCAAATTTGAACTAATTGATTAATTTTTTGTTGACTTTCGTATGATATTTATTTCTGATAAAGCAAAAGAACGTGTACTAAAAATATGGCAGGATGATAAACTTACGCCTGACTATTTTGTGCGTGTTTCAGTTACAAGTGGAGGTTGTAGCGGATTGACTTACAATATGAAATTAGACAATCAATCTCTTCCGACAGATGAAGTATTTGAAGACAAAGGAATTAAAATCATTGTAGATCCAAAGAGCATATTGTATTTATTAGGAACAGAATTAGATTTCTCAGAGGGGCTCAATGGAAAAGGGTTTTATTTCAACAACCCTAATGCTTCAAGAACTTGTTCTTGTGGTGAAAGTTTTAGTTTGTAATCTTATCGTGCAGCCTTAAATTGCTCTAAAAATCTAGTGTCATTTTCTGAAATCAATCGGATATCTTTAATTTGATATTTAAGCATAGTAATACGTTCCACACCCATTCCAAAAGCAAATCCCGAATACTTTTTAGGATTGATATTGCAGTTTTCCAATACTTTTGGGTCAACCATGCCACAACCTAAAATTTCTACCCAGCCCGAATATTTACAGACATTGCATCCTTCGCCACCACAAATAAAGCAAGTTACATCTACCTCTGCAGATGGCTCAGTAAATGGGAAATAAGATGGTCGTACTTTTATTTTTATATCCGGGCCGAAAAATTCTTTAGCAAAGAAATCTAAGGTCTGCAATAAATCGGCAAAGGAAACATTCTCATCAATATACAATCCTTCAATTTGATGAAAAAAACAATGAGAACGGGCGGATATGGTTTCATTTCTATACACTCTTCCCGGCGATAAAATACGTATTGGCGGTTTTTGCTGCTCCATTACCCGTACCTGTACCGATGAAGTATGGGTGCGCAATACCACATCGGGGTTGATATTTACAAAAAAAGTATCTTGCATATCTCTTGCAGGATGGTCTTCAGGCATGTTTAAAGCCGTAAAATTATGCCAATCATCCTCAATTTCTCTATCTTCTTCTACTGTAAATCCGATACGTTTAAATATATCAATAATTTTATTTCTTACTAATTGTATCGGATGTCTCGCGCCGGTGGTAGTAATATCGCCCGGCAAAGTTAGGTCAATAGCTACTTCAGTTTTACTTGCTGATTCTTGAAATTTTTCTTGAGCAGCAGCAAATTTCTCTTCGGCTGCTTGCTTTACGCTGTTTATTATTTGTCCAAATTCTTTTTTACGTTCATTCGGAACATTTTTTATTTCTATAAAGATATCTTTAAGGATATTCTTAGTACCAAGAAAACGAATCCTGAATTTTTCCAAAGCTTCAAGACTATTAATTTCTGTTTCAATTACTTCATTTAGCAAGCGTGCTGTACTTTCAAAGATATCCATACCTCAAAAATAAAAAAAGAGGCACACATTATGCCTCTTTTTTATGATTGTAATGATTAATTAATTAGAATTTCAATTCATCTAAAGTTACTGTATGGGATATTTTAGCATCAGCACTTACTAATTTTCCATTAGGACCAGAACCTGGTGTATCTCCAAAAATTTGTAACTTGATAGAAACAGGTGAAGCCTTCCAATCGATATCTATAAATCCAAAGTTTACATACTGCCATCCATTCCCAACTCTAATGGAGTTGTTTAATGCGGCTACCTTATCTTCATGATGCGTAATACCACTTGCTGTCAAATCATAAATTGGGTACAAACCCGTTTGTTGTACTTTGGTTAACTCTGCAAAATGTATATCCCCACTGATAAAAAATACTCCATTAGCACCAGTACTCTTTATTAAGTCGTACATTTTTTGTTTTTCCAACGGTAAAATTGCCCAGTTTTCATTACCTCCGTATAATGCATTGAATTGTAATGTAGAGAGAATAACTCTTACTTTCGCCGGTTTTTTTAACTCACCTTCTAACCATGCCCATTGTGTAGCCCCTAAAATAGTTGCTTCTGGTGACATCATTGTATCGTATCCTGTTAATGCTGCGCCAGCTCCTTCTGTTTTATAGGGTGTGTGATTCCAACGTAAATCCATTAATATTATTTGTACTTTATGTGCATCATCACCATAATAGTAGGAATCATAAATACCGCCATCAGGACGGTTGCGACGAGGGGCATCAGCTGGAATATTCCAAAATTTAAAGAAAGATTGTTTTGCAGCGCCTTTTACAGGATTATTAGAAGTTCCGTCGTTCATTCCAGTATCATGGTCGTCCCACATCGGTAATATTTCTGGAATTTTGCTTCTAAAATTAGACCAATATCCACGACCTGCTAACTGTCGATATGCGCCTTCAATATATTCGGGTGTTCCAGGAGCTAATGCAAAGAAATCAGCATATACATTATCGCCGCCGGCAATATATAATTGAGGATTTAATTCCAATATCCTATCAAATATTTTCATATTTGTAAGGTATTGTGCGCAACACGATCCGAATGCAATTCTTGATAGCGGTTCAGGGTCGTTATGTGTGTTCTTATTTTCATTTTTTGTACAGCCAAAAAATAAGATGGTTGCTGTGATGAGTAAAATGGAAGATTTTTTCATCTTTTGTGTTTTATTTGTGTTCTAATTGTGCACTATCTGAGTACTTACCAAATTTACAATTTTTTTTATAAAACCTTACTGTTTACCAAGGTCAATTAACATTTTTTTCTGAAGTTTATTTCTTTATTATTTTAGAAATACTTTAATTTTGACTGTGGCCTATAATCAATTCACCAAAGATTTACAACAAGCATTTTTGCATCCATTGCCGGGGAAACCTGCACAAGATATTTTAAAACCTTATATTAAGATATATAAATCCATGGATGCTCCACAACTGCCAAATGCAAAAGAAGGTGCTGTGATGTCACTTATTTATCCGGTAAACAATATCCCTAACATTTTATTTATCGAGCGTCCAGTCTATGAGGGAGTACATAGCGGACAGATTGCATTTCCGGGTGGAAAAATTGAAAAAAATGATAATTCTTTCTTAGATGCAGCATTGCGCGAAACTAAAGAAGAAATAGGTGTAAATAGAGAACAAATTGAGGTGATAGGGCCGCTTTCTCAAGTGTATGTTTTAGCAAGTAATTTTATTGTATATCCTTTTGTAGGGATATTACAAGAAAAGCCTATTCTTATCCCTGATAAAATTGAAGTTGCAAACACATTAGAAGTGCCGATGTATAAATTTTTCGAACAAGGCATTATAAAAGAGAAAAAGATGAAAAGTGCTTTAGGAATTACTTTAAATGCTCCGTATTATGATATTAACGGAAAAATTTTATGGGGTGCAACAGCAATGATGGTGAGTGAACTTTGTGCAGTAATAAAAAAACAAGGAATAAAATTATATTAGGCGTCTAGCTCTAAGGTAAGTGCAATGGACTTTTTGGATTTATTTGTATTTTTTTCTTTTCTTTTAACCTTGATAGAAAATAAGATAAATGAAAGTATTGCGGCTAATCCAAATTCAAAAAGCATTAAAAATAAATTTCCCCAATCTTGTAAAAAATAGCAAATAACAATAAAAAGGATATTAACGGCTATTAGAATGTATGTTGCTTTATGATGTGAAAATCCCAAGTCGAGCAATCGGTGATGTATGTGATTTCTGTCAGCCTCAAAAGGAGATTTTTTATTTAGTATTCTAACTGTAAAAACACGTATCGTATCAAAAATAGGGATTATCAAAATGGCAACTGCCATTGCAGGAGCGGCAGTAATATGTATTAGTTTTTCGTGATGGGTGAATGATACCATCTCATTTTTTTCTATAAATTGGATTGCAAGTACTGCAGCAAGCAATCCGATAGACAAACTTCCGGAATCGCCCATAAATATTTTAGCTGGAGTGTAATTATATTTCAAAAATGCAAGCACCGCACCACTCATTGCTACTGCCATCACAGCATAGTCAAAAAAGCTATAATAATAAAACCATGCACCAAATACTATAGCCATTAAAATTGTCACGCTTCCTGCTAATAAATTTATCCCATCAACTAGGTTAAATGCATTGACAATAAAAATAATTGTAACGATTGATAAGATAATACTCGGGATGTCTCCGATATAAGAAATTCCAAATAAACCGTATAAACTTGTTAATCGTACATCACCCAAAATTACGATAATACTTGCTGCAAAGATTTGACCTATAAATTTTTTTGATGCCACTAATTCAACAATATCGTCTTTTGCGCCTAGCATAAAAGTAAAACACAATGCTGCTAAAATAAATTTCATTTCGTGAGACCGCGGACCAAATGCCGCAAACAAACAAAAGGAAATCATAAAGCCACCAAATATGCCAATTCCGCCTAACGTTGGGATTACGTTTGCGTGAGACTTCCTATTGCCGGGTGTATCGTATAAATGCTTTATGGTTGCCACCTTTATTATAGATGGAATAAACATATATGTTAATACATAAGAAGTCAATAAGGCTGCCGCCAATTTAATATAGTCGCTATGCATTCTATTAAGCCAAAGTTAACAAGTTTTTTTTAAATTATTTAACTACAATAACTTTTTTGAAGTAAATCAAGGTAAGTTTGATATACAATATTTTCTGAGAATATGTTTTCTGCTCGTTTTCTTGCATTTACACTAATCGCCATAACTTCTTCACCATCTAACGATATAAATTTCTCCATACTTGTTTTCAGTGATTTTGCATCGGCAGTCTTGCATATAAATCCACTTATTCCATTTTCCACCGCATCTTTACAACCCGGAGCATCTGTTGTAATACAGGGTTTTCCCATTGCCAATCCTTCTAATATTACCCTTGGCATCCCCTCTCTGTAAGAGGGCAACACTATACAATCAGCGGCGCAAATAAACGGACGAGTGTCTTTGGCATATCCATCGTACTGGATAATGCCAGATTGTATCCATTCGTCTAATTCTGTTTTGTGGATGGACGAAGGGTTGTCTTTATCTATATCGCCTAAAAGATGAAATGCTACCTTTTTATTTTCCTGTAAAATTTGTCGGGCTGTTTCTATATATTCATAAATACCTTTGTCTCTCAAAAATCGAGCAATCATCAGAAAACGGGTAATGCCGTCATTTACTTTTTTAGAACAAAACTCCGGGTGGAATTTTTGAGTGTCGATGCCGGAGCCCGGAACTACTAATGATTTATCTATATCAACTAATTTTTGCTGTAAAAAAAAATGCTCATCATCCGTGTTTTGGAATATTATTTTATGAGCAAATGAGAATGCAGTTTTATATAATTGATGTGCAATTGTACTAGTAATACCTTTGTTTAAAAAAGTATAACCTAAGCCCGTAACGGTGCATATTGCCTTTAAGCCTAACGTTCTTGCGGCTAATGTTCCGTAAATATTGGGTTTGATGGTATATTGTAAAACGACATCAAGCTGCTGTTGTTTGTAAATTTTTCTCAATTCAAAACACAACTGTAAATCATGAATTGGATTAGTGCCCTTTCGGGATAGTTGCTTCAACTCCACAAATTCTATTTGATGTTCTATTAGTAATGCTACATAATCATCAGCGGGAGCAATAGCGACCACATAGTATCCGTTATTTTGTAATGCCTTTATTAATCCTAAACGGAAATTATAAATATTAAATGCAGTATTTGCAACTATACCTATTCGGAGTGATTTTTCCATTTATTTACAAAGATAATTTATACAAGGGAATGAAAAAAAGTATTTAATCCATTTAATCCATGTATTTTCTCCAAAAATTTTGAAATACAATTAATGCCCATAGTTGTGCATGTACATCGCCGGGATTGTTAGAGAAAAGCTGATTTTTCAAACTTCTAATCGTTCCAATATCAAAAATTCCTTGTTCCAAAATATATGCCTCGTTAAGCCAAAAATTAAAAATCTTATCTTTTAAATCTGTTCTAAACCATTGCAAAAGCGGCACTTCAAATCCTTTCTTTGGTCGGTTGTATAATTCGTTAGGTAGCATGTCTCTAAAGGCATCTTGCACTATTTTCTTTTTTAATTGTGCATCTATTTTGCTGGATACAGGAATGGAAAATGCAAACTCAACTATTCTGTAATCTAAAAAAGGCGTACGCACTTCTAAGGAATTACGCATGCTCATTCTATCTACTTTCACCAACATATCGTAAGGTAATACCATGCTTACATCGCCTAACAGATTATCGTTCATGCTGCCATCATGCTGAATTAAAGAAGTAAAATGCTGTCGCGTTTCAATAATTTCGGGTAGTGCGGAATCTACTTTATTCGGCAGTAATTGTTCTACGTAACCAAAGTCGTTAATACAGCACCACCGCCACCAGCGTGCTCCGGGGGAGAGATGCATTCCATCGGCAAAACGCTCTAATTGTCGGAATTTATTTCCCCATTTTCCATTTCTGGATTTCGGTAGGTTTTTCCACAGCGGCGACAATAATCCTATTGCTGTTGCCTTCCAACCGCCATGTCTTGTTTGCCATTCGCCATAATGTTTATTATACCCTGCAAATAATTCATCCCCGCCATCGCCGCTCAAGGCTACGGTTACATGCTGTCGGGTAAATTTTGAAAGTATATTTACTAATAATGCAGAAGAATCGGCAAAAGGTTCGTCGGTATATTCCAATAATTCTTCTAGACTTTGCAGTAAATCATCGTTCTTTAATTTAAAAACGGTATGATTGGTTTTAAAATGTTTTGCGACTAAATTGGCATAAGGTGTTTCATCAAAAAAGGTATTTCCCTCAAAGCCGATAGAAAAAGTATTGAGATGTGGTGTATGGCGTGCTGCCATTGCCGTTATCACCGATGAGTCTATTCCTCCACTTAGAAATGCGCCTAAGGGCACATCTGCAATTAAACGAAGCCGAACTGCATCATCCATAAGCTCTACCAGCTTATTTTTTTGCTGCTCATAATTTAGTGGGTTTTGTTCTGCTGTTTGTGCATTATACGGAATATTGTACCATTGCTGCACTATAACTTTATTGTTTTTTATACAAACAATATGCCCCGGTTCTAATCTATATATAGATTTAAAAATCGAATTTTTACCAGGAATATAATTGAGTTGAAAATATAAACTTACTGCACTCCAATTAATATCTTTTTTTATAGGAAAATGCAAGATAGATTTCATTTCTGAAGCAAAGAAAAAGTAATCTTCATCTGCATAAAAATATAGGGGCTTTATTCCCATACGGTCGCAAGCAATAAAGAGCGTATCCTCTTGTTTGTCGTAGATAGCAAATGTAAAAAAACCATTGAGTTGCTGCAATGCACTTTGCCCCCAATGTATATAAGCGTACAAAAGTACTTCTGTGTCCGAATGTGTTTTAAAACAAACACCTTGTTGAATCAAGGTTTCCCGTATGGATTTATAATTAAAAATTTCGCCATTAAAAATAATAGCATATCGTCCGGTAGCATCAAATATTGGTTGATTGGCAGTTGTAGATGTATCAATAATAGAAAGCCGTGCGTGCACCAATGCCGCTTTTTGAATTGTAACAAATTGCTGATTGTCGGGACCACGTTTATTTAACGAATCAGCGGCCCGTTGCAACCATTTTTGTTCTATTATTTTGTTTTTAAACGTATAGGCACCGGCTATTCCACACATAAAAGGAAATACAATTTTTCGATGGCAATATACGATATACAATTTACATTACGAAAGTATTACAATACTCTGGCAGCTGCAAATTACATATTCGCCAGCACCTTGATTTTTATAACATGTTAATAAATTCTATTAAAAGTGGTATTTGCAGTCTGGTGCTTATTGATATTTTATTAAGCACAGATTCCCATTTGTGTTTAATAAAATCTTATGTAAAGATTGGCAAAAAAATACTATTGTTTAAACAAAGACTGTTATCTATTTCTTTAAAATTCGTTTTCGGATTCTGCTCAGCGAAACAGGTGTAACACCTATATACGATGCAATATATTGCAAAGGAACTCGGTTTAGAATATCAGGTGTTTCATTGATTAATCGAACGTAGCGTTGTTCCGGGGTGTCTAATAAATAAGAAGTAACTCTTTGTTGTAAATAGGCTAAGTAATATTCTAAAATAATTCTTCCGACACGCTCAAATTTTGGACTCTTATCATACAGCTTTTCTAAATCTTTGTAGTCAATAATAAATAGTTCGGAATCCTCAATAGCCTGTATGGTTTGTGTGCAAGGTTGTTTTAAAATATTACTTTCAAAACTGCCGATAAGGTTATTCTCGAAGCCTAGCAAGCAAGTAATTTCACTATCATTTTTTTCGTAGAAAAAACGAAATGCTCCTTTTAAGATAAAGGCTATTTTTGTATTTACTTGATTAGCTGTAATGAAATTTTCTCCTTTTTTCAATGATTTAATGGAGCCGTATTGTACCAAAGTCATCCACTCTGTGGGAGACAAGAACGTGATTTCATAATGTTTCAACACGCGTTGTGCTGTTGGGAGTAATTGCAATAAATCCATTAAGTAAAGTTATTAAATAACATTAAAATATACTGATTTCTAAAAAGATATCTATGTTAAGATATGATTGGTTTTTATAAACGAATACTACACATAGCAGTTAAATTTGTAAATTAGATGATGTAAATCAAAGAAATAAATATACTATAAGAGATTATCTATTTATGTTCGGATTCTTCAATGTGCTGTTTGGTATTGGCGGCATTTGCAAATGTTGTTTAAACATTTCTTGCAAGAAAATATACCCTGCATAAAGTTCAAATTCATTTTTCACTATAATCGTAGGTTGTAAATACAGCAGCACACGGTTCCATTTCTTTGAATCATAGAACGAATTGAAATCCAATGATTCTTCAAATTGATATTTATGAATAGTAGCCCCGGAAAGCATCAATTCCATTTTCTCTGGATGAAACTCTACAATATAAAACAACCCTTCTATGTCAAAATCTTGAATCAATAAATGATGAACCCCTTTCACACAATCTGATTTCGGGTACATACTTCCCATATAAAAATAGGGATAAAATAGTTCTTTATATTCCAATTTAAATGTGTCGAGCCATTGCTTCGCAATGTTCATTTTATCTTTAAAAAAATCATTGACTTTTGTTTTCTTATATCGTTTCCCAAATGAAATCCAGCGTTTGGAGTACCAATCATAAAAATCAAAATTATCTGAAAGCCGAAGTTTGTAATTGAACTGCGACGATTCATACGTCACATATCCAGTATAATAATATTTTAGTTGTAATGCCTTAGCATGTTCAATTTCCAATAGCATGGTATAAATGCCTAAACTATATTTTGCATATTGCTGATCAAAAATTCCGATGATACTCGCCATGCTATTTACTCCTACGTCAAAAAAACTATAGCCCACCAATTTTCCGTTGTCATAAATGTTTATTTCGAAGGTATTGAAAATATGTTTATTGTAACTGTCAAACATAAACGAAGAAATACTCAGGGAGGCATTTCCTTTAAATCGTTTGCGGTGCTGTTTGTATAATAATTCTTTTTCCTCTGTAATTTTTATAGGTTGAATAGTATGCGAAAAACGAGATTTATTTTTTTGTAGTAATTTCTGTAGGCTCTTAGAAAATTGATGTGCCTGTAATGCAATACGAATATGAAGCGTATTTAATATCTCTTCATTAAAATACAAAACACGCGTCCGCATCATGTAATTTCCGGTGCGAAAATAGCCAGTTGCTAATAATTTATCCAGCCTTTTAGCAGAGACCATATTGTCTGGAAAGTGATATTCTAATGGCAAAAGCATGTTTAAAGGTATAACTTATTTTATTTTTTTAAGTTGATTTTTCTAAATATAATAAATTCATTTTTTTACCCTAATTTTTCCAAGCTAATGATAGGCATATTTTTGCGTTTGTAAAGCTTCCGGAGTACCAACAGCGATATAAATACGAACAGAAGAAACAGAATCGGCAAACACCAACTTCTGGCAAGAAAAATAGGGGCCACTGTAATTTCACTATCATTGCCAAATAGCTGAAAATTAGCCCAAAAATAAGGCTGTATGCCTATTGCATCAGTATTTTTTAAATAGGCTATTTTAGCCAACTGTAATGCTTCTTGCTTCGATTTTCCGTTCTTGATATTTTTATAAAAACTACCAATAATTGCGGAGCTTGCTTTATCAGATGCATTCCATTGAGTGGATAAAATATTATTTGCTCCGGCATAATGAAATGCCCAAGCAAAATTTTGCATCCCTTCACCATTTTGCTGTTTTCCAAAATTACTTTGGCAGGATGCCAACGCGACTAACTGACAGCTGACATTCATTTTCCAAATTTCATTGATGGTAAGTTTGTAATTTCCAATTGGCTGAAATACTAGATAAGACTGCAGCGGATAGACAGTGTCAATTATTAAATGAGCAGCAATATGTACAATTCCGTTGTTACCCGTCGATTTAATAAAATTTTGCTTTTCTGCCTTTTGTTTTTCATAAATAATATGTTCCGGAAAAAGTTTAATTGCATTAGCCTCAGCATTGACCCGTAAAGCTGCATATTGACTATGCGAATAATCAGGAAAAAATGCAATTACATTTTGTATGTCATTATCCTTTGAATGATGAAAATAAGTAGCTGCAGAAAATGCATAGGATGTCGAATGGTTATAAACAAAATAATCACTCGTAATTGTTTTTTTTAAAGCATCAAATGCCACTTGATGAATAGCACCATCCGGAGAGAATAGCACATAATTCGATAAATAATCGGGGAGCAATGCGCTGTATAATGTTATAGCATTTGTATTATTTGCCTTTTTATTGTTAATGTCTTGTCGTTGTTGGTTAACCAAACTATCGATAAATGCTATGCTTCCACAAACTTTATATTCTATTTTATTTTGGGAGATGGATAAACAGTAATACCTTTCTGCATCACTACAATACGCTAAAAATGTCGCATCTTCAGGCAGTTGCTGCTGTATTTGTGTTGTGGTTAATGGCTGCTCGCCATACTTCAATCTATATATTTTTGGATATTCTTTTTCTATGGTTTTAGTAAATTGTTCATATTTATCTTGGTAAAACAAAACAGAATCATTGATATTAAAGTTTGTTTTTTCCTGATTTTCATTTAATGTAATAAAATAGTTTAATCGATTAATAATTGTTTTAGAATGTTGCTGCTTTGCTAATGGTAATAATTCATTAGTGGCGTCGCCTAAAAATTTATTGCGTAGTAAATTAGCTTTATTTTGCTCTCCAAAAAACAACAAATTATCCAAGAAATAAGCATCTCGTTTAGTATAAAAATGTGTTAAAAAATAAACTCCCAAATTATTCAATTCACTCATACGTTCGGCATAATGCAGCTGACTGCCATTGGAATAATACGTTTGCTTAATGCGCTTTGCTTCAAAAATAATATCCTTAATTTCCTCAATATAATACTGGGTTTTTTCATTATTTAATACCTTGTTTTCTAATAATGCTTTAATACACAATAATTCTTGCAGCCTACATTTCCAATGGTCATACGGAAAAATAACTGCACCTCCGGAAATGGTGATGTTTCTAGCCTTCAGTGCATAATAATTCGCTTTATCAAAGCGTTTAATTTGTAAATAACATTTAGATAGAGCAATATTTGCTTCCACAGAAAAAATATTTTTCTCTCCGTAAACAGCAACATAAATCTTATCGGCTTTTGTAATATTACATATGGCATCTTGCATACGTTGTTGATCTAAATAAATATTACCTAGTTCCAAAAAAATATCAGCTATATATTCATCATCAATTTGCTGCTGGATTAATAATTTTTTAAGTACCGTCTCTGCTCTTTTTAGCTCTGATTTACGTTGTAATACACTTGCTAATTCGATTACAAGCTGTATATATGTGTCATTTTCTTTCTTTCCTGCAGTAGTTAAAATGTTCATTCCTATTTCAAACTGCTTTTCTGCTAAATTAAGTTGGTTTTTAGAAGCATAAATCTTCCCTATATTTAAATTGCTGTATGCAATATCTGGATGTTGTGCATTATACAAATTTGCAATCACATCTCGTTCTTTAGTTATGTAGAATAGTGCTTTTTCTAAATCATCTTGTAATAAATATACACTACCTAATGCGCCATAAGCATTTGCCGTAGAGGGGTGTTGCTCTCCAAAAACAGTACGGTAAGTAGTAAGCACATTTTGTAGTAGCATTTGTGATACGGAATATTCGCCAAATTTATTCGCAATCAACGCCAGATTATAGTTCACTTGCGCCACTTTAGAATGTTTCATACCTAAAGTTCTGGTATATAAATCAAGGGCTTTGTGGTAGTAATATTTAGCAGAATCAAAATCGCTATTATAAGAAAAACATGCGCCAATTCCATTGCAGGCTGCCGCCTTTTGCAACGGCGTTGCTATTGTAGATAAATAAATATTTCGATAAAGAAGCTCTCCGCTATCTATTTTATTTATAGTCAAAAGATAGGATGCCAAAGAAAGTGTATAGTCTGTTTTAATAGCTGGATATTGGCAAGTAGTGATTGCTTGTATTAAAGCCTGACCCGTCCGTGTAGAGTTGTTTTTTTCATTTTCTAAAAGTAATTTCAACGAAATAATTTTTGCAGAATAATAAGGGGTTATCATTTCTATTGATTTGTCATAAATAGAGAACAATTGAGTTAATTGCTCCATTTTTCTCAGTCTAAATAAGCATTCTGCAGTTTGAAACAAGTAATATGAAAAGGAGTCTTGCTGCCGAATAGATGGATTTCTGAACGAAGCAGCAGTATATTGTAATGCAAATATATATTTCTCTTGCAGTATGGCGTGTTCTAAAGTAGTATCTTTAATCATCGCCGCATTTCCGGAGAATGGAATAAACAAAAAAAGTAAGAACAGAAATTTAATTAGGGCGTGTTTCATCTATATAAATTTAATAACACTCTTTAGATAATTTATCAATCGAGGTTGATTATTTTTGAAAAAGGAAAATAATCATTTTTTTGCTTGGTTATTTTTTAATATAAATTAATAAAAAGTAGAAATGAAGAAAATTGCAGTTTTGCCCGGAGATGGCATTGGCCCTGAAATTATAGCACAGGCAGTAAAAGTATTAAAAGCAATAGAGAAAAAATACCACCACCAATTTGAATACAATTACGGATTAATTGGTGCTGCTGCTATTGATCAAACTGGGAATCCGTACCCTGATGAAACTCATGAATTATGTGCTAATAGCGATGCCATATTATTTGGTGCTATCGGCGATCCAAAATACGACAATAACCCTGCGGCAAAAGTGCGTCCGGAGCAAGGGTTACTGAAAATGAGAAGCAATTTAGGATTATACGCCAACATTCGACCAGTGAAAAGCTATGATGCATTATTGGATGCTTCCCCACTGAAAAATGACAGAATAAAAGGTGCCGATTTTGTGGTAGTACGGGAGTTAATCTCGGGGATTTATTTCGGCAAACCACGCGGTAGAAGTGAAGACCAAAATATAGCTTATGATACTTGCGTTTATTCAAAAGAAGAGATATTACGTATCACTGAAAAGGCATTCCAATTTGCTAAAAACAGAAATAAAAAAGTAACACTTTTAGATAAAGCAAACGTGTTAGCAACCTCTCGATTGTGGAGAGAAGTGGTGACGGAGTATGCAAAACAATTTCCGGAAATTGAGCTAGAATGCAACTTTATTGACAGTGCAGCGATGGAAGTCATCACCAAGCCAACAAAGTTTGATGTGATACTTACCGAAAATCTATTTGGTGACATCATCAGCGATGAAGCATCAGTAATCACAGGTAGTTTGGGCATGTTGCCTTCGGCATCTCTCGGCAATAAAATATCGTTATATGAACCCATTCACGGTTCGTACCCACAGGCAGCAGGAAAAAACATCGCCAATCCAATGGCAACTATTTTATCGGCAGCTATGTTGTTGGAGTATAGTTTTGGAATGATTGAAGAAAGTAAAGATATTGTACAAGCAGTAGAAAAAGCTATGAACGAAGGCTTTGTAACCGAAGATATTAATAACGGAAAATATTCTACTACCGAAGTAGGCGATAAAATAGTAGCATTTATTTTAGAATAGAAGAAAAGACAGTTCTATATTTTTAAAATTAGACAATGTACTGCACCAATGTATAAGCATTTATGAAAGTAACAATTCTCGGTTCGGCACACCCCTTGCGTGGAGGTTTGGCAGCGTACAACGAACGCTTAGCTGTAGAATTTATGCAGCAAAATGATGAGGTTACTATCGAAACTTTTTCTTTGCAATATCCCGAATTTCTATTCCCCGGCACTACGCAATATTCCTCTTTGCCAAAGCCAAAGCATATTGCAATTCATGTATCTGTAAATTCCATCAATCCATTGAATTGGATAAAAGTAGGTTGGAAGCTTCGAAAACAAAAGCCGGATATTTTAGTAGTAAAATTTTGGCTACCGTTTATGGCACCCTGCTTGGGCACTATTTGCCGAATTGCAAAAGGAAATAATCATACCAAAGTAATTTCTATTTTAGACAATATCATCCCGCACGAAAAAAGAATTGGAGATACATTATTTACAACATATTTTGTAAAAAGTGTAGATGCATTTATTGCGATGAGCGACAGCGTTTATAATGATTTAAGCGTATTCGATAAAGCAAAACCACGCTTATTAAATCCACATCCTTTATTTGATAATTATGGCAATGCCCTTTCGAAAGGCGATGCAATTGCAAAATTAAGTCTATCGCCAGCCAGAAGATATATTTTGTTTTTTGGCTTAATCAGAGATTATAAAGGATTGGATATTTTATTAAAAGCAATGGCAATGGCAGAACTCAAAAATTCCGATATACAGTTAATTGTTGCAGGTGAATATTATTCCAATAGAGAGGAGTATGAAAATCTAATTCAGGAATTGAAGATACAGGATAAAGTAGAATTACACACTCGATTTATTCCTGATGATGAAGTGGTCAATTATTTCTGTGCCGCCGATATGGTGGTGCAACCGTATAAGCATGCCACTCAAAGCGGTGTTACGCAAATCTGCTATCATTTCAATAAACCCATGTTGGTGACGAATGTTGGCGGATTGCCGGAAATAGTGCCAAATAATAAAGTAGGATTTGTGGTAGAACCTAATGAGAATGCGGTAGCGCGTGCCATCTTACAATTTTATACTGAAAATAAAGAAGCACAGTTTGTCCAAAATATTTTAGAAGAAAAGAAGAAATATTCTTGGAAAGTAATGGTAGAGAAAATAAAAAGTTTGATGTAAAATTTCAAAATTCAGAAACTATTCTGCATTATTCTTTACATATTTTTCACCTGCTCTAATAGTGCTTGCTCTTCTTGAGTTACCGTATTGTCTAAGTTCGCAGCTTTCTCCATTAGTGCGATAATTTTCTGTTTTTGCTTGGTATCTTGCGGCATGCGCAACACTAATTTATTGTTTTTTGCCAAAGAAATAAATCCTTGTATTTTCCCGATATCGTAATTCCATTTTTTTGCTAAAGTTGTTATATACTGCTCTTCTTCCGGTGTAATGCGACCATCCGCAGCAATCATCATCAATACATTATTTAAGGCGTAATCTCTGACATTAAACAAGTCGTCTAATTTGTCAATAGCATTGTCAATAGCCAACGCGCCCTGCTTGCTTTGCTTAAAAGAAGCATATTCATTTGCACTCAGCCAATCGCTGATAATCCACTCGTATTTTGTACTGTTCAATTGGGCATCGCAATACGAACATTTGGCGTCAACGGTATCTTTTATAGGTGCACCACAATTTGGACAACTGTGTGCATACAAAGAGCCTTTAGGATTGCCTACGCCACTATCTCTGCCCATAATCAGCACTTCATCTTGCGCAATTATACTACGATCGAATTGCGGTGAAGTATCTATATTTCTTATACGTTGCGAAGAACGCTTTAACGCAATTACGATATTGTCTTTGCCGTTGTCTTTATAAAAATCGAAAGATGTTACATGGTTTAGGTAAAGCCGATTAAACACAAATTTGGGCTCTGATTGCATTTGCTTTTCCAGTTTTTCATATAGACTATCAGCTACAAATCGGCGCATAATTTCTGGCTTTTTAAGCACCATAGCCGTCATCATTTGCATATAACCGTTCGCTGCTTTATCTTCTAATAATTGTAATGAAAAATCTTGTTGCGAACCAATTAATGCACGTATTTTATTGGAGAATTTTCCTTGTTTTTCGTATTTGGAATTTGCATTGAAATAATCTTCTGGTTGTGTAATTTCTGCTAAAATCCAATCGTAATCACCTAAGTAAGTAATGGTGGAACAGTAAGGACATTTTGCTGTTTCTCCGCCATCGGCAGGTAGGTCGCCGCCGCAGTTGGGACAGTTATTGGTATGGTATAAATCTTTCTCCTTTACTCCAGATTTTTTTATGAACGACCAATACTCCAATCCGTCTAATGGTCCGCCATCATTAAGTTGTCGGAATTTTTTTGACATAAAACCATCGTACATACTAAATTTGACGCCGACGTGTATAATTTCATATTCGCCATCTGTTTCTATATCATCAATATAGGTGTATTGTATGTTTATGTTGGAAATTTCATTTACTTGCTCCAACTGTTTCATCATAATAAATTGGGTATTGAACCGCTGATAAACACCATCGGAAATCCATTTGCGAACATTGGATAAGTCTTGTTGCATCCACGCATTTTGTATCGCTATAAATGCGGTACGTACTTTTTCTTTAAATTTTGTAACCTCAAAATCTGTATTTCGAGATAAAAAATCTTGCGAGATAGCATCTTGCTTTTTCGTATTGCTAAAGGAGCCGCTTGCAGGAGTATTAAAATTTGGAATGGAGTTTAATCCGCTTGTAGCTTGGTAGCTTTTTGTAACTTTATAAACGACAAAAATAATAATTGCCAATACAATAATATTAATAGGAAATGGCAACATAAAAATGAGTCGGAGCAGGGTATATATTAAATAAAAAATTGCCCCACCATCGCCACCGCCGCCATCGCCACCGCCAGAGTGCCCGCCGCCGCCGCCGCCCGCCGATGCAAATACGGAAATAGAAAATGTAAACAACATTAAAAGTATAAAAATGGGCTTGAGGTATGCTTTCGGCTTCATAGTTAGTTTTGTACGGTCAAATATAACGAAGTAGGAAATACCATGTAAGATTGAAATATAAAAAGGTGTTAAATTTTTAATACTGAGCCGATGAAAAGTAAGTTAACTGTTTTAGCATAAACCGATTTTCAGGTAATATGATATTATGGATTTTTGGATAAACTTATATAAAATAAATTAAGTGGATTTTAAAAATGAACACCTAGTAACTGAGATTTCCAACTTACCAGATTTATTTAAATTTTCTTTTGCAGGGTATTTTCTTAGTTTTATGCAGATTTATAAAAAGATGTCTTACGAAATAACTTACCGCACAGCCGCCGATGCACTATCAGTAATAAAAAGCAACAACAGGGTTTTTGTACATGGTAGTGCAATGACACCAAATTTTTTGCTTTCCGAATTAGCGAAACAAGCAGACCGCCTGCAAAATGTGGAGCTTACATTTATATCTGTGTTTGGTGATGTAGTAATAGATAAACCGCAATTTGAAAAAAACTTTCATATCAATTGCTTATTTGTGAGCGACAGCGTGAGAGCTGCCGTTAGCGATGGGCGTGCTGATTTTATTCCGGTATTTTTGAGCGATATTCCCGATTTGTTTAAAAATGGACAGTTGGCATTAGATGTTGCTTTGGTACAAGTATCGCCTCCCGACAAGCATGGGTTTTGCTCGCTCGGCGTAAGTGTCGATATTGCCCGAACAGCAGTAAGCACTGCAAAATATATCATAGCACAGGTAAACCCTAATGTGCCGCGTACGCATGGCGACAGCCTCATACACGTAAACCATATACATGCTATGGTGTATGCCGAAACACCTTTACATGAAGTTAACTACAGCGAAAAAATGGGAGAGGAAGAGCGCATCATCGGAAAATATATTGCTGAAATGATAGAAGATGGCAGCACATTGCAAATGGGTATTGGCACTATCCCCGATGCGGTTTTACAATCATTGCACAACCATAAAAATTTGGGAGTACATACTGAAATGTGCAGCGACGGAATTATAGATTTAATGGAAAAGGAAGTCATCAACAATTCCAAAAAAATAATTCACCCGAATAGATCGGTTACAGGTTTTGCCGTAGGTTCTAATCGTTTGTATCAATTTGTAGATGAAAACCCATCTGTGATTTTTTTAGATATTGATTTTGTAAATGAGCCACATATTATCCGTAAAAACCCCAAAGTAGTAGCTATCAATAGTGCTATCGAAGTGGACCTTACTGGGCAAGTGTGTGCAGATAGCATAGGGATGCAGGTGTATAGTGGTATTGGCGGACAAATGGATTTCATCCGTGGTGCCGCTTTGAGCGAGGGCGGAAAACCGATTATTGCATTGACCTCCCGTACTAAAAAAGGGAAAAACCGTATTGTCCCATTTTTAAAACAAGGAGCAGGTGTAGTGACCACACGCGGACATGTGCATTACATCGTTACAGAATTTGGCGTTGCGGATTTGTATGGGAAAAACTTGCGCCAACGGGCTAAAGCATTAATAAATATAGCACATCCCGAGGATAGAGAGCTGCTGGAGCAGACTTGTTATGAACGATTCAACCAGTTTTAAAACCGGAGTAGCAATAGATATAAAACTTGATTATTAAATTCAGAATAAAAGAAAATGTAGAATAAAATGTAAATTCACTCTATGTTAGAAAAGGCCAAAAGAATGTTTAAGATAGATATGCAGAAGCTGCGCACTGCTGATTCTTCACATTTATTTTGGATGGATTTAACCATGCTTATCCTCGTTTTTATCAATCTCTCCTATCTCTTTTTTGGATTTTTATTTCAATTTTCATTTTTTAGTTCGTCCATTGCTTATTTGTCCACTTCATTTCATGATTGGTATGCTCGGAATGTTTTCCCTCATGTATTCCATTACGACTTAATTTTTGTAGGTATATATATTACAGAATTAATTTACAGATGGATTCGAAGTATTTACAGGAAAAAATACGACAATTGGTGGTTTTATCCTTTTGTACATTGGTATGATGTAATTATGTGCATCCCAATTTTAAACGGGTTAAATTTCTTTGGAGTAGTACGCTTATTTGGTTTAGTCTATCGGCTACAGCGCTTGGGCGTATTTGACCTAACGAAAACGTATGTTTTTAAACAAACTTCTTTTGTGTCGGAAGTGGTGGTAGAAGAAGTTGCCGACCGAGTGATAGCGAAAATGATATCGATGATGCAGGAAGAGGTGCAGAAAGGCTCGCCGATGGTGACCAGAATCACTGCAAATGTAATTAAACCAAAAGAAGATGCAATAGTAAATTATTTAACTGGAAGAATCAGTACTGCCATCAATAAAACGTATTCGCAAAATAGGCAGGAGTTGAAACTTTATGTGGAAAATAGAGTGAGTGAAGCTATACTTGAAAATGAGACGGTTGATAAATTTAGATATATCCCTGGATTGGGTAAGGTTTTTCAAGAAACCTTGGATAGAGCAGTAGGCGATATTACCTTTAATACCATTGATAAAATAATGCAGGACGTTATTAACCCGAATAATACTGCTGGTGTAAAAGAAATTACACATGGACTGATAGAGTCCTTCTTAGATAAAAATCATCCAGGGAATGATGAATTAAATTCCATAATTGTTGGAATAGTAAACGACTCATTAGAAGAAGTAAAGAATACCGTATTGCAAAAAGAATGGAAGGTGAAACAGAAAAAAGTAGAAAAACACGAGTTGGAGGGGAAAATACAAGAAAGCAAAAATATTTAAACACACAGTTAATTTTTTTATTTCTAAAAACACATCTAGTCGGTAAAAAACATTGCAATCAGATATAAAGCGCAAACCAATTTCAATATTATTCTAAAATTAAGAAGTCCAGCAAACCATTATTTCACGTGGACCATAATAAGGCAAGCGTCCATGTGAGGTTGAAAAATTATCTAAGCAGATTATATCTCCTTTTTTCCAAGGATAGATAACCATATTTTTCCAAATCACATCTTGCAAATGTTCTACATATTCATCAGGGATAGGGCTATCATCGCCAAAAGTTACGTGCATACTCAGTTCGTTCGGATTTTGGGTCTTTTTTTTATACCACGTCATCAGTTCTAATAACATACTGTATTTAAAAGTTTCCCAACGTTTTTGACGTTTATGGATTTTATGATATTCTTCAACAGCTGCATCTACATGAAATACCTGTGTATGATTGAACCATGCTATTTCTCCTGTAATCGGATGCTTTTTAACCGCAGCATTTTTATTAATTAATCGCAGTGCATCCTCTTCTTTCCACTCACAAATAATATCGTTGTCTTTGCATTTTTGCTCAATGATATTCTTATCGGTAGTTTGAAACATATCAGCCCAATTCTTCAATTGAAATCCTTTAGTACCTTTTCCCGAAGGCGACGAATAATTTCGAATATGTTTCACCCCTTTAGCATCAAATTCTGCTCTAATTGTTGGGTCTAAATCTTTATACACTTTTCTAAAATCGCAGATAGGTGTTTCGCCGCCGTACTCAGGAGCTATATGGCAATAAAAAAACAGACGGCGTGGTGCAGATGGAAGAAAACTCATCTCACAATGTTGCATAATGGGGTAATGGGGTGGAAGTTCGCTGGCAGAAAAAACAAACCCCGACTTTTTATCGCGTGGCGATGTGCCGAGGTAGTCGTCTTTTAAATCACTGTCAATGGCCTTTGCTACATCTTCAAAATCTTGAGGTGTTTGTATGTCAAATCCTCGAAATAAAATTGCGCCGGATTCGCATAACTTTTGTTCTATACTTGTTTTATTTTGGGCAATCCAGTTTGTCAATGTCAACTTGGTATTGTCATCATCTTGTGGAGAGACCAATAACGGCAATTTAGAATTTTCTGAAAAATACGATAAGTTCATTATCTTGTTGGTTAATCAGTTTCTTAAATATACTAATATAAAATTGTAATTTAAAATTTTTAATCGAATAAGTTGCTATTGAAACTTCCAAAACAAAATATAGAAACCACTCATCTGCTGCTGCTGCCTTATGATGTGAAATATGCTATTAATTTATTTTATTTAGTTCAAAAAAACAGAGAACGGCTTACAGATGATTTTCCTAAACTATTAAAAGGCACTGAAAATATTAATACTACAAAAGAATACGTGCTACAAAGAACCTTTGATTGGAATAAAAGTATTTCTTTTTCTTTTTTAATTTTCGAAAAATCAAGCAATATACTGATTGGGCATTTCAACATAAAAAATATTGACGCAAAAAAACAAGAAGCCGAATTTTCTTATTTTATAGATATTGATTTCGGGCAAAGAGGATGGATGACAGAAGCCGTAATTGCGGTTTTACAAAAATGTTTCTCGCAAAATTTATTTCAACGTATCCATTTACGTATCGATAATAAAAACCACGCAAGTTTGAAGTTGGCTGAAAAATTAGGCTTCAAATATGAAGGGGCTTATCTTGTTTTTAATCAACTTACAGCAGCCAATCGGTATGGCATTAGTAAAGAAGAATTTGAACAATTAATTCTTTAAGTTTTTTTTAATATTGAGTGCAGCTTACAATATGGTCGTTTACCAAACCGGTAGCCTGCATGTGTGCATACAATGTAGTAGAACCCAAGAATTGAAATCCACGTTTTTTCATGTCTTTCGCCAAAGCATCTGATTCTGGTGTGGTCGCAGGTACTTCTTTCAGGCTCGACCATTTATTTACCTTCGGTTTTCCGCCTACAAAACTCCAGATATAATTTGAAAAACTGCCAAATTCTTTTTGTATTTCCATAAATCTTTTTGCATTATTTATAGCAGCTGTAATCTTCGCACGGTTGCGGATAATTCCTGTATCTTGCAACAATAGCTCTATTTTTTGTTCATCGAATTTAGCCACTTTCTTGTAATCGAATTTGGCAAAAGCATTTCTATAATTTTCTCTCCGTTGCAATATAGTCCACCAGCTTAATCCGGCTTGCGCACTTTCTAATACTAAAAATTCAAATTGTTTTGTATCCTCAAAAACGGGCTTCCCCCATTCTTCATCGTGGTATTTTTCATACAGCGGTTTTCCAACACACCAGCCACAGCGTATTGTTTCTTTTGCATTTTTCATGATGTATAATTTAGTACGTTACTGATTATTTCTAATTTTTTCAACAATAGAAACAGAGGGTATTACTTCATCAATTGAAAATCCATTTCCACCCAAAATAGCAAGATATGCAGCCGTATGCAAATCGGCGAATCCCTCCGTAAATTCATAGCTTTCTCCATCAACAATGATTTGTCTTTTGGGTTTTTCTTGTGCTTCGATACTTAAATTCCAATGTACGGTGGCATGCTGCAATTGTAATATTCCTTTGCTTTGTGTCGGTGTTTGTGTTTCGGGCAATACTTCTGTTGGTTTTCCAAACAACCACACGGATAAATCAAATAAATGTATGCCAATGTTAGTTGCCAATCCACCTGATTTTTTTGTATCACTTTTCCAACTTGCAGCATACCATTTTCCTCGTGGTGTATGATATTCTATCTGTACGGTATAGTGCGATTTTTCAGTTGTTTCAATTTTATTCTTCAAGGCTTGCAACATCGGGTGCTGACGTAATTGCAAAATGGTATAAATATGTTTATCGGTATAAGTTTCTGCTTCTTTTAGTTGCTGCAAACTCTCCAATGTCAATGCTAATGGTTTTTCACAAATTACGTTAGCATTTAATTTTAATCCGGCATAGCAATGTTGCTCATGTAAATAATTTGGAGAGCATACGACCAAATAATCTACTTGACTTTTTTCCAATAAAAAATCGTAGAAAGAAAACTCATCGGTGAAAAATTCGCAATCTGGAAAATAGCTATCTAAAATACCAACACGGTCAGAAATATCATACGCAGCTACTAAATTTCCACCTATTTCTTTTATTGCCTTTAAATGGCGAGGCGCAATATATCCGGCGATTCCAATAAGTGCAAAAGTTTTCATGCTATAATTTTTCCGTTTTCTAAATGTAAGAACTTATTGACACATTCGGGAATTTCTTCTGTATAGTGTGTTGTAAAAACAAGCGTATGTTCGTTGGTCAGAAAACGTTGAAGTAAATTATTACAACGTGCAATGCTATTTATATCTAACCCTTGATAAGGTTCATCTAAAATCAGTAACTCTGGTTTTTTTATTATTGCTCTCGCAAATAAAACTAATCGCTGTTCTCCGGTGGATAATGTTAGAAATCTACGCTCCAGCAAATGCGCTATTCCTAAGGATGTCAATACTTCAAGAATCTGTTTTTGTTCTGTTGGGTACAATGGACGCAGCAGTGTAAGCATATCGAAATATCCTGAACCTACAGTATTTATTACCGAAAGCGGCTCGTTGAAATGCAAATGAAACTCTGATGATAAATACCCTATTCTTTGTTTAATATCCCATATACTTTGCTGTCCTCGAGGTTTTCCAAACAAATAAATTTCATTTTTAAATGCATGTGGATGGTCGGCATACAGCAAGCTCAAAAGCGTGGATTTCCCTGATCCATTATTGCCGACTACTGCCCATTTTTCACCTTTTAGCACAGTCCAATTTACAGCCTCTAAAATATTTTTCTGCGTATAGGAGATTGTAACATTTTTCAATTCTATTGTTTTTTCAGAAGATAATGTATTTGCTATAATTGCACTTTTATCTTGTTTCTGGGAATTGTTTTTTATTTTGTTAAAATCTTTTTTTTCTATTTTCTCCTGTTTTCCATCTGCGTGCAAATACAGAATGTTTGTTGTAGAATCAGCAAACGTAAAATAACTTGTAGTATAAATAATGCGTTTTCCTTGTTCAATCAAATGGTCTATCAGTTTTAAAATTTCTTGTCTGCTTTCTATATCAATCCCGATAAATGGGTTATCTAATAGCAATAATTTATTGGGTGATAATAATGCTTTAATTAAAATAGATTTATTTTTTTGACCATTAGAAAGTTGGATAAATGGAATCTCTAGTTTTTGGGTTAATCTATATTTTTCCAAAAGTAGGTGTGCAAATCTACGCTGTTCATTTGTAAAATTATCGAATGAGATAAACTCATTTAGTTTCATTTCCTCCTCTGTAAATGAAGTGTAGTAACGTTGTTGATAATAAAAATCCTTACGTTTTATCCATTTCGATTCATCGGTAAACGAGATGTATTCTATCTCTTTGTTAGTTATTAAAGTTGAAAACTGAATCGCTCCATTTTCTTTTGGAAGGTATTCAATTCCTGAAATTAGTTTTAATAAAGTAGTCTTTCCCGAACCAATATTTCCGACAATAGCCCAATTTTCTTTGTCGCTTATTGTCCAATTAAAATCAGAGAAAATAGCTTGATGCCCTTTGCTAAAATGCCGAATAGTAATATTAAAAAACAATAGATTAATTTTTTGCAGTAAATTATTTTGAAATAAATAATCAGAATGTTCTATAGCGCAATGAGCTTTGTTTTCTTCAAAATGTAATTTATTTCCACACTGACACACCCAACCATCTTGTTTTGCTGGGTTTCCTTTCATAAGCGCATACGCAGGCACCTCTTTCGTAATTACTGCGCCCGCTCCAATTAATGCATATTCCCCAATCGTAACGCCACAAATTATAGTTGCGTTTGCGCCTATAGTAGCTCCTTTTTTTACAATCGTTTTTTTGTATTCTGATTTCCGTTCAATAAAACTTCTCGGGTTAATGACATTTGTAAAGACTGCTGACGGTCCTATAAAAACACCTTCTTCACAAACTATACCTTCATACAATGATACATTGTTTTGTACTTTACAATTATCCCCCAATACTACATTGTTTGCCACAAAAATATTTTGCCCTAAAGAGCAGTTTTCTCCGATGGTAGCTTTCATTACATGGCAAAAATGCCATATTTTACTGCCATTCCCAACAGTTGCACCTTCTTCTACAATAGCAGTTTCATGTTTAAAATACGTTTTCATTCGGAATCAAAAAATTTAAGTATTGTATTACAAATATAATCGAGTTGCTGCTCAGTAATTTCAGGATATATCGGAATTGACAATGCCGAGGCGCAAGCATTTTCCGTATTTGCCAAATAAATATTTTGCAAATACGCACCTTGCCGATAAGCAGGAATAGGATAATTTACCGTAGATGCTATACCATTTTGTTTTAGAAATTCGGCTAATGCATTGCGTTTTCCAGCAGGTACTTTTATGGTATAAGCATGAAAAATAGTAGTAGCAGAAAACGGCGGCAGTTGTATTTCTTTTATGCCTTGTAATCTGTTTTGATAATATAAAGCATTTTTTCTCCGCTGTGTATTATAGAAATCTAAATAGTTTAATTTTACCAATAAAATAGCGGCTTGCAGCGTATCTAACCGCGAATTGATGCCCACTGTATCGTGCGTGTATTTTTTAGATTGTCCGTGTGTCGCTAACTTTCTAATGGTTGCCGCCAATTGCGTGTCGTTGCACAACACTGCACCTCCGTCGCCCATAGCACCTAAATTTTTAGTGGGAAAAAATGAAGTGGTAATTATGCTTTTACGGGTTATCATTTTTTCAGCACCAAGCGATTGGGCATTATCTTCTATTAAAGCGATATTTTTTTCTTCACAAAAAGCATAAATTTTGTCAATGTCTTTGCAAGGCAAACCAAACAAGTGCACTACTATAATGGCTCTAACATCGGATGTGTAAACGGATTGTATGAACTCTAACGTAGTATTGAAATCTGTCGGGTCAATATCAGCAAATACGGGCTCATAACCCAGAAAAGAAATCACCTCCACGGGAGCAATGAAAGTAAATGCAGGAACGATAATTTTACTACCCTTTGGTAAATTTAAAGCCATTATTGCCAATTGTAATGCGTCAGTACCATTGCCACAGCTAATTACGTGCGGCATACCGGTATAGCCTGCTAATGCAGCTTCAAATGCAGCAACGCTACTACCTTGTATATACTTACCTTCCTCTGCACATAGTAGTATGCACTGTTGCAACTCTGTCTGTATTTGCAGATATTGCTCCTTCAAATCTACCATCGGTATGCGTTCCATATTCAATAATACAAAATTTTATCTAAATTAGTCGAAGATACCCGTATGCGTAGTCCTAAGATTTTATTTTTATCGCCCTATCCTTTTGGAAAAGCACCCAGCCAGCGGCTGAAGTTTGAACAGTATTATACTTTATTTGAAGACAATGGATTTGAGCTACAAACCAGCTCTTTTATTGATGATGATTTTTGGAAAATTATTTATAAACCAGGGTTCCTTTTACAAAAAATTGCAGGAACAATTCGTGGATATCTTCGGAGAATCAAAGATTTATGGGGCATACGGCAATTCGATATTGTATATATACATCTTTGGGTGACGCCATTAGGCCCTCCAATTTTTGAATGGTTGGTAAAAAAATTAGCAAAAAAGATGGTGTATGATATTGATGATATGATATATCTGAACAATACACAAAAACGATTTATTGACAGAATAAAAGGACGTAATAAGCCGATTGCATTAATGCGTTGTGCCGATGCAGTTATTGTATGTTCACCATTTTTAGAAAAATTTGCAAAGCAATATAACCAAGCAGTAACTACTATTTTAGCAAGTTACAACACTGCTGCTACGGCACCCAAAACACATGATGCAAAAGCACTCACCACTATAGGCTGGACGGGGACACACTCTACCCTGAAATACTTGAGTTTAGTAGCACCTGCATTGCAGGAATTAAGCCGAATGCGCAATATTGAATTTTTGGTTATTTGCAATGCACCTTATTTTTGCGATGGCATAACGGTACGCAATATTACATGGACTGCTCAAAACGAAATTTCAGATTTAAAGCAAATTGATATCGGATTATATCCATTAGAAAAAGAAGAATGGGTACTGGGAAAAAGCGGCAACAAAGCATTGGCTTATATGAATGTGGGCATACCTTGTATTGCTACTAATTATGGAACTAATGCACTTGTAATCCAACATAAAGAAGATGGTTTTTTAGTAGAAAATACAAAAGAGGCGTGGTTGGAATGGCTTTTATACCTTGTAGATAACCCTGATGAGCGAGCACGCATTGGTAAAAATGCACGTACAGCGGTAGAGCAACATTTTTCTGTTTTTGCAAATAGGGAAAAATACCTAAAAGTACTGTTAAAGCTTGTTTAATGCATCAATATATGCTTTTGCAGTAGCATATATTACATCGGTATCATTTCCGAAGCCGTAGTAAAATACGCCATCTTTAGAAACTTGGATATGTACTTTTCCGGTGTCGTCGCTACCACCAGTAACGGCTTGTACCAAATACTCTTCCAAGCGTACAGGTTGTTGTACTATTTTATCTATGGCTTTCATTGTAGCGTCCACAGGGCCACAGCCATCAGCAATTTCTACTGTTCTTTTGCCATTTTTCAATAAGGCAATAGTAGCTGTTGCCTGATGGCGTTTGCCACAATGCACTTCCAAATAATCTATTTCATAAATTCTGCCTTCTTTGCTTTGTCCCATCATTTCTAACAAATCTTCATCAAAGATTTCTTTGCGTTGATCGGCAAGATCTAAGAATCTTTTATAGGTAACATCTAACTCTTCTTGAGTGAGGGTAAACCCAATGTTTTCCAATCTATATTTTAATGCAGCTCTTCCACTTCTTGCTGTTAACACAATTAATGATTCTGGCACACCGACGTCGTGTGGGTTGATGATTTCGTAATTTTCTCTATTCTTCAATACGCCATCTTGGTGAATACCGGAAGAGTGAGAAAATGCATTTCTGCCTACAATAGCTTTGTTGGGTTGCACCGGCATTCTCATCAAGCGGGTGATTAGGCGAGA
This sequence comes from uncultured Chitinophagales bacterium, assembly GCA_964642875.1. Classification (GTDB taxonomy): domain Bacteria; phylum Bacteroidota; class Bacteroidia; order Chitinophagales; family JADIYW01; genus JADJSS01. The sequence goes on along the minus strand of CAZXRF010000005.1, from coordinate 7,187 downwards.
AGTAGGGTATATTTTTTTGATATTAATACCACAGTCTAAATTTAAGTTTGCCTCATGTGATTTTAGAATCATGGCTACCTCTTCTAAGGAAGTATTACCGGCACGCTCGCCGATTCCATTCATAGTAACCTCTACTTGTCGTGCGCCATTTTTTATGGCAGCAATAGAGTTGGCGGTAGCCAATCCTAAATCGTTGTGGCAGTGTGCTGAAATTATTGCTTTATCGATATTCGGCACATTATTCATTAAATAAGCAATTTTTGCGCCGTATTGTTCCGGCAAGCAGTAGCCTGTAGTATCAGGAATATTTACCACCGTAGCACCGGATGCAATTACAGTTTCTACCATTTTTGCTAAAAAATCTAAATCAGCTCGACCGGCATCTTCGCAGAAAAATTCAACATCGTCCACGTAGTTACGTGCATATTTTGCTGCCCAAGCTGCTTTCTCTAAAATATTTTCACGAGTGGATTTTAATTTATTTTTGATATGAATATCAGATGAGCCAATTCCTGTATGAATTCTTGCCCGTTTTGCATGTTTTAATGCCTCGGCAGCACAATCTATATCGGCAGCTACAGCACGGGTAAGCGCACAGATAGTAGGTTTGGAAATATTTTTGGTAATTTCTACTACGGAATTAAAATCTCCGGGAGAGGAAATTGGAAATCCTGATTCTAATATATCTACTCCTAATTCTTCTAATGCTAATGCTACTTCTATTTTTTCTATAGTATTCAATTGGCAGCCTGGTACTTGCTCGCCGTCGCGGAGAGTGGTGTCGAAGATGAAAACTTTATCGTTCATATTATTTTATTTATCTTACTAAGGTAAGAAGCATCCGTTTGTAATTAGTTTTTCATTAGGATTCTTCAAAATAGCCTTTACACATTACAAAATGCGTTCAATAAAAGTACAAAACAAATGCAAGGGTTGTTTTGATAAAGAGTTAAGAATAGTTTAAATGAATAGTTTTAATGGACGAACGGGTACTACTTTATATGCAGTACAAAATGTTCCATCAATAATACTTGCAATTCCCCAACTAAAAAACCAAGCACTGCGCCAACGGTTATTAATATCCATTCATCTTGCTTAAATGCTGGGCGCAATACGCCTTCAAATTCTTCGGGCGTAAGTTCTTGCATTTTACTTACTAAAGTATTTTTTATATCCATGGCATCTTCGGCATATTTTTCAATATGTTTCAAGGCTACGGGTAGTTGATTGACCATATTTCCGGTGATGGCCATTTTCATGGCTTTATATTTTTCGGAGCCAACAGCAAATACCACTACTGGCTTCAACACTCCAGCTTGCTCATCTACCATGCGCTGTACGTTTTGCTGTATCATATTAAACAAATTGTCTGACAATTTTCCAGTGAGGATACTTTCTATCATATTGCTTGGCGTTAGTACTTCTTTTGCAATTAGTGCACCATAGGCTGCAGCTACTTCTTTTTGCCTTCTTAAAAACAAGCCTTGCCAAGTAAATAAGCCGAGGTATTTTGTAGGCTGCTGTGGGCGGAAAATCATTTTTAATGCCAGCCAGTCGGTGAACCAACCAGTAAATAAACCGAATATTGGCATAATGATTGGGTTGTGGGTTAATAACCAAACTATCATTTGTACTAATCCGATGGTAAAGCCGAAATAAATTCCAGAATTTCTGATGAATGCAAATTCTTTTGCGCCACTTTCTAAAAATATTTTATTGAGTAATTTTTTGTCTTTGGTTAGGTTGGTGATGACCATGTCTTTCAAATCAAAAACATCTTCTAAATTGTCTTTGGTTTGCTGCATCAGCTGGCGTACCATTTCTGGCGATTGCTGTTGTATTTGGCGTATCAGCATTTTTTTGGCATTTTCGGGGATGCTTTCCCATAGGCCGGGTTGGTAGTGGCTCATCACATCGTGGGTTATTTTTTCTACGATGGGCAGCATTGGTTTTTCTAGTTCTTGTGCCACGCGTTTGGGGTCGAGACGGGAGAATACTTCTTTTGGTGTTATCAGACGGGAGGTAAGTGTATCGCAGGCAATGCCGCTCATGATTGCCGCTTTGCGCGGGATTATTCCTTGCCAGCCTAGGTACGGGGGAATTCCGAAAAATTTCAAGGGTTTGAACATCATTTCTATGGCTACTATTTTGGTAACAAATCCAATAATAGCAGCAATAACTGGCATAGATAAATATAATAACCAGTGGGCTTTAAAGTCTAAAACAATACTCTCAAATGATGGCATATAGATTTTTTAGTGTAACACAATATCGGTATTTATAGGTAATATAGATATAGGCTGCAAAATTGCAGCCTATATGTAAATCTTATTTAGCAGTATTTTCTTATTCAGTTGGGGTTAGTTTTTCTCTAATTTTCCCTTCTATTTCGTCTGCCAATCCAGGGTTGTCTAATAAAAGTTGTTTTACTTGGTCGCGCCCTTGCCCTATTTTCTGTCCTTCATAACTGTACCATGCGCCGCTTTTTTGCATTATGCCTAAATCGGCACCCATATCTACTATCTCGCCTTCTTTAGAAACGCCTTTACCAAACATAATATCAAACTCCGCTGTTTTAAATGGCGGGGCTAATTTGTTTTTCACTACTTTTACTTTCGTGTTATTTCCTATTACATTTCCTTCTTTATCTTTTATTTGTCCGGCACGGCGGATATCCAATCGGATGGAAGCATAGAATTTAAGCGCATTTCCGCCAGTTGTTGTTTCCGGCGAACCGAACATCACGCCAATTTTATCACGCAATTGATTGATAAAAATACAACTGCAAGAAGTTTTGCTAATTGCACCGGTAAGTTTCCGCATAGCTTGACTCATTAATCGGGCATGCAAGCCCATTTTACTATCACCCATCTCACCTTCAATTTCGCTGCGGGGCACTAAAGCCGCAACGGAGTCCACCACTACCAAATCAATAGCTGCTGAGCGAATTAGTTGCTCAGCAATGTCCAATGCTTGTTCGCCATCATCCGGCTGTGTGATGTATAGATTATCAGTATCTACCCCTAAAGCCTCTGCATATTTTTTATCGAACGCATGCTCAGCATCTATGATGGCGCAAATACCTCCCTTTTTTTGTGCTTCGGCAATGGCGTGTATTGCCAATGTGGTTTTACCGGAAGATTCCGGGCCGTATATTTCTACAATTCTACCTTTTGGGATACCGCCAATCCCTAATGCTAAATCCAAACCCAAAGAGCCTGTCGAAATTACATCGGCTTGTACAATATTATTATCGCCTAATTTCATTACAGTACCTTTTCCATACTGTTTTTCTAATTTTTCTAAGGTTAAAAGGAGTGCTTTCTGTTTTTCGTTTGGTGTTTCTTTTACTTCTTTCTCTGCTTTGCTCATAATATTTCGTAATTTATAGTGACAAATTTATACTATTAAGATACCGAAAGGAAATGATTTCCATAAATATTATCCGAAAGATATACACAAATAAGATTATTTTTTTGGGTGAATACTGAAATAGGATTAAAAAGCAAGCAAGTTGTCTGAAAAAATTAAACGTTAAAAGTTTTAGCTGCTCCTTATTTTATCCTACCTTTATTGATGCTTTTTATAAGATGCATATAAAAACTTTGTATTTTTGTGTGTACCCCAATCTATAAAGAGAAGTGAATATCGTTTACTGTAATTTAGTTTCTGTTTTTTGCTTAATAAAATGAGCAATAAAAAGGCACATAAATAGCTGAAATAGAAAAGAATGAGAAAGAAGATTACTAATTTGTATGTATTGATGCACGCTTTAGGGGATTTGTTTATCCTGAATGTGTCCTATATCATTAGTCATTTTTTAAGTGAAAACTATAGAATGATATTGGATACCAAGTACATTCAACTTTGGATTTATCTTAATATTATATACTTGTTTGCGGCGCAGCTTTCAGGCACATTCGACATGTACCGAAACACACGCTTCTTTACTTTGCTTTCGGCACTTTTACGTTTGTTTTTTTTCGAGATTTTATTGTCTTTTTCGTACATCGTTGTGTTTAAAGATCTCAACCAAACATTTAAATTATCACGCGAGTTGCTGATGTACACTTATCTTATTGCTTTTATTTTTACTACGTCATGGCGTTTTGGATTTATAAAAATAGTGCGACTTTACCGTGCCCGAGGATTCAACAATAGAAAGGTAATGGTAATAGGTGCCGGCAATACGGCGCAGCAATTTAAAACTATGCTTGAGCATAAAATTGAATACGGTTATCAGTTTTTGGGTTATTTTGATGACAAGCCTGGTAAGTATAACACGGAAGTACGCAAGCATATATTGGGGAATATTGAAGACGCCAAACAATATGCCATTGAACATCAAATCGATGAAATATTTTGTGCTTTACCTTATCAGGAAGAAGAAAAAATAAAGGGATTGATTGAGTTTGGTGATGAAAATTTAATACGTGTAAAGATAGTTCCTGATTTATCCCGATTTTTAACGCACCATTTAAATAAAGTAGAAATAGATTATTACGGGCAAATTCCGGTTATGTCGTTGCGCAGCGAGCCATTAGAGAATATCGTCAATCGTGCTATCAAGAGAGCTTTTGATATTATCTTTTCCTTATTGGTAATGGTTTTGTTTTTATGGTGGTTTATTCCGTTAATAGCATTGATAATAAAACTCACATCCAGAGGGCCTGTATTTTTTACGCAAGAACGCTCAGGCATTAAGAATAAAGTTTTTAAAGTCATCAAATTTCGCTCAATGCATATCAACGATGGTGCTCACTCTGTGCAAGCAACGCGGGGCGATCATCGCATTACTCCAATAGGGAAATTTCTGCGCAAAACCAACTTGGATGAGGTGCCGCAATTTATAAATGTTTTGTTTGGACAGATGTCTGTAATTGGGCCACGACCACACATGTTGCGACATACTGAGAAATATTCCAAAATAATTGATAAATTTATGGTCCGTCATTTAGTGAAACCGGGAATAACCGGATGGGCACAAGTAAACGGATATCGGGGAGAAACGAAAGATGTAACAGATATGGAAGGGCGCGTGCTTGCAGATGTATGGTATATCGAAAATTGGAGTTTCGGCTTAGATATTAAAATTATTATTCTGACAATTATCAATATGCTACGTGGTGAAGAAAATGCATTCTAAAAAATATATCTCGTTATTACTTGCTTTATCCTTTTTTGTTATTGCTAAAGCTCAACAAGAAAACCTTCCGCTCAACAGAAACATGATGCTCAATTACGAGAAATCATTAAACGGCTGGGATAAGACCGTATTCCATTCTTCCGTAAAACCGTATGTGGCTGCAGAAGTGTATAAATTAGTTTATCCAGATACCGTGCAAGGTTATGAACGCATCCCGCATAACGATTGGATAAGTAAATTTGCAAATGTTTTTGGCTATGAAAATTTATTAGAATTTGACGAAAACGGCTATGTAAAACACTATGGCAGAGTATTGGCAAAAGATTCTGTTTTTTATGATGATGTTATCTACGATAAAGCCTATAAAAAGCGAAAGGTCTATGTTGCGATAAATCCTATATTTAATTTTGGTGTAGGCTATGATTTTGCCACAAAAAAATCATTAATCTACAACTTAAAAGGGATGGAATTACAGGCTAACATCGGGCAGAAAGTAACTATCTATACTTCCTTTTTAAATACGGTAGGTAAATTTCCAGCGTACGTGGGTTTATACAACTTGCAAACGGGTGTAGTGCCGGGCGAAGGAAATATCAGAAATAACAACAAAAGTGGATTAGATTTCTCCAGTATAAATGCATATATTTCTTATGCGCCAGTTAAGCAATTTCAAATACAAGTGGGCAACAGCAAGCACTTTATCGGTGATGGCTATCGCTCATTGTTGCTGTCAGACAATTCTTATACTTATCCTTATTTGCAACTTACCGCTAATGTTTGGCGTATTAAATACACTACCATATATGCCGAACTAATCGACAATATCAATAATTTCAATGATTTTGGGCAAGGGTTTCCACGTAAATTAGCCAATTTTAATTACCTAAGCATAGATGCAGCTAAGTTTTTACAATTTGGAATTTTTGAAGGTATAACTTGGCGAAGAACTACGGCAAAAGGAAATAATTTTTTCGATTATAATTTTATAAACCCGATTTTAGGCGTGCGTGCATTCCAGAAAAAATTAGATGCTAATACTACCAAAATTTATGGGTTGAATGTAAAAGTAACACTGCCAAAATATATTGTATTATATGGACAATATATGTTCAATCGATATGGGAAAATGAATACTTCGGATAGACGTATGGGATGGCAAGCTGGCGTGAAATATTTTGACGTGGGAGGTGTGAAAAATTTAAACTTTCAAATGGAGTATAACAGTGTACGGCCATATACTTACCAAGGACAAGATTCGGGTATAGGATATTCCAATTACAACCAATCTTTAGGACATCCGATGGGTGCTAATTTCAATGAATTATTAATGATGGTAAATTACCAATACAAACGATTTTATGCTTCTTATAAGTTATCGTACATAAAAACAGCTACAGATTCTGCTGCTAATCAAAATTTTGGAAATAACATTTTAGATATTGGCGCTTATGCATCCAACAAAACAAATGTGAAAATACAAAACGGGTTTCCATATACGGTATTAGACAATGAATTACGCGTAGGATACATTATCAACCCCAAAATAAACATGGTAATAGAAGGAAGAATGCAGTTTAGAAAGTACACGACCAAACTCATCGGAGTAAATACGCTAAAATCAAATTCGTTTATGATATCATTTGCCACAAATATATTTAACCGATACTACGATTTGCCGGTACTTCGTTAAAGTAACTCCTCTATTGGACGATGATTGGAACGCACTAATGCTTTTGTATTTTGTTCCATTATAGCCTTTATTGCTATACGTTTCGTAGATTTTTGGGATTATGCCAGAGAAATAAATGTATAAATAAAACAAGTTTAACCACCACCACCTCAATAGATTAATATCCTTTAAAACAAAAAATAACCTCTTTAATAATTCAAACTATTGTTAGAGTTGTAAAGATTGGGAACTTGCAGTGAGGATAAAAAAGAAAAACGCCTTATAATTTTATTTACAAGGCGTTACAAAACTTTTTTGTGGTGTGGGGCGGGATCGAACCGCCGACACAAGGATTTTCAGTCCTTTGCTCTA
>CAZXRF010000004.1:0-78660 GCA_964642875.1 uncultured Chitinophagales bacterium | reverse complement strand
AATTTTATTCCAGATTCGGCCCGTGCCAATCTGCATACACTCTATACCGACGTTCTATTAAAATATAAAGGTTTAACTACCACAGCGGGTTACATTTACAGAAAAGCAGATAACAATAAGCTGTATCTTTCCGGACAATCGCTATATGTTTCCGCATCGTATTTATTTAAGAAAAAAATAGAAATAGGCGCAAGGGTAAACCGTTCCTTTTCAGGCAAAATAGAGAATATCCCAACGGTAAATGAATACACGATGGGCTTGGCATATTATGTATATAAAAATGCGTTCAAACTAGAAACCGATTATACCATTTTGCAAAATACAACAACACATACGCTGAGTGGTTTATGGCGTTTTCAAATGCAATTTGCTTTCTAAATAAAAATTAAAAAAAATAACTAACTAAAAAATTAGAATTATGTCATTATCAATTTTAAAATTCTTCCAACCGAAAGATAAAGTCTTTCAAAATTTGTTTGAAGAAACGGCTTCACTTGCAGAGCAAATCAGCAAAAAATTTTTAGATGCGATGCGCAATACAGATGAAAAACGCTTTGAAGCATTAGCACAAACCGGACACATAGAACACCAAGCCGACCAAGTAGCGCATAATATTTATGTGGAACTTAATAAAAATTTTATCACTCCATTTGATAGAGAAGATATTCATGCTTTGGCATCTGCAATGGACGATGTAGTAGATTATATAGATGAAGTGGGCAACAAAATGAAAAATTATGAGTTCAAAGAATTTAATGAGTATGTACTTAAAATGACTGAGTACAATGATGAGTCTGTGAAAGAACTGAAGAACGCCATCTTCGGGTTGCGAAACATGAAAAACTTGCAGAAGGTAACGGAAGCATGTATTAAAGTACATGGCTACGAATCGAGAGTAGATGTATTATATAATGATGCTATGGGTGATTTAATTAGAAATAATAAAGACAATCCGGTGAGAATTATTGTGCTAAAAGATTTATACGAAGACTTAGAAGCTATATCTGATAAATGTCAAGATGCTTCGAATGTTATTGAATCTATCGTTATCAAATATTCATAACGTATTCATCTCTTAATTCAACTATCACACAATAATTCACCTTTATGGAATTTATTATTTTAATCATTGTACTTGCACTCGTATTCGACTACATCAACGGCTTTCATGATGCCGCTAATTCTATTGCAACAGTAGTTTCTACAAAAGTACTAACGCCGTTCCAAGCGGTGCTTTGGGCTGCATTTTTTAATTTGGCAGCCTTCTTTATTTTTAAAGACCATGCGGTAGCAAATACCATTGCGAAAACAGTATATAAAGATTTTATTACACTGCCTGTAATATTTGCAGGATTAATAGCTGCTATTGTATGGAATTTGCTGACGTGGTGGTATGGTATTCCGTCCTCCTCTTCTCATACGCTTATCGGAGGTTTTGCCGGAGCCGCAGTTACACATGCTTTTCTTCAAAACCACGGTTATATGCCCATTCAGCAAATTATTGATAGTGGAAAAATTTTAAAAACTGTCGCTTTTATATTCTTAGCTCCAGTAATCGGTATGCTGATTTCGATGTTTTTTACCTTGGTGATGATGAATAGGAATACCTGGACAAAAACAGTTATTTTACTTACTACTTGCATCGGAATATGGTTTACTTTTATCCATTTTCAAGAAAAGAAAATTGATGAAAACATAGAAAAATTCTTCAAAACAGATAAATACGCTAAAGATATTGAAGACCCCAAAAAAGCGGACGATAAAGAAAAGAATATCGAGAAATTAGCCATTGCTAAAACAAATGCTACGAAGAGTTTTGAATACATTAAACATTATGAATCGAAAGGAAGTAAAGTTGTAGCGGAGGAGATAGCGCAAAACATAGATTTGAATATGGTGACGACTTCCCGTATCGAAGATAAACTAAAATTATTCTTCGAAGTAGAGCGCTTGAAAATTATTTCTGAAAAAGATTCTACTAAAACACAAGCCTACAAGTATGCAAAAGCTGCTATCGATTCTTTAAAACCGATTGCGAAAATGCATAAAGAACTCGGGCAAGATAAAATGCTAGAAACGATGGTGGCTACTGGCTTGGTGCAGCCCAATAAAATCGACGACTTTGACAAATCTGTTCGTGTAGATATAAAGAAAGATTTGGCAAAAGAGATGGATAAAAGCAATAATAAAATCATTAGAATTGGTTTAATCTTTATGCTGTTATTAATTATTGCATCTTTTATTTATACCGAAAAAGTAAAAGAACCGAATGCACAGCTTACTGCGAATAATTTTCGAAGATTACAGTTGCTATCCTCCGCATCGTTCAGTATCGGACATGGCGGAAATGATGCACAAAAAGTAATGGGTATTATTGCTGCGGCATTGGTAGCCAATGGCACTATTTCCGATATAAAATCTATGCCAGATTGGGTGCCGCTTTCCTGTTATTTGGCAATTAGTTTGGGTACATTAAGCGGTGGCTGGAAGATTGTAAAAACTATGGGCTCGCGCATTACTAAAGTAACGCCATTAGAAGGAGTATGCGCTGAAACCGCAGGTGCTACTACGCTTTTCTTGACAGAGCAAATGGGTATTCCGGTATCTACTACGCACACCATTACGGGTTCTATAATTGGAGTAGGTGCTACCAAACGATTGAGTGCAGTGCGTTGGGGGGTTACGGTTAACTTACTTTGGGCGTGGATATTAACCATTCCTGTAAGTGCATTGCTTGCTGCAATTACGTATTACATTGTACAGTTTTTTGTCAAATAAAACTAAGTTGTTGTAAGCCTTACCCACTAAAAATAGTATATATGCCGCAGCGTCTTTTAAAAGAGACGCTGCTTTTTTTATAAGCAAAAAACATTTAATTACCTAAATAGTATTTTCATTGTATTTATAATGTTATTTTAGACGATAGTAAATATTATGCTGTCAATTTTTAAAATAAACACCAACCCAGAAAAACGATACTTTGGCTTTGATATTGTACGTGCTTTTTCTGTAGTATTAGTGATGCACATGCATTTTTTGCAAATTGTTGCTATTGCTACAAAATCATTTGATTATCAAAAAATCCCATTTCCAGATCCTGTAGATATGTTTTTTGTATGCAGTGGCTTTTTAATAGGGTATCATCACTTACGAGATATTCATAAAGTTGAATCTATTACCTCTAAATATACAATGAGATTTTTAGTAATGCGTTGGGTGCGCACATTGCCAAGCTATTATCTTATTTTAACCATCTTAGTCGCATTTTCTATACTATTAACAAAGAAATTTCAGGTGCCAATTGAGAATTATTTATTTACGCAGAACTTGTTTAATTATCATGTAAAATTCTATTCAGAAACATGGACAATCTCTATTGAAGAATGGTTCTATTTTTCATTTGCTATCATCTTTTATTTGGCAAGCACTGTACTTAATTTTTCTAAAAAGAAAACTTATATTTTTATAGTATTATTATATATTATTGTATGTAATTCATTAAAAATTTACTATTATTTCAATGTGTTCCCAACACACACCTTTGCAGTTTGTAATGTTTAAAGAGATTGTAATATTGCGATTAGATACAATTGCTTTAGGGTTGTTAGCAGCTTATGTTTGTTATTTTTATGAGGATTTTTGGTATAGGAACCGCTATAAATCCCTGTTTATAGGTGCTATTTTATATTTGGGGAATTTGATTTATTATTGGTTAACAGCTAATCAATATATTGTAAATGAATTTACAGCTTTTTATTTTTTTACCTTTTATTATCTATTAAGCCCGCTAGGTTTTTCGTTATTCCTGCCATTCATAAAAACTATTAAATTTAAAGATAGCTTTGTAAATCATTTTGTGCTTTTTACAAGTAATATCTCTTATAGTATGTTTTTATTGCATGGTAGTTTTTTTATGTTAGTTGTTATTTTATTTCGGATTATCGGATTTAATGCAGGGAAACATATAATACTCAGTTATTTAATATGGATAACATTTGCGTATGTTCTTTCTTATTGGTTTTATACTCGCTTTGAGTTAAAGGTGATGAATAAAAGGAGTAACCTTTTAGAGAAGTTGAAACTAAAAGAGGAAAAATAAAATCTATTGGAATTTAAAACTTCAGCCAGTGCCAAGCTACTTTGCTACCGTGTTTATTGTCGTTAAATTCTATTGCCGGTGCCGGTAATTTTATTACGTTTAGCACTTTCATTAAGCCTTTAGCCCAATGTTTTTTTACTGGCAATTTTGTCCAGTCGATATCAAATGAAAAATAGAAACGGTGCAAACGCTGTAGGCTTGTTCGGTCTATAATATCTGCCGGATCTGCCGTATTCAAATCTACATCGCCGCTTAAATCCTTTTTCGACCATTTGTTTACATATCCGCCCAACATGCCGCCGGCACCATACCCAAAGGAAAATTGTATGCACTTAGGGAATTTGGAATTTGGATTTCGGATAAATGAACCCGGGCTTACACTCCACCAAATCGTCATGGCATTATAGTCTTTTAAAATAGACTCAAAAAAAGAAGTACCGTATAGCTTGTCTGTTCTTCGTTTCAGTTCAGGGTCTTTGTATTTAGAATAATTTACTGGAAAAGAAGACATCTTCATCGTTATACGTTGGTCGTGCCACAAATATTGTTGTATGCCGAACAATAAACTGCCACTTATATTTGATGCCATATCGGGCCATGAAAACCCCCATTTTTTTTGAAATCCGTCATTTATTTCTATAGATAATTGCCACATGTTGCCCGCCAACATGCCCACCCATATTGCATTTTTTTCTTTTAAGCCTGCCCACTTGAATAAATCATACGTCCATTTGCTTTCAATGTAGGCACTATAGGTATGCCCCGCTTTGTCCATATTGTTCCACTCGTTCCAGTCATTAAAAAAATGAAATTTTGTTCGCTCCGTTTTGGAATACCAAGCCGAGCTCCACCATACATTCGCAATTGCATAGATGCCGCCTTCAAAGCCGGCAACTAATCCCACTCGCGATTTATTCAGCACCTCAGACGGGCGGAAAAAGGAATAGGGTTTGTTTAATTTTATTTTCCCCGTGTATCCATACGCCGGATCGGTAGGCACATAGTCGTAATGGTTAATGGTGCGGTAGTTCACAGCAAAAACATTCGCATCTTGCCACGTGGTATCTGCTACCTTTTCGGTAGCAACAATTATTTTCTTAAATTCATATTTCTTATTGAAGATAGTATCTGCATGTACCTCCATTTTTCCGTTGTAGTGTGTGGTATCTTGGTATATTTTGTAGGTACTTGTATCTTCCGCCACATCGGTTTTCTTCTTCTTTTTTCCTATTATTCCGGCAAGAGATATGGACGTAAAAGAATATAAAAATAAAATAGATAGTAGAAGATAAAATCGTTTCATTCTATTAGGCGTTGTTCAATAATATGGAAAAAATTTTTACTAAGGTACAGAATCTTGTCTTTAGACTTATATGATACCACAATTTAAGGATTGAAAATGGAAAGAAATAGTTAAAAATGAGGATGGTAATAAATCAAATGAGCGTAAATTGTACTAAACCCATTTGTTTTTATGTGCCAGCGATATAATTTGTGCTTTGGAATTTACGTGTAATTTTTCGTAAATATTGGCGATATGCTTTCGTACAGTAAGCACACTTACATTTAATGCTGTGCTGATCCGTTTGGCATCCCAACCGTTGATAGTGTGTTTTAAAATTTCTTTTTCCCGCTCCGTAATTGAAGTAGGAAAATCGGCATTTTCTGTGTCGGAGAATGGTGCAGATGTAGTGCTTAATATTCGCAATGTTTTTCTTGCTATCGCCGGACTCATAGGGGCACCACCCGTTTCTATTACGTTTATGATGGCTTCGAGCAAAGTTTGTGCCGGTTCGTGTTTTAATAAATAACCCGAAGCACCAGCTTTTATTGCTTCAAATATTTTATCATCATCGTCAAAAACTGTTAATACGATAAAATGAATATTGGCGTATAATGCTTTAGCCATTCTTATGGTTTCTATACCATCCATTTCCGGCATTTCTAAGTCCATGAAAATTACCTGCGGAAGTAGTTGCAGCGGTAAGCCTTTTAGTTCTTCTAAGCAATCATTGCCATTCGTAGCCATAAATACTAACTTTACTTCTTGCATCTGTTTGGTCTTTTGCAAAAAAGTATTCCTGTTTATCGGATTATCTTCAACAATGGCAATGGTAAAACGCATAAATTGTTTATTTAAAATTAGTCTTTCCGCTCCTCAATAGAAATAATTAATTTGTAGTAGGTGTAATAGTAATAATGGTACCGTCTTTGTCGGAAGTCCAATGTATTTTCCAGTTCGCCTCTTTGCTTCGTATTTCCATGTTTTTTATACCGTTTCCTCCAATTTCTTTATTTTTTAAAAATCCAATTCCATTGTCTTTAATTAGTATGCTCCAGCTATTTGTACTATTTATTTCAATGTCAATTTGCGAGCATTTGCTGTGTTTTAGTGCATTGTTTATGGCTTCTTGCAAAATTCGGTATAAGTGATAAGCATGTATTGCACTAAATTCTACATCTCGTTCTATGTTCTCCTGAATATTAAATTGAATATTTGGAAAACTTTTTTGTGTTTTATTTAGTAGCACCTTTATTCTATCGCTGATGGCGGTGAGTAGAATATCTTTTTTTTTCAATATCCAAATGGTATCATTCAATTGCGATACAATTGCTTGTGAGTTTTTGTTTAATTCGCTTAATGCTATTTCGCTTTCAGCATTATATTCGCACAGTTTTATATGTTGTAAGTTGGAGGCAATAGAAGCAGCATAAACGCCCAAATTATCGTGTAGGTCAGCAGCAATTCGGCTGCGTTCCTTTTCCTCTGCCTTAGCTATAGCTTGCAGTGTATGCCATTTATCTTTTTCTATTTGCTGTTGTAGTTTTAGTTCTTGCTTTTTTTTATAATTCCAAAAAATAATTCCGAAAATTATGGCAAGTGCGGATAGTAAAATTACTACGAAATAAAACAAGATATTTTTTCTATTTATGTCAAATTTCTGTTGGATAATCGTGTTTTCTTTTTTCTGTGTTTCATATTTTACTTGCATATCGGCAAGTGCGTCGGCAGCATTTATCTGTCCAATACTATCCTTCAATTCCAACATTTCTTCCAATAATATTGTTGCAGAATCAAAAAAGTTTTTCGCTTTATAACAACGCATTAACCCTTGTAAATAATAATACCGAATAACTAGATTAGATTTCTTTAGCTGTATTTTTGAATTTCCATTATTTATGGAATCATCATACGCAATACCACTTTTAAATACTTCAATAGCTTTATTGAATTTGTTTATGCGGTAATATAAATTTCCCAATGCCAATTGCTCATTGGAGAATACAATTTTGCCTTCAGTTTTTTTTCTGATATCCATAGCTTTCAGCATCATTTTTTCTGCTGCTTCAAAATTATTGCTATGCCTATAATACCCTGATAATACCATGTATGCATTACAGAGATAATATAAGTTTTCTATTGTATTGCAAATAGGAATAGCCTTTTCCACACAATATTTTGCAGAATCTAATTGTTTTATCCAATTGTAAATGTTTCCTAAGTTTATGTAGGCAACTGCTTTCTGTGCATTGTATGTTGGATTATCTCCTGATAAAGAAAGCGCTTTGTAATGCCATTGCTTGGCGTTGCTTACCAAATTTCTATTGTAGTCTATTTCTCCTAAAGAATTAAAACATGCAGTTATTGTAATGGTATCTTTTTCTTTTTCAGCCAAATCAATTATCGCATATAGTATAGCATTTGCGTCTTTGTAGTCGGACACAGACATATAATAATAGCATTTTAAAGTCAGTAGCCTTTTGTAAATCGCCGATTGGTCTTTTACACTATATTTTTTTAATTCTATGTTTGTTAATAACAATGCGCTATCAAATTTGTCAAATCGGTAATACGCATTAATAAGTGCAATGTTTACTAAGGTTTGTGTGTTTTTGTTGCTGTTAACGGCTAAAGTTTTTGCACGTATAGCATACTTGAATAAACTATCTTTTTCTATACTTTGATGTTGTTCAAATAGAGTAAGATAGCGTGCTATTTTTTCAGAAGAATTTGAAGTGGAGTTTAGTAGGTGTACTAAACTATCAATGGTTTTTGTTTGTGAGAAACCAAAGCCGCATGTAAACAAAATATAAAACAATACTATGTACCGTGGTTGTAGCATTGGGTACTTTTAGTTTAAATATATCTAAATAAAAATAAAAAAGCCGGATTTTTTTATCCGGCTTTTGTCTATCCTAACAAGGTTGCTTTTACTGTATCTAATAGTTCGATGACGGCGGCTCTGTCTTTCGCTTGCCCGTACACGCGAAGCACCGGCTCTGTTCCCGAAGCCCGTATCATCGTCCATGCATCTTCCGATAGAAAATATTTCCAACCGTCTATATCTTCTTTTCTTTCTATAGAGAATTTTCCAAAACTTTTGTAAGCATCGTTTTTACAATTAGCAATCACTTTTTGTTTCACTTCTTCAGAAATATGTAAGTCATATCTGTCATAATCAAAAGTGCCCACCACATCATATACTTCTTGTATCAATTCTTTAATTGTCTTTTTACTTTTTGCCATAAACTCCATCAGCACCAATGCTATCCAAACGCCATCGCGCTCCGGAATATGCCCTGTAATGGCAATGCCTCCGCTTTCTTCTCCGCCTACTAGTACATTTTCGTTTATCATTATTTCGCAAACATATTTAAACCCAACAGGCGTTATCTCACAAGGAATATTGTAAGCTTCGCACATTTTTTTTACCTTATCGGAAACGGTAAAAGATATGGCTACTTTCCCCGTCAGTCCTTTATATTTATGTAGGTAATGGATTAGCAGTAAAATGATGTGGTGCGAGTCTATAAAATTGCCTTCATTGTCATAACATCCAATTCTGTCGGCATCGCCGTCGTTGGCAAATCCAAATTCTATATCCGTAGCATTTTTTATCAGTTGCGAGAACTCCAGTAAGTTTTTGTGTAATGGCTCCGGAGCTTGCCCATTAAATCCGGGGTTTTCTTCGCAATGCAAATACACCAAATTATTGGGTAATAAGCGGCGTACAATTTTCTGTCCCGCACCATACATGGCATCATAGCCAAATACCATACCGCTATTGCGGATGGCATCCATGTCAAAAGATGCTTCCACATGATTAAAATATAGCGTTTCTAAGTCCACATATTCCAACAAACCATTCGCCATATATTCTTCTAAAGATGTATTTGGAATATTGGTATGTTCGGGTATCAATGCTTCTACGGCAGCAATTTCTGCAGGCGTGCTAGGTCCTCCGAAATTTGATTTTAATTTGAACCCGTTATACGTAGGTGGATTGTGCGATGCCGTGATGACAACACCTGCTGTTGTATTTAATTTTACGCAACCTAAAGATACCATAGGAGTAGAGCAAATGCCTTTGTGTGCATATACTTTTATGCCTTGCGCACAGAGAACTTTTATAGTGGTTTCTACAAAAAGCGGCCCTGCAAATCTACAGTCGTGCCCGATGGTGATGCTCGGTTTTTCGGATATTGATTTTACCCATTGCCCTGTTGCGAATGCTACACGTGCTACATTATCTGTTGTAAATTCTTGTGCTATGATAGCCCTCCAGCCATCTGTTCCAAATTTGATTTGCATATTTATAATTATTGTACATAAAGGTAAAAGTATTTTTCGCAAATAAAAACACCAACAAGGCAGTGCCCATTGTGCGAAGCTGCGGAGCAAGAAAAGGAATAGCCGTTTTTTATTAACAATTAAGGATAGATTTTCCTTTATAAAAGCAGAAATACCCACTACTTTTGCAGTATGCAAGATACGTTCAGACACCAAGGGTTGCGAAAAAGATTAGTGATAGAGCTAAAAGGAGAGGGAATCAAAGATGAAAAGGTGCTAAAGGCAATAGAAAAAATACCACGCCATTTTTTTATCGAAACACTTTTTGAAGATGATGCTTACGAAAATAAACCTTTCCCAATCGGCAGAGGGCAAACAATTTCAAATCCATATACGGTTGCCTTTCAATCAGAATTGTTAGAACTGCAATCCGGCGATAAAGTATTGGAAATCGGTACCGGCTCGGGCTACCAAGCAGCAGTATTAGCAGAAATAGGCGCATCAGTATTTTCCATCGAACGACATCAACCATTAAGTAAAAAAGCTGAAAAAGTATTAGACCATTTAGGCTATCACAATGTTCAAACTTTCTATGGAGATGGGTTTAAAGGGCTTCCAACTTTTGCCCCATTTGATAAAATCTTAATTACTGCCGCCGCTCCCGAAATCCCGAAAGAATTATTAAAACAAATGAAAGTAAACGGAGTAATGGTAATCCCATTTGGCGAAGGCGAAGTGCAAAAAATGATACGTATAAAACGCTTAGATAATAACGAATTTGAGAAAGAAACATTTTCAAACTTTACCTTTGTGCCAATGCTCAAAGGTGTTGTAGATTAAATAAATTTGTAGATATGAAAAATAATAGACTTTTCTTGGTTGTATTAATGTTGGTGGTTGTAAATTTTGTGTTTGCACAATCAACTAAATCCACATCGACTAAACAATCTTTCGATGAACTATGGGAAAAAGCAAGCAAAACCAAAACTGGAGATGTAACAAAAGACCTCAATGCCTTAGAAAAAGATAAAATAAAACAGATTGACGTAAAAGAAAAAAATATATCTAACCCAAATTACAACTTCAAAAAAATTGATACTTCCAATTTAGAAAAATTTTCTACACAACCTGTAATAAAAAGTGTACCCATTAAAATAAAAAATGAAGTAGAAAAACCTAAGGATAAAATAAAAGTGGAAACACCAATAGTAAAAGAACAGTCACCTGTAAAGAATGTAGAAAAGATTACAACACCTATTAAAAATGCGAAAGAAAAAGAAACACCAAAAGCTGTGGAAACACCTGTGATAAAAAAGCAGATAAATACAGATGAGTTTTCTACGCAACCTATTATTAAAGGAAAAAAGAAGGAAACAACGGAGCAAGTAAAAGAAAAGGAAACGCCTACTAAAAAATTCTCCATTGATACCACTAAACGTTTAAAAGATTTTACTTTTGAAACCGCACCCGTAATTAATAATAATGCTTCGTATCATAGAATAAATGAGCCGCTCCCTAAAACACAAGAGCAAATAGAAGACGCTATTCCGGTGAATAGAAAAGTAAATACTACCACTATGGCTAAAGAAACTGCTTTTGCAAAAGAAGCGTATGCACAATATGATAAAGAAGCCGATTCTTTGCATTCAGCCAATAAATTGCGATTAGACAGCATTATGAAAGCACTAAATATAAAAGTGCCTGTCGTTATCAATCCTACCGATTTTATTGATGTTTACGTGAATGGCGGCGGTGCGCTCACAGACGGAAATGCTAAACAATACGATAGAATTTCAATTTTACATACCGGCATTATACAGCGAGAATACAAAACAAAAAATGAAGGCGTGCAACGTACAGAGAAAAAAATATCTAAAGATGAGTTGACAAAACTAGCTCAATACATTGTAGATATGGGGTTTTTAGATTTTAATAAAGAATATGATTGTGCAGATGAAGATGCAGCCTGTAACCAAAGGTTTAGCAAGTCTCCACAGGTAGTTCCATTAGAAATTACGTTGACTGCAGGGCAGCGCAAGAATAAAGTAAAAGTAGCCATTTATGCGCCAAAAGTCGAGAAAAATTTGGTACACTATCCGCCTACTTTAGAAAAAATAATGAATGCAATTTATACGATAGTAGAGAAGTAATATTCCCTTTTACTAAAAAAAATCGTACTCATTTGTACGATTTTTTTTGTTTCATAGTATGCAGTTATTTCTTGTTCCAACTGTCTTTTAAACCTACGGTTTTGTTGAAAATTAGTTGTTCGGAAGTTGCGTCTGTATCTAAATAAAAATACCCCTTGCGCAAAAACTGGAAATGTTCTTTAGCAGTAGCATTCTTCAATGCAGGCTCTGCCAATGCAGTTGGGATAATTGCTAAACTATTTTCGTTGATATAGTCTTTAAAATCGCCTTCTTCATCCGATGGATTTTCTACTTTAAAAAGACGGTCATACTCGCGTATTTCAATAGGAATGGCATATTGTGCACTTACCCAGTGCAGCGTTCCTTGTACCTTTATCCCTGAAGTATCTTGTCCGCTTTGGCTGTTGGGATGGTAAGTACAATGGATTTCGGTAATGTTTCCATTGTCATCTTTCAACACATCATTGCATGTAACTATAAACGCGCCTTTTAAACGTATCGGATGTCCAACTTCCATTTTGAAAATTTTCTTCTGTGGTATTTCTACAAAGTCTTCTTTTTCTATGAAAATTTCTTTGGTAAATGCTACTTTTCTGTAGTCGCTATTTTCATCTTCAGGGTTGTTTTCGATGTCTAAATGTATTTCATTTTCCAAGTTGGTAATTACTACTTTTATTGGATTAAAAACCACCATTCTCCGAAGTGCAATTTTGTTTAAATCTTCGCGGGTACAAAATTCCAACAATGAAAATTCATTCACCTTTTCACGTTTTGCAATACCCGCTTTTTCGCAAAAATTTCGGATGGCAGCAGCTGTAATACCTCGGCGGCGCATTCCCGAAATAGTCGGCATTCGTGGGTCATCCCAGCCTGCCACATGGTTTTCTTCCACTAATTGTTTTAGCTTGCGTTTGCTCATCACCGTATAGTTTATATTTACCCGTGCAAACTCATATTGCTTAGACGGATAAATTCCTAATTTGGTAATCAACCAATCATATACTTCGCGATGCGGAATAAATTCTAACGTACAAATGGAGTGCGTAATTTTTTCAATAGAATCACTCTGTCCGTGTGCAAAATCATACATCGGATAAATGCACCATTTGTCGCCAGTGCGGTGGTGATGCGCAAATTTTATTCGGTACAGTAAGGGGTCACGCATCAGCATATTGGGCGAAGTCATGTCTATTTTTGCACGTACTGTTTTTGCACCTTCTTTAAATTCGCCAGCTTTCATGCGTGTAAATAAATCCAAGTTTTCTTCCACACTTCTAATGCGGTAGGGGCTGTTGGTGCCTGCTTCAGTTGGCGTACCTTTTTGTGTCGCAATTTCTTCTGCTGTTAAATCACAAACGTAAGCATCTCCTTGTTTTATTAGTTGTACAGCATACGCATACAATTGGTCAAAGTAATCGCTGGCATAAAAAATATTTGCATATTCAAACCCTAACCAATGTACATCTTGTTGTATGCTTTCTACGTATTCGGTATCTTCCGTTACGGGGTTAGTGTCATCAAACCGAAGATTGGTTTTGCCTCCAAATTTTTTTGCCACACCAAAATTTAAACAAATAGAAGCCGCATGTCCCATGTGCAAATATCCGTTCGGCTCCGGCGGAAAACGCGTTAAAATAGAATCGTATTTTCCTTCTTTTATATCTTGCTCCACAATCTCTTCAATAAAATTCAATGTTTTATTTTCTTCCATTTTTTTGTTTTTTATAATTACAAAGCGTACAATCTTTTTTCATTGTTTGCAAAGAATTTTTTCTTGACTTTGCAGTTCATCTTTGTGCACTTTCGGTTGATTTTTACAATTGAAGAAAGCAGTTTTCAATTCGTTTGCTGCTTTCTTTTTTGCCTAATAATAAAATTAAATCGGGAATGCCAGGGCCGGATAATTCTCCCACCAAGCTTACTCTCAAATACTTCATCAAGTCACCCACTTTTATTTCATTGCTATTGGCAAAATCTTTTATATTTAATTCTAATTCAGCTGTATCTGAGTTGTTGCATTCCTCTTGTAAAAATGTTGCAAAAATTCCTGGATTAAATTCATAATTTTTGAAACTAGCAATTTTAGCCAAAGAGGCTGCTGTGTATTCTTTAGGGGTTTCAAATAAATATCCAAAATTCAAAATATCGTTTAAGAATGTCAATCGTTCTTTTACAAGCCCAATTGCTTTTTCTAAATATTCAGCATCTTGTTTTCCAAAATTTGTTTCTACTTGCTCTTTTACCAATTGGGCTAATTTTACATTCTCTGCTGTTTTGATGTATTCGGCATTAAACCATTTTGCTTTTTCAAAATCAAATTTTGCCCCTGCTTTATGTATATGGTCTATGCTGAAAGCTTGTACTAATTCCTCTAAAGTAAATAGCTCTTGCGCTGTTCCCGGATTCCACCCCAAAAATGCCAACATATTTAAAACAGCTTCGGGCATATAGCCGCGTTGCTTATATCCACTGCTTATTTCTCCGCTTTGTGGGTCTTTCCATTCTAATGGGAAAACCGGAAATCCTAAGCGGTCACCATCGCGTTTGCTGAGTTTTCCATTTCCATCAGGTTTAAGCAATAATGGTAAATGTGCAAATTTTGGCATTGCATTTTCCCAGCCTAAAAATCGATATAATAAAACATGCAATGGTGCACTTGGCAGCCATTCTTCGCCTCGTATTACATGCGTGATTTGCATAATAAAATCATCGCAAACATTTGCTAAATGATAGGTGGGCATTCCATCGCTTTTTAGCAAAACTTTGTCGTCCATTTGCGCAGTATTTACTGTTACCCAACCCCGTATTTCATCATAGAATTTTACTTCCTCATCTGCCGGTAGTTTTATTCGGATTACATAATGTTCTCCGTTTTCTAATCGCTGTTTTACTTCTTCTGGAGCAAGTGTAATCGAATTTTTTCCTTGTTCTCGTGTGTTGGCATCGTATTTAAAGTTGGCATGATTAGCTTTTAATGCTTCTAAATCAGTTTCGGAATCAAAGGCATAATAGGCATTTCCACTTTGTATCAATTGTTCGGCGTATTGTCTGTAGGATTCCTTGCGTTCGCTTTGTCGGTAAGGGTAGTGCCTGCCATCACCAAATCCTACGCCCTCATTTGGACAAATGCCTATCCATTTTAGCGAATCTATTATGTATTGTTCTGCACCTTGTACAAATCGGTTTTGGTCGGTATCTTCGATGCGTAAAATAAAATCGCCGCCATTTTTTTTGGCGAATAAGTAATTGTATAAAGCCGTGCGAACGCCACCAATGTGCAGCGGACCAGTAGGGCTAGGAGCAAAACGTACACGTACAGACATAATTAGAAAATATAATGATTTGAAATGTTGAAAATAATATCTTTGTAGTGTAAAATTAGCTATTTATATTTTTTAAAAGAACAATCTTATATCATTTTCAAATTAACTAATTTTCAAGCCTCAAATAAATTCATGTATTTTATCCGAACTCCTTTTATAGTAAAAAAACTTTTTCCAAATATTATCTGGGAGTTTCCAAGTAATGAAAATTCAATTTTTCTCACTTTTGATGATGGACCGCATCCGCAAAATACGCACTTTATATTAGCGCAATTAGATAAATACAACGCCAAAGCTACTTTTTTTTGTTTGGGAGAAAATGCAGAAAAACACCCTGAATTGATTCTTGAAATTTTAGATAGAGGACATGCTATCGGTAATCACGGATATAAGCATTTGAATGGATGGAAAATATCGCCTATTGATTTTATGGAGAATTATAAAAAAGGAAATGAAATTTTAGAACATATATCAGGTAGTGAAATAAAATTGTTTCGTCCGCCGTATGGGAAAATAAAACTTAGCCAAATATCCGATTTGCCTTCTTTAATAGTTCTATGGAGTTTGATGCCCGGAGATTTTGATGTAACTATTTCAACTGAAAAATGTTATAACAATGCAATAAATAATTTGTGCAGCGGCGATATAATTTGTTTGCATGATAATGAAAAAGCACTGCAACATTTATACTATTGCTTGCCAAAGTGGTTGGAATATATTTATAATAAAGGCTTAAAAACTAATCGGATAATTTTGTAAAATTTAATACTCATAATTAACGCTCTTTATGTTGAAATTAGTAGATACTCATACCCATTTATACGAAGAACAATTTAATACCGACCGAAATGAGATGATACAACGTGCCATTGATGCCGGTGTTTCTTCCCTATTGATTCCGAATGTAGATTCTTCCACTATAAATAATATGTTGGAAATTGTGCGCCAGTATCCAAAACATATTTTTCCGATGTTGGGGTTGCATCCTTGTTATGTAAAACCAGAAACGTATAAGCAAGAATTAGCAACTATGCAAAAGCTATTATTTGATGTATCTAATTTTGTGGCAGTTGGTGAAATTGGAATTGATTTATATTGGGATAAAACGACCTTAGCTATTCAGAAAGAAGCCTTTGAAATACAATGTGATTGGGCGATAGAAAAAAACCTACCTATTGCAGTACATGCTCGAGATTCATTGCATGTTTTGATTGAATTATTAAAGAAAAGAAAGCAACGCCCGCACGGTGTATTTCATTGTTTTACAGGAAGCACTGAAGAAGCAAAAGAATTGTTGAAACTCGATTATTATTTGGGAATAGGTGGAGTGGTAACATACAAAAATACGCACCTTAGAGAAACACTGAAACAGGTGCCTTTACAGAAAATTGTGTTGGAAACCGATTCACCATATTTGCCACCAGTGCCGTTTCGGGGAAAGCGAAATGAGAGTGCCTATACTAAAATTATAGCAGAAACTTTATGCACGGTTTATGAAAAGAGTCTTGATGAAATTGCAGCTATTACCACACAAAATGCTTTTGATTTATTTCAAATAAAATAAGCAGATTACAAGGTTATTCTCCAAATTTAATAGGTAAAGTGATGTAGCAATTTACCTCTTTTCCATTTTGTTTTGCAGGTGTCCATTTGGGCATGCCATCTACAAGCATAATTGCTTGTAAGTCGAAAGATGGATTGTCAGATTTTATAACTTTTGGACTTTTCACATCGCCTAAAGTATTGATATAAAATTTTACTATTACCGTTGCATTTTTTCCAATTAGTGTATCGGGAATATAAAATGTAGTACTCGATGCAATATATTCTTTCAATGCTTTTTCGCCATCGGGAAATTGTGGCATAATCGCTGCTTTTTCTACAATTACCGATTCGTCATCTATGGTAGAAGTTACTTCTTTTTTGGGTTCTTCTGATTTGTATAAATAGGGGTGGGCAATAGAATCTAATCGGCGTTCTTCGCGTAGCATTTTATCCACGTCACCACCATATTTAGAGTATAAAATATCGTTTTGCGGCGTTGGAGACTTAGGCGGCTTAAAGCCGGTAAGGATAACAAAAAGTGCTATTACTATGCTGAGGGTGAAAAATTTAGATACCATATTTTTTAATTAATCTTAAACAAAAATAACGCCAAAGTCAATATTTTTCTGTGTAATTGTAAAAATATGCAAAAGGATAATTTACAATAGAGTAAATACCATAAGCCACAAAAAACCAAACAAAATCTAGGCGTTCGGTTTTTTTTGAAAAAATAACGTAGAAAATAATTATCGTAGCCGATAAAATAAATTTTACGACTATAGCTGCTAAATTTCCACCTACTACTTCCGTGCTTTCTTTTTTTGAAGAAATAGTAACCATGAAAAAGTAGAGGAAAGAAACTATCGCCATGCTCATCGTTACCCATAAATATCCTGAGGTGCCAGCAATAGGAAGTATCCAGTGCAAAGCAAGAAAAATAAAAGTAATGCCTATCAAGCTAAATAGCCATTTTAGATACATAAACTAACGATTCAATTGTTTGAAAATGGAATAAAACGAAAGAGCTGCTCCTATTAATAAAAATGTAATTAACAACCATGGTGAAGTGTTTATTTTTTTATCGGCAAAATAGCCTATTGTGGTAAATGCACCAATAACAGCAAACATTTCAAATGCCATTCCCGAATATACAAGCCAGTAGGTAGGCTTCTTATCCGGCGTGTTGTCGTTGGGGAGGAGCGGTTTGCCCATTTTGTTGCGTTTGTTGGATAGGTTTGTTTATAGGGGTAGTATTTACTAAAGAACCCGAGATGGAAGCACCTTCTTCCACTATCAGTTTTTTATATTTTACATCGCCTTCAAATTGAGCTGTAGAACGTAAATATAAAGTACCGTTTACTTCTATATTTCCTCTTATTTTTCCTTCTATAGTAAGGTCATTGCAGTGGATATTGCCAATAATATGAGAAGAACTCCCAATTACTACTTTCGCCGTACAAATAATATTACCAGTGACTTTGCCATCAATACGGATATCGGTTTGGGCGGTAAGATCGCCAGTTATTAAGGTACCTTCATTTATTTTGTTGGCTACCATTGTTTCTAAATTGTTTTTAGAAGTTATTTTTGAAAACATACTTTCTATTTTATAAATTTTTGTGCGTCAATTGGCTGTCCTCTATACCAAAGTTCCAAATCAACCATAGCAGATTTGTCTTTTGTTAGCATATTTTTTCCAGCCTTGGCAACCGCTTCGCCAACATTTACAAAGTTACCCGTTTTCTTCAATAATTGACTGTTGTTTTTTAATATGTAAACTAATTGATTGTCAGTCTGAATTAGAAGATAATATTCATTTTCAGCAGAATATCCAGTAAAAATAACATTGCCCGATAATACGGCTCTAACCTCTTCGTTGGGACGGGCTAAAAAAGAAATAAATGGTTTTTCGTCTGAAAACTTAGAAATTATAGCACCTGATACCGGCCTCCCGATATGTAAGTTGCTCAAGGGGCTTACCCTACTATCTTGTACCGATTCCAATAATTCAGCATTTTTTAATCCCTTTTCTACTTCTTGTACAAATTTTCTTTCATCTGTAGTTTTTATACTTAAAATTCCTGTATCTATTTTTGCTTTTTTTAGTTTAGTTTTCGAAGTATCCGGTAGTGTGATATTGTCGTTTAAGATATCTTGCAGGTTGGTGATATATTCTTGTTGTGCATCTAATTTGTCTTCTAGTTGCTCTGCCTTCACGCTTACCTTCATCACTTCCTTTCTACCTGCCGATGAGCCATAACCTGGTATGTATTGTTTTAAAGGGGTAAAAGCAATGAAAAAGAAATTTATTGCAGTAAAAATAGCTAAAAGCAAGCCTATACCCACTAAAATATTCAGCCGGCTTAGTTCCAATACCAACTTTACATCATAGCTTTTTTCATCTATAATTTGGAAGCGATATACATTTTTTAATTTCGCTTTCCAGTTTTTCCAATCTTCTTTTTTAAATGCCATTTACAGATTTAGATAAATTTCACTCTAATAAGTAAAATAAATTTAAGAAATTGCGTTAAAATTAGGGAATTATAACGAGCATGTATCTATTTACGAGTAAAAAACTGTTTTTGCTGATGGGCTGTATTTTTTTCTTTTTTACGCATTCATTTGCTAGTAAGAAGAAAAAACCAGCATCGCAGTACGAAAGACCTAATATAATGAAACGTGCTTGGGGCGATGTCACCACTCGTAATAACTATTATTTCAATGCAAATGAATTGTATAAAGAGATAGTACATAATTTTAATTTCAAAAGAGAATATGACTACAATAAATTACTTCCATTCTATTTTCATGACCAAGCAGATTTTACACAATATACACCCGAACTAGAAACAATAGCCAAAAAAAACGGCATTGTTTTGCAATTGCATGATTATAGCCGCTGGCGAGATAATGCTTTCCTTTTATTGGGAAAATCTCAGTTCTTGCGCAAACAGTATGATACGTCTTTAGTAACTTTCCAATACATTGTAACGACAATGAAGCCCGGAAAGATGAACATGAAATTGGAATTTAGTAATAAAGATAGATTAAAATATATACGGAAACGCCAAAAAGAGTTGGAGAAACAAATGGGCGAAAAGAAAAAAATTATAGAGTTTAAATACAAATTCCAACAAGAACAAGCCAAAGAACAGGCAGAAACCGCACGTCAAAAGCAAAAATCTGCTATCGATAAAAAGAAAAAAGAATTAGAGGAAATTATAAAAGCGAAAAAGAAAATTATAGAATTACAGAAGAAAGGCAAAAAAATTCCACAAGAGCTGATTGCTAAGGCAAAAGGGAAAACTACTAAAATAGATTCTACCGTGCTGAAAGCAAATACAAGTGTGAAAAAAGTAGAAAAACCAAATTATAACCCTAAGCTGCCATATATTTTATTGGGTGACCAATATGTAAAAAACCCTTATTTTAAAGATACAACGGGCGATAGAACCAACCAAAATCCACTCAAACAACTTGACCCCAAAAAAGAAGCGAAGTTTGACAAACTTACTTTATGGGAAAAAATAAAACACCAACCTTCGCGCCCCGATGCAATTGTTTGGATGTCGAAATCATTGATAGAATTAGGTAAATATGCTGATGCCAGAAGCATGATTTCTTATGGAGAAGCTTTGCGAAAACTCACCAAAAAGCAACGTCGGGAATTTTACTTGATGGATGCCTATTACAACCTCCGTAGAAACGATTATTCGCCAGCTATTGAGCAGTTGGAAAATGCAATGTTGTACTTTAAAAAGAAAAAAGATAAAGCTTATTATGAATATATTTTAGCACAATTATATACCATGAATAACCAACCGGCAGATGCTGTTGATTACTATGTAAAAGCTGGCAAACACACCAAATCAGAAGATATGAATTTGTATGCGCAAATACAATTAGCAAAACTGTATAGCATCCATCCTGATTTGGCGAATCAAGATATTGTGAAAATGCTAGAGAAACTGATACGCTTTGGAAAAAATAAAGAACACGCAGATGAAGTGCTTTATACTATTGCCAACTATTACTACTTCCAAAAAGATACCGCTAATTCCATTGCTTATTTAGAAAAATCTGTAAAACGTTCCTTAAATAATAAGGCACAAAAAGGACAATCCTTTCTAAGGTTGGGTGAAATTTATTACGACAAAGAATTATACGCAAAAGCCACCGTTTATTATGATAGTGCTATCGTATATTTACCGAAAACAACCGATAACTACGATAAAATAGTAAGTAGGAAAGATGTGTTGAATGAATTGGCAAAATACGTTAAAACAATACAAGAACAAGACAGTTTGCAACGATTGGGGAAAATGTCACCAAAAGAATTGGAAAAATATTTGGCAGATATCGCCGCAACTAAAGAAAAAGAAGACAAGAAAAAATCAAGATTTAGTTCCGATATCGGAAGCAATGGATATGCCGCAACTTCATTTGTACCTGAAGATGCAGTTTCCAATGGTTTGTGGTATTTTTATAATCCGGAAGCAAAAAGCAAAGGATATAATGAATTTATACGTATTTGGGGTGACCGAAAATTAGAACCCAATTGGCGTCGTAGCTCAAAATCGGGATTTTTTGATGATGATAAAATGGATGATAACTCCGCAAATGCTGATACAACAGCGACAATAACTAGTTTGAAACAAAAGAAAAAAACAATTGCCAGCACAGCAGTAGCAGATTCTCTGAAAATTCCAAAAACACCAGAAGATTTTATGAAATCTGATATAAAAATTGCCACAGCACTCTTTGGCGAAGGCGAAGTGTTTAGAAATAAATTAAATAATATCCCCAAAGCCAAACAAGCATTTGATGAGCTTATCCGAAGATTTCCCAATAATGAATTTGATGCCGTGGCACATTATTATGAATATTTAATTTATAACGAACAAAATCTATCAGGCTTGGCACAAAAAGAAAAAGAATACATTCTGAAAAATTATCCTTTGAGTGATGTTGCCGCAGTACTGATTAACGAAGGCAAAGAAAAAGTAATAGATGCCTCAATTCAAACGGTAGAAAAATTATATGACTCTACCTACCAATTTTTTAAAGATGGAAAATACGAACAAGTTATAAAAAATAGATTTATAGCAAAATCACTATATCCCGGCGCACCACAGTTGCAACAATTTGATTTGTTAGAAGCAATATCTTACGGAAAATTGAAAAAATTAGATAGGTATAAAACCGCACTGTCCGATATAATTTTGAAATACAAAGACGGCGATGTGAAGACAAAAGCACAAGAATATTTAATTGCTTATATCCAATTTGAAAATAAATTAACCGATTCTGCCCGTCAAGCATTATATAATCCAAATGCCGCAGCAGCCAAAGATACTTTATATGATAAATTTAAAATGGATACCACCGATCTGTTGGTGTTAGTTCAATTGAAAGATAAATATTTGAATGTTACAGAAGTAGTTTCCATGATACATCAATTCAATAAAAAGCATTTCAGCGATAGAAAGATAAAAGTAAGCCCATTCTTTGTAGATGGATATGCCGTAATACAGATGAAAAAATTTGAAAACATATCAGAAGCACTTCCATATTATAAAGCTATGATAGAAAAACCGGCAGCTATCGTAGGCGAGAACAATACAGATAAAGCAGCATTCTATATTATAGCTCCACCCAATTTTAAGTTGATAAAAAATACTGCCGATTTTGACTCCTATTCCACTTTTTTTAAAAATAATTATTTGAAGCAATGAACAATAAAATAGAATGGTTGAAAAACCCGAAACACCTTTGGAAGGTATTCGGGCTGTTTGTAGGAGGTATTGTTCTTTTCTTCCTGTTTGTGCGACTTGGGATTTTTGGTAAATTGCCGAGCTTTGATGAATTGGAAAACCCAACAGCAAACCTCGCTTCGGAAATATATTCAGCAGATTCTGTTCTGATTGGAAAATACTTTGTGGACAATAGAAGCAATGTATCTTACGAAGAGTTACCTTCATATTTAGTTAAAGCATTAGTGGCAAATGAAGATGAGCGCTTTTACGACCATTCAGGTATTGATTTTTGGGGGACGTTGCGTGCTGTAGTTACCTTAGGAAAAGGTGGCGGTGGAAGTACTATCACCCAACAGTTAGCCAAAAATATGTTTCACAATCGCGCACATAATATAGTACAACGTATAATGCAGAAAGCCCAAGAATACGTTATCTCCATAATGTTGGAGCGCAGATATACAAAAGAAGAAATCATTGCCATGTATTTTAATACATTTGATTTTGTTAATAATGCAGTCGGTATTGAAAGCGCTTCGCGTATTTATTTTAATAAAAAACCGAAAGATTTAAAAGTAGAGGAAGCTGCCATGTTTGTTGGTATGTTGCAAAATCCGGCGTATTATAATCCAAGAAGATTTGAGCAGCGCACCCGCGACCGCCGTGCTACCGTTTTGCGTAAATTGATGGAACAAGGTACTATCACCGAAGCACAATTTAATGCATTAAAAGACAAACCCATCCAACTCGATTTTCATCCCGAAACAGCAAATGACGGGTTAGCGCCATATTTTAGAATGGTATTAGCAGAAGACCTAAAAAAATGGGCTAAAGAAAATAAAAAACAAAATGGCGATTCGTACAATATTTACACCGATGGATTAAAAATATATACCACTATTGATACCCGACTGCAAAAATATGCCGAAGAAGCTGCTACTCAGCACTTGTCCCGTTATCAAGGTGTCTTTAATGCACAATTTGCCGGTGGTTGGAAACCTTGGGAAACAGATGCCGGAAAAAAAATATTAGAAACCGCATGTAAATATACCGATCGTTGGGCAGCACTTAAAGAACAAGGGTTAAGTAATGATGATATTCTTAAGAATTTTAAAACAGACAAACATAGAATGAAAGTATTTACCTACAAAGGGTTAAAAGATACTACACTTTCACCGTATGATTCTGTTAAATATTACAAGTCATTTTTACAAGTCGGATTTATGGCAGTAGAGCCTTATACTGGATACGTTCGTGCATGGGTGGGCGGCCCTAATTTCGAGTATTTTAAATACGATCATTGTAATGTAAATACGAAACGCCAAGTAGGCTCCACGTTCAAACCCGTACAATATGCCTTAGCAGTAGATAATGGATGGTCGCCATGTATGCCAATCCCAACAGGTCCAATAACAATTACCTACCAAGGACAAGTATGGCAACCTAAAAACTCAGGACGTTTTGGTGGTTCTTATCCAATGAAAGTATGCTTAGCACATTCCATAAATACAGCAGCAGCATATATGATGAAAAATTTTGGCCCAGAAGCATTGGTCGATTTGTCGCACAAAATGGGCATTACTTCAAAAATTCCGACAGTACCCTCTATATGCTTGGGAGCAGGAGAGATTTCATTATACGAAATGATGACAGTATATTCTACTTTTTGTAATGCAGGTATCAGCACAAAACCGCAATATATATTGCGTATCGATGATAAAGATGGAAATGTAGTACAAAATTTTACTACAGAAATGAAGGAAGTATTTAATGACAATACAGCCTATAAAATGTGCGAGATAATGAAAGGACCAGTATCACCTGGCGGTACTGCGGCAAGCTTACGAGCTTATTTTAATTACCCTACCGATGTGGCCGGAAAAACAGGTACAACCAATAAAAATACCGACGCATGGTTTATTGGATTTACGCCACAACTATTAGCTGGCGTTTGGGTGGGTTGTGATGATCCATTATTACGTTTCTTATACACCAGTACCGGACAAGGCGGCCATGCCGCAATGCCAGTATGGGGAATGTTTATGCAAAAGGCATACAGTGATAATAAATTGGCATTTAATCAAAAAGCGAAATTTTTTACCCCATCAGATAGTAGTCTTATGAGAAATTTCTGTGATGATAATGGAGCAACTATTATTAGTGGTGGAGATTCGGGTAGTTTTAACCAATCTGATGAAGACTCAGAATACTAAGAACGATTTTAAATATTAATACAATATAAATGGATAAATTTAGGCAAAAATTCAAATTACTAAAATAGGAAACGATAGCTTTGAAATTGTTTTCACACTAATTAATACAATTTTATTATCCTAATTTGCCAAATTATCCGTATAAAAGCGTATATTCGCAACTCTATTTTGGGTAAAAAGCACTTTTTTTACCTGTAATATTGTTATAACAAATTAAAATTCAATACATTATGCCTTTTAAGAAGGATAACAAAATCAACACGGAGTTTAAGTCAATTACACTAAAACTCGCTTCCCCGGATTCAATTTTGGAACGTTCTTATGGAGAAGTAAAAAAACCTGAGACTATCAACTACAGAACCTACAAGCCAGAAATGGAAGGCTTATTCTGTGAGCGTATCTTTGGACCTACGAAAGATTATGAATGTTTTTGTGGAAAGTACAAACGTATCCGTTATAAAGGTATAGTATGCGACCGCTGTGGGGTAGAAGTAACAGAAAAAAAAGTACGTCGCGAGCGTATGGGGCACATTAAATTAGTCGTTCCAATCGTTCATATATGGTATTTTAAATCTTTGCCCAATAAAATTGGCTATATGTTGGGATTGTCTTCTAAAAATGTAGAAGCCATTGTTTACTATGAAAGATATGTAGTTATCCAACCAGGGATTACAGAAGATGGGGTGCCGGTAAATGGCGAAAGTAAAAAAACAAAATACTTAGATTTATTAACCGAAGAAGAGTATTTAGATATATTAGATGGATTGCCAAAAGATAACCAATTATTATCAGATGATGATCCAAATAAATTCATTGCTAAAATGGGTGGCGACGCAATTCGTGATTTATTGGCAAGAATAGATTTGAAAAAATTATCCGGAGAATTACGCCATAAAGCATCTCACGAATCTTCGCAACAACGTAAATCAGAAGCCTTAAAACGTTTAAGCGTTGTAGAGGCATTCCGTGAAGCAAATGAAGAAACAGAAAACAGACCGGAGTGGATGATAGTGCAATATTTACCGGTAGTACCACCGGAATTGCGCCCATTAGTACCATTAGATGGTGGCCGTTTTGCCTCATCAGATTTAAATGACTTATACCGTCGTGTAATTATCCGAAATAACCGTTTAAAACGATTAATAGAAATAAAAGCACCTGAAGTAATTTTACGTAATGAGAAACGTATGTTACAAGAAGCGGTGGATTCATTATTCGACAATTCTAGAAAATCTAATGCAGTAAAAGCTGAAGGTGGGCGTGCTTTAAAATCATTATCCGATGTTTTGAAAGGAAAGCAAGGACGCTTCCGTCAAAACTTATTAGGTAAACGTGTGGATTACTCCGGTCGTTCGGTTATTGTAGTAGGGCCTGAAATGAAATTGCACGAATGTGGTTTGCCAAAAGACATGGCAGCGGAATTATTCAAGCCGTTTATTATTCGTAAATTATTAGAACGAGGTATCGTAAAGACCGTAAAATCTGCTAAAAAATTAGTGGACAAAAAAGAAGCAGTAATTTGGGATATCTTAGAAAATGTAATGAAAGGCCATCCGGTATTACTAAACCGTGCCCCAACATTACACCGCTTGTCTATTCAAGCATTCCAACCTAAATTAATCGAAGGAAAAGCAATACAATTACACCCATTAGTATGTAGTTCATTTAACGCTGACTTTGATGGTGACCAAATGGCAGTTCACGTTCCATTAAGTAACGCTGCAATATTAGAAGCACAAATTTTAATGTTGGCTTCGCATAATATCCTAAATCCACAAAATGGTACTCCTATTACTATCCCATCACAGGATATGGTATTAGGTTTGTATTATTTAACCAAAGGAAAGAAAACCGTAGGAGATGAAATAGTGAAAGGAGAAGGTAAAGTATTCTACTCCGCTGAAGAAGCAATTATTGCATTAAATGAAAAACAAGTGGATTTGCATGCAAACGTAAAATGTAGAGTGCGTGTAAAAGAAAATGGAGAATTCAAAAATAAAATAATTGAAACTACCGTTGGCCGTTTAATCTTCAACGAAGTTGTACCTGCCGAGTGTGGTTATGTAAATGAATTATTGAGTAAAAAGAATATCAAAAACGTAATTGGAGATGTATTAGTAAGTACAAATATCCCAACAACGGTAAAATTTTTGGATGATATAAAAGAAATAGGTTTCCGTCAAGCATTTAAAGGTGGTTTGTCGTTTAAAATTGATGATTTGATCATTCCGGAAGTAAAACAAACATTATTAGATAAAGCAAGTGAAGAAGTAGATGAGGTTTGGCAAAGTTTCAACATGGGGTTAATCACCAATAATGAACGTTATAACCAAATCATCGATATCTGGACACGTGTAGATACAAGAATTACGGAAACATTGATGAAAGAAATTTCATCTCACCGCCAAGGGTTTAACTCTGTATATATGATGTTGGATTCTGGAGCGCGTGGTTCTAAACAACAAATTAAACAGTTAGGCGGTATTCGTGGGTTAATGGCTAAACCTCGTAAATCAGGTTCCACCGGTGGAGAGATTATCGAAAATCCAATTTTATCCAACTTTAAAGACGGACTAAACGTTTTAGAATACTTTATCTCTACTCACGGTGCACGCAAAGGTTTAGCAGATACAGCCTTAAAAACTGCAGATGCGGGATATTTAACTCGTCGTTTGGTGGACGTAGCTCAAGATGTTGTAATTAACGGAGAAGATTGTGGAACCCTTAGAGGATTAAATACTTCTGCAATTAAAGAAAACGAAGAAATTATAGAATCTTTAGCAGATCGTATAGTTGGACGTACAGCATTATTAGATATCGTTCATCCAATTACTGATGAAGTAATCGTTAAAGAAGGAGAATTAATACTTGAAGCTGCAGCGAAAATCATCGAAGAATCTCCTATAGAAAGTGTAGAAATTCGTTCCGTATTAACTTGCGAAATGAAACGCGGGGTGTGTGCTAAATGCTATGGTAGAAGTTTAACCAATAATCGACCTGCCCAATTTGGAGATGCAGTAGGTATTGTGGCAGCTCAATCCATTGGTGAGCCGGGTACACAGTTAACATTACGTACTTTCCACACAGGTGGTACTGCAGCATCTGTTGCATCCGAATCTCAATTAACAGCTAAGTTTGACGGTAAACTTGAATTTGATAGCATAAAAACAGTTAAACAAGAAGGAGAAGATGGAGAAGTGAAACTAGTTGTTATTGGACGTACAGGCGAAATCAACATTATCGATGAAGCAACGGACAGAGTATTAATTACTAATAACATTCCTTACGGGGCAATATTGAAAGTAAAAGACGGACATAAAGTGAAAAAAGGCGATGTAATCTGCTCTTGGGATCCATTTAACAATGTTATTATTTCAGAATTTAAAGGAACTATTAAATATGAAAATGTAATTGAAGGGATTACTTACCGTGAAGAATTAGAAGAACAAACTGGACACCGTGAGAAAGTAACAATAGAATCTCGAGATAAGAAAAAAGCGCCATCACTATTGATAGTTGATGATAAAGGTAAAGAATTGTACTCTTACTCTATTCCTGTGGGAGCACACATTTCTGTAGAAGATGGAGATGTAATTCAACCAGGTGCAATTATCGTGAAAATACCACGTATTTTAAGCAAAGTAAGAGATATCACAGGAGGATTACCACGTGTACAAGAACTATTCGAAGCTCGAAATCCATCAAACCCAGCAAAAGTTTCGGAAATCGACGGACAAGCAACATTCGGAAAAATTAAACGCGGTAACAGAGAGATTACAGTAACATCAAAAGATGGTGTACAAAGAAAATACTTAGTGCCATTAACAAAACATATCCTTGTACAAGACGGAGATTTTGTGAAAGCAGGTATGCCATTGTCTGACGGAGCAATTACACCAACAGATATCTTAAAAATAAAAGGACCTTCAGCATTACAAGCTTATTTAGTAAATGAAATTCAAGAAGTATATCGTTTACAAGGGGTGCGTATCAATGATAAACATATTGAAGTTATCGTAAAACAAATGATGAGCGATGTGCTGATTAGCGATGCTGGTGATACTAAATTCTTAGAAGGTGAAAGAGCTGATAAGTTTGACTTCATTGAACAAAACGACTATATCTTCGATAAAAAAGTTATAACTGATGCTGGTGATTCTGAGCAATTAGTAGTAGGTGAAATAGTAACCTTAAGACAGATAAGAGAAGAAAACTCCTTCTTGAAACGAAACGATAGAAAAACAGTAGAATACCGCGATGCAATTCCTGCAACCGCAAGTCCAATGTTGCAAGGTATAACCCGTGCATCATTAGGAACACATAGTTGGATTTCAGCAGCATCTTTCCAAGAGACTACGAAAGTGTTGAACCAAGCCGCAATAAATGCTAAGAAAGATAATATGGCTGGCTTGAAAGAAAATGTAATTGTTGGTCATAGAATTCCAGCAGGTACAGGCGTTCGCGAATTTGAAAACTTCTTCACTACTTCTAAAAAAGATCATGAACGTACTTTAGTGAAAAGAGCAATGATTGAAGAGGACGAGGAATAATAAATGAATGAATGAATTATAAAGAGGCTGTATTATTATTAATTACAGCCTCTTTTTTTTATTTTGTTAGTGGAATTTGATATATTTACAAAAGAAGATTAGTAAAATGGAAAATAACAATCAAAATCAAATTAATATAGAATTGCCGGAAGATATTGCTGAAGGAGAATACGCAAACTTAGCCATTATCACTCACTCCAACCAAGAATTTGTAGTGGATTTTGTTCGAATGGCACCAGGAGTAAATAAAGCTAAAGTAAAATCAAGAATTATACTTACCCCACAACACGCCAAAAGATTAACCGCAGCATTAGTAGAAAATATTAAAAAATTTGAACAAATGCATGGCGAAATAAAAGACTTTGAGCAAATATCCTTGCCACTTAATTTTGGTACGCCTACTACTCAAGCTTAATAATGAAGACCATTGAAGAAGAAATAAAACAGAAAGAATTTATAAACTTATTTATAAAAACAGATGTAAACCTACTGTTCACTTCAAGTTGGCTACAAAATGAATTTAACCGCTTTTTTAAGAAGTTTGGAATCACAAGACAGCAGTTTAACGTATTGCGAATTTTAAGAGGACAACATCCCAATGTAACTTCTTTAGGACAGATTACTGAAAGAATGGTAGAGCGAATGTCTAATGCTACCCGTTTGGTAGAAAAATTACAGCAAAAAGGATTGGTAACCCGTGAGGTCAACCCACAAAACCGTAGGCAATTAGACATACGAATTACTGAAAAGGGATTAACTCTCATTCTGAAAATTGACAAAGTTCTAATTGCAGATAATTCTCCTAATAGGTATAAACTAGTAAGCCCTGAAGAATTAAAATTATTAAATGATATTTTAAACAGAATACGCAATCGCAATTAAACTAATCTAGAACTCGGATATAGCCAAAATTAAGTCGATTTTGTTGTTAAAAACGTATGAATTTCATAAAAAAATCATCTCAGATAGCGTATTAATTAGCTATTTCCCTGATTTAATTGTATCTTTGCAGTCCCAAATTCCAGAAAGTTACCTTGGAATTTTGGAGAATTAATTAATTATTCACCTTTAAAATGTGTCAATTTTGGCAGAAAAAACATCAAAATCGGCTATGGATGCAACGGATGATATCCTACCGATAAACAAAGAAAAAGAAATAATCGAACAAGAAACAGTGGATATTAAAGTTCCTGTAGTACAATCTGAAGAATTCGATTGGAATGTAAGCAAACGCGGTGCTAACAAATATAGCAAAGAAAAAATTGCTGAGTTAGAAACCTTGTACGACCAAACATTCAGACAAGTAGAAGACAATGAAATTGTAAAAGCTACTGTAACTGCAATTACAGATACAGACGTAATCTTAAATATCGGATTCAAATCTGATGGTATGATTCCACGTTCAGAATTCAAAGATACTCCTGATTTAAAAATTGGAGATGAAGTAGATGTATATGTAGAGAATAAAGAAAACAAAAAGGGACAACTTATCCTTTCTCGCAAAAAAGCAAAGCTAACTAAAGCTTGGGATTATATTTGTGAAGCTAACGAAAAAGATACTGTCGTAAAAGGACGTATTATTAGCAAAACAAAAGGCGGTCTTATCGTTGACTTGTTCGGAATGGAAACATTTTTACCGGGATCTCAAATTGATGTAAAACCAATCACTGACTATGACCAATTTGTTGGTAAAACAATGGAATTCAAAGTTGTGAAAATTAATGAAACTATCAAAAATGCGGTAGTATCTCATAAAGCATTAATTGAAAGTGATTTAGAATCTCAACGCCAAGAAATTATCGGAAAATTAGAAAAAGGGCAAGTGTTGGAAGGTATTATCAAAAATATCACTGACTTTGGCGCATTTATTGACTTAGGTGGAGTTGATGGTTTATTATACATCACAGATATCTCTTGGGGACGTATCAACCATCCGAATGAAGTGTTGAAAATGGATCAAAAACTCCAAGTAGTAGTAATTGATTATGATGATAACAAGAAACGCATTTCTTTAGGCTTAAAACAATTACAACCTCATCCTTGGGATTCATTACCTGAAGGCATAGAAGTAGGTGCTAAAGTGAAAGGAAAAATCGTTAATATTGAAGATTACGGTTCATTCTTAGAAATTACTCCAGGAGTAGAAGGTTTAATCCACGTATCAGAAGTTACTTGGAGTAATCAACCAATCAACTCCCGTGATTTCTTCAAATTAGGCGACGAATACGAAGCAGTAGTTGTTACTTTAGACAAAGACGAACGTAAAATGTCGTTGAGCTTAAAACAAATGCAAGAAGACCCATGGAAACACATCGCTGAAAAATATCCAGTAGGTACAAAATTAAAAGGCATTGTGAAAAACATTACTCCTTACGGCGTATTTGTAGAGTTAGATGATGTTGTTGGCGGTATGATTCACATCTCTGATTTATCTTGGACTAAACGATACAACCATCCTTCTGAGTTTACAAAAGTAGGCAACGAGTTAGATGTAGTAGTTTTAGAAATAGATGTTGAAAACAAAAAAATTGTTTTAGGCCACAAACAATTGGAAGAAGACCCTTGGGATACTTTCGAATCCTTGTTCCCTGTAGGCTCTATACACGAAGCAACCGTATTAAAAAGAGAAGACAAAGGCGCAGTAGTTCAATTACCTTACGGTATCGAAGCATTTGCTCCAACACGTCATATTAAGAAAGAAGACGGAAAATTAGCAGAAGTAGAAGAAATATTACCATTCAAAGTATTGGAATTTGACCGTGATGATAAACGTATTATCGTTTCTCATACCCGCGTGAGCGAAGATGCTAAATTGGAAGAAAAAAAATCAGTTGACGGTGAAAAGAAAAAAGAAGCTAAAAAACAAAAAGAAGCTTTAGAAAAAACAAACAGCAAAGTAGAAAAATCTACTTTAGGTGATATCGCCGCACTTTCTGATTTAAAATCTAAAATGGAAAACGAATAATATTCGATTTAAAATTTGATTTGATATTTATATCCGCTCCTCACATGGAGCGGATTTTTTATAAAATACAATCTGAAACTCTCGATATGACAAAAATCATAATTAATTAATATCACAGGTTTTATAAACTATTGATAATTAAGCAAAAATTGTGAATATATTTTATATTACCAAAAAGTTACAAGAGAGTAGTAAAAGACAAAAATTACTATTTTTGGAAGCCTAAACAAAATTCAAAAGAAATGAAAGATACAGGAGTCAAGAATCCATCTGCAACATTGACAAATCTTGGTTTTCAAAACACTACCGCCAATTGGAACATTACACGTGAAGCACTAATCCAAAGCACCCTCGATTTAAAATTAGGTGTGTTGAATGATTTAGGTGCTTTATGCATTGATACCGGCGAATTTACAGGACGTTCTCCTAAAGACAAATTCACAGTAAAAGATGCTCTTACAGAAAATGCCGTTGATTGGAATAATATAAACCAGCCGTTTTCGCCTGAAAATTTCGACAAACTTCAAGAAAAAATTGTAGCCCATTTGGATAAAAAAAATGAAGTATTTGTGCGCGATGTGAAAGCTTGTGCAGATCCTAATTTCCAAATCAATATCCGAGTAATAACAGAAACCCCTTGGGCAAGTTTATTTGCAGATAATATGTTTATCCGTCCTACTGAGGAACAAATCCAATCCTTTGAACCCGAATGGACAATTTTATGCGCACCAAGTTGTGTGGCAATTGCAGCAGAAGATGGCACACGTCAACACAATTTCTCCATTATCAATTTTACAAAAAAAGTAATTCTAATCGGTGGAAGCAGCTACACCGGAGAAATTAAAAAAGGAATATTTACTGTATTAAACTTTGTATTGCCACATCAAAAAAATGTGTTGAGCATGCACTGCTCTGCTAATATCGGAAATAATGGCGATACCGCTTTATTCTTCGGTTTGTCAGGTACCGGAAAAACTACCTTATCTGCAGATCCCAATAGAAAATTAATCGGTGATGATGAGCACGGATGGAGCGATAACGGCGTATTCAACTTTGAAGGTGGCTGCTACGCAAAATGCGTGGACTTGACCGAAGAAAAAGAACCGGATATTTACCGTGCTATTAAGCCGGGAGCTATCTTAGAAAATGTACGCTTCTTTGAAGGAACTAATAAAGTAGATTTCGAAAACGTATCTGTAACGGAAAACACCCGCGTTTCTTATCCTTTATATCATATCAATAATATTGCTGTACCGTCTGTTGGTAGTATTCCCAAAAATATTTTCTTCTTAAGTTATGATGCATTTGGAGTATTACCTCCAATTTCTAAACTAACTGAAGAGCAGGCAATGTATTTGTTCATTTCAGGATATACCTCAAAAGTAGCAGGAACCGAAGCCGGCGTTACTGAGCCCCAAACTACATTTTCCGCTTGCTTTGGAGCAGCGTTTTTGCCACTGCATCCTACAAAATATGCCGAAATGTTAGGAAAAAAATTGAAAGAAAGTGGTGCTAACGTATGGTTGATTAATACAGGAATGACAGGCGGCGTGTATGGCGTTGGAAAACGAATGAGCTTGAAATATACACGTGCTTTAATTACAGAGGCACTAATCGGAAACTTAGAAAATGTAACTTATGAAACGTTACCAATTTTCAATTTTCAAATACCTACGGCTTGCCCTGAAGTACCAAGTGAAATTCTGAATCCAAGAAACACGTGGACTGATAAAGATGCATACGATGCAAAAGCAAAAGAATTGGCTGTGAAGTTCAATGAGAACTTTAAAAAATATGCCGATAAAGCAAGTGCAGAAATTTTAGCAGCAGCTCCTAAAGCTTAATTTATAGTTCTTACCAACTTAAATAATAGTAAAGTAATTCCCGCAAAAGCGGGAATCTTTTCTTTATTTTTGTACCTAAATGAAATTCAATACCACCACACAGATTCCAGTGATGGAACATTTTTACACCATTCAAGGGGAAGGCTTCTACGCCGGACATGCTGCCTATTTTATTCGACTTGCAGGCTGCGACGTGGGCTGCGTTTGGTGTGATGTAAAAGAATCTTGGACGGCTGAAGAACATCAATTAATATTAATAGATGACTTGATAAATGAACTATTAAAATATCCTGCAAGATTAGTCGTTATTACAGGCGGCGAACCGCTGATGTATGATTTATCGTATTTAACAAAAAAACTAAAAGAAAATGGGTTTCAGATTAATATCGAAACATCGGGTGCTTATCCCATTTCAGGACAATTAGATTGGATATGTGTATCACCCAAAAAATTTAAAACACCACTAAAAGAAGTAATAGCAAAGGCAAATGAGTTAAAATGTATTATCTTTCATAAAAGCGATTTTGAATTTGCTGAACAAAACCGAAAGTTGACCTCTGCTACTTGCAAACTGTATTTGCAAACGGAATGGAGCAAAAAAGACCAAATGACGCCTCTGATGGTGGAATACGCAAAGCAACATCCACAATGGCAGATATCTGTTCAAACGCATAAGTATATGAATATTCCGTAAATGTAGTAAGTTATAGGGGGAAAGCAGTAAGCGAAAATAGGTACAAATTATTGGATAAATTAATTAGATGAAGAAAATAATAACGAGATTATTTACTTACTACTTGCTACTTACTACTTTCGCCTGCTATGCGCAGCAAGTAAAAGAAAAGGCAATGGCGGCTTATTTCAAAGCCAAAGAATATGGAAGCCGTACACAATGGGAAGAAGGTATAGAGGCTTTGCAAAATGCCATTAAAATTCAACCCGACTATCTGCAAGCAAAAGAACTATTGGCAGAATATTTTTATGCTCTACGGAAATACGATGAGGCAATTTCTACCTTAGAAGGTTGTGTAAATGATAAGGGTATTTCTGCCCGTTCTGTTTTTTTATTGTCAGAATTATATCTTAAAATAAATAACGGAGAAAAAGCAAAGTGGTATGCCGATAAATATTTATTGCGCCCCGATAAATTACCGAATGCCACCGCAAAAGCCGAGCAAACAGTAAGGAATGCCAATTTCGCTATTGAAGCTAAGAAACACCCTGTGTTATTTAATCCCATTAATTTAGGCGAAAATGTGAACACTGCCGCAAATGAATATTTTCCGTATTTACTGCCTGATGGAAAGATGTTTGCCTTTACCCGAATGAGCAACCGGCAAGAAGATTTGTTGTATGCTTGGAGAACGGATACCGTCTTTTCAAAAGCAACTTCATTGAGTAATCAAATAAATACTTTTGACAATGAAGGTGCATGTACAATTGATGCAACAGGAACATTGCTTTTTTTTACTGCTTGCAATAGAATGGATGGTTATGGTAGTTGTGATATTTATTATTCT
Organism: uncultured Chitinophagales bacterium; assembly: GCA_964642875.1. Classification (GTDB taxonomy): domain Bacteria; phylum Bacteroidota; class Bacteroidia; order Chitinophagales; family JADIYW01; genus JADJSS01. The sequence continues at coordinate 43,123 of CAZXRF010000004.1, read as the reverse complement.
AAAAAAATAAATGGAGAATGGAGTACGCCGCATGGCATCGGAAAGCCAGTAAATACAGGTAGTTGGGAGGCACAGCCGAGCTTTTCATCAGATGGACGAGCATTGTATTTTGCGAGTAATAGACCAGGCGGATATGGTGGAAAAGATATATGGGTGAGCTATTTAAATGATAAAATGCAATGGAGCGAACCAAAAAATTTAGGCCCGAATGTAAATACAAAATTTGATGATCAATGCCCGTTTATACATGCCGATAACCAAACATTATATTTTACTTCTAATGGCTGGCCCGGCTTAGGGAATGGGGATATTTTTATGGTAAGAAAAACAGATACAAGCTGGACAACAGCAGAAAATATAGGCTATCCGATAAATACGGAAAATGATGACAACGGATTGACGGTGTCTTATGATGGGAAAATGGCTTTCTTGGCTTCCAACCGCGCCGGTGGTTTTGGTGGCTTAGATATATACCGATTTGAATTGCCCGAAAAGGTGCAGCCTCAAAAAATTACTTATATAAAAGGTATGGTAAAAGATGCATATAGCAAACAGCTACTAAATGCAGAATATACAATAATAGATTTGTCATCGCAACGGCAATTACTATCAGGAAATACTACAGATGGAGTATTTTATATTTCTTTAGAAATAGGGAAAAACATGTCGTTGCAAATTCAAAAAGATGGATACCTATTTTACTCGCAAAATATAAATTTAAAAGACGTAGGCACACAAATAAAACCGTATGAATTGGAAGTGCTATTAGAACCTATTAAAGCAAATAGCAAAATTACATTGAACAATGTTTTTTTTGATTTTGATAAAAGTAATTTAAAGCAAGAATCGTTTATAGAGTTGGATAAATTAGTGGTATTATTAAAGAAAAATTCAAGCTTAAAAATTGAAATCGGTGGATATACAGATGATAAAGGAGACGAAAAATACAATCAAATATTATCTCAAAAAAGAGCTGAAACGGTAGTGAATTATTTAATACAAAAAGGAATTGTAGCAACGAGATTAATAGCAAAAGGCTATGGCGAAATGCAGCCCATTGTTCCAAACGATACAGAAGAAAATAAAGCTAAAAATAGAAGAACAGAAGTGAAGGTGTTATAATTCTTTATTAGATTTTTTTAAGCTGCACTAGTTTTTCTAGTAACTTTTTTACTGCATGTAATGCCAGCATATTTGCGCCATCACTCCTGGCGTTTGTAGGTTTGGGATGTGTTTCTAAGAATATACCATCAGCACCCGAAACTATGGCACATTTTGCTAAAGTATCAATAAATTCAGGCTTTCCGCCACTTGTTCCTGTTGAAGTATTAGGTTGTTGCACGGAATGTGTGGCATCAAAAATTATAGGGAATCCAAATGATTTCATTTGTTGTATATTTCTGAAATCAACTATCAAATCGTTGTAGCCGAACATAGTGCCGCGTTCGGTGAGCCATATATTTTTATTGTCGTTTGCCACTATTTTTTCAGCTGCAAATTGCATCATCTCCGCATTTACAAATTGCCCCTTTTTTAAATTGATGGTTTTGCCGGTTTTAGCAGCAGCGATTAATAGCTCTGTTTGCCGACATAAAAAAGCAGGAATTTGAATTACATCGACTATTTCTTTTACTAATTCGCAATCTGTTGTTTCGTGTACATCTGTAAGTATGGGAATATTAAAACGAGATTTTACATCAGCTAAAATTTGCAAAGCTTTTTTTTCGCCAATCGTTGTAAAAGAATCTAACTTGCTTCTGTTTGCTTTTTTAAATGAAGCTTTAAAAACAAATGGAATATTTAATTCAGCTGTTATGGCAACTAATTGCTCAGCAATCTCAAAACAGATTTCTTTTGATTCCACCACGCAAGGTCCAGCAATTAAGAAGAATTTGTCAGTATTTATATTCATTATATTATCACTAAGACACTAAGTACACAAAGATTTATTTTGGTAAATTAGAAAAATATTCATTTACCATTGGCACTAAATCTTTTGTAATATTTTCTGTGTTAAAGTTAATTAATAATCCTTTAGGTTTTTCTAATAGTTTCATATAGGTTAGAAGTTGAGCTTTAAATAATGGAAGCATTGTTTCAACAGATTTTAGTTCTACAATTATTAAATCTTCTACTAAAACATCTAATCGCAAATCACAATCTAAACTTTCTCCTTTATAAGAAATAGGTATTTTTATTTGTTGATTAATTTTAAATCCTTTTAATTCCAATTCTTTTACAAAACACTTTTGGTATACAGATTCTAATAAACCTGGACCTAGTTCTTTGTGAACTTCTATTGCACAACCAACAATCTTGTAAGCAATATTATTTATATAGGTTTGTGTAATCATCAGTTTAAATCATTTAATCTTTAAGTGTTCTTAGTGCCTTAGTGGTTGTTATTCTTTATGGTTTTTTAAAATTGAATTTTGTCATTATTAATTTAGTGTTCTTGGTATCTTAGTAGTTTAAAAATCAGTAACTATACTTTTCTTTCCATCTTTCTTTCAGAAATTTTCGCAATTCATTTTCGCGTACATTATTTCCGGGTTCATAAAATTTTGTGCCACTCATTTCCTGTGGTAGAAATTCTAAGTCCACAAAATTATTTTCATGGTTATGCGCATATTGATACTCTTTTCCGTAGTTTAAATTTTTCATTAATTTAGTAGGGGCATTGCGTAAATGCAATGGAACCGATAAGTTCGAAGTTTTTTCTGCAAAAGCAATTGCACTATCAATTGCCAAATAACTAGCATTGCTTTTGGGTGAAGATGCAAGGTAAGTAACGCATTGCGCTAAAATAATTCTACATTCCGGATAGCCAATTGTAGTTACCGCTTGGAAACATGCATTTGCTAATAACAACGCATTTGGATTAGCATTTCCAATATCTTCTGAAGATAAAATTAATAAACGTCGTGCAATAAATTTCGGATCTTCACCGGCATGTATCATGCGAGCCATCCAATAAACTGCGGCGTTTGGGTCGCTGCCACGTATCGATTTTATAAATGCAGAAATGATATCATAATGCTGCTCGCCGTCTTTATCATAACGAGCAATATAGGTTTGTATAATTTCTTCTACAAAAACGTTGGTGATAGTTTTATCTTCTTTCAAATTTTCGCAAACTAATTCTAATACATTTAATAATTTTCTGGCATCGCCACCAGAAAAATAAAAGAGCGCATCATATTCTTTTATGGTAATATTTTCTTTTTTTAAAATCTCATCTTCTAGTAAAGTCAAGTCTAAAATTAGTTTTAAATCTTCTGCCTCTAAAGATTTTAAAACATACACTTGGCAGCGCGATAAAAGTGCAGCATTAACCTCAAACGAAGGATTTTCTGTAGTAGCACCAATTAATATAATAGTACCATTTTCTACAGCACCTAATAATGCATCTTGTTGAGATTTATTGAAGCGATGTATTTCATCGATAAATAAAACTGTTTGACCTACTTGTTTTGCATTTTCAATTACTGCTCTAATCTCTTTTACCCCAGCAGAAATGGCACTCAATTGTTCAATAGGTAAATGGGCATGACTGGCTAATACTCTTGCTAAAGTTGTTTTTCCAACACCCGGAGGCCCCCAAAACACCAGAGAGTGTAATTTTTGTTTTTCAAGTAGATTTCTTAGTGGTTTGCCTTTTCCCAAAATATGTTGCTGACCAATAATTTGATCTAATGATTTTGGACGCATTCGCTCGGCAAGTGGTGGTTGCATATAGCAAAATTAGAGATTGCAAGTTAATTCTTTTAGATTTTAAAACAATATTTACTTTGTAACCCTTAAATCATACAGCTTAAATTGTAAATTTGTAGTATGTACAAAATACTCCGTTTTTTCTTTTTAAATTTGATGTGAAACTGCGCACCATCTTACGCTAAACCTATTTTCTTTTTTAATAAAAAGCCCATTCGTAAAATCTATTTTACAATACTTTTATGCAGTAGAAAATAAAAAATTAGAACGTACAGTTTTTGCATTAGGAGTAGAATTTAAAGTTAGTCAGGGCTTAGGCGTGCCTTTGAATTTAGGCGGCAGATTGACCTATTTCCCAGGGCAACAAATTGATGATGTAGCTGTAGTGGTTTTTTAAAGTTTGGTATTCTGTACTAGATTTATCTTAAAAGAAATAGATATTGCCTCGTAAATTTACGCGGTAATTTTATGTAATATTTTGTAACTTTACATAGCGAATCTTTATTTTATGCTAACAATAAACAAAAATGTATCACTAAGCAAGACGAATGCCGTAGTTAGTTTTGATTTAGGAAAACTACCTGAAGGTGAATATCAATTATTATTGGTAGTTGATGATAATCCTAAAAAATCTACTAAACAAATTTGGTTTCCAAATTTTAATACTGAAGTAAATACTTCACAAAATTTTAGCAGAACTGAAATATATGGTGATAATGGAAGATAAAAAACTGTTTTTAGACACCAATATTTTAGTGTATTCAAGTTTGACAAATTCTGATTTCCAACATATAGCAAGAGAAAAAATTTTAGAATTTGCTACTAATAATTATGAGATATGGATTAGCAGACAAGTTATTAGAGAATATCTTTCTGTAATTTCAAAAATATTATTTGCGGAACCAGATTTTAAAATAGATGATATTATAATCTCAGTTGAAAAATTTAGCAATCAATTTTATATTGCAGATGAAATTAAATCTACAAGTGAAATTCTTTTAGATTTAGTTAAAAAGCATAATATAACAGGTAAAAATGTTCATGATTGTAACTTCGTTGCCACAATGAAACAATATGATATAAAGAATATACTTACACATAATACCAAAGACTTTATTAAATATTCACCCAATGAGATAAACGTAATTGGTTTATTATAAAATATTTTTACCGTAATTTATGTACAAAATACTCCGTTTTTTTCTTTTTAAATTTGATGCTGAAACTGCGCACCATCTTACGCTAAATCTATTTTCTTTTTTAATAAAAATTCCATTCGTAAAATCTATTTTACAATACTTTTATGCAGTAGAAAATAAAAAATTAGAACGTACTGTTTTTGGATTAACGTTTAAAAATCCCATTGGGCTCGCCGCCGGATTAGATAAAAATGCAGCATGTATAGATGCCTTTGCCGCATTGGGGTTTGGATTTATAGAAATTGGAACGGTAACCCCATTGCCACAAGACGGAAACGATAAACCACGCTTATTTCGGTTGATTCAGGACGAAGCCATCATTAACAGAATGGGATTTAATAACGCAGGAATGAATGTTGTAAAGAAAAATATTCTAAAATCTGAAATCATAAATCATAAATCTGAAATCATAATTGGTGGAAATATTGGAAAAAATAAAGTTACAGATAATGAACTTGCCGTAGAGGATTATATAAAATGTTTTTTGGAATTGTATGATGTAGTAGATTATTTTGTGGTAAACGTAAGTTCGCCAAACACCCCGAATTTGCGAGCTTTACAAGAAAAAGAACCTTTGAAAAAAATCTTATTTCAACTACAAGATATTAATCAGAAACAACCCAAACAAAAACCTATTTTACTGAAAATTGCTCCAGATTTATCCAATGATCAATTAGACGATATCATAGAAATTATTTTTGACACAAAACTTGCCGGCATCGTAGCAACGAATACCACTATTTCTCGTGAAAATTTAAACTCAGAGAACAACACAATAAAATCTATAGGTGCAGGCGGTTTAAGCGGAAAACCACTTACACAAAAATCCACAGAAATTATACAGTATATTGCCCGGAAATCACAGCAGCAAATTCCAATTATTGCTGTTGGTGGTATTATGACGGCACAAGATGCAATAGATAAACTAAATGCAGGTGCGAGTTTGGTACAGCTTTATACTGGTTTCATTTATACGGGGCCAGATTTGATAAAAGCCATTAATAAACAATTGTGTGAGCAATAAAACTTGTATTTAAAATTGTTTTTTCTAGCAATTATTTTGCTTTTTTCCCAAACTCATCAATTTTTATTCTGAAAGTAAGCTGATGGTCGCTGCCTACTCTGTGGTATTGCGCATACGAATAGTCTAATGCAAATTGCTTGATGTTTACCCCAAATCCAACGCTTATTCCGGCAAACCCTTTCTTCTTGCCTACGCCCAATTCTTGCCTACGCAGATGATTGTATCCCATGCGCAGGCGCACCGGTTTTCCGGCTTGTATTTCTGCTCCAAAATCTAAGTGCCTAAAAATATTATCTATAATTTCTGTGCCCTTGCTCGTTTTTTTTGTCGTTCCAAATAATGTGGTTTGTTCTTCTTGCGGATATTTCAACTTCCAAACTTGCAAATCATGCGCAGTAATAGAAAGAGTGAGCGGTAATTTTTTAAAACGCTTGGAAAATGTAATATCAAAGGCAATGGGTAGTTTTTGTCTTCCCTCCGATTTTATGTAAGGCTTTAATTCTACACCGGCATTACGAACAATAGCCGTAAATGCCCAATTGGTTTTTGGATTAAAATAGCCTAAAGCAAGGTCCCCTGCAAATCCTAAGGAAGTATAAGTTTCTAAATTAGAAATGATGAATTTTAAATTTGCACCATAATAAAATTTATTCCAATGCCTTCCAATGCCTACTTGAATATTAAAATCAGCCGCACGGAATGTTCCCGTAGGATTTCCGGAAATATCGCGACCGTCAAATTTCCCATACGATGCATATTGCATAGTATAGGCTAACGTCGATTTTATTTTTGGATGATAATAGGTAAACGAGAGATTGCCAATATTAGTTTTATCGGTATAAAATGCATTGGAAATAGATAATTGTTTGTGATAGGTGCTATCTAAAAAACATGGATTAGCAATTGCCAAAGATAAGTCAGGGTCTTTAAGGTTTTTAATACTTTGAATTCCACCGCCTAAGCCTTCCATTCGGGAAGAAGTAGGAAATTGTAAAAAATCATAAATGTTTTTACCTCCGAGCTGCGCATACGAAGTAAGTGCAATGCATACGAATACTAATATGATGTAAAATCGCTTCAAAATATGTTACAAAATACACATTTTTTAGAATAATATAGACTTGCCAAAAGATGGAATAGAATTTGTAGATTTAAATAGTATAGATATTGAACTAATTTGCGCTACAATCGTTAGAAGTACTAAATGTAAGTGTAAATTCACATTTTCTTTAAAAGACAAATAAGAAATTGTAGTTCTTTAAAAATAATTTATGTGTACATTTGCCCAATAAAATAACTTGAGATGTCAGTAATACAATTCGACCACTTAACCGCTGAAGAAAGAAATTTATTATACATTTCCCCTGCGTTAGTAACTTACCTTATTGGCGGTGCCGATGGAAATTTTGATACGAAAGAAGAAGTACAGTCTTCTCATTTTATTCGTATCCATTCTGCCGACGGCGATCCAATTTTATTCGATTTCTATAAACATGTAGAAACTACTTATTTTGATGTACTTGATGCAGTTGTAAAACAATATGAGAATACCTCAGTGAAAGAACGTACAGATAGTATTATTACGGAGTTAGAAAAATTAAATGAAATTCTGCCAAAGGTAGATAATTTATATGCTCGAGTTTTAATAAAATCATTGAGAAGCTTGGCAAAAGTTGTAGCTGAAGCCTCCGGCGGTGTGTTGGGTTTTTTAGAGGTAGGCTACGAAGAAGAACGACTAATGGGCTTGGAAATGATTACCTACCAACCATAGATGCCAGAAAAAAATCAAATTGACGGAAAAGAAATCCCTGCTTCTTTGCAGCAAATTGCAAAGGTAGTAAGGTTAATGGATAGCCAGTTCCGTATTCCCGGCACAAAATTTACTTTTGGGTTAGATCCTATCATTGGTTTAATTCCCGGATTGGGTGATTTGATAGACTACGGTATATCAGCATATTTAATGGTGGCCATGATTAGGAATGGTGCAAGCGGGAGAGCAGTAGCCAAAATGCTTGTCAATATAACTGTTGATGGATTGGTAGGAGTAATTCCATTCCTTGGTCGCTTTTTTGATATTTTCTTTAAAGCGAATAGACGTAATTTAGTTTTAGCCATAGAACATTTTGAAGCAGGGAAACATCAAGGAAGTGCATGGCCAATTATATTGCCAGTAGTGATAGTGTTAGCTGTTATTTTTACAATAATAGGCGTTTTGGCTTTCTTTTTAATAAAATGGCTTTTTCTCATTCTAATATAGAGAATATTATTTAGTGGAAATAAAAAAAATCGGGTTCTAAAACCCGATTTTTTTATAGAGTAACATTGAATTATTCGTCATCATCATCATCATCATCTGATATATTGTCATCATCATCGTCATCATCGTCGTCATATTCATCATCATCGTCGTCGTCATCAAATCCGTATTCCAAATCGTCCGCACTTTTTACTTTCCCTTTAGATTTTCTTTTAGGGGAGTCATCTTCATCACTCTTGTCAAAATCATCAAAGTCGCCACCTGCACCTACAGAAATTTCTTTCTCGATAGGAGTAGCATCATCGGTAAATATTTCATCATCATCATAATCATCTACCATTTTTTGAAGTTGGGTGCTTACTTTCACTAAGTAAGAAAATTCTCCTAACTCAATTGGTACAGCAGAAACTAATTCCTTTTTTGCATTGGTAAATTGTATGATAGCCTTATTATATCCATGCGGATATTTTTCAGATAAAGCTTTCAATACTTCATCAGGAACATTTTTGTAATCTACAATTACTTTTTTAAATCCACCCGGAGGCGGAGTCGGTGCAACTTTAATAGGTGTTGTTGCTGCTTTCTTTGCTACGATTTTCCCTTTTTCAGAATTGGGAGTACTCTTTTCAACTTTAACTTCCAGTTTTGAGGATGCTTTCGGAGCACCTTTTTCTTTTTTCGTTTCAGTTTGTGCAGTTGTCTTCTTGGTAGTGTTTGCTGTCTTAGATGTCACGGCTGGTGAGGTTTTTTTGTTTTGTGCTGGTGAATTAATTATTGGCTTAGCTACGGCAGCTGCTGCAGCTTTTTTAGGTGTACTTTTTGGAATAGGCTTTGTAGTCTGCTGTTTTATGGGGTTCTTGGATTTAGTAGGCACTTTTGGAATAGTGGCTACCTTGCTATTCTTAATAGCAGCAGTATTCTTAGCCGTAGGTTGGGCTACAGACCTAGTTGCCTTCTTAGGTTCTTCTTTTTTAGTTTTCTTTCCCACAGACAAAATATTGTTAATGAGTTTCAAAATCATTGCTAAATGTAAAATGAATTATGGTAATTATGCAAATATTTTTTAAAAAAAATTTCAAATTTATTTTCATTTTTAAATTTCAACCCTTGAAATGATTTTTATCATAATGCATGATTGCATTTTATTGGTTAATTTTACGTAAAATGTGTTATGAAAAAGATAATCGTAACTATAGATGCCATAAACTATAATGAACAGGCATTAAAGTATGCTCTCCAAATAGCCAAACAATCTGGAGGAATGATATTGGGCGTTTTTTTACACGATATTTCATACGTATTTGCAGATTTGCCCGGAATTTTTGATTTAGTACCAGTGGAGTATAGCACAATAATTAAAAGGCAGCAAGAAGACCATGATAAACTAAATGCAAATATGCATTTGTTTAACGAGGCATGTAAAAATGAAAATGTAAAACATAAAATACATGCACATGATGGAGTAAACGTAACCGATTTTTTAATTAAAGAGTCTGTGTTTGCTGACATATTGATAGTTGACGAGCAAATTAGTTTTGCCATTCAAAGAGCGGACAGTATTTCTACCTTCTTAACAGATATATTGGAAGATGCGCACTGTCCAGTATTGGTTGTGCCCGAAAAATACTCCCCAATAGAGCAAGTGTTTTTGTGCTATGATGGTTCTCCTTCAGGTACGAATGCAATAAAAATGTATTCGTATGTTTTTTCGGAGTGGAGTGCTAAAAACACTACTTTAATTTCATTTAATGCTGAAGCATCAGCACATATTTTGAATAGTGAAAATATAAAAGATTTACTACATCAACATTTCTCTAATCTTACAATAGATGTAGAGCATGAAAAAAGACAAGAAGATTCTATGTTAAGTTATTTTAAATTGCACGAAGAAAATACACTTATAGTGATGGGTGCGTACGGTAGAAGTCCATTTTCAAGATTGTTTAGGAAAAGTGCTGCGAATAATATACTAAAACACCTAAATGCTCCTGTATTTATTTCCCATGAATAAAAATATAAATATGCCTACTAAAAAAACTACTAAACCAGTAACCAGAAAACCAGCAAAAAAAGCTGCTAAACCTACTGTAAAAAAAACACTATCTCCAAAAGTTAAAGCGTTTCAAATTGCAAGTAATCCACTTTGGAATATTTGGGATACTGGCAAAGCCTATAAAATTAGATTGTCTGTTCCGGGGTTAACTAAAGAAAACATCCATGTACAAACCGATGGAAATAATGTAACGATTAGCTGCAAGAAAGAAAATACAACAGAGAAAAAAGGTAAAAATTATTTGGTGCAAGAATATCATTATGATGCATGGAGTAAATCCACACACTTGCCTGAAAAAATTAATTCAGATACCATAAAAGTAGGCTACAAAGAGGGCGTGCTAAAATTAACCTTAGAAAAGAAAGCCAATTAAAACTTAGAATCTGTTTAAATAGAAAATTAATAACATTCCTTTAAACTCTACATTCTTATTTTTGAATGTACAAATGCTATTTTGCATTTTAGATATTCTTAAACAATAAAAAAAGTAGAATGATAGAGACAGATATTTGCATTATAGGCGCAGGTCCTGTAGGTTTATTTACAGTATTTGAAGCAGGTTTACTAAAATTGCGTTGCCATTTAGTAGATTATCTTCCACAGCCCGGCGGGCAATTATCAGAGATATATCCTAAAAAACCTATATATGATATTCCTGGATTTCCGACGGTAGGTGCACAAGAATTGGTTGATAATTTATTGGAGCAAGGAAAGCCTTTTAATCCAACCTTTACATTAGGGGAGCGCGTGGAAGAAATTAAAAAACAAGAAGACGGTTCATTCGAATTAACTACACATTTAGATACTAAAATACATGCTAAAGTAATTTGTATCGCTGGAGGTTTGGGGGTATTTGAACCTCGTAAGCCTGCTATTCAAAATATAGTAAATTACGAGAAAAAAGGAGTGGAGTACATGGTACTTGATCCTGAAAAATTCAGAAATAAAAAAATTACAATCGCCGGCGGAGGCGACAGCGCTTTAGATTGGACATTATTCCTTGCAGATATTGTTTCAGATTTAACAATGGTGCACCGTGGTGAAATGTTTAGAGGCGCACCCGATAGCGTAGATAAAGTGAAGAAATTGGCAGAAGAAGGGAAAATTAAATTAGAGCTAAATGCTAATGTAACACATTTACACGGCGAGGATAATCTACAACGATTAACGATTACCCACAATGATGGGAATGTAAAAGACATAGATGCTGATCATTTCTTAGCATTATTTGGATTAAGCCCTAAGTTAGGTCCGATTGCCAATTGGGGATTGAATATCGAAAAAAACGCAATAAACGTAGATACTCGTGATTATTCTACAAACGTAAAAGGAATTTACGCCATTGGCGATATCAACAATTACGAAGGAAAATTAAAATTGATTTTGTGCGGCTTCCACGAAGCAGCTATTATGTGCCATAGTGCCGCAGAATTGATTTTAGGAAAAAAACCTACTCTAAAATATACTACAGTAAACGGCGTAAATGCATTCTAAGTAGATATTAAACTAAATTTCACAAAAGTTAGTGCTCAAATTTTTTATTTTTGCTACTAACTTTTTTTATTTTGGATACTATTATAATTCACATTCAGCAAGACGATATGTCTTTTGTACCCTTGGAAATCCCACTTGGAATAGAATTTTCATTAATGGAAATTCTAAAAGGAGAAAATTATCCAATTGAAGCTATCTGTGGTGGAATGGCAATTTGCGGCACTTGCCGAATTGAAGTTTTAAATAAAGATGAAATAATGGTAAGCGGCCCAAATGATGATGAATTATGCATGTTAGAAACCTTACCATGCTATAATAATAATTGTAGGTTATCCTGCCAAATACGAATCACTGAAGATATAGACGGGATGAAATTGAGATTTCCTTCCGATATACAATACTGAATTATTCTAAAAGCCATATTACATACCCATTTTTGGTTACCCCTATGTTTGTATATTACAAGTGTTAATAATATTGCAATTTTAAAAACTTTCTATTGCAGAAATTTGCAGTAGTTTTGCGATTTAATAAAATCTGCAATTAAAATAAAACAGTTTATGAGGTTTGAAAAAATATTTGTTTTGGGAATTCTTACACTTTTATGTTCTTTCTCCACTTTTGCCCAAAAAGAAAAAAATGAAGAGAAATTAAAAGATAGAATTAAAGAATTACCGCAAGTAGTGGTAAGAAAATCTAATAGAGAATTTACGATAAAAGGAACGATTATAGATAAAACTACTAAAGAGCCATTGATTGGGGTAAATATTTTTATCGAAACCGATAAGCTAAAAGGCACAGTAACTGACTTTGACGGTAACTATGAATTAAAAGCAAACGAAGGTGACGTAATAGTATTTACCTATATGGGCATGAAGGATGATAAACTTATCGTTTCTGGAAATCAAGTCTATAATCTTACTATGGAAGAAGAAGGAAATGTGATGGATGAGATAGTGGTATCTGTGGGCAGAAAAAAAGAAAAAGCATTAGATGCACCAGCTTCTATCGTTTCAGTAGATGCTGCAGCCATAAAAGCAAAAGCAGGCTTAGGTATTACCGATTATATAAAAAATACGGCAGGTGTTCAAATCATGCAAACCGGCGTACAAGGCGGCCAGCCGTCCGTTCGCGGTTTTTCAGGTTATTTTAGCAGTGATGTAATGTCACTAACTGATACCCGTGTGGCTAAATTACCCAATACCGGCTTGAACATGTTTCAAATGATGACCACTACAGATGCCGATATTGAGCGCATTGAAGTATTGAAAGGACCGGCAGCAGCTTTGTATGGCCCTAACGCCAACCAAGGTGTAATTCATATCATAACAAAATCACCACTCAAATATCAAGAAATAAAATTTTGGACTTCAATAGGTGCGCGTGTCCGAATAAAAGATACTTTGCCTGATATTAGCCGCACAAACCCAAAATTTGACTATAAAAAGCTTACCCAACGTATGTTGTTTACAGCAGGTTTTTATGTGGCAGATACTATACATTCTAAAAATCCTAATGTAAAAATGGGATTAAAAGTTTCTGGTCAATTCTTTACCGGACACGATTGGAGATATAGTGATATTTATGAACCAACAACCGTAATAAAATTTAGAGCCTCATCAGATTCTGTCTATCACGAACGCCCAGATGGAACAAATGACCCAAGCGGAAAAGGAGTGCCGGTAAATGCACCTCGTGATGAGAAAATACTCAACGGACAAACAGATGCAAGGTTTGATGTTCAGATTAAAGATGATATCAATATCGTTTTTGCTGGCGGCGTAAATGTAAGTAATGGTATTATCCCAAGCCCGATAGGAGCTATGCAAAATAAAAATTGGACCTACTCTTGGGCACAAATGCGCTTTACTTGGAAAAATTTATTTGCTCAAGTATATATGAATGGTAATAACTCCCGCCAAACTTACTTTGTGCCGGTTGGAGGTCAGTACATTGATAAATCCCACATGTATTCTGTACAGTTGCAAAACTCACATCAGTTGTACAAAAAACGCATTAACCTAATCTATGGATTTGATGCCTTTTTTACCCGTCCAAATACTGCGGGAACATTAAATGGTAAATACGAAAACAAAGATAATATCGATGAATACGGAGTGTATTTGCAAGGAGATTATGCTATACATCCACGCTTCAGCCTTATCGTTGCTACTCGATTAGATTATAACACTGCCGTAAAAAAATTATTATTCTCTCCAAAAGTTGCTGTCGTTTATAAGCCTGGAACAGGGCATAACTTGCGTTTTACATTCAACAGAGCCTTTAAAAATCCTGCATCAGCAGCCTACTTTGTAGATGTAAAACAAGCAGATATACCAGATGGTATTCAAGTACGCAATGAAGGCACACCCAACAGTGGATTTAATTATAGTTTTAATCCCAATCCAAATTACGGAGGAGAGGTATTACCACAGTTTTTATCGCCTTATGGTAACACCGGTCAGTATCATGATGTAAATGACCATGCTTTTACTACTACAGGTTGGAATGGTATTTTAACAGCTATTCGCGGACAATTTAGTGGTAGAGCAGATATCGACCCAAATTCTCCGTTATTGCCAATTATAAATATGGTGGTAAATAATATTATCCCACAAACTATCCCTAATACGATAGACCAAGTGGTGAAAAATTTGAATACCCGCGAACAACTTTTCCAAGATAACAATGGCCAGTGGAAGAAAACGCAAAATATCTCCAAATTAAAACCAACAACAACCTATACGTATGAGTTAGGATATAAAGGCGTAATCGGAAAAATGTTGGGATTACAAATAGACCTTTATAGAACTGACTTTAAAGATTATTTAGCTCCGGTTACATTGCTGACGCCAGCCGTAATGTTTGATGATAACCAATTAATGAGTTATTTAGCTCCCAAAATTATACAAAACTATGACAATTTAGATCCTTTGGTGAAATTAGCAATGAATGCCTTCTTAGATCAAAGTACTAAATTTGGTGGGAATAATAACGGTACAGCCAGTGATGAATTTGTAAACCTAATTCGTCAAGCAGTTCAAAATTTACCTATTGGTGTAATTACACCTAAAGAAGCCGGTGGCCCTAATATGCTTTTGGTTACTAGAAATATAGGAAATGTAACCGTTTATGGTATAGATTTTAATTCCAATTTATACCTGCCGAAAGGAATTTCTGTTATGGCAAATTATTCTTTTGTAGATAAAGACTCTGTGAAAGTAGATAGCGCCCCATTAGGATATGTAGCACTCAATGCACCAAAACACAGAGTGAATGTGGGGATTAATTATAATGCAGAAAAAATTGGATTTAACATAGGGCTTAAATTCAAATGGAGTGCAGGATTCCCTGTATTATCTGGCAATTATATGGGACGTGTAAAAGCTACGCACGATATGGATCTAGATGTTTCCTACACCCCAAAATTCTTAAAAGACCATTTTAATGTAACTGTTTCTATCTCTAATTTATACAATAGAAAACAGCAGTATTTCTTAGGCGCACCATATATGGGTACTATGGGGGTGTGTAAGTTCTCCTATACTTTATAACGTATAAAAAAGATAAATTAATAAACTTAAAATAGCTGGCTTTGCTGGCTATTTTTTTATTTATAGCTTCATTTTTCAAATAGTTTCGTAATATTGATTATGCAGATTCAGCACCTTACTTTGTTGTTAAATATTCCATTACTTTTTATTGGTTTCTTTTTACTCAATAGAGGTTCCGGGTTGTTGATAGATGGCACAGCTTCTATTGCTCGTCGCCTTCAAATCCCCGAATCGATGATTAGCTTTACAGTAGTAGCATTAGGTACTTCATTGCCTAAAGCATTTACAGTATTGTTAGCAGCATATAATGGCTATTTCGATTTAATGCTGGGAACAATAATTGGAAGTTGTATTTTTAATCTGTTGGGCGTGCTAAGCATTACAGGTTTTTTTAGACCGATTAGAGCCAATAAAAATACAGCATCTATTGGGATAATGTCTGTGGTGATTAGTGCATTGTTGTTATTTGTATTGATAAATTATCCTACATTTTCTGTCACTTCCCAAACACTTTTTATTACAAAAAATAATGCTATTATATTACTTATCGCATTTGTTATTTTTATGACGTATGGCTATTTTAATATTAAAAAGCATCAGACAATTTGGTTTGATGAAACTGAAATAGAAACACCAACGTACTATGCTGTTTGGGTGTCTTTTTTATTGATTATAGTTGGCATTGTTGGACTGGTTGCCGGTGGTGTTTTGGTGATAGATAATTTGATAGATGTATCTAGGAAATACAATATGTCACAGCGGTTTTTAGGGCAGTTTGTTCTGTCTTTAGGCGGCTCTATAGTGATGATGTATTGGATAATGATAACCAAAACACATCGCTCTAAATTTGAAGTGAGTAATTTATTAGGGCAAAATATGTTGAATTTACTCGGAATATTAGGTGTAGCGGCATTCATTCAACCCATACAATTCAATCCACGATTCAATGTAGATATTTTTATTTTGATTGGTGGTACATTACTAATTGCCGTACTATTATGGATGGGCAATAAACTAACGCTTAATTTATGGAAATGTAGGTTTTTATTTTTCCTATTTTTACTTTACATACTTTATTTATTTATCTACTAACTTACCCAATAGCTATTCTTCTTTTTTCTTTCTACTTACATGATATACGCCTCTTCCTTCGGCTACTAAGGTAGCATCTGTGGCAGCAAAAACTTGCATGTTGGTAGTAATGATTCTATTACCGCTGCGCACTATGCGTGCTTCTATAATCAAATCGGTATTGCGTGCCGAGCGGATGTAATCTACCCGCATATCTACGGTTACAATTTTATCTTCGAAAGAACTTAAAGTAGCTATGCCTGCTATGCCACCCACTGCATCCATCGCTGCTGAAATTACCCCACCATGTATTGCTTGTATTCTGGCATCTCCCATCAATTCGGGTTTGAATTTTATGCTCGCTTTAGCATAACCTTCGCTCAATGTTTCCAATTCCAATCCGATGTATTTATTAAATGGAATTAACTCGTTGAAAATATTAAAATACATTTCTTTAGTTCCTTTCATAAAGCTGTTTTAATTTTTTATAATAAATAATTCTTCTGTAATAAAATCACAAAATAATTTCCCCAAATCCGTTAAAGTATAAATTTCATCTGTACATTCTACCCATTTTTTTTCTATAAATGGAGCTATTTCTAATTGGAAATGTCGAACATAAATATCGCCAAAATCATGATTTATCTTTTTGATAGCTACACCAAAAACAGTACGCAAAGAAGTCATCACATATTCGTTATATCTTTCACTTTCAGATAATATTTCTTGCTCATATGTAGGTTCATTTGTATTTATTTTATTTATGTAAATGGTATTGTTATTTACATTCCAATACCTAGTTTTTCCGTCAAACGAATGTGCACTAGGTCCAATACCTAAATATGAAATTCCTCTCCAGTAATTGGTGTTGTGCTGCGCAAAATGTGGAGGTTTACAGAAATTGGAAATCTCATACTGCAAGTAGCCATTCCGCTTTATTTCTTCTAATAAAATCGAAAATTGTTGCACCATCAATTCATCATCAACAGCAGCTTTTTTCTTTTTTTTTATTTCAGCGGACAGTGCGGTTTTGTTTTCTACCGTTAAAGCGTAACAAGAAATATGAGGAACTTGTAAATCAAAAGTGGT
Organism: uncultured Chitinophagales bacterium; assembly: GCA_964642875.1. Classification (GTDB taxonomy): domain Bacteria; phylum Bacteroidota; class Bacteroidia; order Chitinophagales; family JADIYW01; genus JADJSS01. The sequence goes on along the minus strand of CAZXRF010000004.1, from coordinate 25,668 downwards.
TTGTAAATTTTTCCGCCACTGCTCATTGCTTAGCGTTGGTGTTCCATAAATTAAGTCTATTGAAAGATTGTCGAAACCTGCTTGCTGTGCCTGCTGAATGCAGCGCATAGCTTCTTCAGCATTATGTGCCCTATTCATGTAGCGAAGGTCTTCTTCCCAAAATGATTGAATACCGATGCTGAATCGATTAATAGGCGTTTGTTTTTTTAAAGTTTGTAAATACGCTTTCGTTAAGTCATCGGGGTTGGCTTCTAAGGTAATTTCAGGCTGTTCCGTAACAGTAAATAATCTATATATTTGTTGTATTAATGTGTTAATTTCATTTACAGAAAGCAGACTGGGCGTACCTCCGCCAAAATAAATAGTATCAATTTGCGTTTTTTCAGGAAAGAAATCTTTGCGTATTTCTAATTCTTGAAGCATCGCACTTAAAACACTTTCTTTGTATTTTAGTAAAGTAGAAAAATGGAAGTTGCAGTAGGCGCAAGCCTGCTTACAGAATGGAATATGTAAATAAATTCCTGCCATTATGCTGCAAGGTAATGAGGAATACGTAATAATTGATAACTTTGAGAAATTACTGAATAGGTTTAATTGAAAATTAAAATTTTCCAAATACTATCACTGTTTTTTTTCATGCACACTGTGTATGCACAAAATGTATTGTTATTTATAAAAAAACAAGATACTTCTATAAAGCTTAAACAACAACAATCGTTTAAAAATACCAATGACGCAATTAAATATTTAAAAATTTCGCAGCAGCTGCTTATCACAAAAGGATACCTCGAAGCCTCGTTTGATAGCGCGATTGTTCGCAATGATTCGATGTTTGTAATACTGCATTTAGGTAAGAAATATGCTGTTGAGTTACCAACCCAAGACCGACAAAAACGCAAAAACAATTCTGTTATTTCTACAGATATTTTTGGTATGGAAACTACTAAGGAAAAAATCATTCAGAATTTAGAAAATAATGGTTATCCTTTTGCAAAAGTTATTTCCGATAGTGTTCAGTTGAGCGATAGTTCTTTAAGAGTGAAATATACCGTAGATAAAGGAAAGTTGATAACTATAGATAGCTTTTTAAATCACGGTACTTCTAAGCTCACCAAAGGGTTTATTCAGAATTATATTTTGCTAAAAACCAAACAACCCTATAATGAAATACGCATACAGCAAATGGATAAATTATTGCAGAAGCTGCCTTATGCTACTATCCGGCAGCCCAGCACCATTTCATTTAGAGATAATAAAGCCGATATACATTTGTATTTAGATAAACGAAAAGTCAATTCTTTTGATTTTTTAATAGGCTTTTTGCCAGGGAGTAATAATGGCAAAATATTAATCACAGGGGAGGTACGATTGCATTTGCAAAATGCATTTAAGCGAGGCGAAGAAATATATTTAGAATGGAGGAAATTACAAAGACAGTCGCAATTATTAGATGTTCGGTTTAATTATCCTTATTTATTAAATGCGCCAATCGGAGTCAATTTTACATTTAATTTAGAAAAACGCGATTCCTCTTCTTTAGATTTAGCTTGGCAGTTAGGTTTGCCATATATCACCAAGTCCAATAATTACATCAAAGGGTTTTACAAATATTTTCAAACTATTATTTTGTCGGCAGATACATCTTATGCTAAGCTTAATAAAAAACTGCCGACCAACTTAGATGCCACCTACAACCAATATGGAATACAAGCTTATTACGAACATTTAGATTATTTATTTAACCCGCAAAAAGGGTATGAAATGAAGTTGACTACCTCTGTGGGTACGAAAAAAATAAAACTCAACACACAAATTACATCATTGCAAGATGCAGCAGGAAACTTTGATTATTCGACTTTATATGATAGTATAAAACGCAAAACTATAAAAGCAGATTTATTTTGGTTAGGAAACTATTATTTACCCTTAGGCAAAAAGAAAAAAAATATCTTGAAATTTGGCGTAAATGGAGGGGCAGTATTTAATTCTAATTTATTGAAAAATGAATTATTGCGGATAGGTGGAAGCCGGCTGCTACGTGGTTTTGACGAACAATCCATTTATACAGATGCCTATAATGTGGCTACTTTAGAATATAGATATATGATTATGCGCAATTCGTATTTTTTTGTTTTTATAGACGCTGCATATATTCATAGAAAATTTAATAATACAGTATTCCAAGATTTTCCATTTGGATTTGGTACAGGTATTACTTTTGAAACTAAAATTGGTATTTTTGGACTCACGTATGCACTCGGACAGCAAAAGTATAAAACCGTTGATTTTCGAAATTCGAAATTACACTTTGGATATGTGGCTACGTTCTAGCCGTTTTGTTATATTATTGACTATAATGGCAATACCATTTATAGCTTATTCTCAAACTGATACCTCCAATACAAATCCCTATTTTTTGGATTCTATCCTCAAAAATAATGTAGATACCGTAAAATGGATGAAAGTGATAAAGGCTACGGATATTCATAAAGCGGCAGGTAAGAATATTATTGTGCAAACCCAGAAACATCCCGTTAAAAGCCTTGTATTTCTGTATGTAACAACAGTTTTTTTACTGCTATTGGTCTTTATTAGAGTAATGTTCGATGATTTTTTTTATTCAGTACTAGAAGGGTTGACTAGCAAAAAAAAATTTTATATTTTCTATAAATCTAAAAAATATGATTCTGTATTAGCAATACTTTTAATATATATATATAAAATTTCTATTTTATCTTTAGTGGTTTATATCGGAATTAATTATTTTCAAAAAGACGATTTTATTAACTTCCATTTGAAAATATTTTTTAATATATGGATATTACTTAGTACCTTTTTCATAGTAAAAAACACTATAGAATATTTATTCAATAGGGTAATTGGTACATTAGATATATTTAATGCATCTTTTTTATCCAACTTATTCGCAGAGTTTTTACTTTCCATTTTTCTATTGATTGTTTTTATTGTATATATATATAATTCTAATATTTTATATAGTTTTATGCTAACAATTTTAGTACTGTCAGTTAGCGCTTATTTGGTTTTCAACATCATAAGGAGTTATCAACTAATAAGCAATATGCGTATAAATCACAAGCTTCATTTTTTTTTGTATATTTGCGCGTTCAAGATTATACCATTTCTGATTTTGGTAAAATATATCTTGAATAACATCGTTTAAAAAACGTGAAAAATGGCAAAAAAATCGGGAGAAAGAAAAAGTATTACTTCTACTAAAAACACTGAAAAATCAATTGCCGCACCTAAAAAAGCAGCATCTAAAAAATCGACTACTGTAACAAAAACGAAACTTACAGTAAAAAAGACTTCTGAAAAAAATGTACCAGAAAAGAAGTTGAAAAAACCGGCAACTACAAAACAAGAAAAAACAGTAGATATCGAAAAAGTTGTAATACCTAAGTCTGTGAAATCCAAAATAATTATTGAAACCCCACAAGGAGCAAAGACGCCCTCGAAGCATGATAAAAAAATTGTGATTGAGACAAAACCACTACCCGAGATTGTAGCACAGAATAAACTAAAACCTGTTAAGTCTATTCTAATTTCCCAACCTAAACCAGAATCTGGAAAATCACCATACATCGACTTGGCTCAACAATTCAATATCAAATTAGATTGGAGACCATTTACACATGTTGAAGGAATTAAAGCACCGGATTTTAGAAAAGATAAAATCTATATTGAACAATTTTCTTGTGTTATATTTACTAGCAGAATTGCTATCGAACAATACTTTAGAATATGCGAAGAACTACGCATAAAAATTAGTGAAGACAATAAATATTTCTGCAACAATGAAGCTATAGCATTGTATCTGCAAAAATTTATTCAATATAGAAAACGAAAAGTATTTTTTGGCGATGGCCGATTGCCAAAACTGATGGAAGTAATCCTAAAACATAAGGAAGACGGTAAGTTTTTATTGCCTTGCTCCGATGTGCGCGATAAAGCATTAGCCGAAGCATTACACAAATACAATATCGAATACAGTGAAGCAGTTATCTATAAAACTGTTGCCAGCAATTTGTCAGATTTAAGCGATGTAAAATATGATATGTTAGTGTTTTTTAACCCCTCGGCAATTGACTCGCTGTACGATAATTTTCCGGATTTTAGCCAAGATGCCACCCGTTTGGCAATATTCGGTAACACCACCGCCGAAGCAGTAAAAACACATAAGCTAAATATCAATGTTTTTGCACCAACTCCTGAAACTCCATCACTAGTAGATGCAATAAGAAAATACATATCCCAATCTAATAAGAAATGAAAATAGAACAAGCATAATTTTATATAAACAATTTGCCGTTATTAAAATTTCTTTTCTATTTTTACAATATGTCTATCCGCGCTAAAAAGATAACAAGTATTTTGTTTTGCCTGCTCACAACAATAATATCCTATGCGCAAATACAACAGACGACTTCGCATTATATGTTCAACCCGTCAGTCAGTAACCCTGCGTTTTATGGCAGTCAAGACGGATTTAATTTCGCTGCAAATTATCGGCATCAATGGGCAAAATTAGAAGGACAACCACAAACTGTAAATATAGTTGCAGATGCTAAATTTTCTCAAATTCATGGCGGTGTAGGTTTTAGTATCACTAATGATAGGTTAGGGGCATTTAACAACACTTCATTTAAAGCAGGTTATACTTTCATTCAAGACATCAAACACAAAGTAAAAATAGCAATCGGTATTAACGCTGGCGCAATTTTTTCTAAACTTGATGGAAGTAAAATTGTAACCCCAGAAGGTAGTGGCGGCAATCTAAATGACGATTACCTTTCTAATTTACAACAAAAAAGTATTCGACCAGATATGACCCTAGGAGTCGCTATTTTTCATAAACATATAGAAGTTGGAATAAACTATACCAACATCATTAATTTGTCGGATAAATTTAAAGGCACATCTAATACATTAAAACCAAAATATGGGAGTGTATTTCAAACTTATATCAGCAGTAATATAAAAGTAGGAGAAAATTTTTCCATTCGCCCATCTATAATTATCACCACAGATTTTAAAGAATTGCAAACAGATATAAGTGTTTTAGCAGGATATAAAAACTATTTAAGCGTAGGATTAAATGCCAGAGGATATAATAAAAGAGCTTTTGAATCGTTATCACCAATAATTACTTTTGGTCCGATAAAAAATATTTGCATAGTTTATAGCTATGACGTATCTTTAAACAAATTAAATTTGGTAAATAAAGGATCTCATGAAATTACCTTGAAGTATTTTTTACCAAATAGTAAAATTTATAACAACCCTAAAGTAATCAACAACCCAAGGTTTTTGTAAAGAGATTATTAACATTTTAATTAAAATATTAGAAAAGACGTACAACGAAACATTGTTTTTATTATTTTTACGTCTAATTTTAGGAAAAAAACGTAAACAACTAAGATGAATAAGTTAAAAATTTCGTTTATTGCAGTAATTGCTGCATTGTTGGCTAGTTGTAAAGGTGGAAGTGGAACAGATGGTCAGCTCATCGGTTCTCAGGATCGCCCGAAATGGGACAACAATTTATTGCCTTATGGAATGGTGTATATACCATCCGGTGTATTTCATACAGGACCATCTGACCAAGATGTGAATTATGCATTTAATACCAAGATGAAACAACTATCCATCGTAGGTTTTTACATGGATGAAACGGAAATTACAAATAACGAGTACCGTCAATTTGTTGAGTACGTTAGAGACTCTATCGCTCACCAAATGTTAGGAGGCGACCACTTAAAAGAAGGAGATGCTGGCAAACAAGCTATCAATTGGGATATGCCTATTGATATGGATTGGAATAATGGAACAAGCGTAACAGAAGAAGGTGCACAATTAGATCCAATGTTCTACTCCGAAGCTGACCGTATCAATGGTAAAAAAGAAATAGACCCACGTAAATTACAATACGAATATACTTGGTTTAAATGGAAAGAAGCGGCACAGCAACGCCCTACCGATAAAGATCAAAAACCAAGAAGTTCTTTCATGGAGAAAAAGAAAATATCTATCTATCCAGATGAAATGGTATGGATTAGAGATTTCTCCTATTCTTACAATGAACCAATGACAAGAACTTATTTCACTCACCCTGCTTATGACGACTATCCAGTAGTGGGTGTAACTTGGGACCAGAGTAATGCTTTCTGTGCTTGGAGAACATTAATGTGGAATAATTATAGAGCAACTAAAAAAGAAGCACCTTTGGATCAATTCCGTCTTCCAACAGAATATGAATGGGAATATGCTGCACGTGGTGGTAGAAACTTATCTCCATACCCTTGGGGCGGCCCTTACATCAGAAATACAAAAGGCTGCTTGTTAGCCAACTTTAAACCAGGAAGAGGAAACTATCCTGAGGATGGCGGATTCTATACTGTAAATGCAAAATCATACTGGCCTAATGACTACGGCTTATACAATATGGCAGGAAATGTAGCAGAATGGACTTCTACAGCGTATGAAGATGATGCGAACGCATTTATCCATGACAAACAACCAGATTTCCGCTATGATGCTAAAGAAGAAGAACCAAACGTTATGAAACGAAAAGTAATAAGAGGCGGCTCTTGGAAGGATATTGCATACTTCTTACAATGTGGTACAAAATCTTATGAATACCAAGACTCAGCAAAATCATACGTAGGTTTCAGATGTTTATTACCATTCATGGGTAGATCTATGCATGATTTCGGTAAATAAAATAATATTAAATAAATTTTTTCGTTTAAATTTTATAAAACTAACCAAATAAAAAAAAATCATTATGGCAAGTTATTTCAAGACCAAATCAGGTAAAAGAGCAAAAAACTTACTTTTCGGTGTTGGTGCAGCAGTTGTTATTATCGGAGCATGGGCAAAGATTTTACATATTGCAGACCCTAAAATTGCTGGTATTCCATTTTATTCGTACATGTTGACATTAGGTTTGTTAACTGAAGCGGTAATCTTCTTTATTTCAGGATTTATTCCACCGGAGCCTGATTATTATTGGGAAAAAGTATATCCGGGTTTAGATGTGTATGATGAAAAAGCAGAATTAAATTCAGAAAAATATGGTCACACAGCAATAGGTTCTACAGCAGCAAGTAGCTTATCAGGAGAAATGGATAAAATGCTACAAGCAGCAAAAATTGACCAAAGTTTAGTGACCAAATTTGGAGATAGCTTAAAAGGGTTCTCTGATCAAGTAGGTAAATTATCAAATATGGCAGATGCTACTGTTGCTTCCAATGAATTTGCAGGAGCCGCTAAAGCAGCTGCATCTTCATTACATGGAGTTAAAGATTCATTTGCCTCTGCAGCTGATGGCATGGGTAAATTAGCAGCAGCCTCTGGTGATGCTTCTCAATACCATGCACAAGTACAAAGCGCTACTAAAAACTTGGCTGCTTTAAATGCTGTTTATGAAATGGAATTGCAAGACACTAATACACACTTGAAGACGATGAATAAATTCATTACTAATTTATCTACTGCGATGACCAATTTAGATGGCTCTCTAGCAGATACAGAGAAATTTAAATCTCAAATGGGTGGCTTAGCAGGTAACTTAGAAAAATTAAACGGTATTTACGGAAATATGTTATCAGCGATGCGTTCATAATAAACTTTTTTCTGAAATCTATTCATTAACAATAAAGAGTAAAAAAGTAAATTATGGCAATTCCTAAGGAGAACAGGCAGCAGATGATCAATATGATGTATCTGGTGCTTACAGCAATGTTGGCATTGAACGTTTCCGCGGAAATATTAAATGCTTTCAAAACAGTAAATAAGAGTTTAGAAAATTCAAAAACAACCGCAGATACCAATCTGAAAACTACGTATAATGCTTTTGCTGCTAAAAAGGCAAAAGAACCTACAAACGTGGCCGTTACTGCGAATGAAGAAAAAACAAAACAAGCACAGTCTATTACAGATGCCTTGTTAGCTTCAATTGATAAACTAAAAAAAGAAGTAATTTCTAGAGCTGGTGGTGCTGATCAAGAAGATCCCAATGGCATTATGTTACGTAAAGATGACATGGAAGTTTCTACAGGCTATTTAGTTGAAGGTACAAGTGGTAAAAATGGAGAAGGCTACAAGTTGAAACAAGAAGTGGACGAAACATTAAAGAAATTATATGCTTTAGTGGAACCTACAGATTTGCAAACAGTTCAAGAGCGTGTTTCTTTAAATACTACTCCAAATGATAAAAATGGAGATTGGGTAAGAGAAGAATTCTACCAAATGCCTGCAATTGCTTCTTATGCAATGTTGACTAAATTAGAAAATGACATTAAAAATACCCAAGGTACTATGGCGTCTTATTTCTTTAGTAAAATTGGTGCTTCTCAAGAATTAACACAAGACCAAATTGTTTTTGATAAATTCTCTGCGCAAATTACTGCACCTTCCACTTATATATTAAAAGGCGAAACATTTGAAGCTAACGTTTCTTTGGCTGCAACGTCTTCAAAAAGCGCAGGAACGGTTTCGGTTAACGTAAACGGACAAAATATTCCAGTTGACCAAGCTACTGGTATTGCTAAATATAAAGCAGCACCGGGTGTAGGTGAATATTCTTTAAAAGGAACAGTATCTGTGAAAAATGATAGAACTGGAAAAGTGACAAGTTACCCAATTCCAGAAATGAAATACACAGTTGCAGCTCCATTTGCTACCGTTTCACCAACGAAAATGAATGTGTTTTATATCGGTGTAGATAACCCTGTAGAAATTTCTGCAGCAGGTGCTTCTGCTAACGACTTAAAAGTAAGCATGTCAGCTGGTTCTATTTCAGGTTCTGGTGGTAAATATTCAGTAAGAGTAACTCAACAAGGAACTACGAATGTAAACGTAACGGCAAAAGGGAAAGCATTTCCTCCTTTTCCATTCCGTGTGAAAATGATTCCTAATCCAATTGCTAAAGTATCTGGAATGCCGGGTGGTAGAATCAATGCTGCCGTTTGGAAGGCTCAAAAAGGGGTGTTGGCAGATTTAGAAAATTTTGACTTTGATGCAAAATTTGAAGTGTTGAGTTTTAATATGTTCTACCAACCTAAATTACAAGACCCTGGTATTGCATCCGCTACAGGTCCTTATTTTAGTGCTGCTATGCAAGCCTTTATTTCAAAAGCAAAACCGGGTGACCTTTTCTATATAGAAGAAATAAAAGTAAAAGGACCAGATGGTATGTCTCGTAAAATTCCGGGAATTGCTTTCAAAATCGATTAATAAGAATTTTTTAGTAATATGAAAATGCAAATAAATAAAATCGGATTGTTGCTGTTGGCAGTGTTACTGTTAGGAGTTTCCTCTTCCACATTTGCTCAAAAAAGCAAAAAACCTAAGAAGAAAACTACTTCTTCAACAGTTAGTAATCTTTCAGGTGGCGATAGTTTGTCCGTGAATAATGCTGCTAAAGCTCCGGATTCATTATCTACACCGACGCCAGTACCAACTCCTGTCGTTGTACAACAACCAACACCTCCTGCACATACCATTGATACTAATTCCTTGAAAACAGAGGTTCAAAAATTACCTTGGGTACAAGAAATTACAGGTAAAAGAGTTGCAATGCAATACGAACCTATTCGTGAGGCAGATGTATTCTGGTGGAAAAATATCTGGAGAGTGATAGACTTGAGAGAGAAAATTAATTTGCATTTCAAATGGCCTAAAGCTCCATTTATACAAGTCTTATTAGATGCAGTACAAAGTGGAAAATGCCAAGTTTATAGTGGTATGGACGATGATTTTGCTACCCCAATTGATCCTAAAGAAGCATTAAGTGTTGCTGGTGGCGGAGTAGATTCTATCTACGTTACTGACCCTGTTACAGGTATTCAAACATTACAAGTAGTAACAAAAGAAGTAAATTGGAATAACGTAAATAAATTACGCGTAAAAGAGGTATGGTTTTTTAATAAACAAACTTCTACTATGGAAGTTCGTATTATGGGTATTTGTCCATTATATGATAATTATGATCCTACTACTGGAGATTTTCGTGGTGAAGTTCCAGTTTTCTGGGTGTACTTTCCAAGTTTACGCCAAACCTTAGTGAATTCTCAAGCATACAACCCTTTTCCTAATGGTGTTCGTTTGAATTGGGATCAAGTATTTGCCTTACGTTTATTTGGTAATTACATCTACAAAGTTGATAATGTACAAGATTTCCGTATCAAAGATTATAAATCTGGTATCGATATCTTATATGAATCTGAAGCAAAAAAACAAGACTTGTTTAATTTTGAACATGACTTGTGGGAATACTAATAAATTCAGTATTACATAAATAAAAAACGGATAGTTAATTGCTATCCGTTTTTTATTTACACCTTTTATTTTTTACCATTCTTGTATAATAATTTATGCAGATTTGGTAGGTGTATTATATTCTATATTATATATTATTCTTTTTATATATCTTACTATTTAGTGGTGTTGTTGCTCGGCATTTTCTTTGAAATAATCATACACAATTTTAGCTTTAGCTTTTCCAATTTTATTTTCTAATTCTAATAATGCTGTTTCCTTAATTTTTTTTACAGAACCAAATTCTTGTAATAATTTATCGGCAATTTTTCCTCCGATACCTTTTATTTCGTGCAGTTCGGTTTTTAGCGTGTTTTTATCTCTTTTATTTCGATGAAAGGTAATACCAAATCTATGCGCTTCATTTCGGATGTGTTGGATAATTTTTAAAGTGTCTGATTTTCTACTAATGTGCAACGGAATTGGGTCGTTGGGATAGTATATTTCTTCTAATCGCTTTGCAATGGAAATCACTTGTATCTTTTCTTGTAATTGAAGATTGCAAATACTTTCCATGGCTGCACTCAACTGCCCTTTACCTCCATCAATTACTACTAATTCGGGGAGTTTTTCTTGCTCAATAACCATTCTGTGGTAGCGCCGATATACCACTTCTTTCATCGTATCAAAATCATTTGCACCGATAACAGTTTTTACATTAAAATGCCGATACTCTGTTTTACTAGGCTTGGCATTTTTAAATACCACACATGCCGAAACTGCATTAGTTCCTTGGAAATTGGAGTTATCAAAACATTCTATATGTCGTGGGAGTTGATTTAATTTTAATTCCTTTTTCATCAATTCTAAGATGCGTGTAGTGTTGTCGGTTTTAGGTTTTTCAACAGCATTTTTACCCTTTTGCTTTTGGAATAAAGCATTGCGCTGCGCCAATTCTACCAACTGTTTTTTATCCCCGATTTTTGGCACACTAATTTTTATAAAATCATTTTCTATAGCAGTTTCAAACGGCAGTAAAACATCATTTTGTTCATTGGTATTTCCTAGCATATCTACTATTGCAAATTGTAGCAATTCCTCTGGTGTTTCCTCCAGATTTTTCTGTAGTGTTATCGCTTTAGTTTTTATAATGCAGCCTTCATATACATAGAAATAATTAATGAATGCTTTTTTTTCATCGTCTGCAAATCCAAAAACATGAAAGTTGCCCAAGCCAGGATTTACTACCATGGAATTGGTCGTATATTCTTTCAGGTATTCTAATTTTTGTTTTCTATTTTCTGCTTTTTCAAATTCGAGTTGCTCGGCATATTCTGTCATTTGCTGCTTTAGGATTGTTCTTACTTCCTGTAGTCTTCCTTTTAAAATTTTGCGTATCTGCTCTATGTTATTGTCGTAATCTACTTTGGTTTGAAACCCGACACATGGTGCTAAGCAATTGCCAATATGATATTCCAAACATACTTTAAACTTGCCAGCTTTTATGTTTTTATCAGTTAGGGATAAAGTACAACTGCGTATAGGATATAGTTTTTTTATAAATTCTAATATACTTCGTACTCGATGCAAAGAAGTGTATGGTCCAAAATATTCTGCACCGTCATTTTCATATTTTCGTGTAAATTGAATTCGAGGAAAAGGCTCATTCAGTATTTTGATATACGGATACGATTTATCATCTTTTAGTAAAATATTATACTTTGGTTGTAGTTCTTTTATCAACGCATTCTCTAATAAAAGCGCATCTTTTTCTGAATCAACGATGGAGTATTCAATGTTGTGTATTTTCCGTACCATTAATTGTATGCGAAACGAATGGTCTTTATTGTTGAAATACGAAGAAACTCTGTTTTTCAGATTCTTGGCTTTGCCTATGTACAAGAGTTTATTGTCGTTATCATAATAGCGATACACACCTGGGTTTTTCGGTAAGTTTTTGATGATGTTATGAAGCGCCTCGTGCATAATTTCAATGAATATACATCATTAACTATTGTATTCTATATTATTTTGCTGCTATAATAAACTACAATCTAGTTTCCTACAAGCAAAATAAGTATAACCGAGTTTTTGTTTTTAATATATTAATGCTACATTAAAATTCCAGCTATAGTAGCTGACAAATAGGAGGCAAGTGTTCCGCATAGCAATGCCCTCAATCCAAGTTTTGCTAAGTCAGCACGGCGGCTCGGAGCTAATTCTCCAATACCTCCAATTTGCATACCTACAGAGCTAAAATTGGCGAAGCCGCAAATGGCAATACTCGCAATCATTACGCCTTTTTCTGTAACGGGTGCTAAGCCATTTTTTGTCATATTTAAAAATGCAATAAACTCGTTGATGGTTAGTTTTTGTCCCATTAAAGTCGCTACTGTATTTACATCTTGTGATGGTACACCCATGCACCATGCCAGTGGGAAAAACAGCTTACCGAAAATCCAATCTAAAGTAAGTGTAAAGGGAAGATTTGACCAAAAACCTATCTTTCCTAAAATATAATTTACCATAGCTATCAATGCCACGAATCCGATAATCATTGCTATTACATTTACAGAAATTTTCATCCCGTCGCTAGCACCATGGCTAATCGCATCAATAATATTAGTATATGGTGTTTTTACTTCTAATTTTACATTGCCCAACGTTTTACTTTCTTCTGTTTCTGGAAATACAATTTTAGAGATTACCAACGCCCCCGGTGCTGCCATAATACTGGCCGCTAATAAGTATTCTACTTTTGCACCAAAGCCTACATATACTACCAAAATTCCGCCGGCAATACATGCCAAGCTGCCTGACATGCTCGCTAATAATTCCCTCATCGTCTTGGTAGAAAGATATGGACGAATCATTACTTGCGCCTCTACTTGTCCTACAAAAGCACTTGCTACATTGCTCAAAGCTTCGGCACCAGAAACGCGCATTACAAAATTCATCGCTTTAGCGATAATGGCTACAATGCGCTGCATAATGCCGAAATGATAGAAAATTGCTACTAACACACATACTAAAATAATGGTTGCAAGTACACTAAATCCAAATACAAAAACGCCATCGGCGCTATAGGGTATGCTTCCTCCTGCATGGTTGTCCGTTTGTAATCCACCATATACAAAAGCTGCACCTTGGTGCGCAAACGCTTCAATGTGTGTCATTACTTTTCCTAAGGATTGGAAGAAGTTTTTAACAGGATTTACTTTTAAAATTAAAACAGCAATGATAGTTTGTAATAACAATCCGCTGCCTACCAAGCGATAGTTAATTTTTTTCTTGTTATTGGAAAATAAAAATGCAATTCCCAATATTGCTACAATGCCGATAAGTCCTTGAAATCTTTCCATAGTATTTTCTGTACAGACAAATATAACTTTTACCTCGGTGAAATAATAAGTTGTAGAATATTAAATATCAACAGTCTATACGGTTATCCTTTGCTGAGTTCTCGGCTACGCTGCAATGCATCGTCCATGCCCTTTTGTATGCCGGCTTCTACTGTGGAATGTTGGAATTGTTTTAAGGCTGCTTCCGTAGTGCCTCCTTTGGAGGCTACTTTGCTTATCCATTCTCTGCACGATAAGTTGTTGACTTTATACAATTCTACCGCCCCTAAAAAGGTTTGTTCCACCATCTTAGATGCTTCGGTAGCGGAAAATCCATACTCCATAGTTTTTTGAATCATGGCATCCATAAAATAAAAAATATAAGCAGGTCCAGAGCCCGAAATTGCAGTAACAGCGTTGAGCTTATCTTCATCGTATAATTGAATGGAAACGCCTGTGGTTTCTAATAACTTGCGAATAAAATCAATATCGCACTGTGGGACTGCTTCGGAGACCATAAACCCTGTAACGCCTAACCCGATTTGGCAAGGCAGATTGGGCATGCAGCGCACTACTTTGTTAATGCCAAGTTGTTCTTCAATTTGCTTAATAGGCATACCAGCCATAATCGATAATACAATGTGCTTTTCTGTAAGAAATGGTTTTAATTTTGGATAAACAGAATAGGCATCTTGAGGTTTTACTGCTAATATAATAAGCTCTTTATCCACAATAAAATCGCCGTAATCGTTATAGATTTGCCCCAATTTCATGCGGTTGAGTTCTTGAATTTGCGCATGGTCCTTTTCTATTACAGTTAGTTGTTTATGCGTTAGAATTTTTGCATTTAAGAAACTTTCGGCAAAACTTCTGCCCATATTTCCGCCTCCAATGATTAGTACGTTCATGCAGTAAAAATAATAGATAGAATTGAGTTATGGTAATGAGGATGAAAAAAATCTCGATATGCTTTTCTGCCCATTTGCATAAAAATAAAAAAGCATAAGAATATTATTGAAAATTCTTGTGCTTGAAAATATTATTTTTTTAAGAGTTCAATTATTTTGAACCCATAGCAGAAATGTCGGAAATATTAATGCTGTTGATGCCCATTCTAAATGTGCTTACTTTGTCAGCAAGTGCGTCTCCATCTATCCATACTCTACTTTTTCCTTTCGGTATATAGTTAACGTCCCCATCATCTCCAGTTTTTTTGGTAAATATAAAACCGTATTGAAAATCTTTTATTCCTGTTGGTGTAAGCTCTCCCGAAATAACACTTACAGTAGTGTATTCAATGCTGCTTGTACTTCCATTGGATTCAGAAAAAATAGAAAATTTATTTCCGCTTCCCGAAATGAAAGAACCCAATCCTGATCCATGATCCGATCCTGAGGGCTGTTTGTAATCCACTTTTACGTTTCCTCCGGTTTGGTCGTAAAATTTATATTTGTAATTAGCAATTACTCTACCTGCAACCCAACTATCTCCAGCGCCGTATGGCGATTTCAGCGTATAAGGACTTGCTAAATAAATACCTTCAATACTTGGTGGGGTTGTACCTTCATTGATAGCCATTCCTTTACTTTTTAACTCTTTAAGCATGGTGGTAGGTATTATGTTTTTAATGTCAGCAGAAAGATTGAAATTGTCTTTTTTACAACTGCTAAAAAATAAAATAGAAAGGATAAATAGGGCAAAGCCTGTTCTTTGTACGTTTTTCATAGTAATTTATTTAGTGGTTAATGATATACAATGTTATAATTTTTTTTTGAAAAATTCAATACTTACTCCATTTTTTGTAATTTTCATTATGATATTTCTATTGCTTTATTTTGTAAATGGATGTACTACCATTATTGCAGAACAGACTAATCATCTATTATTAATGTATATTACTAAAGTGATGCTAATGCCATTACTAGCGATATATTTTTACGTACAAACAAGGGAAATAAAACAATACTTGCATTTATACTTGGCTTTGTTTTTTTCGTGGTGGGGAGATATTTTTCTTATGTTTATTCGTTCGGGAGAGGCAAACTCGCTTGTAAAGAACTTTTTTATTTTAGGGTTAATTTCATTTTTAATTGGCCATGTGAATTATATACTACATTTCTTAAAAGAGATATCACGCCCCTTTAAAGACACGCTGATTGGTAAGAAAACGTATCTATTAGCACCGTTTTTATTGTTTGTACTACTCTTGTTGAAATTATTGTTTCCCGGATTAGGGTCAATGAAACTTCCAGTTACCACCTATGCATTAGTGATTGTTGCTATGGCTGTAACGGCATTAAACAGAAAAGAAATAGTTAGTAATGCTTCATTTTGGTTGGTTTTTATCGGCGCAATATTATTTGTTTTTTCGGATTCGTGCATTGCCATAAATCGCTTTTATCAGCCATTTGAAGCAGCAAGAGTCGTCATTATGTCCACGTATATTGCTGCTCAATTTTGTTTAGTAAAAGGAATAGTTTACACTAAAAAGGTATAGTTATTAAACAAAATCCTCTTCTTGCACTCGTTGTTTATAAACTCGGTTGGAGACAATAATACTTAGTTCATACAGAACAAAAATAGGGGTGGAAATTAACAATAAACTAGTAATATCTCCTTGTGGTGTAATGATGGCTACAATGATAAGTATAGCTACATATGCAATTTTTCGGCCTTTACGCATAAAATTTGGAGTGAGTATGCCGAGTTTAGTTAGTAAAAACACAAGCATTGGTAATTCAAATAATATGCCGGTTGGTACTGTCATTGAAATTAATAAGCCAATATAGCTATCTATATTTATTAAGTTTTGTACTAATTCAGTTGCTTGGTATTGAATTAAAAAACTTACTGAAAATGGAGTGATTATAAAATAGCCAAATAAGCAACCGATGGTAAATAATATTGAAGTTACGAATACGATACCTCGTGTGTTTCTAATTTCACGCTCTTTTAAAGCAGGTTTTACAAACCGCCAGAGTTCCCAAAAGATATACGGAAATGCAGCGATAATGCCCACATACATTGACATTTGAAGGTGTAACATAAACTGCCCTGTAATGTCGGTATTTATAAAAGTAAATTTTGCGCCTTGAATACAAAGCCCACTGAATATTGCGGAATGGGCATCTAACCAACAAAAGAAACGATTGGTAGGGAAATCTGGTCGGGTAGGGCCAAAAAGTAAATCATCGAAAATAAATTTCTTCTGCGTAAAGGCGACAATAGCGCAAATCACCACCACAATAGCCGAGCGCATAATATGCCAACGGAGTGCTTCGATATGGTCGAAGAACCCCATTTCTTTCTTTTCGTGACTCTCATTGATGTTGCCCATAAGTCGGCTACAAAAATACAAGATTGAACGTCAACGAAATATTAATTTTAGTGAAGAAATTAATGCCCATTTACCAAATCTAACAGCTTATCGACTTTAGGTGCTAAAATAATTTCGGTTCTTCGGTTCGCCGCTCTGCCTTCTGTGGTACTATTGGATTCTTTAGGGGAAAACTCGCCACGCCCGGAAGCAAGCACCTGTAGCGGCGTTACTTTGTATTTATCTATTAAAATATGTAATACACTGCTAGCACGCATTAAGCTCAAATCCCAATTGTCTTTTATAAATCCATTGGAAGATAAGTAGGGAACATTATCGGTATGCCCTTCAATATTTACTAAAATATCTGTGTTCTTTTTGATTACTTCTGCTAATTTTCCCAAAGCATCTACGCCTTTACTTTCTACAACGGTAGAACCAGATTTGAACAATAATTTATCCGACATAGAAACATATACTTTACCGTCTTTAGTGTAAACGCTGAGTTCGCCGGAAGAAAAATCTGTAAGTGCATTTTTGATAGCATCGCGCAAGGCATCTACTTTTGCCTTTTGATCGGTTAATAATTTATTCAGTTCTATAATTTTTGCTTCGCGAGCGACCAAATCAGCATTTGCCTTTTTTAAATCAGCTTCTTTTTGCTGCAAAGCAATTTTTTGTTTTTCCAAGTCTAATTGCATTTGCAATAAATCGGCGTTTGTTTTTTGATTTTTATCGCCAGCATCTTTTAACTTTTTTAAATAATCTTGCTGAGATTGGGCAAATTGTGCAGTTTGTGCATCCATTTCTTTTTTCATAGATTCAATTAAATCAGCCAACTCAGTTGAATCGGCTCTTAATTTCTCCAACTGACTAGCTAAACTTGTAGTTTTTGTAGTGCAATCCATTTGAACTGAATCTAAGTGTTGTGCCAGCGATTTATTTTTAATCGCTTCGTTTAAGTAGTCATTCAGTGCCTTGTCATATTCTTTTTGCGTTACACAATTAGTAAATAAAATAACCGCTAATAAGGAAAAGAGAAAATGTTTCATCGAATATATTTTTAGAAATACAAAATTAATAAGGATTCAAAAGTCAGCATAAAAACTAAAGTCGAATAATAATTAAATCTTTTTAACAAAAAAGATTTCAATGCGAATATCATGATTTGTAATCCAAATTACATGCTTATCTTTACACAAATGTCTAAAACCAAAAGCATATATATATGTCAAAACTGTGGCACCAACTCGCCTAAATGGATGGGGAAATGTAGTAATTGCGGCGAATGGAACACCTTTGTAGAAGAAATTGTAGAATCAAAATCCACTACTAATAAACCTATTGCCACTAAATCTAAACCACAATTATTACAAGAAATATCTAATGAAAACAGGCAACGTATTACCACCTCCGATTCAGAATTAAATCGTGTACTAGGTGGTGGCATTGTTCCTGGTTCTTTAATTTTAATTGGTGGCGAACCTGGTATCGGAAAATCAACATTATTATTACAAGTTGTTTTACAATCAAAAGGCTTGAAAACCTTATACGTTTCTGGTGAAGAAAGTGAACAACAATTAAAAATGCGTGCCGACAGAATCAAACAAAACAATTCAGAAATTTTTGTTTACACGGAAACATCTGTAGAAGCTATTATGCAGCAAATAGAATACGTGCAGCCACAATTGTTAGTTATAGATTCAATACAAACTTTAGAAACTTCGTTGATTGAATCTGCCGCAGGCAGTGTGTCTCAAATTCGTGAAGCTACTCATGTATTGCAGCAATACGCAAAACGACATCATTTGCCTATATTTATAGTTGGTCATATCACCAAAGAAGGCACCATTGCTGGGCCAAAATTATTGGAACACATGGTGGACACCGTATTACAATTTGAAGGCGATAGGAATTACAATTACAGAATCCTGCGCACACAAAAAAATAGATTTGGCTCTACTGCGGAATTGGGAATTTATGAAATGCGCGGCGATGGAATGCGTGCCGTAACTAATCCGTCGGAGCTGTTAATAACCCAGCGCGATGAGCAAGTAAGTGGCGTGGCAATTGCTGTAACTATGGAAGGTATGCGTGCCTTATTAGTGGAAGTGCAAGCGCTGGTGAGTCCTGCTGTATATGGCACTCCGCAGCGCAGTGCTACCGGCTATGATTTGCGCAGACTGGGCATGTTATTAGCAGTATTGGACAAACGCTGTGGTTTTCGATTTGGTACGCATGATGTATTTTTAAATATTGCCGGTGGCTTGCGAGTAGAAGACCCTGCAGTAGATTTAGCAGTAGTAGCGGCATTGTTATCTTCGTATGAAGATACGGCTATCAATAACAAATTTGCGTTTAGCGGTGAAGTAGGATTGAGTGGTGAAATTCGTGCAGTAAATAAAGTAGAACAACGCATTGCAGAAGCCAGTAAATTAGGATATGAGAAAGTTTTTATTTCCAAATACAATCAAAAGATAAAAGAAGATAAAGAGAGCGCAGAAATAAATTTTGTAAAAACGGTTGCGGAATTTTATAAAAAATTATTCTGAAAAATAAGGATTTATGTTGGCAGTAGCAAAAGAATATTTTGTTGATTTTTATCGGCTGTTTTACCCCAATCTTTGTGGAGGTTGCGATGAGCCTTTAGTAAAAGGCGAAAAGCATTTGTGCATACATTGTCGATTAGATTTGCCATTTACAAATTTTGAAAAAATGCAAGACAATCCGGTGGAAAAAGTATTTTATGGCAGAGTGCCCTTGCAGTTTGCTACGTCGCTGCTTTATTTTTCTAAAGGAGAAAAAACCCAACAAATTTTACACAATATAAAATACAATGGCAAGCGCGAACTTGCAGTGTTTATGGGTAGATTGCTGGGAGAGCGGTTGCAAAAAATATCAGATTTATCAGATATAACCTGTATTATTCCAGTGCCTTTGCACCCACAAAAAGAACATATACGAGGCTATAATCAGAGTACTTTATTTGCAGAAGGAGTAAATGAAATATTGAAATGTAAGTTGTTGGAAAAAGTTATAAAAAGAGAGATGTTTACAGAAACCCAAACAAAAAAAGGCAGAGTAGAAAGATGGGAAAATGTAGCGCATGCCTTTAAAGTACAACGCCCCAGTTTATTGCAGCAGCAACATATTCTATTGATAGATGATGTACTAACAACCGGTGCCACATTAGAGGCGTGCGCTGAGGCATTGCTATCAGCGGGTAACTGTAAAGTAAGTATAGCAACTATTGCATTTGCAAAAAACTAAAGCATTGAGAATACTAAAGTAATTTCTAAACTATTTTTCAAAACAAAAAAACTATGCATAAAGGATACTAATAGAATTATTATCTTTGTTTGTGTTTATGCGTAATCTAAATATGCTATCTAGTTCGAAATACCGAGTAATTTTAGGGGTTGTATTTTTATTATTTATTTTCATATCTTCTTGTAAAAAGGAACAGTTGAATACGACATCTGGAATTGCGATTTCTACCGACACCCTTTCGTTCGATACCCTTTTTTCTACACTAGGTTCAACTACCCGTTTTTTTACGCTTAGAAATACGACGAAGCAGCCTATAAAAATTTCAGAAATACGATTGGCTGGAGGTAGTACTTCACGATACCGAATAAATGTAGATGGAGACTCTGGAGTGCTATTTAAAAATGTTGAAATTCCTGCAAAAGATAGCTTGTATGTTTTTGTTGAAGTAACCATAAATCCTACGGCTGTACACTTACCGTTTTTAGTAGAAGACTCTATACAGTTTATTACCAATGGAAATTTACAGCAAGTGCAACTCCAATCGTATGGGCAAAATGCACATTTTTTTAATGGCGATTCCATAGAAACAAACACGGTATGGAATGATGATTTACCGTACATCATCTTGAATTATTTACAAATAAAAAGTAGTGCTACTTTAACAATTAACAAAGGCTGTAAAGTTTATTTCGGAAATGGTGCAGCGCTTTTGGTAGAAGGCAATTTAAATATAGCAGGTACAGATACAGCAAATAGGGTTACTTTCAGAGGAGTACGTTTAGACAAAGATGTTGCGGGACGTTCGTATGACGATTTTCCGGGACAGTATTCTGGCGTATTTTTCTTAAGAGGCAGTTCGGGAAATATTGAATATTTATCAATGCGCAATTCGCTGTATGGAATCAACGTAGGAAATATAAAAACATCCGATGATCCCAATCAAAATACTGCGGCACTACAAGCTATGAGCATTGCTAATGCACCCAATGTTACTATAAAAAATTCTATAATTTACAACCATGCATTTTATGGTTTATTTGGTTTTTTAGGTAAAATTTATGCCGAAAATACTTTGGTGTATAATTGCGGCAGAAATGTAATAGGTTTGTACAATGGAGGGCAATATGAGTTTCAAAACTGCACTTTTTATGCACGTTCAAGCACGTATATTTCGCATGCTAAAGACCCATTGTTTTACTTTAACGATTATTTTAAAATCAATGACAACGCCTATGTTTATGCAGATGCAGCCGCTGCACTTTTTGAAAACTGTATAGTTTATGGTACTTTAGAAAATGAAATTGTTATCGACGATATCACAAACAACCCTTTGGTAATAGATACAAAATTTGAACATTGTGTGGTAAAAGCAAAACCACCTTTTAGCCCTTCTGTTTTTGTAAATTATAAATTAGACGACCCACAATTTCAAGATGTATTTAAAAATAATTTTAACCTAAAATCAACATCGCCATGTCGAGATTATAGTACTGCATTTTTTCCTACTAAAGATATAGATGGTTTTTTCCGAACTGGTGCCGTTACCGATTGTGGCGCATATTTATTTAGATAAAAGACTATTCAACTTTTTTTCTGTTCTATTGTTTTTAAAATATCTTGTAATTTTATTTAATGGCAGAAAAAGTTTTCAAAAGATATTTTGGATTTGCTTTTTATAGTTTTCCCATTCAATTGCTTTTATTGCAAATGAAGAAGCATATCTATCTTTTATTTTTTTGGATAATTCTTTTTGCTATAGTATTCCAATCTTTAGGAGAGAGCTATGGAGTGCCGTTGTTATTATTAGAACCGGAATATCTAGGTCGGGTAAATTTTTTGAGCTACCTAATATTAGGATTTGCGATGGGCGGTTTTTTTATGGCGTGGAATATGTCGCTATTTGTTCTAAACAGTTACCGTTTTGAATTTTTGGCATCGCTATCCAATCCATTTATCCAATTTTGCTTTAATAATAGCCTAATCCCGTTAGTGTTTAGCATTACTTATTTAGTGAAGTTAGTACATTTTCAACATACAGAGATGTTGTTACCCGGCGGAAAAATAGCACTTTCCGTTTGTGCAGTATTAATAGGTAATTTTTTAGATATACTTTTTACAGGCTTAGTGTTTTCTATATTTAATAAAGATACAGAAAGAATAATTGAGAAGATTCGTGATAAGTTACAAGCATCTAATTTAGGGAGAAAATTAAAAATAGATAAATTTTTAACACATATAAGCGATTGCTCTCAATGGCCGGTTCAAACGTTTTTCCATTTTCCATTTTCCATATCTAAAGTACGGAAAGTAGATTTTTATGAAAGAGAGTTATTGGATAAGAGTTTGTACCAACACCATAGAAATGCATTGCTATTTCAAATACTGACAATTGGAGTCATTATTGCTTTTGGAAAATTGATGGTAATTCCAATATTTAGACTGCCTGCAATGGCTGCAATTTTTCTTTTATTTTCAATAGTTATTGTTTTCTTTTCGTTCTTGTATTATTGGTCTAGGGCTTGGGGAACGGTGGTGATAATTGTAATAGTATTACTTCTAAATGTGCTTACCCGATTTGATATGGTCGTTTATAAACATCAACTATATGGACTAAATTATGATGCTCCAAAATTAAAATATTCCAATAGTACGGTAAGCAATAATGTAAATAAAACTATTGTAGATGCTGATGTGAAAAATACTATTTCAATTCTTAATAAATGGCATGATAAAATGCAGCAAATTTATGGAGAAAAAAAACCTAAAATGATTTTTATAAATACTGCCGGAGGAGGACTAAAGGCAACGTATTGGTCGTTTCATTTACTGCAAGAGTTAGAAAAGCAAACCGGCGAAAAACTACTCGATCATACAGTATTGATGACCGGCGCATCTGGTGGCATGTTGGGGGCGGCATATTTCAGAGAATTGTATCTACAACACCATTACAATTCCTCTATAGATTATTTGGACTCTTCCTATTTGAATGATGTCGGAAAGGATTTGTTGAACAGCGTTTCCACTTCAATTGTAACTAATGATATTTTTTACCCGTGGCAAAAAATAAAGTATAAAAATCATTGCTATAAAAAGGATAGAGGCTATATGTTCGATTTGAATTTTAATGAAAATACACACTATACGTTATCTAAATTATTGACTGATTATAAAGCACCGGAGGATAGTGCAATCATTCCAATGATGATTGTCTCTTCAACAATTATTAACGACCAACGTTTTTTGTTTTTTTCGCCACAAGGAATTGCGTATTTAGTAAAACCTTATGTCAATAATTCAAACGTATATATCGATAAACTTTCTACGGATGCTGTAGAGTATATGCGATTCTTTAAGGATAGAGAGGCTGCGAACGTGAATTTTGTAGATGTATTGCGAACTAATGCCACTTACCCATACATTATGCCAGCGGTATATCTACCTACACAACCACAAATAAAAGCATTAGATGCCGGGCTGAGAGATAATACTGGTATTGCTGTTGCTGTTCGGTTTTATAGTGTTTTTAAAGATTGGATAGATGCCAATACGAGTGGGGTGGTTTTTGTTTCTTTACGAGTGGATAATAAATTTAGTGATTTAGAGCAGAATAGTAAATCTACCTACTTGAGTGAGTTGTTTTCGCCTATCGGTAGTATATTTAATAATTTCAGATTATTACAAAATTACAATGACGATATGAGTTTGGCTTATTTGGTAAATTCAGGAATAATGGATATAAATGAACTGGATTTTAACTACGACCAAGCAGATAAAAACAAGAAAATTTCAATGAGTTGGCATCTAACTAATAACGAAAAAGCAGAGGTGAAAAGTGCTTTTCATCAAGAAAATAATAAAGAAATGTTGCAGCGTTTAAAAATGCTTTTACATTAGTTTTTCCACTCCAATAGTATTACATTTTCGATATGATATGTATGCGGAAACATATCTACAGGGCGGCAACGTGTGACGTTATATTTTTCTGAAAATAAAAGCACATCTCTTGCTTGCGTGGCTGGGTTGCAGCTCACATACACTATGCGTTTAGGTGCTGCCTGCATCAGTACCTGCACTACCTTTTCGTGCAAGCCTGCTCGTGGTGGATCTACCACTACAATATCAGGCATTCCATGTTGTTCTATAAAAGATTCTTTCAAAATATCTTCACAAGTTCCCACATGAAATACTGTATTTTTTAGCTCATTTAATGTAGCATTGTACTTCGCATCTTCAATAGCTTCGGGAATTTGTTCAATTCCTACCACCTTTTTACATTCCGCAGCAATATATAAACCAATACTTCCTGTGCCGCAATACAAATCATACACAACATCGTCTTTGCTGAAATTGCCAAATTCTTTTACAATATCATACAATCGCTTGGCTTGTTTGCTATTCGTCTGAAAAAATGACTTAGGGCTTATCTTATATCGTACGGTATTTAATTGTTCAATAATATGATCGTTCCCATGATATGTAACCACTTCTTGATCGTAAATTGTATCATTCTTTTTTGTGTTAATGATATAGTTTAAAGATGTAATAAAAGGAAAATTATTTTTAATAAAAACCATCAATGCTTCTATTTTTTCCATTTCCGGTATAGCAAAACATACCGTCACCATCCATTCACCTAAGGTTGTCGTTCTAAAAATTAGATTGCGCATTAACCCTTCATGGAATTTCAAATTGTAAAATGAATATTGGTGCTCTATAGCAAATTGATAAACGGCATTTCGAATGGTATTTACCCGTTCATCTTGCAAAAAACATTCTTCAATTTGCAAAACAGAAGCAAAGTTCCCTGCAGCATGAAACCCTAATGCATTTTTATTAAATGTTTCGCCGCTGTCTATTTGTTCCCGAGTTAGCCATACTCTATCCGAAAATGTAAATTCTAACTTATTTCGATAAAATGTAGTTTCTTCACAACCCAAAATAGGTTCTATATTTGAGAGTTCCATTTTGCCAATTCGCAAAAATGCCTCTCCCACTATTTGGTGTTTAAATTCTAATTGATGTTCATACTTTACATGCTGCCATTTACAGCCACCACAAGTGCCGAAATGCCTGCAAAACGGCATACTTCGTTTTTCCGATGCTTTTAAGAGTTGCTTAATTTCTGCATGTGCATAATCCTTTTTCTTCTGTATAATTTTAGCATTCACAACATCACCTGGAACGCCTTTGTCTATAAAGACCACAAAGTTATTTATTTTTGCTAGCCCTTTCCCTTCGGCTGCAATAGCAGCAATTGTTACATTTTCTAAAGTAGGGTACTCCGTCTTTTTTTTCTTTCGCATATTTCTAAAAACTTGTTAAAATTACGGATTTATATGCAGTCTTTGAAAGTTCTACATTAAAGTATGATAAAATTGAATAAATTTGTTTAAAACCTTTAAGATATGCGCAAAGTTTTACTTTTCACCATTTTTACACTATGTATTCTAATAAACT
>CAZXRF010000003.1:0-81168 GCA_964642875.1 uncultured Chitinophagales bacterium | reverse complement strand
GGTTTCAGCATCTCGCTAAAACCCTTATTTTATTGTGACCGCGGCACGAATCGAACGTGCGACCGACTGCTTAGAAGGCAGTTGCTCTATCCCCTGAGCTACGCGGCCATGCTTTTACAGAAGTTATAAAATATATTTTCTGCAATCGGAGTGCAAAGATATCTTTAAAATAAGTAATTTCCCAAATAAAAACTTTAAAAAATTATGTCTAATTCAGAAATAACGCTGGAACAAAGCTGGAAACACGTATTATCCGATGAATTTTCGCAACTCTATTTCTCGAAATTACGACTGTTTTTACAACAAGAACAATCACTTGGCAAAGTAATATATCCACCGATGCCCTTAATTTTTAATGCCTTTAACTCCTCGCCTTTCAATAAAGTACGGGTTGTAATTTTGGGCCAAGACCCATACCACGGAATAGGACAGGCGCATGGGCTATGTTTTTCTGTTCCAAGTGAAATAAAAAAACTACCGCCAAGTTTAAAAAATATTTATAAAGAATTACAAAATGATGTTGGCTTTAAAATCCCCAATCATGGAAATCTACAAAAATGGACTACACAGGGTGTTTTTCTACTCAATACCATCTTAACAGTAGAAGCCAATACACCCGCATCGCACCAGAAACGAGGCTGGGAGGAATTTACTAATGCAGTAATAAAGAAACTATCAGAACAGCGAGAAGGTTTAATATTTTTATTATGGGGAAATTTTGCGCAGCAAAAAACAACATTAATCGATGCGCGAAAACATATAATACTAAAAGCCCCTCACCCCTCTCCTTTTTCGGCACATAGCGGATTTTTTGGTTGCAAGCATTTTTCACAGGTCAATGATATACTCCGCTCTAAAGGAGGAACCCCGATAGACTGGCAGGTGTAACAGAAAATGCCGTTTTTCCATATCGAGTTAATTGGGTAACTTTACACAAAGATTTCTATGCAAAAGACATTCGGAACCATTGCTGCGGTTTATGGTGCAGTAGCAGTAATATTGGGCGCCTTCGGCGCCCACGCTCTCAAAGATAAATTAGATGCCTACCAGCACACCATTTACGAAAAAGCAGTAAGCTATCAATTCTATCACGTTGCCGCGTTATTAGCGGTAGCCTTTTTGGCAGAAAAAACACAAGCCAACACGCTAAACTATGCCGGATGGTTATTCACCGTAGGTATCTTATTTTTCTCAGGTTCGTTGTACTTACTTGCAACAAAAAGCCTTTTGGGAATGGAAGCCGTCACTCCAGTTTTAGGCCCCATTACTCCTATTGGCGGTTTATGTATGATAGCAGGTTGGATATTTTTGTTATTATCATTCCGACAGTTGTAATATTTCGCCATTTTATAAAACTTATAACAGTAGGAACTTAAAAGCTCGAGCTTTTGTTCTTTTATCTATTTATAACACCGATTTTTATTTTATGCGTTCATTTTTTGTTGTACTACTAAGCATCTCAAGTTTTATTGCCATTGCACAACCATCTACAA
This sequence comes from uncultured Chitinophagales bacterium, assembly GCA_964642875.1. Lineage (GTDB taxonomy): Bacteria > Bacteroidota > Bacteroidia > Chitinophagales > JADIYW01 > JADJSS01. The sequence continues at coordinate 79,675 of CAZXRF010000003.1, read as the reverse complement.
ATTTTGCTGCGGGTGGTAGGGTTTCAGGAAAAATTATTGATGCTACAAAAGGCACACCACTTGCCTATTCTTCTGTAACACTAAAAAATCTAAAAGACTCTTCAATACTTTTAGGCTCATTGGTAGATGATAAAGGATGGTTTGAAGTAGCAAATATTCCGTTTGGTGCTTATGAAATTACCATATCTTACCTTGGATATAAAGATTATACAAAGAAACCAATAGTAGTAGTACCACCTGATAAAATGGAGGTTAATCTTGGTATTATAAAAGTAGAAGAAGATACCAAAGTATTAGAGGAAGTACAGATTACCGCAGAAAAAAATTACATGCAAATAAATGCCGAAAAGAAAGTATTTAATATGGATAAAAATGTACTTTCCACTGGTGGTTCGGCAATTGATGCACTAAAGCAGGTATCTGTGGTAGAGGTTGATCAAGACGGCAATTTATCGATGCGTGGTTCAGGAAATCTTAGGGTATTTATCAATGGTAAGCCATCGGGAATTACAGCAACAAATACAAAGGCGATATTAGATGCAATACCATCATCACAAATTGAAAGTATTGAAGTAATAAATAATCCATCAGCAAAGTATGATGCCGAAGGAGAGGTAGGTATCATCAATATCGTGTTAAAGAAAAACACAAAAAGTGGATTGAATGGAAGTTTTACCATCGGGTATGGCACTAAATATGACGGGAATACAGGAATAACGCTAAATTACAGAAAAAACAAAATCAGCTTTACTACATCGTATAATTTTCGGTTTACAGAAAGCTATTACAAAGGAACTGGGGAAAGATATAATTTCTTTCCGGGCAGAGCTCCTTTTTATTTAAACTCCAAGGATAGAACAACATACAACAACTTTGCAAATACCATAAGCAGTAATTTAGATTGGGATTTTAAACCTAAAAATACGCTTTCCTTCAGTGTCCTTTTAAGTGAATCTAACGGCAAAAGCAAGGGTGTGGTGCATAGCATTTTTTTAGACTCCACAATGGATTATTTAAATGCCTATAACCGATATACTACTGCCAATAATATAAGTTGGAATGCTGAAGCCAACGCTTCTTACCGTCGAGTGTTTAAAGACAATAACAATGACTTGGTAATAGCGGGAAATTATGCCTACTCCTACCGAGATAATACGCCAATTTACACTCAAAAACCGGTGGCGGCTAACTACCAGGAAGTAAATACTGTTTCCTTATTGCAAAGAAATAAATTCGGAAATATTGCGCATACAGGGTTTGTGCAAGCTGATTATGCACAGCCATTTAAAAAATCAAAGTCGAAATTAGAATTAGGCTATAAATATTCTATCCGCGATTTAGTGGGTGATTTATATGCCGATTCATTATCGAGTATAACACAGCAATATGTGTATGACAGTTCTGTTTCCAATAAATATAAATACAACGAACAAATACACGCTGCTTATCTCATTTTTGGCGGGGCTGTGAAAAAAATATTTACCTATAAAGCCGGAATGAGAGTAGAAAATACATCGATAGATATTCGACAATATGTTGGAAATTTGAACTACAAACAAAACTATTTCAATTACTTTCCTTCGGCTTCTTTTTCATTTAATTTAAAGAAAGGACATTCTCTGAGTGTGTCATACAGCAAGCGCATCAATCGCCCAAGTGCGGAGCAATTAAATCCGTTTGGCAACTATAGCGACCCATATAATATTTTAACTGGAAATCCGAAAATGAAGCCAGCTTACACGCATGCTGTTGAAATAACGCATGTGAAAAATATCGACTTAAAACCATGGAAAAAAGACTCTACTTTTCATCGTAGTTTATTTTTTAGCACTACATTTTATTATCGATACGCCTACAATGTATTTACCCGATTCAATATCGTAGATAGCTTAGGACACTCTATTGTTAATTTCGACAATCTAAATTCTGGGCAAAATGTAGGCGTAGAATTTACTAATAGAACCAATTTATTTCGATGGTGGAATTTTGTTTTATCGGCTAACTTATTTTACAATCAGATAAAAGGAAGTGTTCCGAATGGCGAATCTGATGCCAGCACAAACAGTTTTCAATACAACCTACGCATGATGAATACATTTAACGTAACACCGAAAGCCTCCATACAATTTATGGTATTTTATAGAAGTAAAATTAGATTTTTGCAAGGCGAAATTACACCGATGGTGTTTGCAAATCTTGGATTCAAATACGACTTCTTAAAAAACAATAAAGCTAGTATTGCCATTAATGTCAGCGATATTTTTCACACACAATATTTTGGAGCAAACACCTCCGGCAGTAATTATAGAAGTTCCATAAAACGGTATTGGGAATCTACTATTGGCAATATCGTATTTACCTATAGATTTGGAAAATCTGAAAGCAAGGGGCAATATTCCAAGCAAAAGAAATCTAATTTTGAAGATACTGGAAATGGCGTAGATGGCGGTGGGCAATAGATTATCGTCTGCCGAATTTCAACTCTTGTACGAGTTCAATAAATTCTTTATCTTTTTCCCAACCGATAAAATATTTATCTTTTGCCAATGTATTAAAATATCGAGTATCTACAAATAATCCGTATTTTTTTGCATCACGTAAGTAGGCGAATGCATTTTGTTTATCGCCTTCTGCACCATAAGTACGTGCCAACTGATATGCTGCAATTCCTTTTGAATCACCCGACTGAAAAGACTTATAAAAATCAGAACGTGCAGACTTAGTATCGTCCATATCCAATTTACAAATTCCTCTATCTAACAAAAATTTAGGGTTATTAGAGATAGTAACGGCATTATCAAAAAACTGTAAAGCCAACGGATAATTCTTTTGCTTATAAAATACTTTTCCAATGTAATAATAGGCGTTTTCATCTTTTGGCTCTAACTGTATGGCGCGCAATAAATCGTCGTAAGACAAATTTAATTTATCCAAGTAATAGCGAACAATACCTCTATTGCGCAATGCCAGTTCAAAGTCTGGTTTTATATCAAGTGCTTTATCAAATAGTACTTCTGCTGATTTTAAATCTATTATACTAGCATCTGCAATATTCTGATTATTATAAGTGGCAGAGCCCAAATTGTTATACGCTAAAAAATTATTAGGATCTAATTTAAGTACCCTTTTAAAATCTTTTATAGCGAGCTCAAATTTCTCTGCAAAATAATAACACATACCTCGGCTGTTTACCAAATTAATATCGGTATCGTTTACTGATATTGCTTTATTAAAATAGGGTAATGCTTCATTGTATTTCTTTTGCAATACCATCATGTTTGCCATATCTACATTAGCAGCAAAATTTCTTGGACTAAATTTCAACAGTAATAAATAATTCTCCGCAGCTGCTTGATAATTTTTAAGTTTATAAAAACAATGTCCTTTCCAATACAATGCCGTGGTATCGTCTTTATGAGTGCTCAAATAAGTATTTAAAGTTGATATCGCTGGTTGATAAAACTTTTGGGCTACTTGTTGCTTTGCAAACTCTAATATTGGGTCTATCTTATTTTGATTTGCGGCAACTGCAAAATTAGTATTCCATAAAAAAAACAGCAACATTCCTAAAAATGCAACATGGAGTCTTTCTCTTTTGAAATTTATTTCTCTAAAAATATTTTTATATAAATATTGCACTATTACTTTTTGCTTTATAGTTTATCTTTTTCAATCTCAATTATAGAGAAATCTTTTTTTTCAATTCTTTTAAAATTTCCACTATTGTTTATACTCACCACTTCATAATCGGTCGGTACTTTTAAATACAATGAAACTTCATTTAAAACATTTTCGGTCCATTCTATTTCAACTTTATTGCCGCTCACATAAATATTTTCAATTTCTGTGCCAGAAAAAAAATGTCCTTTACTGCCCGCAATGGCAAAAGGCGTATATCCTACCATTAGCAGACACTTTGAAGTATGCTTTGGAATTTCAATCACTCTATTGCCTTTTAGTAAGTCTTCTTTCACGTTATCATAGAATAAATCATTCGGCAGTTTGTACATTTTAGGTAATTCGCTCACATTTATCAAAGCTAAAAAATTACGATCTTTAACACTGAATTGTATCGTATAAAATCCATCGTGCCAGCTTACTTGCACCTCTTTTATCGACATCATCGGAAAAATGGATTTATACCACCACAGCTGTTTCGCATCGTATTCAGCAATATTATCTGAGGTAAACAACAAATGCCCGAACAATAAATTCGTTAACAGTAGCGAATATTGTTCCTCGAAGGAGAGCATATTTTTATTTCTACGCAACATAAAAACATCTGGATCGTTCCAGAACCATTTTCCGGAAAGCTGCCTGCGCGAAATTGTATTATGGATGGCGTTTAAAACTGAAGGTCGCTCGCGCGCACGTATCCATTTCAATAATTTAAAATCCCAACTCAAATGTATATCCGGGCCTATCCGGCAGTATTCTGTAGTTCCGGTGGCGGCACTCAGTGGAACGCCGCAACCCAAAATCATTTTATCTCCTACACACTCGCGCAAAAACAACATCGTTTCGTGCATAATTTGTCCTCTCGATTTTCCGTTTCTGGCTACCAATGCCGTACCATATAAAAAATCTAATTTCACTAAATCAAAATCCCATTCTTGCAATATGGTATGAAATACTTTTTTCAAATAAACACGCACTTCTTCATTGTAAACGTCTAATGCATAAAACCAATAACTCCACAACGGGTTAAATCCGATTTTTAAAAACTTACCTTTTTCATCTTTTAATATCCACTGCGGTTTTTCTTTTACGATAAACGAATTATGCTCGCACGCCAAAGGTGCTAACCACAATCCTGCTTTAATTTTTTGTGCGTGTATTTTAGCTACTATGCTTTTTAATCCATTCGGGAATTTTTGATTTATGTGCAACCAATCGCCGACAGCTTGCTGCCAACCGTCATCAATCTGAAAAATCCCAATAGGTACTTTATTATTTACAAAGGCATTTAGGTTTTCTTCTATTATTTTTTCTGAAATTTTGGTGTAATAATAATACCAACTCGTCCAGCCGATAGTAGGTTTTGCAGAAATAGGTTGGAGGTGTTGTGCTTCAAAATAATTCTGAAAACAAATCCAATCATAAGTATTTGCAACAAAAATATCTATCAATAAAAAATCGTTGGAAATAATTTGTCCTTTACAATCTTTTTGTATGCACAATTTATTTTCTAAGGCATGATGTTCGAATATGGTATAACCATTTGAATCGTTTAATGAACCTAAAAATAAAATTTTACGTTTCGGTTGTTTTATGTAGGTATATGTCCAACTATGCACTATACCTTTTTTATTTTTGTAGGGATATAACATGCCATCGCCATACGCCTCTCCTATTACTTTTACACCACGTCGCTGCCCTTTTATTTTTTCGTCGTTTTCAAACATTCGTGTTTCTGTCCACGACTGAAAGCCATTGCAAAAAATTCCTTTTGATGCAGTATAGTCTAAATGTGTTTCAATAAAAAATTCCGACAATTGAATTTCCTGCTTCGGGAGCAGTATTACTTTATACCGCTTATCGTCATTGATATCTTCTAAAATAAATTCCAATTCGAGGTGTTCATTTTTATGCGCAGAAAAATCCGAAGATGTAATTTCAAATTCCTGTTCTTTACAAGTATATTTCAGTGAGAAATTTTGGAAACGCATAGGATAACAAAGATAAGAAGTTTGAAATTAAAGGAAGCATCAAAAAGCAATATGACTAGATACTGTAATAAAAAGCAGCGATAAGTAATTAAACACATAAGCTAAAATTCATTTTGATTCTATTTTATACCATCTTATAATTCTATATCTTGCAGGCAAATTATAAAAAATGTCCATCAAAAACATTACCGTCATCGGTTCAGGTACTATGGGTAACGGCATCGCCCACGTTTGCGCACAATTTGGCTACCAGGTTGCATTAGTAGATATTGCTCAAGCTGCTTTAGATAAAGCCATACAAACCATTACCAAAAACTTAGACCGCCAAGTACAAAAAGGAGCAATTTCCGAAGAAATAAAAATCCAAACTTTACAAAATATAAAAACATTTACCACAGTAAAAGATGGCGCAGCTACAAGCGATTTGGTGATTGAAGCTGCCTCTGAAAATTTTGCCATTAAAGAAAAAATATTTCGTGAGCTTGATGAAATTTGTGCACCGCATTGTATTTTGGCTAGCAACACTTCTTCCATTTCTATTACAAAAATTGGAGCAGTCACCCGGCGCCCCGATAAGGTAATTGGCATGCACTTTATGAATCCTGTTCCGGTGATGAAATTAGTGGAAGTAATACGCGGCTATGCTACATCTGATGAAACGAATAACTTAGTTTTTGAAGTTTCTAAAGCCTTACAAAAAATTCCGGTAGAAGTAAACGACTATCCTGGATTTGTGGCAAACCGTATCTTAATGCCAATGATTAACGAAGCCATCTACTCGCTGTATGAAGGCGTAGCAGGTGTAAATGAAATAGACACGGTGATGAAGTTGGGCATGGCGCATCCTATGGGACCGCTGCAATTAGCTGACTTTATTGGGCTAGATGTATGTTTGGCTATTTTGCGTGTATTGCACGATGGTTTCGGAAATCCGAAATATGCACCTTGCCCACTTTTGGTAAATATGGTAACGGCAGGATATTTAGGTGCAAAAAGCGGAGAAGGATTTTATAAATATGAAACAGGTAGTAAAGAGTTGAAAATCAGCGCAAATTTTAACAAATAATTTTTATATTTTTTTTGAGAAGTCAATTTTATGTGTTAATTTAGTGTTACGTAAACCAAAGCTAATATTTAAAACTAATCAAATGAAAAAATTAATTATCGTAAGTACTGCGGTGACGATGCTGTTTACTGCTTGCCAGAAAAACAACTTCACAGCTGACAACACAGCAAGTCCAACAAATCCAGTTAACTTAAAAAGACAGTGTGCATCAATGGATGTATTGGCTGAACAATTAAAAGCCGATCCGACATTAAGTGCCAGAATGCAAGCCATTGAAGACTTCACCACTGACTTTGTAGCTAATAAAGAAACAAATAGCAATTTTAGATTGGTAAATGGGGTAATAGAAATTCCTGTAGTAGTAAATGTACTCTACCGTACAACTGCCGAAAATATTTCACAAGCACAAATCCAATCACAAATAGATGTATTGAACGAAGACTACAATGCTACGAATGCAGATATTTCTAAAGTACCTTCTACTTTTTCTGCTTTAAAAGCAAACTATGGTATTCGATTTGTATTAGACCAAGTTATCAGAAAATCTACTACCAAAAAAAGTTGGTCCACCAATGATGCCATGAAAAAATCTACTTCTGGTGGTATAAATGCCACATCTCCTACTACCAAATTAAATCTATGGTGTTGTACATTAGGTGGCGGTATTTTAGGCTATGCACAATTCCCGGGAGGTGCAGCTGCTACTGATGGCGTAGTAATATTAAATAGTGCATTTGGACGTACTGGTACAGTTGCTGCACCATACAACAAAGGCAGAACGGCAACACATGAAGTTGGGCATTGGTTAAACCTTCGACATATTTGGGGTGATGCTACATGCGGTAGTGATTTAGTAAGTGATACTCCAACTGCGCAAACAGCAAATTATGGCTGTCCATCATTCCCACATTACGGTTCTTGCTCAACTACAAAACCTGAAATGACCATGAATTATATGGATTATGTAGATGATGCTTGTATGTATATGTTTACTAACGGACAAAAAGCTAGATCGTTAGCATTATTTGCAACAGGTGGCGCTAGAGCTGCTTTTGCAAAATAAAATTTCAACTACTAACTATTTAACGGACGGTTATTCTATGGAATAACCGTTTTTTTTATTTGTCCAGACCAAATTTTTCTCTCAATAATTCCAACATTGCGGCTGCAACAAATTTATTGCTTGCCATTATTTGTCTGCCAGCAAGCCAATTATCACCGCCTTTAAAATCTGCTACTACTCCGCCAGCTTCTTGTACTATAAGTGCGCCGGCAGCCACATCCCACGGCGACAAAGAATATTCAAAAAATGCATCAAATCGGCCGCAGGCAACATAACATAAATCTATTGCAGCAGCTCCTAAGCGGCGAATACCACGAGTATGTGTCATTAAATGAGCTAAAGTTTGCATGTACTCTTGCATCAAATCAAATTCATAATATGGAAAACCTGTAGCAGCCAAACAATCTGAAAGTGATGCCGTTGTTGTTACGTTTATAGATTTATTATTCAAAAATGCCCCTTTGTTTTTTGTTGCATAAAACAATTCATTTCTGTTTAATTCTTTTACTACACCGACCACTATTTCTTCATTATGTTTTAAGCCAACAGAGATTCCAAAAGATGGGATTTGGTGAATAAAATTGGTAGTACCGTCTAATGGATCGATAATCCATTGCCACTCCCCCTGTGATGGTGCTACTGTATATTCTTCGGTAAGGAATGAAGCGTTAGGTATAATTTTTTGTAATTCCTTTACCAATATTTTTTCAGATTCTTTATCGACGTACGTCACCAAACTATTCAATGATTTTGTTTCAATATCAGATTGTTGAATTTTACCCATTTCCTGCTGCACAAATAATGCTGCTTGTTCAACGGCGTATATTGTTTGTTCTTGTATATCTATTAAATTTTTCATAGCATTTATTCGTCTTGTATTCCGTATTTCTCTTTATTACTTTTAGTTTTTTGTTGCTCTTTAAATTTACCTTCAACTACTACTACAAATTCGCCTTTGGGTTCTTTTTGGGTAAAATGATATAATGCTTCACTTACCGTACCACGATATGTTTCTTCAAATTTTTTTGTCAATTCCCTGCTAATAGACAATTGTCTTTCTTCTCCAAAATATTCTTTTAATTCTACCAATAGTTTGAGTATGCGGTATGGCGATTCGTAAAATACTATTGTTCGAGTTTCTTCGGTTAATGCTTGTAATCGTTTTTGTCGGCCTTTTTGATGCGGAAGAAATCCCTCAAACACGAATCTATCTAATGGAAAACCAGAATTTACCAAAGCAGGAACAAAAGCAGTAGCACCGGGAAGGCATTCCACATCAATATCATTTTTTAAACATTCGCGCACCAGCAGAAAACCGGGGTCGGAAATTCCGGGTGTGCCTGCATCAGAAACAAGAGCCATAGTAACACCTGATTTTATACGTTGAACTACATTTTCAACCGCTTTATGCTCATTCTCTTTATGGTAAGCTTGTAACGGAGTATCTATCATAAAATGATGACATAAGAAACGGGATGTGCGGGTATCTTCTGCCAAAATCAATTGAACTGTTTTTAATACTTCGACTGCACGAGAAGTTATGTCTTGTAAATTGCCGATTGGCGTGGGAACTATGTATAATTTTGACACGGAATAAAATTACGAAATTACTTTTATCAACAAGTCATCAATATACGAAATAAGGTGAAAGGGTTTATATTTCCGCCAATCAATATTGGCGTACCGTTCGTTGATATTTATAAAATAATGGATATTAGATTGCAGCATTTCTTCTATAATATGTTCTCTAAAATTTACTGCAATAATCCAACCTTCTTCTCCTATATCTTCATACCACTCTTCATAATAATCGTTTGTGTCTCCAAAATATTGCAAAATATTTTCACCTATCAATACAAATTTATGAATACCATTTTGTATTAAAACATCAATAAAATCGCGTTTTAAGAACATAATATCATTCTGAACACAATCATTCCATTCTCCAATAAATTCTATAATTGCCGATCCTTGTTTATAATCTACATATAATAATTTTAGATAGAGGGTGTCTGAGCCGAAATAATCCCATTGTGGATGAATGTAATAATTATAAATCCGATCTGAAAATTCAAATTCACTATATTCTCGACCATAGAAAGGAGATAGTTCATCTTCTTCTGCTGTATAATAATCTCGCCATTTCCAAAAAGGTTCTAAAGTATGCATACACAATTTTACTAAATGAAATTTATAGTTTATGCAGCAATTTCACAACATAATTTTTATTAAAAAACTATTGTTATAAATTTTCTTTTGCAATAAAATAATTTGCGATATCGTCTATCGGGTTTAACACGAATTTACCTAATGTACATTCAAAATCGTCTGCTACTTTTTTAATTTCTTCTTGAAAGGCATTGGCAATAGAGCCCACAAATCCGATGGGTAAATCTTGGTAATGCTCAAAACAAGAAACATGAAAATCAAAAAATTCGGTAAAGCCCTGCTGTAGCACCACCTGCGCATAATCTGTATGTCTGAATTTTGAAAGTACCGGTGCAAAGCTAGCTAAGTATCTATTGGGCGATGCTTCTTTATACACCAATTGGAAGATAGTATTTTTTTCCAATTTATAATCTTTTAGCAAATGCTGCTCTATTTCTTCAGGCAAAAGATGGTATAAAAAATCGCGTAAAATAATTTTTCCGAAATAAGCACCGCTGGCTTCATCTCCTAAAATATAGCCAATACCAGCATAGGAATCTACTAAATATTCTCCATCATATAATATGGAATTGGAGCCGGTACCTAAGATACATGCAATACCGGGTTCATTAGCACAAACGGCGTACGCAGCGGCTTTCATATCATGGTCGATTTCTATATTTGCATTTACAAATATTGATTTCAAAGCTGCCTCAGCTAATCGATTGCGTTCGTGACTGGAACATCCTGCTCCAAAAAATTTAACCGAAGTAATTTGTGTGGCTAATAACAACAGTTCTTTATTAGAAAAAACTTTTTGGTAAATTTCTTCATGTTTATGTATGATAGGATTTATTCCTAAAGTTTCAAAATATTGTTTTGATTTTGTTGTCGGGTTATATAACAACCATGCTGTTTTTGTAGAACCACTGTCTGCGAATAATATCATTGAAAAAAATTTACAGTTTAAAAATACGACTATTTTATTAATCTAAATACAATCAAACTAAGACGGATAAAATTTGTTACTTTTACAATAACATAAAAAAATGAAAACTGCATTATTAGTTGGAGCAACGGGCTTAGTAGGTGGATTTGTTTTATCGCAATTACTTAAAGAAGAACAATACAATAAAATAATTGTATTAACCCGAAAACCGCTCTCTTTACAACATTCTAAAATAAAAGAAGTACTCGTTAATTTTGACAATCTGCAACAATATACCGCAGAAATAAAAGCAGATGTAGTTTTTTGCTGCTTGGGTACTACCATAAAAACAGCAGGCTCAAAAGTTGCTTTTAAAAAAGTAGATTATGAGTATCCATTGCAGATTGCTGAAATTGCGAAACAAAATGGAACAACTTCTTTTCTTATTATCACAGCTATGGGTGCTGCAACAAATTCTTTTATTTTTTACAATAAAGTAAAAGGAGAAATAGAACAAGCACTTCAGAGATTAAATTTCGATACATTACATATTATACAACCCAGTTTAATTATTGGAGAGCGTAACGAACACCGATTGGGTGAAAGCATCGCACAAAAATTATCGCCGATTTACAATTCTATTTTGCAAGGTCCCTTGAAAAAATATAAAGCCATAGAGGCCTCTCAAATTGCAAAAGCGATGATACATTTTTCAAAAGAAAATACTAAAGGTGTACAATACCATACTAACGACAAACTACTGAATATACAGTAAATACGGACATCTAGCTCACTATACGAATCACCTGCTCGATAGATTGTTTAATAATAGCTACAGCTTCTTTTACTTGTGTTGCATTAATTACCAATGGCGGAGCAAAGCGAATTATATTTCCATGTGTAGGTTTTGCGAGCAAGCCATTATCTCGCATTTTCAAGCACAAATTCCAAGCTAATTCACCATCTGTGTTCCAAAAATGTTCTGTTTCTTCATTCGTTTTAATTACAATTGCATTTAGTAATCCCTTGCCACGAACTAATTCTATTGCAGGATGTTTTAATTCATTCAATCCGGTTCGGAATAATTCTCCCATATTTGCAGCATTATCTGCAAGATTTTCTTCTATCACTACTTTCAAACTTTCTATTGCAACCACACAAGCCAATGGGTTGCCGCCAAAAGTAGAGCCATGTTCACCAGGCTTTATACAAAGCATAATCTCATCGTTAGCCAACACTGCACTAATAGGCATAGTACCTCCGCTTAGTGCCTTACCTAAGACTAAAATATCGGGCTTGATATCTTCATGATCGCATGCCATCAATTTACCCGTACGTGCAATACCTGTTTGTACTTCATCTGCAATAAGCAACACATTATATTTTGTACATAATGCCCGAACTTGCTGTAAATAACCTTCATCTGGCACTACTACTCCAGCTTCACCTTGTATTGGTTCTACCATAAAACCTGCTACATTTTTATCTTGCAAAATGGCTTCTAATGCAGCAACATCATTATATGGGATTTTAGAAATACCGGGCACGAAAGGGCCGAAACCGGCATAAGAAGAGGGGTCGGTAGAAGAAGATACGGCAGCTATAGAGCGTCCCCAAAAATTATTTTCACAAACAACAATTATAGCTTTATTTTTTTCGATTCCTTTTACATCATATCCCCAACGACGCGCCAACTTAAATGCTGTTTCGCCTGCTTCTACGCCAGTATTCATCGGCAATACTTTATCATAACCCAAAAGTGTAGTGATATATTCGGCATAAACTCCCAGCCAATTATTATGAAAAGCTCTAGAGGTAAGCGTAAGCACCTCTGCTTGCTGCTGCATTGCTTTTACGATACGTGGATGGCAGTGCCCCTGATTTACAGCAGAATATGACGACAAAAAATCGAGGTATTGCTTACCTTCAACATCCCACACATGTACGCCTTTCCCTTTTGCTAATACCACAGGTAACGGGTGGTAATTATGAGCACCGTATTTATCTTCTAAGTCGATTAATTGTTGCGATAATAAATGATGAGACATAGCAATTATTTTACTTTACAAATATATAGCAAATTAAAGACATCTGCTTGTAAGTAAAACGTTGTAACTTATTTTATGTTTGGCTACTAAGTACGCAAAAGTATAAATCGATAAAGATTTTATTCAATATTTATTTCATTGACATTCATACCTGCGAAATTACCTGAGCTCATTAATAACACTACACAATTATCAGCTAGTTCAATATTGATGCTATCTCTTAATAATTTCACATCCTTATAGACAGCAATTGTATTATCTGCGAATTGTTCTTTTAACCATTGTGTATCTAAATCTTGCTTATTTTTTATTTTCAATGCTTCTTCATCCAAAAATAAAATTTTAACATCTGCAGCATCTAAGGAATTTGCGTAATGTTCAATAAAATTTTCTTGTAAAGAACTGTAGGTATGCAATTCAAAAACAGCAATAATCTTACGTGAGGCATAGCGTTCTCTTACTGCCTTTACGGTTGCTTTTAGTTTACTAGGAGCATGCGCAAAATCTCTAAAAATTGTTATTTTTCGATTTATATTTTCACTTACCTTTTCCAATCGCTTAGCAGCACCTTGAAAAGTAGAAAAACTTTGTAAAATATCATTTTCACTTAACCCAATAATCTTTCCAACCTCAAAAGCTGATTTTAAGTTGGCGAAATTATGAGAACCAAACACATTCAACGGATAAACGGAGTCTTTATATAATAAAAAATTGTCTTCTCCTTCTACTTTAAAATCGAATGGCTGGTATGGTATCAAATGAAGATTTGGCTTTAATTCATTTACCATTTTCACTAATTCTTCGTCGTCATTATTATAAATTAAATAACCATTGGGTTCAATACTTTTTATAAATTTTCTGAATGTTTCCAAATATTCTTCGAGTGTAGGAAATACATTTATATGATCCCAAGCAATACCAGAAATAATAGCAATTTGTGGATGGTAATGTAAAAACTTGCTACGCAAATCCAACGGAGATGTCAAATATTCGTCGGCTTCTATTACCATTAACGGGGCAGTTTCAGAAGTTTTTACCATAAAATCAAACCCATTTAATTTTGCTCCAACTAAATAATCAAATATTTTTTTATTTTCTTTTAGCAGATGCATTATCATCGAGGTTATCGAAGTTTTTCCATGACTGCCAGCAACTGCAATTCGTGTTTTATTTTTGCACTGTTCATATACAAACTCAGGGAATGAATAAATTTTTACACCTAATTCTTGTGCTTTTATCAATTCAGGATTATCGGCTTTTGCATGCATTCCTAAAATTACAGCATTTATATTTTTAGTTATTTTTTCAGGAAACCAGCCTATATGTTCTGGTAATAAACCCAGTTTTTCTAAATTAGATTTTGCAGGTTCAAAAATAGCATCATCAGAACCAGTAACAATGTTCCCTTGGTTTTTCAAATGAGCTGCTAATTGGTGCATAACTGCTCCCCCGATAGCGATGAAATGGTAATATTGCATTGTGCTAATATAAATCTCAATATAATTTTACAACTTGATACTTATGCACAATATGCGTATTGTTATGCTTTCCTAAGAAAAACATCTACAAATGATAGTTTTATTGTTAATAAATGTGAACACAAATAAATGTACTACAATAATTCTCTTATTTTTGCATTCCAATTAAACGTAAACAATTTTAATAAATACTCATACCGATATTGAAATCCAATAAAAAGTATAATTATTTATTATCTACAAACAAAACACGTATGAAAACAACTAAGAAAGCAGTATTAGTGATGCTTTGCGCATCTTTTATGTTAGCAATGACAGCATGTACACGCAAAAGTGCAACTGGATGTCCGGCATGGGGTAAAGTAAACCATGAACAACTTACTAAAAAGAGTGTTTAACAGATATGAATTGGGAAACACTAAACACAGAACAACAATTTTTAGAACTATTGAAGCAAACGCCTACTTTTGCTATCTTTAAACATAGTACACGTTGTTCTATAAGTGCAATGGCAAAAAGCAGAGTAGAAAGGGAATGGAATTACGACTTCCCTATCTACTACTTAGATTTATTAAACCATAGACCGATATCTAACCTAATAGCAGTACAATCAGGCATAGAACATGCCTCCCCGCAGCTAATTGTTTTTGAACATGGAAAACCGGTTTATAATGCCAGCCATAGTGCTATTGCAGTTGAAGAAATTGCTACTGAATTAGCTAAATAAAATCAATTTCAATTACTTGTTTAATATCTGGATGCAAACTTTTGGCAACTGGACAAGTATGTGCAATATTGGTAAGTATCTGCTTTTCTTTTTCAGAGAAGTTATTATCTACAATTTGTAATTTTACATGTATTTCACCGATACGTCTTGGCTCAGCATACATTACTTTGGTTACTTCTACCGTTGAACCTTTTATATCTTTACCACTTTCTTCTAATTTTATTCCCATTGTAGTAATGATGCATGTAGCTAAACCCACTGCAAGTAAATCTGTAGGTGAAAAAGCCTCTCCTTTTCCTTTATTATCTACTGGAGCATCCGTGATTATAGTTGTATTGCTACGAATATGAGTGGCTTGCGTACGTAATTCTCCTAAATATTCTATTTTTGATGTAATCATACTAAAAATTATTTTTACTTTTAAACTAAATTAGTCAATTTAGCGTCTTAATACAAGTGAAAAAAAACACCTCTATATTATTTCTATTATTATGCCTATTTTCATTTTCTGAAATTAAAGCACAATACCGTCGACAAGATTCTAAACTCAATAGAGATTCTGTATTATATAATAAAAGTTGGTCAGTGGGATTGCGCTTGCGCAGCGATGGTTTCAATATAGGAACAGAAATTACCACCAGCAAACACTTCAAAAGAAGTATGCTGTATCAGGTACAGTTTTCTTATTTCATCCATCCCAAACAAACCAAACAAAGTTCACCTTTTGGCGGTGGTGGTTTTTGGGGCGGCGATGGATTGAAACCATTTATTTATGGCAAACAAAACACACTATTTACATTATATGCCGGAGTAGGGCAAAAATTTTTGGTAGCAGAAAAAGGAAAACGCCATGGCGTACAATTATTTTTAAAATATGCCGGCGGTATATCTATCGGGATTTTAAAACCCTATTTATTAAATATAGCATCAATTGATACCAGTTCGGGGTTTTATACTATTACAGGTGTAAATGTACAATACGATTCCAAAAACTTGGATAATGGTTTTTTAAATGCTTATCCTTTTCCAACCATAAATAATGGAAAAATAATTGCAGGTGCATCAGGATTTTCTAAAGGTTGGAACTTAAAATTTTTACCCGCTTTACACCTTGAAGTAGGCATGGACTTTGACTTTGGGAAAAATGAGAGTTTTATAAAAACCCTTGAAATAGGAATAGCTTCAGATTTTTATTACAAAAAAGTACCTGTGATGGTTGATAAAAATAAATTCTTTTACCCGAGCGTGTATGTAGGATTTATGATGGGGAAACGGAATGAAAAATAATGAAATAATGTAGTAAACTAAAAGATAAACAATAATGACTGATTCAACTACAAATACTATCCCTTCACCCAAACGTAAACCATCTTGGTTGAGAGCAAGAATACCAATTGGCGAGAATTATAAAAAAGTACGCAATATTGTAGATGCACATAAATTACATACCATTTGTGAAAGTGGCAATTGTCCAAATATGGGAGAATGCTGGGGGGCTGGTACAGCCACATTTATGATATTGGGAAATGTATGTACACGCTCTTGTTCTTTTTGTGCAGTGGCTACGGGGCGTCCACTATTTATTGACAACGACGAGCCGCGGAGAGTGGCGGAGGCTATACAACTTATGCAAGTAAAACATGCTGTAATTACCTCAGTAAACAGAGATGAACTACCCGACAAAGGCGCAAGAATATGGCATGAAACTGTAGTTGCGATAAAAGAACTCTCCCCACAAACCACCATAGAAACACTTATACCTGATACCAAAAGCAATTGGGAGGCTTTAGAAACAATGATAAGTGCTGGACAAGAAGTAGTATCTCATAATATGGAAACGGTAAAACGCCTATATCGGAAAGTTCGTCCACAAGCGAAGTACGACCGCAGTATGGAGCAAATACAACGCACTAAAGAATACGGCAAGCGAACCAAAAGCGGTATTATGCTAGGCTTGGGCGAAACAGAGGATGAAGTATATGAAATTTTGCATGACTTAAAATATCATGGATGTGATGTTGTAACGCTTGGACAATATTTGCAGCCTACTAAAATGCACTTAGAGGTAGTAGAATTTGTACATCCAGACAAGTTTAGACTATTTAAAGAGTATGGTTTATCCATAGGCTTACCGTATGTAGAGAGCGGACCAATGGTACGCTCTTCTTATCATGCGGAGCGACATGTTTAAGGTTTCTTTCGTTTCTTTTTCTTTAAATTTTCGAATGCTTCTACTTCTTTCAATAAAGATTTTAAATCTTCTTTTTCCATCGTATCATTAGCAAATTCTATCGTTTCCATATAATCGTCTTTTTCAATATTTATTACATGTACGGGTTTATGCAAGAAAGTTTCAATAATTTTTAAGGTCGGCTTTTCTTCTTCGCTACAAAAACTAATCGCTTGTCCTTTCTTATCGCCACGTCCGGTACGTCCTACGCGGTGCACATAATTTTCTGGTTCATCTGGCAAATCATAATTCACTACATAATCTACATTTGGTATATCAATTCCGCGGGCATTGATATCGGTAGCAATTAATATTTTTGTTTTACCTTGTTTAAAAGCATCCATTACTTGCAATCGCTCTTTATGTTCTTTATCGCTGTGCATAGTCAGCGTATTTATTCCGGCACGTTCCATCGCAGCTGCCACACGTTCCGCACGTACTTTAGTACGCACAAATACTAATATCTTTTTATCCTGATGCTCATTTATAATCCGTTCTAAGAAAAATCGTTTATCGTCCATATTTATAAAAGCAACTGCGTGTTGCACATTTTTAGATACCGGATCTTTGGGGGAAATTTGAATACGGATAGCATTACTCACTAAAGAATAAGCTAGCTTTTTAATTTTCTCATTTATAGTAGCAGAAAAAAATAAAGTTTGGCGTTTTTTAGGTAAAAAACGTTGCATATCTTGAATGTCTTTAATAAACCCTAAATCCAACATGTGGTCAGCTTCATCCAACACTAGTATATCAATTTTAGATAAATCTAAAGCCCCTTGATGTTGCAAATCAAACATTCTTCCTGGTGTTGCAATTACAATATCTACACCTTTATATAAAGTTTCAATTTGCGCCTCTTGTTCAACTCCGCCAAAAATACACATTGTTTTTACCCTTGTTTTATTAGCAATTTGGTTAAACACTTCTTGGATTTGTAATGCCAATTCATGTGTAGGCACCATTACTATACATTGAATAAAATCAGTTCTTTTGGAGGTTTTGCGTTGATGAATAAGATGAATAATAGGAATAGCAAATGCCGCTGTTTTTCCTGTACCGGTTTGCGCAATAGCCAACACGTCTTCGCCTCTCAAAATAGGAGGGATAGATTTGAATTGAATATCTGTAGGTTTCTTATATCCTAATTGCTCTAAGTTATACTTTATATCTTCATTGATATGGTATTCAGAAAATTTCATAGTACAAAGGTAGTTGTTGAAAATGACAAATAGGTCAATACTAATAAGGATTTAGTATTTTACCCTCAAATCCAAAAAAATCAGTAAATAGCAAATATTCTTCTGTTAGTACAAAAAAACATATCACAACACTACTTTTTATGCTATTTACATTCATTAAAAAACATTAACAAATGACTTAATCCATTAACTATTAAAATCTTTTAGTGTATTTTTGTTGAATTAATGAGAGACAGTATTGTAATCATACCAACTTACAACGAGAAGGAGAATATTGCCAATATTATCACCTACACACTACAACTCTCTAATAGGTTGCATATTTTAATCATTGAAGATGGATCTCCTGATGGCACAGCTGAGATTGTAAAATCTTTGATGCAGCAATATCCAGATAGATTGTATATTATTGAACGCAACGGAAAATTAGGCTTAGGCACTGCTTACATTACCGGATTTAAGTGGGCATTAGCAAATAATTACCAGTATATTTTTGAAATGGATGCAGACTTCTCTCATCCTCCTGAAAAATTATTAGAGCTATTAGATGCTTGCGAAAACAAAGGCGCGTATTTATCTGTTGGCTCTCGTTATGTAAAGGGCGGTGGCGTTGTAAACTGGCCATTCAACCGTTTATTTTTATCGTGGTTTGCCTCCAAATATGTGCGCTTAATGACTGGAATGCGCATCAAAGATACCACCGCCGGATTTGTATGCTACCGAAATGAAACCCTACAAAATATTGATTTCGACAAGATAAAATTTGTGGGTTATGCCTTCCAAATAGAAATGAAATACGCCGTATGGCTGACGGAGAAAAAAGTAATAGAAGTTCCCATTATTTTTAAAGACCGAGAAGCCGGCACTTCTAAGATGAGTGGCAGCATTATCAAAGAAGCAGTTTTTGGGGTTTTACAAATGAAAATATTAGCTCATAAAAATAAATATCGCTATCTACCAATGACGAAGAGTTAATTAGAAATTAGCTACTTCGTACTTGCTATTTTCCCATCTAATTTATTGAGAATTTCTACTGATTGTGCTTGGTAATAATTTTCTTCTTTTGCAAGTGAAGCAAAAGCAGTTTGTGCTTGTTGTAAATCTTTATTTTTTAAATAAGACAATGCTAAATACCACACTATATCTGCATGATACTCTTCCGAATCTGCAATTTTCGACAATACCTCTATTGCTTTCTTGGGCTGATTGGTTGCCAAATAAGAAACCCCTAAGAATAAATTATTTTTCACATTTATCGGATTATTATTTACCAATTTTTCATAATATTTTATGGCTGAAAAATAATCTTCATTTTCATACGCCTGAATTGCCGTCATTTCATCTGATTTAGATTGTGCTCCACGAACTACACCATCTGGATGGGTAAGCGGATGGAAATAAGCAGCATAAATAGTTTGTTCGTCTAAAGCTTTGGGTGCAAGGAATAGCCGCCAACTCACCAATGCAAGTACCCCAACGATACATGCAGCGGCGGCATATCTAAAAAAAGGCATTGCCAATATTTTTCCTTTTTTGGGTTTATTAAGTTGTGCATCTATCCCTGCGTTTAATTCTATTTCTTTTAAATTCAAATCCGGCATTGACCACGACGGGTTCGATAATGTCAGTCCGTCAATTGCCTCCAACAGAAATGGGTCACTTTCCATTTCCTGCTCAAAGGCATTGCGCTCTTGTGGCGATAATTCATTCGCCAAATATTTTTTAATTTGCTCGCTATCCATCGGTACGACTGTTTTCTTCCATAAATATTTTTAAATTTCTCTTTCCATTCTGAATTGCACTTTTTACTTTATTCAGATCGTAGCCGGTTATGGAAGCAACTTCTTGGTAAGGTTTCAGCTGGTAATAAAACAAATCAATACAGGTACGTTGCTCTTCGTTTAAGTTGCTTATCGCTCGTTGAAGGAGTTCACTCTCTTCTTCTTGCCTATTGAGATACAAATTTGTATCATTTTCCATAAACCTTTCCGAAATATTTTCTATTGGATTGATTTCCAGTCTATTATTTTTTTCAATACTGCGTAGTAAATAGTTTTTTGACAATATAAACAGCCACGATTTAAAAAAACTAACCTCGTGTGTTTTTAGTTTAAAAATAACAGATTCAAAAATTTCGGTAACGGCATCTTGAGCTACAATTTCATCTTTCAAGTATTTATAACACAAGCCATATACTAATAAAGAATAACGTTTATATAATTCACCAACATATAACGTATCAAAATCACTTTTATACAACTCCACTAATTCAATGTCGGAAAACTGGGCTAAGTTTCTACTCATACATAAAAATAAGTAAAATTCATATAAAATTTTACTGTTTCTAGGATTAATTTTACAAGAAAAACAGAAAAAACTTACAGTATATTCAACACTTGTTCTTTTATTTTCTCTAATTCATCTTTCATCTGCACTACTATTTTTTGCATGTCTCCATCATTTGATTTAGACCCTATAGTATTAATCTCTCTTCCGATTTCTTGAGCTATAAATCCCAATTTTTTTCCTTTTTCAAATTGCGGCTCTCCTATAGTTTCTATAAAATAATTGCAGTGTGACTCCAACCGAACTTTTTCTTCGTTGATGTCCATTTTTTCTAAATAGTAGATTAATTCTTCTTCAAATCGATGCTTATCAACAGCCTCTGAAGGCACATGATTGTTTAATTCTTGTTGTAATTTATCTTTCACTTTTTTTACTCGAATTTCTTCAAATGAAAGTAGTGCTAATTTATATTGTTGGATATTATTTATCCGTTCTAGTAAATCTTTTTCTAATTGTCTTCCTTCATCTTGCCTGAACTGATTTACACCGTTTAATGCTATTTCTATTGCATTTAACAAAGCTGTAAAATCAGCCTCATTTAATTCTGCAAGTTCGGCTTTATTTACATCTTGAAATCGTAAAATTGCGGGCAACAAATCTCCTGTAGAAATATTTTTATCGTGGGCAAATTGAGTGAGTTGCTGATAGTAATTTTCTATCAAATTAAAATTTAGATTTGCGGAAAGCCCTGTCGATTTATCTTCTTGAAAATATAAATCTACCTTTCCACGAATCAGTTGTGCAGCTATAATTTTACGCAGCTCAATTTCTTTGCTACGCAAATCTGATACAACCTTAAAGTTTAAATCTAATGATTTGCTGTTCAGCGCTTTTATCTCGATAATATAGGATTTATCGCCCAACTTAATGGCAGATTTACCATAACCGGTCATTGAATATAACATAGTATTCTATTGAAATTTAAAAGTCTTTGCTTAATGAAAAATGCCAAATTGGTTTTTTGTTGAACTGTAAACCATCATATCCAAAACCTGTATCTAAGCGAATAAAATAGCCTAATACATTGGTTCTAAAACCTGCACCTGTGCCAAATACAAATGGATTTCTATAGTAATTTACAGTTACTACTATCGGGTTATTATTCGGCTGCGGCGTAACTACTTCTGTGCTTAATGTATTTTTTACGTCAAATGGATTGGTGTAATTATAAGCAATACCGGCATCAAAGAAACCTACCAATTGGAAATCTCTCAAGAATGCCGATTTTAAAGGTTTCTTTGCAAAAAATGAAAAAAGAGGAAAGCGTAATTCTGAATTCCACAGTAAATAATTATTGCCATTTCTGATATTTTGCGGCAAGCCACGCATATTGGTAACTGGTGCTTGCAGCCCATAATTTTGGTTGCTAGCAATTGGTATATCATTGGCATATTTTGGGTTCATCCAAGTATCAACACCACCTAAAAAATACAATATTTTTTCATGCCCGAAAGAAGTAGCACCGGCAAATCTGTTAGCCCAAATTATATTTCTATATACTTTTTGATAATGTCTTATATCGAATCCCACATTAAAAATATCTGATTTTTTTTGATTGGCATTATAGAAAAATTCTGCATACAATTTATAGCGGAATCCATTGTAGATATTAAATTGTATTTCTTTCGAATTGTCATGTACAAATTCTAAACGAGCCGAGAGCCAATTTTCTTTTACGTCTTTTAGTTGTCGGCTTAATTCATCTGTATAGGCTATATCTAAATGCTCATTTCTATAAGAGAAGGACCATCTCAAACTTTTCGTAATATCAAAAGGATAACTGAATGCTGTTTCGAAAAAATTAGTACGTGTTTTTCCAGTATATACAAACGGTAGTACATTTCCACTGCTATCTGAAACATTGAAATTAATTTTATCAGAACGACGATAGTACAAAATCGATTTATCGATTCTTTTTTTCAGATTTATATATTTTACAAAGGTTTCAAAGCCTTTAAAATCGAATGGCACACGGAAGCCCCCGATTATTTTATGGTCTTCCATTAAATCGCTGGTAGCAAAGTTTATCATTCCGCCTAAACTTGGGAAATTATAGCTACCCAAATTTTGTTTTACACTTTGATAGTTTTGTGTCAAAATACTATTATCCAATTGCGTTACTACATAATCAGAAGTAAAGCGCGCACGATAAGGTAAAATTCTAATTTTTTTTCCGGTAATTCTATCTACATTCTCTTTACTTGCTACTGGTACGGGTGTATTTTGTAAAAATGGTGGTGGTTCTTCCTCCGTAGTAGTATTTTTTAAACTATCTGTTAGTATAGCCGTTGTCAATGTATCTTTTGAAGTGTTCGACGATGTTGTGAATTGAGATTCGATTACCGTATTAAAATCAGTTTCAAAAGTATAGCGTGTAGGCTGTAAATACAGGCTATCTAAGGAAATGGTGTTACTAACAATTGGAGTAATATTTTTCTTTAGTTTTGATATAGATTTATTTTCTGTTGCAGCTACTGCAGACGGCGAACCGGCATTTTCAGAATGGAATTTCCTAAACGCTGTTTCAGGCAAGTCAAATCCTTGCTTATCTTTTAAGTCTTCCTCTTGTAAATTACGTTTAGCATAGAGAAAAGATTTTCGTCTATTCGTTCCAAAAAACAAATAACTATTTTGTCGCACTACACTCAGTTGTTGTACGCCTATAGAAAAATTAGTTAATGGAAATGTAGTACTTTTTAATTTATATACGTCCACTTCTTGTTTTATCGTTTTGGAGGAATCCGTATAATCATTTAATGTTACTTCTACAGAATCTTTTCCGACATAAACACTATCTAAAGTACCAGTATATTGATTGGCAATTCCATTTTCATCGCTCAAAAAGGAGTAATAAGAATCGTTGTAACTTCCTGCGGCTTTTTCATTAGCAAATGGAGTTTCGGTAATACGAGTTAATTCTGTTCCACGTTTATTTAAATCATAATAAAACAAATCGAGTGTTTGGGTAGGGAAAATGGTATCTATGTTTTCTAAAAACAACTTATTTTCTGTTCTGTTAGAAGAAAAAATTATTCCATCATTTCCATTCCAATTCACATATACAGGATTCAAGTCATCGTAGATATCATTGTTTAATTGCGTAGTGGTGGCATTGGTAGTATTATATAAATACAAATCGGTTTGGCCTTTATTTTGCCCGGACAAGACCAATATATTCGGGTTGTTGGTAAAATCAGCACCGTATATTTTTTGAAATTTGATAATATTTTTTTTGGTGGTGGTTTTATTGTCCAAATCTACTTGCCGCAATCTGATGATATCTTTTTTTTCAGAAATTACCGCCAGCTTGTGCCCCGATTTTGACCATGTAAGAATTGGGTATGATTTATCAAATGGATACTGATCGGAATGAAATCCGCCCTTTGCAATTTTTTTCGTTTTTTTAGTTTGCAAATCTTGTAAGAACACTTTGTAAAATCCACCATCAAAAGCAGCGTATGCAGCATATTTTCCATCATAAGAAACCTTCAAATCACCAACTTCATTTTTATTTCTTTTTTTAATTTTGTAGGCTGTCCATCCTGCAAGGCTATCTCTATTTTTATTATCAGATTCGTATCGGCTAAGAAAAAACTCTTTCCACGAGCGCATTAATTCATCTGTCGTCACATTGATAGAATAGGTGAATCCTTTATTTACATTATGATTTATTCTGGTAACATATAATATATTTGGGATAGCATCTTTGCCATACAATGCGCTTATCATGTACCAAAATGATTGACCTGCAAACTCAGGGTCTATCGCAACCAATCTATTAAAATCAGATTTTTTTGCTGTTAATAGATATTGTTTTAACCTTGCATCTAATTCAGTATTCCACTCCTCCCCCATGTAAGCGGAAAGTCCGTCTTTATACCATTTGGGCAACATTAAAAATAAGGCATTTTGTATTTTCTGACCAAAGCTGCTGCCCGACATCATTTGTCGGATATACAAATCCGAAAGACCTTTCATTAAATCTCGTTGCAGATGGCGGTGATTTCCATCGTAGTACAAAAACATTTTATTATCGTGCAAAATGGTAGTCCCCCCAATATTATAGTCTTCTTGTCCCAACCCAATATTTGTTTGAGCTAAATCGGAAATATTGTTATACACTAAAATATCAATTTGAGATCGAAAATGAAAATCCATTTGCTTATCCAACTCTTTAAGTTTTGCCTCTGCTGTATTCCATACAAATTTGCCTATCTCTTGCCCACCGGGATAAAAATAAATAGTGAAATTATCCGTATTGTAGAATTGCCAATCAAAAGGATGATATTGCACACGATTTTGTCCAAACTGTACTTGGGTAGTTTGAGAAAATAACAAAGAGAAATTAAAAGTAAAAAAGGAGAAAAGAAAAAGTGATTTCAGTAAAGTCCGAAATTTATTGCACAAAATTTTATAAAAACAGAAGTCTATTTTGTTCATATTTTATCTCAATACTATTTACTGTTTACTACCTACTATTTTACTACTTTTACAAAGTAAATAAATCTTATGGATAACGCAAAGATAAAGACAGTTATTGCTACATTTTGTTTTAACCCTTTTCAGGAAAACACTTATATTATATCACATGCCAACAAAGACTGCTGGATAATAGATCCTGGCTGTTATACCTTGCAAGAGCAAAAACGATTGACACAATACATTGAGCAACATGCATTGCGACCAGTGAAATTAATAAATACCCATTGCCATTTAGACCATATTTATGGCAATAAATTTATTGCAACCGAATATAATTTGGAGTTGGGTATTCACAAAAAAGAATTAGACACCCTCCACCGTGCCGAAATAGGCGCACGTATGTTTGGCGCAAAAATACCTGAACGGCAAGAGCCTGGTTATTTTATTGAAGAACACGAAATTTTGCAATTAGCAGATGTTTCATTCCGTGTTCTTTTTACACCAGGGCATTCACCGGGAAGTATTTGTTTTCATAATACAGAAGAAAAGTATGTAATTGTGGGCGATGTACTATTTTTGGGCAGCATAGGCAGAACAGACTTGCCTGGCGGCGACTACGACACCTTAATAAAATCAATCAAAACGAAATTATTAGTATTGGATACTCCTACTGAAATATATAATGGACATGGTCCAAGCACAACCATTGGCGATGAGATAAAAAACAATCCATTTTTAAGATAGCTTTTTTTATCTTATTTTCCTTTCAATCGTTTTTTAGTGGATTTATCTACTTTGTCTGTTTTGTCATTTACGTCAACTCCGTCATCGTTGGTTTTATTTCCACCTAATTTTGCGAAATCAAACTTCAAGGTAAAACGGAAAGTATTATCTAATGGATTGCGAGTACCTCCTGTTGGTATTAAATAGGAGAAATCTAACCCAAATACGCTATATTTTACGCCCACACCCATAGATACAAAACGGCGGTTTCCTTTATCTTTAGCTTCTAAGAAATAACCTGCACGAGCAGCAAAAATATGGTCGTACCAATACTCAGTACCGATGCCCATTGTCCATTCGCGCATTTCTTCTTTAAAACCACCAGGTGCATCACCCAAAGAGGTGAACATAGACTTAAAAGAATTTTGTTCTTTATAAAAAGGCACTCCAGTAGTTGTATCAATTCCGGGACGAGGTGTAGGCACTAAAAGTTTATTGAAATCTGCATATATACCCCATTCGTGATATTTATTGGGCTGTAATCGGAAGCCAACACCTAAGCCAAAGTTTGAAGGAATATAATCTTTTTCTCTAGAGTTGCGCACATACGAAATTTTAGTACCCATATTGGTAACGGCAAATCCAGTCATGAAATTGGCTTTCATTTTTTTCTTCCCAACAGTCATATCTAAATTATATGTACCCGACAAATCAGCACCGAATGCATGCCCTGCTCTTATGGGTTCGCTACCAATATTTTGACCAGAAGCTAAATTGGAATATATATATCTAAATGCCACGCCTAAGGCAAAATGTTTTCCAAATTTTCGAGAATATCCCAAATCGTAAGATAATTCTCTTGGATGACCGCTACCTATTGGATTGCCCGCTGCATCGGTAAAATCAATATCCCCTAAACTGAAAAATTTCAATGAAGTATGTATAACGTCATTTCTAGAAATTTTATAAAATGCTGTAAAATGTGTCATATAAATATCGGTAATGCCTAAAGCACGCAACCAAGGCGCATACGATAAAGATAAGCCCAGTTTTTTAGGAGAAAATGCCAATTTAGAGGCATTATAAAAGGAAGTATTTGGGTCAACGGAAGTTGCAATACCTACATCGCCCATCGCACCTCCGCGTGCATCGGGAATAATACGTAAAAACGGCACAGCACTATTTACAGTATTAATGCCACCTTTATTAAATCCTTGAGCAAGTGATAAAGAATATGAACTTGCTAAAACAAATGCAACAAATAGGAAATTAGTTCTCAAAATATACCTCATGCAATACAGATTAGAAATTAAATTTAGTGTAAAATACGTTCATATTGGTAACAATATTCAATGTACAATTATTTATCCCAAAAAAACAAAACGTTAAAATGCGAAAATTATTTGAAATATTCTAATTAAGCAATACTAATTTCTGATATTGGCTTACTTTTTTTCCACTATCATCATTTAATGTTACTCTGTAAATATACACTCCTTTTCCGATTTTATCACCATAATCGTCCAATCCATCCCAAGTAATGTCATCTACTCGATAACCAGCTGTATTGATATTTCTTAAAATTGTTTTTACTACTTTTCCAGATACCGAAAAGATTTCAATTTTCACTTCTAATGCTACACCGGGTTTATTATGCTCAAACATAAACCGAGTATTGGTAGTGAATGGATTAGGGTAATTTAGCACGTGATATAAGGCAATATTTGCCTTTTCTTCCACTAAAAATTCGGTATATCCTACTCCCGAATTATTCAACACATCCCAAGCCTTTACTTCTAAAGTATGTCGGCCTTTTGCTAATTTAGATAAAGGGTAAAGTACGGTACCATGGGTGATATCATTCACTGAAGTTTCATAAAAATCATTCAGATTATACACTTTTCGGGTATCATTATCTAAAATGGCTGTAATATCGTGCCCTACTCCATTTCCCGAAGTATTGATTCCATTTTTAGCATAGAGTTTGCAAAATATTTTCGGTGACTCATCGGTAATGCCCCCAAAAGCGAATTTATCATCATTCATAAATAAATTAACATCTGGGCCTTTGGTATCCGTTATCAGGGTATCTTTTGCTCCTCCTATAATAATGTCTGTGGTATATCCTGCGGCATCTGTGGTATCACTATTTGCATATAAGCTCAATTTCCCTTTTCCAAAGTTGTAATCTATATCTTTAGGTACTAAAAAATTGACTTTAAACTTTCCGTTATTCACTAACACTTTTCCTTTATAAATGGTATTTTTCTGTAAGGTAAATGCAAATGGTGCGCTACCATTCGGATTATTGGAAGATGTCGGGTCATTTACTAAAGTATTTATAGATTTTGCTTTATCGTAAATTATTACGGAGGCCATACCATTAAAAGAAGACATTACTGCATTGCTATTATCTTGTACTTCACCATCAATTGAAATATAAGACAGCGCTTTTAAAGTATCGTGCGGAGATGAAAACGGCTTATTGTTTATATTAGTAGCTACAACATTATATTTTGGGAATGCCAATCTGATTGCGGGGTCGCCGAGAAGTGTGAATTTTCTATTACCATCTCCAGTATTGGTTAAGTTTTTTGCAATCCTTACTATGTCGCCCAACTTCCTGTCTTCAACTACATAAGCATTTGCCATTGATTGCATGAAATTTAAGTTCATTAATTTATTTCTATTGGAATACACCAAGCGTGTAGTGGCTACTAATGCAATGCCGCCGCCGCCGTCTTTAAATAAAACGCGTTCTCCTGCCGAGTATTCGTCTGCGTGATCATAAGGCGCAAACTCGCATGTAGCAGTAATAAACAAAGGCAGTTTTTCGGCATTTGTCCATTGATTAATATCATCGAAGGTGAGTACTCTTTCTCTTGCCCAACCCATAGGACCGCCATGTCCTACATAATTCAAAAATAATGAACCTGTAAAAAGCTTTCTGTTTATCGCCTCATTAACTGCGGGATAAGTAGCGCCATTAGTTCCGGGTTGTTGTTGATAAGCATCTAAATATATTTTATCAATATTTGATTTTTTTTGTGCATTTATATAACGGTTAGCAACAGTATCAGCATCTATTTCATGAATGTTATTATCCTCATCATCAGCAATAAAAGCCCCTTGATTTCGCCAATCTCCATAAGCGGAATTGGCATAATACGACTTAATTTTAGCTACTGCAATTTGTGCTTTTTGTACATCATCCGCCGGTATTCTACCTATAGCTACATCTACTAATTCGGCCGCAGTATTAGTGATATCTGCGCCTTCATTATCATCTAAAATTCCAAAATAATCATCTGAGACATAAGTTTCTAAAGTTTCATACGTTTTATAACTTTCATACGTAGGTAATAAATAGTCGCCCAAGTTTTTATTATCATAAGATCCATCACCAAATAACAATAAATATTTAGGCATAATATTAGTGTTTCCTCCGGCTCTATCATAGAACATTTTCACAAAATCACGTACTGCAGTAATATCATTATTTCCTGAAGAAAATTCGTTAAATATCTGATTTACGTCCACCACTGCTACACTCATATTGTCTTTATTTTGATGGAACTGAGCGACTTCTTGCGCTTGCGATAAAAAAGAATTTCTAGTAATAATCAACATGTCTTTTTGCGATAGAGCATGTAGATTTTGATTAGCAACGCTGCCAAATGAAATTGGAATATTGGTTGAATTTTCTACAGCCACAAATTGTTTTAGCGTATCTGTTGCGATATTAAAAGAAGCCGTATTCCCAGAAAGCGAATAGTTTATTTTTTGAATTGAAAATGGATTGGTTACATCCCAGATTTCTACATTCGGGTTTACATTTTGAATTATAAATTTCGATACTGCACCGCTACTCACCGAGGCTATATTTCTAAAGAGTAACGGCTGATTATTGTATTGCAAATTTGATATTACATTTACTTGTAAAAAATCCATCCACCCTTTTGTGTTATAATCGCCGTTTCTATTAAAATTAAGATTCAAATTAAAATTAGAATTCAAGTTATTCAATGTTATTTGTCTTTCTACTCGAACGGCAACATCTTCAATACCTGCATTTACCGGAACAGTAGGGATAAAAATAGAATTGCTGTTTGCTCCATTATCTGTACTTACTGTGAAAGTAGAACCAAACGTATTTGATTTCCCTACCACTGCAATATTTAATTTAGCTGGCTGTGTGCTTAGCATATTAGGAAAAATAAAAGAATATGATTTATCGGTAATGCCCCCAAAATCATCTCCTACAAACTGCTTTCCTGATTGTGCTATATTGGTTTTATCTTCTTCTATAAATGTGTAATCATTATAAGTAGTAATTGTTTTTGTTTCTGGCAATGGTGATGAATTTACAGTAGTTATTCTTGCCCCTGCTCCGGCATCAGTAGTGATAAAGAAATTTTTAGTATCACTATAAAAATGTTTCTGAGCAACAAATAATTGCTTAGCAGCATTATACGTCCACTTTTCAGGTCCTGGTAAATATGCCAGAACATAGTCACTTGCACCAAATGAATTTCCTGTTGCACTTACTACTTTAATCGGAATTTCTCGTATATCATCCTCTCTGTCAGCACCAGCTAATTCGGGCAACATCCCCGCGCGGTGGCCAAACACACGAATATTTGCAGGATTAATGGCATCTACCGACAGTCCTAATTTTTTCAAAAAAGCATAATCTAATTTATATACACCTTCTTGCGGAACGCCAAATTTATACCATCTTCCTGTATTTAACATAGAATTAGAAGTGTATATTCTGGCACTGCCATTCGATTGACGTTCTGAAAAATCAGATGCTTTGGGGATAATACTCCAATCAAAAGAAGACACCAATTGTAATTGACCATTAATATTTACAATTGGTAACACAGAAACAGTAATTTTATTATTTTTTCTATCAATGCCCGTTTGTTGCTCTACCAAAGGATGATTACTTATTAATTTCAATTGTTCTTTGGTAAGTGCTTGCCCTTGATAGGGTTGGTAAATCACATTATATAATGCAACTTCTACTGAAGTATTTTTATTTGCATCGAAAACATAAGAAAAAACTGGAAGCCCTAAAAATGAATTCGGAAATACTGCTTTATCAAAATCTAAACGCGGACCAGAGGAGTACCATTGCAAATGAACTGAAGTCGAAATTCCACTCTCATTATCAGCAAATACAAATACTGTATAAAAAAACAAAACAGACAGCGATATCGCCTTCAATCTTACTACCATTCTTGTTGTCAAAGTTAATTTAATGTTAGTTTCTCCAAATCAGGAACGTATTTAATCGTAATTTATGCAATTATAACTTAAAAAGATAATAAATAGCCACATTTTACGTTGATAAAGTTAGTCGAAATATTTTGCAGATTAATTAAAATGCGCTATCTTTGAAATAATTTTTTAAAAAGCCGAAATAATGACCTATAAAAGAATGAGAAATGTCTTATACCTGACAATAGCTGTAGGTATGTTTGCCGTTAGTTGTAAAGGTGGAAAAGGCGGAGGTGCTTCTTCTACAACGGGATGGAATTACAATGACAAAAAATGGGGTGGATTTGAAAAATCTCCCAACACACAGCAAATCACCGGACCTAACTTAGTATTAGTTGAAGGTGGAACATTTGCAATGGGTGCAACAGAAGATGACTTATTGTATGAAAATAACAACATACAAAGACGTGTGACAGTATCCTCTTTTTATATGGATGAGACAGAGGTAACCAACTTAGACTACAATGAATATGTTTATTGGTTAGACCGTGTATTTGGCACAGACCACCCTGAATTTGTAAAAAATGCAAAACCAGACTCTATGTGCTGGAGAAGAAATTTAGCATTTAACGAACCTTATGTAAAATATTACTTTACTCACCCAGCTTACAATACATATCCAGTTGTAGGAGTGAATTGGTTGCAAGCTTCTGAATATTGCAAATGGCGTACTGATCGCGTAAATGAAATGATTTTGGTAAAAGAAGGTTATTTAGATTTAAATACTAACCAAAAAAATGAAGACAACTTCAATACAGAAGCTTACGCAGTAGGTTTATACCAAGGAGCAACTAAAAAACAAAAAGAAGACTTAAATCCTAATGGTTCTGGAAAAAGAAATGTAAACTTAAAAGATGGCATCTTATTACCAGATTACAGACTTCCAACAGAAGCTGAATGGGAATATGCTGCTCTTGGTTTGAGAGGAAATATGCCAATGCCAGGTGAAGAAGTAGTAACTGACAGACGAATTTACCCTTGGGATGGAGCGACTTTCCGTTACCAAAGACACAATAAAAACCAAGGAGATTTCATGGCTAACTTTATGAGAGGACGTGGTGACTACATGGGGGTTGCTGGTGCTTTGAATGACAACGCAGAAATCACCTCTGATGTACACGCTAACTTCCCGAATGACTTTGGCTTATTCAATATGGCTGGAAACGTAAACGAATGGACACAAGACGTTTATCGCCCAATGACGGAAGCAGATGCTGATGATTTAAACTCTTATCGTGGTAATGTATTTATGAAACCTGATTTTGACGGTGGACTTGACAGTATGGGTAGAGTAAAATATGTTCGTGAAGATGATGGCGACTTGAGCAACAGAAGAAATTACAGAAAATCTTACGCTATTGACTATAATGATGGCGACTCTTCCTCACAAGTGGAATACCAATACGGAGTTTCTACATTAGTAAACAACAAAGCTAGAGTTTATAAAGGTGGTTCTTGGAGAGATAGAGGATATTTCTTATCTCCAGGTACTAGAAGATTCCTAAATGAAGACCAATCTTCTGACGACATCGGGTTCCGTTGTGCAATGGTTCGTGTAGGCTCACCTGATGGTAACAGATTTGGCGGAAAAGGATTTGGTGAAATGAACAAAACCATCTCTAAAAACCAAAAATCTAGAAAATATAAGTAACAGATAACAACTGTATATAAAAAGTCCTGAGATAAAACTCAGGACTTTTTTATTTTTGGGCAATGGAAATTACTGAACTTTACAAATTATTTTTATCCTCCAATGGAATAACGACTGATAGCCGAAAAATTGCGGACAATCAAATTTATTTTGCACTAAAAGGCGATAAATTTAACGGTAATAAATTTGCCCAATCAGCAATTGAACAAGGTGCAGCATTTGCCATTATAGACGAGGTAGAATACCAACAAAGTCAGCAACATATTTTAGTAGAAAATGTATTGCAAACACTGCAAGCGTTGGCGCATTACCACATTATACAAATAAAACCAAAAGCAATAATAGCCATCACGGGCTCAAACGGAAAAACGACTACCAAAGAATTAGTACATGCTGTATTAGCGACCACCTTTAAAACTCATTACACCAAAGGAAATCTAAACAACCATATTGGCATACCAATTACATTATTGGAAATGGAAAAAGACACCGAAATAGCTGTAATAGAAATGGGTGCAAATCATCAAAAAGAAATTGAAAGCTACTGCAAATACGTAGAGCCTACACATGGTATTATCACCAATTGCGGCAAAGCACATTTGGAAGGGTTTGGTGGAACGCAGGGAATTAGAAATGGGAAAGGAGAACTCTATGATTATCTAAAACAACACCAAGGCACCGTATTTGTAAATGGTGATGACGCTATTTTATTAGATATGATAAAGGAAAAAAGCATCACGGCGTCGGTAAAGTATGGAAAAAATAATTCGTGTGATTACAGCAGCAAAATACTTGTAGAGAATCCGTTTTTAAAAATATTATTCGAAGACATAGAAATTAACTCCAATTTATTTGGAAGTTATAACTATAGCAATATCATGTGTGCCATTGCTGTTGGGAAATATTTTGGTGTAACAGTAACAGCTATAAAAAATGCTATTGAGGCATACAAACCTACTAATGCACGTTCGCAGATGATTGAAAAAAACGGATATCACTTGATTTTAGATGCCTACAATGCTAATCCTACAAGTATGCAACATGCATTAGAGAGTTTTGCAAAATCAGACGCAGAAAGAAAAATTGTACTACTTGGTGATATGTTTGAATTGGGCGACGATGCTATGAAAGAACATCAATTTATTGCGGATTTATGTACTCAATTAAATTTTGAAACAATAGTATTAGTAGGTAACGCATTTATGCAAACAACAACTCCATCTTATGTTTTAAAATTCACAGATACTATTGCAGCAAAGGAATGGTTTCAGCAACAAAATATGAACGAAGCAACCCTACTTTTAAAAGGCTCGCGGGGTATGAAAATGGAACTTATTATTTCCTAATTTACAGTCGTGGCGTTGGCTGCATATTATGGTGCATCATCGATGGTGGTATCATAAAATCTTTAGGAGTATCCCCAACAGATTTATTTCCACTGGTTGCAACCTTCTTAAAGGTATAGGTAATTGTTCCCATAAAATATCGACGCAATGCCGTAGAGCGAACATCTTCTGTGTATATTTCAGTTACGTTTCTAACAATATTTTTATTTTGATTTAAAATATCATTGGCACTAAATTTCACTTCCAAACTTTGGTCTTTCAGGAATTTATACGCCAAAGAAAGATTCATCAACCAATAACTGGCGTTATACGTTTTAGAACCTCCTGTGTTCAAGATATTGCTTATAGATGTATTAAAAACAAATCCTTTCCAAAACTGGTAATTCAATTTTGCAAATGCTGTATGACTAAAATAATTGGAATTATTTTGGCGTTGCAATGAATTTCTCACCAATGAATAAGTTGCATTGTACGAAATAGTAAAATCGATTTTTTGACTAATATTACTGCTCCATGTAATACCTGCATACATTGAATAAGCATTGGCGTTATTGCGAATATTATTTATCAATGCCGGTGTTCTAGTGTACACCATTCCACCATTTACATTCATATTACTTTTTAGTTTGCTTACCGGAAATCCGAAGGTGATAAATGTACGAACATTCCAATACCCATTTAAGTTTACCGGCTGAATATACTGCGTACCCGAAGGTGCGAAAATTCCATTTACGGTAGTATCTCTATTAAATATTGAAGTAGAATTTGCAATATAATCCAATGTATTTACTGCATTAGCAAACAAAAATAAATTGGTCGCTTTAGTGGTATTGGCTCTATTGTATCGCAACCCTACTGAATGAGAATTGCTTTGCGACAAAGACGGATTTCCAGAAGATAAAATCAATGAATTGCTATTATCTATTACATTTTGCAATTGCGAAATAGACGGTGAATTGGTAGAAGTGCGATAAAAGAAATTCAGACTTTCTGTTTTAGAAATTTTATATTTCAAATCAACATAGGGTAAAATAGAAATGAAATTCTTCTTCACAAAAACTGTTTTGGGGGCAAGCTGATTGCTTTGTAATAAGGCATCTTGCCCATTAACACCTACACTCCAATTTAATTTCTGATTATTAAATCTGTAGGCAAATCCGATTTTATTGGTCAAATAATAATTATCAAATTCGTTGGTTAATGCAGTATCGGGTATTGTGTACAAACCTGTAATTGCATCGTAGTTATTTGTATTTTTTAAAGAATTTGTTTTTGTAAACGAAGGAGAATAAGAAATGGAAATCTGTCCGTATTTTTTTATCGGTTCTGTATATACAATATTACTTCCCATGGTATATCCTACTGTTTTTACTTTTGATTGCTGGTGAATAGAATCATTTACAAGTAGTGTATCATTATTATAAGAATTATAAGTTTGCAAACTTCCAGATACGTTTTTTGTATTTACAGCTGTTGTTAAATCGATAGATAATGTTCTTCCTTTTTTATAAAATTTATGTTGGAATAAAACGTCATTTGAAAAATTTATTCCAAATTGATTAGCAGATTGATTGTTTTTTGTTGCACTTTCTATAGATTCGCCAAATCGTGTATTCCTAGCCTCTAAAGCAGCATTAGAAATATAATTTTGCGTACTTAAACTTGGGATAAATATCAAAGTATTATTGGAATCAATAGCATATTCAATTCTAAAATTAAGTCGGTTATTAAAATTCTTATTATTAATGGCTTTAAATTCATTATACACCATTCCACTATCATTTGAAGCGATGTAATTTCTGACACTTGTACTGGAGTTTACGTTTTTAGTACCATTAAAAAAGTAAGAACCTGATGCTGTTACTTTTTTCTTTTTCCCCCATTTATCAGCATAATTCAAGCCTAATGCAGTTGTTGTTGCAATACCATTTTGTTGTCCTATCAAAAAATTAGATATACTCCTCATCATACCGCCACGACCGCCACCGCCTGTATTTCCGGAAGTAGAACCCTGTCCTGTTGCGCCCAATAAATCTTGAATATTAAAATTCTGTTGGTTTATATTATTGCTCATTGCCAAAACTGTAAATCGTCTATCACCTTTAAACGTACTGAAATTCACACCTGCATTATAGCGATTATTTGGACCGCCGTAGCCTGCATAAATTTTTCCAAATCTTGCATTGTTCATTCCTTTTTTAGTAATAATATTTATTGTTTTCTGACTGTTCCCATCATCAAAACCAGTGAATGCAGACTGGTCGCTTAGTTTATCAAAAACCTGTACCTTATCAATTACATCTGCCGGAAGATTCTGCACTGTGGTTCGTGGGTCATCGCCAAAAAATGGTTTTCCATCTACTAATACTTTTTGTACTTGCTCTCCATTTATTTTCAATGTGCCATTATCCGATGTTATGCCTGGCATTTTGGTCAATAAATCTTCGGTGGTAGCATCTTTATTAGCTTTAAATGCGGCTGCATTAAACTGTGAGGTATCACCAAGCTGTTGAACGCGAATTTGTTTATCTTGAATAATGACTTCTTTTAGCAATTTACTTTCTTCCGTCAGTGAAATATCTTTCCATTGAATATGCTCATTTACTAAAATCTTTTTCAATATTGTTTTGTAACTGATATAACTTATGTCCAAAATATATTCGCCTGAATCTATAGAAGAAATAGCAAACTTGCCATCCATATCTGTAGATACGCCAAAGGTTTTGGTAGAATCTTTTGTATTAGTTAATAAAATATTTACACCAATAAGCGGTGAACTATCTTTTGCGTCAATAATTTTTCCGGAAATAGAAAACAATTTATTGCGCTGCTGACTACCTTTAGCTGAATTTAAAACTGTAATACCTTTAATTAATGGCAATGAATCTACTACTCGATTTTGCACAAAAGAATCTACATTTATTTGTGCAATAGCACAGATAATAAAATTAAAGAAAAACATTGTGAGCAATAAAAATCTATTCATATTGTTGTATTATACTATAAGGTACTTTTAGAAAAGAAATAACGTAATAAGTTTAAAAATGTTAACTAAGTTAACTGAAATTAACGTCTAATACCGTTTTTACATTTTATTCGGTCAAAAGTTGCATTTATTATATGAATATAAGTAACGAAGTGGAAGACAAACTAAACCAACCGCATCCATTCACGCATCCAACGTTCGGGAATTTCATTATTCAATGCCGTCAGGTAATCTTTATAAGTACATGGGATTAATTTATGTTTTTGTAAATCATTCTTATCGTACATAATTTTCATCCACCAACGGTCGCTTTTTCTGCTTTTCATAAACACAAAGTCATTCTCAGCATCATCAATTTGCACCATATAAATATTAAAATCATTTTCGTTTACAATGGGATAGTCATGTCGTCTTAAACTTACACCTTCCATAAAATACCAAACCATTTGCGCTACTTGTTTTGCAGTTACTTCACTCTTATCTAATGCCGGATTAAAATCGTAAATTCCTATACTCATCAATTGATCACTCATTCCAGAGTAGCGAGCTAATGCACAAGCTTCATCACCAAACAATCCATTGGGCGACGGCTCGGGCTGTCCTGGTGCATCGGAATATCGAATCGCATTTATATCATACATCACCATTGCTGCTTCGCGCAAATAAGGTTCTGCTTCAAATACGTGCTCCCTAATTTTTCCTACACGCAAGAGATCATGGTCTTTACTACTCAAAAACGATAGTTGTTTTTCTTGCAAAAAATAGGACTGATAAGCCACCAAAGTATATTTCTTCAAAAATTCGCTTAGAAAAAAGTCTTTCAGATACGTTTTATGAATATCCATATCACTATTTTCCCAAACTACTTTTGATGCTATATGTGATACAGAAATTGGATTTTCAAAAATTTCGTATGCCTTAAATTGAGCGGATGCCAGTGCAGCATCACCGCCGATTATTATTGTTATAATATTATGTTTAAATAATACATGTAAGGTTTCAACTAAAGCCACTAACGTGTCCACATACGTTTCTCCGGCTTTTATATTTCCCAAATCCAATAATTGTATGCCATTGGTGAAAGCACCAAACTGATATAAATGTTTACGTACTTCTACTGCCGCATTTTCAGTGCCTTTATTAGAAATATATCCACGATAATCTTCTACACCTAGTATCGCCACTTGGTAACCATCTAATGTATGCACATCTTGATGTAAGTGAATATAGTCTTTTGCATATTTATTGGTTAAATAGTAATCTGCTAAAAATTGACTGTTTATGGGTTGCAAGAAATCTCTCAACATACGTTTGCTTTTAAACAAAAATACAATTCGCTGAATTACAGAATTACTGTATTTACTCAACGTATGTTGATTAAGCCTAAAAAACTGAGGCTGTCCGAATAGTGGACAGCCCCAGCGAACTAAACATGCAAAGCACATAATAGACTACAGAGAAGCTGTAATCTTTTTTAAATGTTGACTTTATTAGCTACGAAGACAACATTCTATATTTTCAACAATTTTACTTTCAAACAAACCCGTATTTTTAATATAAGGTTGCATGATAATATTCAAAATAATTATTTATATATCGAATAATAATATGTATTATTTGATACAATTATCAAGCAGCCCAACTCTCCCTATCCAAACTCCTAAACTGAATAGCCTCTGCTAAATGTTCGGTTTTTATATCTTCACTTTTTTCTAAATCTGCAATAGTACGCGCCACTCTGATGATGCGCTCATACGCTCGTGCAGAAAGCCCTAAACGCTTCATTGCTGTATTTAAAAGCTGTTGCGATGCCGCATCTAATTGGCAGGATTCTCTTGTTTGCTTGGTGGTCATTTGTGCATTACAGTGAATATCTTGTTCTTTAAACC
Source organism: uncultured Chitinophagales bacterium (assembly GCA_964642875.1). Lineage (GTDB taxonomy): Bacteria > Bacteroidota > Bacteroidia > Chitinophagales > JADIYW01 > JADJSS01. The sequence goes on along the minus strand of CAZXRF010000003.1, from coordinate 40,467 downwards.
TACCTACTTGAAGATTACGTGCTTCTATTACTCGCTTACGGATTTCACTGCTTTTTTCAGCTAATTGTTTAGACGATAAATCTTCTAATTTTACGGGGGTAACTTCTACATGTAAATCAATTCTATCTAACAAGGGTCCAGAAATTTTATTCAAATATTTATGTACTACTCCCGGGCCGCAGACACAATCTTTTTCAGGATGATTGTAATATCCACACGGACAAGGATTCATGCTTGCCACCAGCATAAAATTGGCTGGATAATCAATAGAAAAACGGGTTCTCGAAATATTTACTTTTCGTTCTTCCATCGGCTGGCGCATCACCTCCAACACATCTCTTTTAAATTCGGGCAATTCATCTAAAAACAGTACCCCATTATGTGCTAGCGATATTTCACCGGGCTGCGGATTGCTGCCTCCACCTACTAGTGCCGCATTCGATACCGTATGGTGCGGTGAGCGAAATGGGCGTTGATACAATAGCGATGAATTCCGTCTTAATTTACCTGCCACCGAATGGATTTTTGTAGTTTCCAATGCTTCTTCTAGTGACAATGGTGGAAGTATTGTAGGCATTCTTTTGGCTAGCATCGTTTTACCTGCTCCGGGTGGTCCTATCAAAATAACATTATGACCACCTGCTGCTGCAATTTCTAAAGCTCTTTTTATATTTTCTTGCCCTTTCACATCTGAAAAATCAAATATTGAATTTTCTGGATATGTAGAAAACTCTTCACTTGCATTTATTACTGTTGTTTCTAATGTTCTAGTACCCGATAAAAACTCTACAACTTCATCAATATGTTCTACACCGTAAACTTTTAACCCTTCGACGATGGCAGCTTCTCGTGCATTTTGTTTGGGTAATATAAATCCCTCAAAGCCATCTTTCTGTGCTTGAATAGCAATGGGCAACGCTCCCTTTATAGGTTGTAAATTTCCATCTAAAGAAAGTTCACCCATAATAATATATTTTTCCAACATAGATGCTGAAATCTGTTCAGAGGCTGCAAGTACACCTATTGCAATAGGCAAATCATAAGCAGAACCTTCTTTCCTAATATCTGCTGGTGCGAGGTTCACAATTATTCTTGTTCTTGGCATGTGGTATTTATTAACCCGTAAGGCACTTTCCACTCTACTCCAGCTTTCTTTTACCGCATTATCCGGCAAGCCTACCATAAAATAATGCTGCCCTTGACAAACATTTACCTCTACTGTAATCGTAGCAGCATCTACCCCATAAACAGCACTCCCAAATGTCTTAACCAGCATAAATGTTTCTTTTTACCATTGAGATACAAAAAACAGGTCAATTCCATAAAAAAAATAAAATTTATTTTAAAAAGATGCAGTTAGGCACAAAATCACCTTTGAAAAGGGATTTCTCCTTATTTATTTTTATTTTTATGAGTAGGTAAAACCTATTGCATCAATTCTATTAAACCAACAACATGAACAAATCCATACCTGCCACAGGATTAAATAAGGAAGAAATACGTCAGCAATGGGAAGAATATTCCAAAAACGACATGAATTGGAAAGAAGGAAAATTCTTTGGTTATGTTTATTACCCAGGAGATGAATATTATACTACCATAAAAGAGGCTTATGCTAAATTTTCTGCTACAAATGCACTAAATCCAGCAGTTTTCCCCAGCTTGAAAAATATGGAAATTGAAATAGTTCAAATGGCTGCAACATTACTACATGGCGATGAGCAAGTAACGGGTACTATGACATCGGGCGGTACAGAAAGTATATATATGGCTGTAAGAGCAGCAAAAGAATGGGCAAAAAAAAATAAACAAACTAAAAATCCATTAATGCTTTTAGCAGAAACTGCACATCCTGCATTTTGCAAGGCGGCAGATGCCATAGAGTTTAATTATAAACTCATAAAGGTTGATAGCGATTTTAGATTAGATATCGAAGATTTAAAAAAACAACTCAGCAGTGATGTTGTCTTTATTGTAGGCTCGGCTCCCTCCTATCCGCAAGGTGCAATAGATCCCATAGAAAAATTAGCCCTTATTGCTAAGCAGCATAAATGTTTACTACATGTAGATGCTTGTGTGGGAGGTTTTATCTTACCATTCTTAAAAATGGAAGGTTATGATTTACCGAAATTTGATTTTGAAATTGATGGAGTAACTTCCATGTCGGCAGATATACACAAATACGGATATGCCGCAAAAGGTGCTTCCGTAGTACTATATAAAAATTCGGAATTGCGCAAAGGACAGTTTTATGTAAAAACAGATTGGAGTGGCGGCATTTATGGTTCTCCGTCTTTTATGGGCACGCGAGGCGGCGGACCAATAGCTGCGGCATGGACAGCACTGCATCTGATAGGAGAAGAAGGCTACCGACGTATGGCGCGTGAGGTGATGGAAGAAACACATTTTATAAAACAAAAAATAAAAGAAGAAATTCCTGAATTAAAAATATTAGGCAATCCACAAGCTACCTTATTTGCCTTTTCTTCTGACACTGTAGATGTCTATGAAGTAGCGGATGAATTGGCAGAATTAGGATGGACAATAAACAGACAACAATTGCCGGCAAGTTTGCATGTTTTATTAAATTATATTCACGTGGGTAAGGGAGAATTGTTTATTAATGACTTAAAAACTGCGGTTCAAAAAGCAAAACGTTTTACATTATCTCATTTAAAAAATAATCTCCAAGTAAGTGCGGTAAAGCAACTAAAAAAAATGTTGAACGAGCAACAATTTAAATCTCTTACACAACGATTTGCTGGAAATGAAAATCCGGAAAGCAAGCGCAGTGCCGCTATGTATGGTATGATGAGCGAGTTATCTGGCAGTGGCTCTTTAAAAGATATGGTATCCGATTTTCTGGACAAACTATATAAACCCGACAAAAAGAATTAGCTTTGTCGAGTATATAATATGAAAAAGCATATCCCAAATTCACTAACGCTACTGAATTTATTTTCAGGGTGCTGCGGTATAATAGCCTGTATGCAAGGCAGCTACAACTTAGTACCTATTTTTATTCTTATTTCATTAATTGCAGATTTCTTAGACGGATTTGTAGCACGAGCATTAAATGTAAAATCTGATTTAGGCGGACAATTGGACTCACTTGCAGATATGGTAACTTTCGGCGTTTTACCTGGAATGATGTTATATAATATTTTACGCTTCAAAACAAATTTTATCGTAGGTGAAGTATCCAATGCACCAGTATCAATAATAGATAATCCGATTGCTTTATTGGGTTTTGTCTATACGTTGTTTGCATGTTTGCGTTTGGCAAAATTTAATTTAGATACCCGTCAAACGATTAATTTTATTGGGCTAAACACACCGGCATGTACTATTTTTGTAGTTGGATTTTATATGCAGTTTTTTACAAAATGGCAATTCGAAAATAATTGGGATTTTGTAATATATAGTAAAGTTGCAGCCATTATTATATCATTTCTTTTAGCATTTTTAGCTATTGCAGAAATAGAAATTTTCAGTATGAAAGGTAATCCATTTAATTGGAAAGAAAATAAAATGCGAGTAATATTTTTACTTAGTGTAATACCTCAGTTATTTCTTTTTAAATGGTTGGGATTAAGTACAATAATTGTAAGCTACGTGGTATTTGCTATTTTGCACAATAAAACCAGCAAGCAAACAAACTATAACTAATTTATATTCCCCGTTAAATCATCTATAGATTTATCTAAATCGTCAGTATCATTTTCCAAATAATGCAAAGCTAATTCTTTATCTTCTTCATTTACCATTAATTCGAAATTAGCAATTCCGAATTGTAATTGTGCGAGGTGTTCATTTTTTATAAAACAAAAAACTTGATGGTCTTCTAATCTTATTTTTGCTAATTCAGCATCAAATTGATTGTAAAATGTGGCAATGCGTATCACAGAATTACTTTTAAAAATTAAAATAAACTACCCGTTTGTTGGGGTGGTACTTTACCAATATGGTTATATGCTTTTGCAGTTGCTTCCCTACCCCGAGGCGTGCGTTTTAAATATCCTTCTTGAATTAAAAACGGTTCATATACCTCTTCGATAGTTCCCGGCTCTTCACCTACAGATGTAGCAATGGTAGTGATTCCCACTGGACCTCCACCAAATTTTTCGATAATAGAATTTAATATTTTATTATCCATTTCATCCAATCCATGTTCATCTACATTGAGTTGCGATAAAGCATATTTTGCAATTTCCAATTCTATTTTTCCATTCCCTTTTATCTGAGCAAAATCTCTAACTCTGCGCAATAGTGCATTGGCAATTCGGGGAGTTCCTCGACTTCTGTTAGCTATTTCCGCCGCGCCCTTTTCGTCTATTTCAGTATTTAAAATAGTAGAGGAGCGTTTGATAATTTTTTTCAATATTTCTGTCGTATAATATTCTAACCGAAAAGTGATACCGAATCTTGCACGCAACGGCGCTGTAAGCAATCCCGAACGCGTAGTAGCGCCAATTAGCGTAAAAGGATTTAAGTTGATTTGAATACTTCTTGCACTAGGTCCACTATCAATCATTATATCGATACGGTAATCCTCCATAGCAGAATACAAATACTCTTCCACTGTTGTATTTAATCGATGTATTTCATCTATAAATAATACATCATTGGGTTGCAAATTGGTGAGCAATCCGGCTAAATCGCCGGGTTTTTCTAATACTGGCCCCGAAGTCGTTTTTAATTCAACGCCCAATTCATTAGCAATAATATTAGACAAGGTAGTTTTTCCCAAACCCGGAGGGCCATGTAACAACACATGATCTAAGGCTTCATCACGCTGTTTTGCCGCTTGAATAAAAATATTTAGATTTTCAATTATCTGTGGTTGACCTGAAAATTGCTCAAATGCCTGAGGGCGCAGAACTTTCTCCAATTCTTTTTCAGTTTTGGAAAGCAACTCGCCAGTAGCATCTAAGTTTGGATTTTGCATGGGATAAAGATAACAAGAAATTATTTCAATTCGATAGTTGAAATTACAGGATAGTGGTCTGAAAAGGAATTGAATTTATACTTGCAAATAGTACATCCACAGGATGGCTTTAGAATTTCTGTAGATTTTATAGTTGCTTTGGCAAATGTAGAATTACGCAACAGAATATAATCTAAAGTTTCTTGTGTATGCTCAGAGAACTTATACGCTAAATCATTTTCCACACCATTCCAACTAAATCTTTCTCCGGAATAAGCAACGGGCAATACATCTAAAGTCTTTATCATAATATTATATTCTGATGTATCATAATAATTACAATTCAAATCACCTACTATAAACTGAGGTATAGAATCTTGGTAGTATTTATCTAAAAGTTGGTTTTTTAATTGTGTAAATTGTTTAATGCGTGCAGCACTATATTTTACAAGGCTTTGGGTATGTGTAGTTACTAATTGTATTCGTTGGTTATTCACAGCTAATTCTACGTAACGAGCGCCTTTTTTAGCAAATCGATCCGAGCCTCTTTTACTTTTATACTGTACAAAATCTTGTTTTAAAATCGGGAACTTACTAAATACTAAAGCACCGCTATTCAACTTCATAGCACCTCTTGGAGTTACATCTGATTGATACGGATAAAGAGCCGATAATTTATCCTTCAAAATAGTTGTTATATTTTTTAAAAATGCTTCATTAAATACCATAATATCAGGATTCACTTTTTTTACATAATCGCTAATATATACCGCACGGTCTTCTTGGCAAGATTTGAAAATAATGGGAGGTATCATAAAAATATTCCAAGTCATTATTTTTATTTCTTGTGCAAATGCATTATTTAATAAAAGGGAAAGGGTAATTATTGTAAAAAACTTTTTCATTTAAAAACTGTTTTTAATTATTTCCGTTAAAATACAATACATTATTTAGAAACAATCTTACTTGAAATTAAAATGTGTTAATTACACAGAATATTCATTGTAAATTTTATGTTAAAGCATCAAATAATATTTATATTTGCACCATAAATTGAATACTTGTCTCCATATAGAAGTATTGAGATACTATCAAACCTAAAACAATAAAATACAAGTTATGTCAGCAGAAAAAATTTCAATGAAATACGGGCACTTAGAAGTGCCTGACGAACCTATTATCCCTTATATTGAAGGCGATGGAACCGGACCGGATATTTGGAAAGCATCGGTACGGGTATTTGATGCAGCCGTAGAGAAAGCGTATGGCGGAACACGCAAAATACATTGGAAAGAAGTATTAGCAGGAGAAAAAGCCTACAAACAAACTGGTTCTTGGCTACCGGACGATACATTAAAAGTGATTGAAGAGCATTTGATTGCTATAAAAGGACCACTTACAACTCCTGTGGGTGGAGGTATCCGCTCATTAAATGTGGCATTGCGCCAGTTGTTAGATTTATATGCATGTGTTCGTCCTGTTCGTTATTTTAATGGTGTACCCTCTAACTCAAAAGTTCCTGAACAAGTAGATATGGTTATTTACCGAGAAAATACGGAAGATATTTATGCCGGCATTGAATGGATGGAAGGTACAGAGGAGTGTAAAAAACTATTACATTTCTTACAAACAGAAATGAATGTAGGTACAAAAATTCGTTTCCCGGAAACCTCTTCATTAGGTATAAAACCAGTATCCTTAGAAGGTTCAGAGCGTCTAATACGTTCAGCAGTTAAATATGCATTAGCGCACAACAGAAAGTCTGTTACCTTGGTACACAAAGGCAACATCATGAAATTTACAGAAGGTAAATTTAAAGAATGGGGCTACAAGATGATAGAACTTGAATTTAGCGATAAAGTATTTACATGGAATCAATACGATAGAATTTTAGCAGAAGACGGACAAGAAGAGGCAAATGCTGCACTCAAAAAAGCGGAAGCTGAAGGTAAATTGATTATTAAAGATGCTATAGCTGATAATTTTTTACAACAAATTATTTTACGACCATCAGAATACGATGTGGTAGCAACCTTAAACCTCAATGGCGATTATATTTCAGATGCGTTAGCAGCTTTAGTTGGCGGTATCGGAATTGCTCCGGGTGCAAACATTAACTACTTGACAGGTATGGCAATTTTTGAAGCTACACACGGTACAGCGCCTAAATATGCAAATCAAGATAAAGTAAATCCTAGTTCTGTTATTTTATCAGGCGTGATGATGCTCGAATTTATGGGCTGGCAAGAAGCAGCTAACTTAATTGTCAAAGGCATGGAAAAGGCTATTGACCAAAAAACTGTCACTTACGATTTTCACCGTTTGATGGAAGGGGCAACTTTACTAAAATGCTCTGAATTTGGAGATGCCATCATCAAAAATTTCTAAAGCAATAGAATAATATAGTAAAAGGCTCGGCAAACTGCCGGGCTTTTTTATTATCTTTATTCAAAGGCTATGCTATGAAGAAAATAAATTTCTTACTTGTTTGGTGTATTATATTTCTTTGGAGTTGTAAAAAAAACAACAACGTTCCTAACGATTCTTGTACCATTGAAATCACACATCAATTAAAAAATCCGTATTCTATTCCAACCGAAACACATTTACAAAAAACAGAAATTACACATCATTATGTGCGTTTCAAAATACACTCTATAGAACAGTATCAAGCATTGGAAAAACAAGGTGTATTTTTATTAGACCATCCTTTTGATGCAGCACCAGATAATCAACTAAACTACAAAACAGAGCATACTAAAGCATACGGTGTATATTATGGCGTTGCTCCATCTTCTTTAAATATATCGTCCTACGATGCTGAAATCATTAGCAATTTGGCGCAAAAAGAAACATCAGCAACACTTCGAAAAAATACAGGATATGCAAAACATTTTTCCGGCCGAGTTACTTTCTTCGATCCAGTAGATAGCACATTTGTTCCTTTAAAAGGAATACAAGTAGTAATAAAAGATGTTACAAATTTCACCACTGCAACCACTAATGAAGACGGGCAATTTAATGTTACTTCATCAGATATTATTAGCGACACAGTAGAAGTGCTGATAAAATTCGATAACGATTACTTAGAAATTCATACGTTAGATATGGCAAATCTGTTAGGCATATTTGGCGTAAATACATTTTCCTTGGGATTTAAAAAATCTTGTGCATTTACAGATTTGAACGTGGAGATTGGAAGAAGTTTTAATAATGCAGCATTACACCATTCTTGTGCTACCTTATTAGCCTTTAATGAGTATAAAAAATTTGCTGCAGATTTTGGGTTTATGATGCCAGATAAAAAGTTTTTGTTTTGGCTAGGAAAAGATGCTCCAATCAGCACCTCTTATGCTACTCCTATGTTGCGAAATATGACACTGCAAGGCATTGCAAATCCTACTGAATTAATTAGTAATTTATTTGGAATACCAACGATATTAGCACAGCCGTTAGCAATTGCCATTAAAGATCAGTTGCCCGATGTTTATGCGCCGTTTTACATGCCATATTCCACTGCTGCGCGAGCCTCATTTATTGAAGTGTTATTTCATGAATTATCACATGCTGCACACTATGCAAAGGTAGGTCCAGTGTTTTGGAAACCTTATGTGGAGTACATATACCAACACGGTGGGTATGGAGAAAAATCCTTCTCCAATTCAGGAATTATAAGCTTATCTGAGGCATGGGCAGAAGATGCTTCTAATATGTGTGCTTATTATATTTACAAGCAACAAAAATTTTTAAATTGGAATGAAAACCCAACATCAAATTGGATTCCTTATGGGTTGTATTACGATTTATATGACACTGGCAATAATGAGCCTTTTGATCAAGTTTCGGGAATTACTTTTACACAAATCTACAGCCTATTTTCTTCCGATGTACAGAGTTTAACTGCATTAAAAATAAAACTAAAAGCCGCATTTCCAGCACAGCAAAATGCCATTGAAATTTTATTTAACCACTATGGCTTTTGAGCATCTTTTAAGAGCATATACATGCCTTCTAATTCAAATACTATTTTTTCCAATTCTGTTTTGATAAAACGATAGGAAGAAACCTGTAATTTTATTTGCTGTGTCAGCATAGTTAATTGCTTAAATTCTGGAGCAATAGCAGTGTTTTCACTTTCAATATAACTATTCAACTCGTCCAATATTTTTAGTATTTGCACTTTATATGCTTGCAAACCCTCCGACTGTATATTTCCTTTCGCCATTGAAGAAAAACTTAATGCTATTGATGTAATTTCTCGAGAAAGGCGAACATTAATACCTACTAACGAAAAGCTAATATTTACATTTTGTTGAATATGCTGAGGTTCATCATTCATTCGTTGTACACATGCAAAAACATCACTATTGGCTGCTTCTGCAATATTTCTCAATTTTATCCAAGAATCCGATTCTGTACTTTCATTTAGCAAATAATTTAAAACGGATTGAAGATAATTTTTATTTTTCATCAAAGCATCAGACATCAAAGTTGGAAAACGCTGTTTCTCCCACATTGGCCAAAAAACATATCCGGCAATTACTGCCAACGCCGAACCAATGAAAGTTGAAATTATTCGCCAAGCAATCAACTGCCAACTGGACTGTGACGAAATATGCAATAGCAACACCATCATTAAGGTTAAAAAGAAAACACCTACTTTATAATTATGACGAATAAAATAAACGATAAAGAAAGAAACGACAACCAACACCACTACATAAAAAATAGGAGGCAAATGCAAGAGCGTAAGTATGCCCCCTATAAAAATACCGGCAACAGTGCCAATCACCCGTTCAATTCCTTTTTTTAAAGTTGCCCCGTAGTATGGCTGTATCACAATGATGATAGTTAAAGGTATCCAATAACCATGGTTAATATCAAAATATTTAAAAATAAATACACCGATACACAAGGCTACCGCTACGCGTAATGCATATTTGAATTGTTGTGAATTAACATTAAACAATATTCGCAAAGCCATCACCCATTCATAAGGATTTAAGCCCGCAATAAAATTATTAAAACTCAATTTATATTCCTCGATTTGAACACTTTTTCGTAATCGTATTTTTTCATCTAGTATCGAAATAGCTTGCTGCAAATAATCATACGCTACTTGTAATGTTTGTATAAAATGGTCGATAGAATGTTTTTGGCTTTTCGACAACTTTAAATCATGGCAAGATTCATTTAGTAATGTTATGGCAATTTCACAACGACGAACCCGAAGTTTTGCCAGTGTAAAATCTTCCTTTCTATTCGTAAATACAGCAATCGCCATTCGTGCACTTGCCTGCCCAAATGCCGAGAGTGTTTTGTAAATTACCGATGCACGTATTTCTTCAAATTCTATCTCTTTTAAATTTTCTAACTCCTCATGTAATGATGTTATAGATGCGCCAAATAATGATGCTACTTTTCGGTGTTCGATAGTAAGATTATAATGCGTTGCTTGTATTCCGGTGGCATTTTTACTTTTGCGTTTGAATAACTCAATGGATTTATTGATGGCTATCCGAAGGGCCACTTCTTTTTCTATTATTGAATTAATATTAGGTTTTTCAGCTAAATTTTCTTTTACAATAACATCTAATAATTCTGTATTCTTTTTCCAAATTGTCGCTACAGACCGCTTTAATGGATTTGAGGTTTGGAAAAGAAAGGAGGTCAGCGTAATTAACAATGCCCATGCTGCACCCAAAAGCATCCACAACATATAATGTACTGAGACCTCCATACTTTCTGGATTTGCCAACCCAAACAGATAAAAAAATCCCATGGCAATACCAATCGTGCCACCATAATCACTCCAATTTCTTAATAATGCAGCAAACATACCTATTACAAACATACATACGATGCTCCACCATAAATTACCTGCCACATTCATACCCACAAATGCAGCTGCAACAATCAGCAATGATTCTATAATCTGTACCATAACTTTCTGAGCATGTTGTCCTCTAAAATCTAATAAAGACAATAGATATGCTGTAAATGCAGTCCAAACAATTTCTTTGCGATAGCCGGTTCTTAATGGCAATAATATCAATGGTACATTCAGTGCAAAGACAACACGTAAAGCCCAACTGATAGTTGGTTCAAAATATTCTTGTTGTAAAATCGAATTAAGCTGTTTGGTAGGCTGAAATCGCATATAGTACTAATTTGATTTTTTATAACCTTTATTCCTTTTCTGCTAAAAGTTGCATTTCATTCTTGAGTTAAGATTATAAATCGGTTTATTTTAAACTTCAAAAATAAGGCCTTAGTTTAATATCTATATTACTGAATTAACAAAAGTATTTGAATGGTTTATTGTATTCAATGCAAGAAACCTAATTTAGAAAACATATTTTAACCAAAATTGGAACTGATTTTATTGTAATTTTGAGCAGATGAAGAGATTTGCATTTATACTCTTATTTTTTACTACGATTGCAGCAAAAGCATCTTTCATATTAATTCCGATGGATGAAACACAAAACAACCATCTAAAGGCGTATGGTATAGCTTATTGGGTACTTACTAAAAATATACCTATCGATTGGCTATTAAATTATAGAGGTGGCAGTTTTTCATTTCCGTATAATAAAGAATTTGAGAAAGAATGTTTGATACGTAATGTGAAATGTGAAATTATTCCTGATGCCGCAATGAGTAAAATATTACAAGACATTGCAAATCCTGAAGTAAATATGGATGCCGTGCGTTTAGAGAAAGCACCAAAAATTGCAGTTTATTCTCCTAAAACAAGCCAACCTTGGGATGATGCCGTAACTTTAGTATTAACCTATTCAGAAATCCCTTATACCGTAATTTATGATGAAGAAATCCTAAACGACAACTTACATTTATACGATTGGTTGCATTTGCACCACGAAGATTTTACAGGACAATACGGAAAATTTTGGGCTGCTTATCAATATGCAGATTGGTATAAAAAGCAAGTTGCTGATTATGAATCACGAGCCAAAGCATTAGGGTTTTCTAAGGTTTCGCAAGAAAAATTAGCAGTAGCTAAGAAGATACGCGACTTTGTAATGGGTGGTGGCTATATGTTTGCCATGTGTTCTGCTACTGACTCGTATGATATTGCTTTAGCTGCCGAAGGAATAGATATCTGCACAGAACAATTCGACCACGACCCTATTGATCCCAATGCACAAAAAAAATTGGATTTTTCAAAAGGGTTTGCTTTCCAAAATTATCTCCTCAGCACCAATCCTTACGAATATGAATTTTCAACTATAGACGTTCCCGGTATTCGTCCCATACCCAAAGAAATGGACTATTTCAGCCTTTTTGATTTTTCCGCAAAATGGGATCAAGTGCCGTCTATGTTGACACAAGACCATGAAAAAATGGTTAAAGGATTTATGGGGCAAACTACAGCTTTCAAAAAATCGGTAATAAAACCCGATGTATTAATTATGGGTGAAAACAAAAGTTTGAACGAAGCCAAATACCTACACGGAACATTTGGGAAAGGCACTTGGACTTTTTACGGCGGACACGACCCAGAAGATTTCCAGCACCGTGTTGGCGACCCTCCTACTGATTTAAACTTGCACCCCAACTCCCCTGGATATAGATTAATATTGAATAATATTTTATTCCCAGCAGCTAAGAAAAAACCACAAAAAACATAGCAAAATACAGCACACTTTGCAGTTAAATTATCACACTATCATTTTATCCACCGATATTATCTAATAAGAAAATAATTGGGATATAATTTAACAAAAGAAAAAAGTTTATCAATCTATTTTATGTATTTTCATTCCACAAAGTTATTATTTAAAATATGAAACAGACCGATAGAAAAACAAAGTCCGCCGGAAACTTACCATGGGCAGACTACTTTACACTTTACAACCAATTATTGGATTCCAAATTGGGCAAACAATTAAATCTCCGTAAATTATCCGAACAAGTAGTTTATTTAGGAGCAAAAAATGGTGTACGTGCCGCTGGTGCTACTTCTCGAATTTTTAAAAGCATACAACCAGGAAATGCGCAGCGTCCATCTTCTAAAAAAGCTTCTGATTTATTCGACCTCAATTATGATGAGGAACAAACTATGATTCAAGATACGCTTTTAAAGTTTGCAACAAAAATGCGTGCTGCTGCAGAAAAAATTGATGCCGACAAAGCCATCTCCGAAGAAATACAAGCAGAATACAATGAAATGCAGTTGGCATTTATGCAAACACCCGAATCATTAGGCGGCATGACGCAAGAACGCTCTACTGTAACACAAATGATGATGGTAGAATCATTAGCTTATGGTGATTTAGGGCAAGCCTTCGCATTATTTTCCGGAAACAGCGTTTTAAATGCAGTTATTCAATGGGGTACAGAAAGCCAACAAGAAGAGTTAGTTCCATTGTTTTTAAATGAACAACCCCAAACAGCAACTATTGCTATCAATGAACCTTCTGCGCTTTTTTCTCCTTTCGAATTAAATACCACTGCTACAAAAGAAGGCGATGACTTTATAATAAATGGGATAAAAAACATGGTGCCATTAGCGGAACATGCTTCTTTTTTCTTAGTGGCAGCTACTACTGAGCATAATGGTATTCAACTTTTTATTATTGATAAAAACACTTCCGGCGTAGAGATTACAAGAGATAAATACATGGGCTTAAATGCGGCTCAGATGTGCGAAATAAAATTTGATGCCGTAAAAATACATGCCTCTGCAATGCTTGGCGGCGACGCAGGAATACAATACGATACATTTATCTCCTATTCCAAATTAGGCTGGTGCGCCTTATCCGTCGGTTGCTGCCAAGCTGTTTTGGATTATGTAATTACTTATGCAAACGACCGTTATGCTTTCGGTGAACCTATCAGCAATAGGCAAGCTGTAGCATTTATGATTGCTGATATGAAAATTGAATTAGAGAGTATGCGAATCCTAACCCAACGTGCTGCGGCAAGAGCAGAGCAAGGACTTGACTTTAAACGCGATGCATATTTAGCACATGTTTTATGCTGTGATAAATCTATGCAAATAGGAAGCAACGGCGTGCAACTTTTAGGCGGACATGGCTACATTAAAGATTTTCCTGTAGAAAGATGGTATCGAGATTTACGTGCCGTAGCTATTGCAGCAAATGGATTACATATTTAATAAAAAAGAAAAAATCAATACAATGAATTTAGAAATTCCAAACAAATATAAAGGTGTTTTGAACATGGCCACTATGGCAGCAAAAACCGTTTTCAGACCCATTTCCAGAAAATATGACTTAGCAGAACATGCTTATCCTGCAGAATTAGATTTATTAGCCGCAGGGCTAAATGGGCTAAATGAAGGTTCAGGGAATGCTATTGGTGGAGCAGCTACCTCAAAAGGAGATGCAGATAATTCTTCCGTAAAAAATGGGGGCAATATCGCAAACTGCATCAACATACAAGCGATGTGTTATGGCGACGTTGGTTTGTTATTATCTATTCCCAACCAAGGATTGGGCAATGCGGCAATTAGCGCAGTGGCCAACCCAGAGCAAAAGCAACGCTTTGCAAAATCATGGGCGGCAATGGCAATTACAGAACCAAACTGTGGCTCTGATTCTTCAGCTATTACTACTACTGCCCGCAAAGAAGGTGATCATTACATTTTAAATGGAGAAAAAATATTTGTTACCGCCGGCGAGCGTTGCAATGCCGTTGTGGTGTGGGCTACATTAGATAAAAGTATCGGAAAAGCAGCCATAAAATCTTTCGTAGTAGAAAAGGGAACGCCGGGTATGGAAGTAGCAAGATTAGAAAAAAAATTAGGCATCAAAGCCTCTGACACTGCTGCTATTGTATTTACAGACTGTAAAGTACCGGCCGAAAATTTATTAGGCACTCCAGATATTGATGTGAAAAAAGGATTTGGTGGCGTAATGGAAACGTTTGACAATACCCGCCCTTTTGTTGCGTCGATGGCAAATGGTGTAGCCGAAGCTACACTCGAAAGAACTAAGGAAATTTTAGATAATAAAATCAGTTTAGATTATCAAACTCCTATAAATAATGTAAAAGCCGTAGAAGCTGAAATATACAGAATGGAAGCGGAGCATGAAGCAGCACGTTTGCTGACAATAAAAGCAGCTTGGATGGCAGATAATCGTATGCCAAATTCTTTAGATGCTTCCATTTGCAAAGCTAAGGCTGCACGCATTACCAATCAAATTACATTAAAATGCGTAGAATTGGGAAGTTCGTTAGGATATTCTTACAAAGAGTTAATAGAAAAATGGGCAAGAGATTCAAAAATACTCGATATATTTGAAGGTACACAACAAATTCAACAACTTATTATTGCACGAAGATTGCTCAACAAATCTTCTTCAGAATTAAAATAGAAAATATATACATGGACGACTACCGAAAAAAGAATATTAATTTACCAGAACTATTATTTAAACTTCCCGGTATTACAAAAGATTTACCAAAAATTTTAACTGCATTATATTACAACTACACAGTAAATCCAAATACAGAAATTTCTATTGGTGAAATCTTTAACAAAACTGTCCATAAATATCCGGATCGTCCATGTATATTTTATCATCGTACCACTTATACCTATCAAGATTTTAATGAATGGGTAAATAGATTGGCCAATCATTTTATTTCTTTAGGCATAAAAAAAGGATATGTAATAGCTGTAATGTTAGAAAACCGTCCTGAGATATTGGCGGTATCAATGGCAATGGCAAAAATAGGTAGTATTGCGGCATTAATAAATACAGCACAACGCCAACAAACTTTAGTACATAGTTTTAAGTTGGTAAAACCAAAAATGATACTCATCGGAACAGAATTTTCCGAGCCCTTTTTACAGATAAAATCGGAATTAGAAATTGCTACAAAAAACATTGGATGGGTAACACATTTGGGCATAAAAACACCTATAAAAACAGGCATAAAAACATTTGATATTTTCAGTGAAACGTTTTCAGCAGCTGAACCAAAAATAAAAGAGCGCATACACTCCAAAGATGCATTTTTATATATTTATACTTCTGGAACAACAGGATTACCCAAAGCCTCTATTATTTCGCATGGCAGATGGATAAAGGGATATAGCGCATTTGGGCTAACTTCATTTCGCTTAACATCCCAAGATATTTTGTATGTACCACTTCCTTTTTTTCATGCTACAGCTATGATTGTCTGTTGGTCGTCAGTAGTTGCAGGTGGTGCATCAATGGTAATAAAAAACAAATTTAGTGTTTCAGAATTTTGGAAAGACATTGCATTTTACCAAGCTACTGCATTTGGATATGTAGGCGAAATGTGCAAGTATTTGCTAAATGCACCGGAGCAGACCTTAGAGAAAAAAAGTACGTTAAAAAAAATGATTGGCAATGGACTTCGTCCAGATATTTGGGTAAATTTTAAAGCAAGATTTGGGATAGAACAAGTAGCTGAATTTTATGCTTCCAGCGAAGGGAATATTGCTTTTTTCAATGTATTTAATCTAGATGGTACAATGGGATTTTCCATTACCAATTACGCCATTGTAGAATACGATTTGGAAAAGGGCGAGCCGGTACGCAACAAACATGGTTTTATGAAAGAAGTACCGGCAAAAGGAACTGGATTATTGCTCGGTGAAATTAATGACAGATACCCATTTGACGGCTACACCGAAAAAGGAAAAACGGAAGGCTCAATTTTCAGAAACGTATTAAAAAAGGGAGATGCCTATTTTAACACCAACGATTTAGTCCGTGACATGGGCTTCGGGCATACGCAGTTTGTAGATAGGCTTGGCGACACATTTAGATGGAAAGGCGAGAATGTATCTACTTTAGAAGTAGAAGGTATTATCAACCAATTTCAAGGAATTTTGGAAAGCGTAGTATATGGTGTATTAGTTCCAGAAAACAGTGGAAGAGCAGGCATGGCATTGTTGATTTTGGAAGATAATTTGAAGCAATTAGACATAGAAAAATTCTATACTTTTTTAAGTAAAGAATTACCACCGTATGCCATCCCCTTGTTTTTAAGAATTGGCAAAGAAACACAAACCACCAATACTTTTAAACATCAAAAACATGCTTTAAAAACAGAAGGATACAATATTAATTTCAAGGAGGAAACCATATATGTATTGCAGCATAAAAAATATATTCCTCTAACCGCAGAATTAAAAAAACAAATAGACGCAGGAAAGGTGAAATTTTAGTGCTGATTAATCATTCATTTTTTTAATCAACTAAAAAGTAAAGAACAATACTGCATTCCCCAAAAAATAGATTTACTTATGCTCTAATAATTCATTCAGCAAATAATTATTAAATCGGAAAACTTGCTTGGGCAGCTGACCGTTAGTTTTGTTTTTTATTTTCTTTCTAAAAAATTGAATTAATTCTTTGTCTTCATTTATTCTTGCGGTAGAAAAATTCCTTTTTAAAAATTTCTCCGTTGCATCTATTTTATCTAATCCTGTTTCTACATCTTCATTTTTTATCAACAATAGTATCTCCAAATATCTTATCATCAAATCACACTGTAAGGAATCTCTACTATTTTCAGTATTATAAAATCTATTTTTTTGCGTATGAAAATCTTTATGATTATTCTGAGAAAATGCCCGTAATACTGCGGAAAACGACTCTTTGTATTGATTTGATTTTTCTGAAGAGTATTCTTTTATACAGTCACAAATTTCAGCCATTTTATCATAGTTTCGCTGAGTGAAATAGTAAATAACAAAATGCAATAATATTTCAGAAATTATAAAATGGTGGTTTATATTTTTGAAGCTATCCAACAAATAGACAAAATATTTTTCTGGGTTTTCTTCAATCTCATAAATACAATAAGGAAAAGTAATATGAGTGAGCATATTAGCATAAATCCTTTCATTCATTTTCTCTTTATTTGCAGCTATCAACAGCTCCATTTTCGATATTGTCTCCAATACTCTTTTGTAGTCATTGGTATAATTTACATGCACTTCATACAAACAATGCAATGCATTAAATTCCAAAACATGGTGTTCAAATTTATGGCAATCTTTATAAAGTTTTTCCAAATGTTTTAGATAAGAAGTTATTTCATTTGGTTTCACCTCTCGCTTTTCACATTTAGCCATGTCTAACAACAATTGTTTATCCAACAAAGTATATTGGTGATATTTTTCAAGATTGATTTTTACTTTGGTATTTAGTTTTTCTAATTCTTTTACATCGCAACTATTATATGCCATTCTAAAACTTTCGTGATACAGTACATCTAATAATCCATACCACTTTTCGTACAAATATTTCTCTTCTAATTTTAGAATAAGTTTGTTGGCTTGCGTATGTAATCCTCTAAAAATTAAAGTGCGCACCAGAAAAATATCATCATACGAAGTAGAATTTTCTGTTTTAATAACTTCAAAAATAATCTCTTTAGCCAGCGTTACATTTTTAAAATAACTGTTTGCATTTATTTTTAATTTCTTTTCAATCTGTTGTTGCGTTTGTTGGGTATTTTCCAGCAATATCGATAAAATTTTATTGGGTAATGTAGAATTAGTGGCAACCTTAGCAAGCAAGGATGTCTTTTCTGTTTCTGATAAAATTTCTATAAGTTCTTTAAGCATACAACGTAAGTAAAAGTCGATTTTGTCCGAAAATAGAATTGAATATACTCTTAATTTTGAATTACAAAAAGCTAAAAAAGAAATCTATGAAAAAACCATGCTATCTGATAGTGATGATGCTATCGCTGTCAACTTTAAACATGTATGCACAATGGGGTACTTTGGGCGATCGAATTGCGGATGGCTTAAGTAACAAAGCACAAAATAAAATTGAAAACGAAGTGGATAATGCCGCAGACAAGGCTTATAACAA
This sequence comes from uncultured Chitinophagales bacterium, assembly GCA_964642875.1. GTDB lineage: Bacteria > Bacteroidota > Bacteroidia > Chitinophagales > JADIYW01 > JADJSS01. Next base: position 21,681 of record CAZXRF010000003.1, on the reverse strand, counting down.
AAGTAAAGATGCAGCAGTAAATGGAACGCAAAATAGTAAATCTTCTTCCGCCAATAGTAAAACTACTTCTGCAGATGCGAACACTACAACGCCAGTAAAAAGTGAAAATAATACCAATACAAGCAACTCCAAACAACCTGCAAATCTAAAAGTATATGCAAAATTTGACTTTGTTCCTGGTGATAGCGTTATTTTTGAAGATAATTTTGTAAATGAATCTACAGATGAAATACCATCCAAATGGAAAGTAACGACAGGCAACGTTGAAATTACACAAATCAACAATGAAAATGTAGTCGGCTTTTTGGATGGATTTTATACAGGTATGTATCCTCGCATGAAAAAATACGGCTACTTACCTTCACGGTTTACTGTAGAATTTGATTATTTATTCAGAAGTAATTCAGGGGTTGATTTAACGGAAAGCAGCAGCGGTGGTTGTACCGTTGTTTTTCACTCAGAAGATATAGACAATACTGAAGCCTTAGGCGATTTTAGACCAAATGATTTACAAATATACATGTCCGGTGATTTATCTTTTAATGGATCAAAAGGTAAATACAAGGTAAGTGACCCTGAAAATAATGAATTAAAAGATAAATGGGTTCATGTTTCGATTGCTGTAACTGAAACAACCATGAAAGTTTATTTAAATAGTCAGCGTGTATTAAATATATCAAAAGACGGACAGCCTGCCTCACTCTATTTATATTGCGAAGGCCCTTCTAAAGAAGAAAACGGATGGCAGTTCTTCGTTAAAAATGTCAGAATTGCTACAGGACTAAAAGATCCATATAAGCAACTTACTTCTAATGTTGATGCAAAGTTTATTGCACGAGGAATAAATTTTGATTTCAACAAAGCAACAATAAAACCTGAAAGTATGGGGGAATTGAATCGTATAGTGATCATGATGAATCAACATCCTGAATTAAAATTTGAAATTGGCGGGCATACCGATAGCGATGGTGATGCTGCTTATAATTTGAAACTTTCGCAGCAACGTGCAGATGCCGTAAAAGCACAATTAGTTGCAATGGATATTGACGCTTCACGATTAACAACAAAAGGATATGGTAAAACAAAACCAATTGCTGATAACAGTACGGACAATGGCAAAGCAAACAACAGACGTGTAGAATTTGTAAAACAATAAAACTATTTTAAAATAAAAATTTAAAACGCATGAAAACGAAAAAAATTATATTAGTATCAACTTTTGCATTTATTATTGGCTCAGCATTTACCATAGCTGAAACTGTTTTTACACAAACTGGTTTAGCCGAAAAAGATATACAAAAACAACTTGTAAATATTGCTCTTTACGGGCGTGAACCAAATACTTCTTCAATTTTTGATTTTTATAAAACAGAAACATCAAACGTTGTTTTATTAAGAACATATCTAAAAAATGGATTAGATAAAACTGAAACAGCGAATGAACTCGTTAAATATGTAAAACAATATTACAATAGCGATGCATTTAAGCAAGCTTTTATTGCAGAATTAGAAAAGCAAAAACCTATTCCATTTTACAGCGATACAATAAAACTTTGGAAACAATATCAAGTAGATTTAAAAGGACTGGAAACGGCTTATGCTGTAGGAAAAAAATCTACGACTAAAGAAGCTTTAGAAAAATCTGCGATAAAAAATTCAACTGCCACGAATAATGGAATAGATGCTGCAATGCAAATGCTGGCAAATAACCCACAATTAGCCGCACAAAGCGGCATGAGTGCAGCACAAATACAGCAAATGTTGAAACAGGCAAAAGAAGCTAACGAACAAGCAAAAAGCACCAACCTAGAAGCAATAGATAACGAATTTGGTGGAGACGCTGGAGTGAAAAGACAAAAAGAAATAGAGGAGAATTTCCAACACGAAAAAGAACTTTTGCTAAAAAGTTATCAAAAACAGGCAAAAGATTTAACTACGTATTTATTACATGCTGATGCAAAAGCAAATATAAAAACGGCACTTACCAATTCTATTGCAATAATAAATAGTGTAGATTTTAATGCAACTTTGAATGGACGGCAATTTGCAAATAAAGAATACGAAGCAAAAGATAACAGATGGAAAATGGTCTATCGAGCTGGAAAAAGTAACGCTACTATTGCAAAAGCAGCAGCCACGCAATGGATAAGCGAATTAAAATAATTCATTTGTCAAATCAAAAAAGCATGAAAAAACAATTTAAAATTATTGCATTAATTAGTATAAATATTATTTCATTTTCCGTATTACAAGCTGCTAACTATGGTGAAAATGCATGGTTCAAGTTCACCACCAATTTGCGGAAAAACAATGTTGTCTTCATTAACAATGAAATGATTTTCATCACTCCGAATTCATTATTTTCTTTTTCTGGTGTACGTGATAGTGCTGAATATTTAAAAGAACATGTAGTAGATGACATAAAAGTATTTACCAGAAAAAATCATGTTGAGGTAACGAATAATTCTGTGTATGGAACTGTATATATCATTCCAACAAGTTATAAATTTAGAACTGAAACAATAAAAACCATAGTATCTTTTAAATATGCGGCACCGGTAAATGTGCCAGAAGAAATTGCTTTAGATGTGGAAATGAGAAGCAGCTACCAACCAAACAAAGTTTGTAAATTTACAATATATGTAGTACCAAAACATGTTACGGTAACATTTATGAATGATGAAATTTCTTTATGTAATGGCGGTTCTTCTTTGATGAGTTACAATTATCATTATTCTTTTGCTGACCATATTTTAGTGAATGATGATTTATCTTTAAAAGATGAAGGACAAGGAAGTAACACGGAATCTTTCTATGAACCGGCAACATCCTGCAATGACATACAAACAGTTGAATTAAAAGCTGCTGATGCTCCGAGTGCTTCTTTTAATTTAATTTCCGGTAAATTAAAAATTGAAAACGATGAATTGAAATTTTATTGCAAAGGTCATTTTAAAGAACACGATGAGTTTGAATGGAAAATAGCTGCACCAGGTATAACATTGTTTACACAAGAAGCTACGCCCGGTAGCGAATATGATAAAGACTTCATCCTACCACCAGCACCATGGAAATCATTACATCAACCCAATGGCATGTTTCTATTCACACCTGATTATTATATAAACCAGCAAATGAAAACAAGACAAAGTATAATGATAATGATGAGATAAGTTTAAGCCTAAATATTAATTTAGACAATACCAAATTGTATAGCATTAGGATTCTAAAAACAGGTGTAATGAATTGCGGATTAAATTCAGTTTTAAAAACTAAAATCTTTTTAGTGAAATAAATTATTCACTTACCGTAAACTCATAATATTCCATCACCGGATTATGAAGAAGTTTTTTGCAGGCTTCCTCCACAATTACAATTGCAGCATCTTTAGTATCCGCTTCTATTTTCAGCGTAATATTTCTTCCTATGCGTACGTTAGAGCATTGAAATCCTAAGTTGTGCAATCCTTGCTCTACTGCTTTTCCTTGTGGATCTAGCAATTCTTTCAACGGCATTACATGTATTTCGGCAGTGTATAACATGGCATAAAGATATAAAAGTAATTTTTAAAATAGTAAAATATAATTTGGAATATTACTAACCTTTTAGTCATTTGCAATTAGCTTAAAAATTACGTAATATTGTTGCATTTACTTATTTTAAAATGATGAAAAAAACATACCTACTTGCACTTATATTTTCTATTGTTGGATGTAAGAAAGAGCACAAAATAGAATCTTGCACCAATATAGAGCATAAAATAAGCGTATTAAATGAAATGAAATATTTACTACAAGATACTACAGAAATATCTTGGAAAGAACGTCAGTTTTTCAATGAAATACGAACAATAGCAAATGATATTGATGTACTATCAGCCACGGTAGATACAACTGTTTCCATCCAACATACCTACAACCAAATCAAAGACAACTTCTTGGCACACGCTGCATTGGTTACCCAAAAAGCAACTATATTTTACAATGGCTCGACAGGAAAAATAATACTAGCCCGAAATGCTTTTGTATTGATGAGTTACGATGCACTAGAGCGAAAATACCCTGAATTTATGTGGACGCAGCTTGGCATATTTGCTGCCAACGAAGTACGCTCCGGCTTGGTGCAAGCACTTATGTTGCGACAAGTTTTAATCGATAACAATATTAATATTCCATTTGGAGCTACCGATTTGACAACTACCATGTTACAATCTGCTCAGATTTTAATAGACGGACAAATTGATGTACTTACAGATATTGGTTCTTTTGGAATTTTAAATAAAAAAGTAGGCGCAGCTAAAATAAAAAATGAAACATGGATGACCAATGAAGCCAAAGAAGGTTTTAGATTACAAGAACAAGCCGAAAATGCCTTACACGTCGGCAATTGTGCATTGTATCAAGATATTCAAACGGCTGCCGCCATACAATTTGGTGCGCATGAACAAGTATATATTTTACAACCTATGTGGGATAAACCGCTGATGAAACAATTTGCAGATATCGATAAATTAATGATACAACTCACTGGGCATAAGTTTGTATTTTTTGGAAATATTTTTGTGGGTACCAACAAAGACAGAGAAACTGGAAAAGGCTACACCATTGTAATTCCAAACAATGTAAATGATTTATCCAATGCGGCACAGCGTGTAAAAGTGGCTATCAACGGATTCAATACATTAAATAATTTACGCAAAGGAACAGTGGGCAGCGATTGGATAGACTATTCTCAAATAAAAATTGGCTATTACAAAGATGTTTACAATGTCGTTTGGATAAAATAATTAAAATCCTTTTTAATTTAATAAAATGTTTCACTAAGTTCAACTATTAAATGTATAAAATACAAATACAATAAACGACACAAATGTATATACAAAAAGGATACTTTCATTTAAGGCATTAGAACACTATGAAAAGAAAGCCTTTATTGAAGGTCTAAAATTGGAGTACAGTAAGTTGGTTGGGATAAATGGTAATTTAAATATTTTTATGTCAATGAAGAAAGATATTCTTCTTGATTTTTATGAAATTTTATTCGACAGTAAAAATATAGGTGTTTATGATTATGATGGAAATGTAATAGTTGAGACAAAATTTGAAAATAATAAAAGAAGGTATATCAACATCGTTTCAAGCATGTAAATGCTGGTCAAGTTATTGGAACGCTAGAAATCCATCCTACAATCCAGTAGTAATGACCAATGTATAAAATATAATGCAGCTTGTTGTAATTAATATTTTTAAAAACAAATTTAAACTTCATCTCAGACTGTAAAAAAAACATTTCCAATTCTACTATTTATTTTATGGTCAAGCGCCACCTTTGCTAACGAGAAATGCTCTATCATTATTAATACAACTAATGCTGATATTAAAAATGAATTTTATATCATGAGTCAAAGCACACTTATATGCGAAGGAATACAAAAAAACGGATACATTTCAAGTAGAAATCCAAGAACCATTACCTTGCTTTTATATCCAAAATGAAGACACAGGAAAGTTGTGTATATTTTGGATAGAACCGGGCATTGTCCATTTGCAAATAAATGCTAATAGTGTAAGAGAGTCTAAAGTAATTGGTTCATCACTAAATAATGATTTCTATAATTCTAAATTCGAGGAGGATAGTATATACGGGCTTGTTGGTTACAACCCTATCGTTTTCGACGACTTAAGAAATCCAATTTCAATAGCATACTATCATCATCAAAAAAATTAGAACAAAAAATATATAAAGCAGCTTTCAAAAAGACTAATTTGTTTTCAACTTTACAGTTTGTGAAATTTCAATTAAGTGAATATTTATTAAAGAAAAAAAAAGCTACATTTTCAAAAAAAGAATTATGAAAGTTATTTAAAAAAGTAAATCCGAAAATGAAAACTTATCCTACCTACCTAACATGCTTGTCTCTCTTCCGCCAGAAAGTAGCTGATCGTCCGACAATCAACGAACCTTTGATGCAGTAAAATAAAGATTTTATTCTCTATAATACGCTTACAAAATCAATCTTTTATATTATTCACTTTGTTTTTTATTGTTAAACATAAACGACAAATTCACATAAAAATTCCTCCCTTTTCTTGGAATCTTATTCCAATCGGAATAGGTAGAATAATATGTATCTGCAATGTTTTCCACGCCAATTTTTAAATATAAACTATGCTGCTGAATCGGCACTATATATCCTGCTGAAAAATTTATAACTGCATACGCCGGCGAGGGTCGCTCAGCATATACTGCACTATAAGCATATTGCTTGGTAGCGCCTTCCACATCTACCTCCATCTCCAATCCTTTAATAGTATATGCCAATCCAGTTCGGAAACTAAACGGACGTATCAGCGGCAAATTTTGTTGTAGCAAATCTCTGCCAAAATTATAACTCACCACCATATTTACTTTCCACGAAGGATGCGGGCGATAATTCACCCCACACTCTGTACTCACCATGTTTACTGCTTTTAAAGAATGATATTCTTTTATTCCTTTTGCTCCCATCGTCATCGGGATAAAAGCTGTATTAGGTACGCCAATGATATAATCTAAAATATGGAAATAATTTAAACCCAAATGCCATTTTACTTTCGGTATTTTATAAGTTAATGTTGTATTTATTTCCAGCGATTTTTCATTTTTCAAATAAGGGTTTCCAATGTAATCATACCCATCAGCACTATTGAATAAATAAAAACCGTACGCTTCCGAAACCGTTGGCGCACGCTCACCGAATGCTATTCCTGCGCTAAACGACCAATTCTTTTTTGCATACCCATATCCTGCTTGCACACTAAAAATACCTCTGTTTTTTGCTGCCTTTAATTCAGGATAAAATATACGCAAACTGTTTAATCCAAAAGCACTTGCCACATAATTACGATGCAAACCGGCAGCCGCAGAAAAACGAATACTATGCTGTTTATTGATAGTATATTTGTCTGAAACATTCGCTCCCGCATATATCGTTTGCACATCGGGCCATGTGTACATAAACATCGGTTTTTCTGTGGTATCCTTTGGATACATGGTCATTTCTGCTTTTGCTTTATTTACGTAAGCATTTATATTTAACGCCAATTCATGTTTTTTGCGTGCTGCTTTCATACGCGAATAAATTCCATACGTAGTACTCCAGCCGGGCATATCCATGTGTATCGGCACTACGGGGCGTTTGGTGTCGTCCATTTGATGGTGAATAGTATTGTAATAAATTCGAGTTGTCCATTCTTCTATAAATGGATTTACATTTTCTACAGTGTGTTCTAAAGAGGCTATGTAAGCACGTGCAAAAGCAACATCCATCGGCAATGCAGGATAGCCGACATTTATGGCATCATCAAAAATAAAAGAACCACGAAGTTCATTTTTTGCATTTAATTTTGCTCCTAAAGAAATAGATGCATTGTATTTTGTAAATTGAGAAAAGGGTACTTCTGTTCTTTTTCCGGCTTTGTAATTTCCGGCATCTCTATACGTAAAATCTACATCGGCAAAAAACTTTTCGTGGGCGTATTTTACACGCGTTGCTGCTGTAAACAAATTACCGTTTGACTCATATCCCAAGTTAACGGAGCCTGACCAGCCAGGAAAACAGAACTCATGTTTTTTTCGCATCAAGTCAATAGAACCGCCGATCGTTGGGCCATAAGCCGTGCCTTCTTGCCCTGAACTTACTTTCACATCTGATAGATTGGAAACATCAACATACGATGTAATCGGATCCATTTTGTCAGTACAAGCACCAAAAATATGCATCCCGTCAATGGTGATTTGCAAACGCTCGTTGGTCATGTTATTCATCATCGGTTCCCACGCATAACTACCTCTTCTAATCAAAGCAAGGTTCATTGTTTTATTTAAATATTCATCGATAGAAGAAAGTGGTTTGGATTGTTTGGTGTAATTTATCAATGGCCGGCTGGTGACAACAATTTCATCTAATTTTATAGAGCTTATCGGTTCTAACAATGTATCTTGAGCAAATGCATTTCTTTGTGTATATAAAGAAAGTAAAAGCATAATTATAAATCTAAATTTCATTTCGATAGATTTTAGTACAGATGAATTTTTTAATATCAATAGGTGTAAAAATTGAATAGATAATAATAACAGAAGGTATTTTTTGAATAGATACCTTCTGTTATTTTAATGATTTTAAAATTCTAATTCTAAGTAAAGGCTGCTACTTTCATTACTTGTAGTTACCTCTTCGCCTTTCAGCACAGTACTAGTTGCATCTTTTACTATAAAATTCAGTTTCCAATATCCAGTCATGGTTAAAGATAATTTTCCGTGATATAAATTATCGGTTGTGCTAAATACTGGCTGTACATTATTTGGGCTGGAATGATTTCCCATACTTGTCATACGTGGATCAAATAATATTATTGCATCTGTAACTGGGGGAAACATCATCATTGTTTCCTTTTTAAATAAACAAACGGTAAAATCATTCACAGCAACAGTAGGAGTAGCTGGCGTTGTGTAAGCTAATATATATTTTTGTGCATCTGCACCGGTGAATACCACTACCCGTTTTTTGTCAGAATTATTTACAGGAATAGTATCCATCATACCCGAAGTAATTCCTCCGGATTGCACAGCTAAAGACAAAGTCCATCTTTCGGAAAGATTTTCTGGCATTTGAAATACGATGTATCCTTTGTACAATGTTTGCATTCCGGCTACCTTAGAAATAGAAGATTTTGGCGCACTATGCGTCATAGAGGTCATATGCATTATCGGCATCCAATTTATTGTTGCGTCTGTTTTATAAACTCCGGTATTTTTGTTTTTTATACGTAAGTAAATATCGTTGTATCCTACTAATAAATTTCCGGTTCGGGTATATAATTCTACACTGTTTGTATCGTTAGAAATTACTTTTAATAATTTCAAACCATCTGTTTCATTTGGTGTTGCAGTTTTTTCTTTATTACAAGAAATAAATGTAATGGAGAATATAGCTATGGCTATAAGAGATATTTTTTTCATGATATTAAAATAATAGGTGATATAAATTTTCAAACAAATACAGTGTTTTCTCTACAGAGAGAAAAGACGCTGATAAATTGATTTTATTGTTTATATCTGAGAGCAGGGCGGGTGAAAGTATTCCTTGATAAGATTGTAGGAATAGTTTTCAGTGTAATAAGGTATTACTTTATACGACGTGATTGATTTATTACTGCCAAAAGAGTAGTTAATTATTTTTTGATAAAACAGTGCTGTCACCTCTTCGCTAACGGAAGATTTTAGGGGTGCTTTATCATTTTTCTTGTCGTTGAAAACATCCTCTAATTCTTTTTTCAAATGACATTTTCCATTACATTTTTTTTCGGGATTAAATTTATTTATACATAGCACCGACTTTATATAATCATAATTTACGATATAGTCCACCACTGGCACCAATGGTCGTATGAAGAGCATTATCGAAACGAGGAATATTACGGAGTATTTCACAAGGTAAAAATATAGTATAGTATTGCATTGCACAATGACAAATGTCATAGTTGCAAATCTGAACATAAGATTAATATGCAGATAACATAAAAGGACAATAAAAAGAAGTCAACTATTTTTTCTTTCTATTTATAAAAGACATCAATTTCTGTCCTCGAACTAAGATTTTTAATCGCTGTCTATTTAGAGAAATATGTGTAGTTTTTTTTATGTCTTCATCAATTCCATTTTTCAAAACAGCCAAAATTTGTGTGTGCGATAAAACACCCATAATTTCATTATTTGCAATGATGGGTAATAAGTCAACATTCTCATTTACCATCATTTCAACTACAGATTTCAAAGAATCATCTGGGTGAGCAAAAATATCTTTACGTTTTATTAAATCGCAGACCTCGGTTTCTTCACTATATAGAGAATTAAACAATGTTGCTGAGCTTAATAGTCCTGCGTATTTATTTTCTTCATCAGCAATAATAAAATAATTAGCATGCATGTCTGTTTCGTGCTCCAGCCAATTTCTAATTTCTCTTACAGTTATTTTACTACTAATAATTAAACCTTCTGTTGCTACCTCTTTAGCCTTTACATTTTCTAATAAATCAGGGCCGTAATAATCGGGTGTATTTACACCTCTTCGAGCAATTTTTTCAGTCATAATTGTATTATCCATTAAAAAATAAGATACAAAATAGGCTGATGTACATGTGGCTAATAATGGCAATAATGCATTCACTTGTCCGGTCGTTTCTAGCGCAAATACGATAGAAGTTAAAAACGCTCTCGAAGCACCTGCAAACATTGCTGACATTGCCACTAATGCCGACATCTGAATGGATATTCCAGCATTTGGGAATAGTTTTTCACCTAATGCACCCATAAGTAACCCTAATGCACCGCCAATGGTAAGCAATGGTGCAAGTGTACCACCGGATGTACCACTTCCCAATGAAATTGACCACGATGTAAATTTTAAAATACAAAGTGAAGTTACCAGCATTAAAGGCATAGTACCTGATAAAATATCTGTTATATTATAATATCCAACTCCTAATGTTCTTGGTTCGTAATAACCTACTACGCCAACTGCAATAGCACCTATGGCCGGCCACCATGCCCAATGTATCGGTAATTTTTCGAATAAATCTTCAATACCATATACTATTTTTGTTACAGCTACAGCAATAAAACCCATTGCAATTCCCATTGCACTATAATACGTTAGTGCATAATTTGTTGCTATTGGTAATACCTCTTTGATTGGAAAAACTACGCCTTCTTCAAATAAAAAATGATGACCGGCAGCACCTGTAATGCAAGCTAATGCCACCGGAATAAATGAACGTGCCGAATACTCGAATAGTAGCAATTCTATTGCTAAAAATATACCAGCAACAGGGCTTCCGAAAATAGCAGACATACCAGCCGTTGCACCACAGGTTAATAATATTTTTCGTTCGTTTGGAGTTATATTTAAAATCTGCCCTAAGGTAGAACCTAATGCACCACCAGTAGCAATTATCGGGCCTTCTGCTCCATACGGTCCACCAGTTCCTATTGATATTGCAGCTGATAATGGTTTTAGAAATGTGATGGAGGGTCTTATTTTACTTTCATTGGTAAGAATCTGTTCCATCGCCTCTGGAATGCCATGTCCGCGTATTGCTTTTGAGCCAAACAAAGCCATTAATCCAATAATAAGTCCTCCTATAACAGGTATAATAATGACCCACCAACCATAGGTATTATGTGCAGGATTTGCTGGTTGCATCGAAAATTTTCCATAAAATGAAATATTGGTAATGAGGTCAATTAGATGAACAAGAAATTTAGCAATAAAACTTATACATACGGCAATTAAAACTGAATAGAGAGAAAGTTTGAATAGTCTTTTTTTGTTATAATTATTTTTTGTATTTACTTTTTCCTGTGACTCAATTGGCAATGAAGTAAAAACCGGAATTCTATTTTGAGTTATCATTTTTGAAATAATGTTTAATAATTTTTTCTATACTATAGATTATTGCATCACAGCATGTTTTACTACTCATCCAATAGTTTCATGTCTATATTTTCCAAACCTGCTATTCCTTCTATTGAACCTGAAATATGCGCAGCATTTAATAGTATTTTCTCTAATTGTTTTTCTCGAGCCTTCCATAATTTTTCCATTGCAGTTCGCTCCGCATCTATGGATTGTTTCATGGAAAGAAAACCTTCACGTACGGCTCTCCATTGTTCTGCAAATTCATTATTGGTGAAATAATCATACAACAAGTGCATTTTGTCTCCTTTGTTTTCTTGTGATTTACTCACTGAAAACACCCGCAATATAAGGCTTCTCAACACATGAGCTAATGCGCGTACCTCAGGGTAAGTACAAATCCATATTCCATTTTTCTCTCCAAATTGCACCATGTCTTTCGGCATAGTTTGCGTTACAATAACTGCTATGTCAGCATTGGTAGCACGCATATCTGCTTTTAGCTTTTCTATCCAATCATTAGAAAATGCTTGTGTGCGCTTGCTTTCATAAATAATTTTCCCACACAATTGCCCAAAATTATTTCGTACTGTTTGTATGCAATCAGCACCCTTTACGCCCTTTCCAACTTCCTCAATCATATCAAATGGAAATGCTTCTTTTAAAAGTGCTTCTAATGCCAACTCTTGTACTTCGCCTTGTAGTTGCATGCTGCCTTGTGTTGCTTTTCGCTGTGCTTCATCTAATGCTTTTTGTGTTTGCTCTATTTTCTTTTCGTATTCTTTAAATCGGAGTTCGTTTTTATCTTGTTCTTGTTTGAAAATTCTTTGTTCCATAGCCTCCCGCTCTGCTTTAAGTTGGCGTTGTACTTGCAGTTCTAACTCTTGTTCCTTTTCTCTTAATGTATCTTCGCGTTTTAAAAAGGCCAATTCTTTTTCTTTCAAAATCGTATTTTCACGTTTGCGATTTTCTAATTCTTCTTGTTGGGTTTTGAATTGCAACTGAAACGCTTCATTTGCTTTTTGTGTAGCTTTATCAGCTTCTTCTTTTGATATTTTTTGACGGTCGACTTCTAGACGTTGTTTATATTCTTCTTGAGCCTTAATTCTTTTATCCTCAAATTCTCGTTCCCGTATTTGCAGTTCGATTTCTTTTTGTTTCATTTTCTCCAACATTCGCTCCTCCGCTTGGTGGCTCAGCACTGCATCGATATCAATAGACGTACCGCAATTCGGACATTTAATATTATTATTACTCATGGTTCAAAATTTTACAGAACAAACACACATACATAATAATTTATGTATATAAATATAAAACTAAATAAAAAGATTTACTCCGACTGGAGTGATACGCACAAAATTGCACTTTTCTCCCCAATTATTACTAACTTTTATTGGTAAATTTTACCGAGTAATAACAATTTAGAGTACATTTGCTCCGCTTATTTTTAAAGCATAAAAAAACAACAATGGCTGAAAAACAAGATCACGGTTTACACAAACTCTCCGCAGCAGGTGTAATGGTAGCATTAGGTATTATATATGGAGACATTGGTACCTCACCCATCTACGTTTTAAAAGCGATTATGAATATGGCTGTCGGCGGAAACCATCCCATTACGGATGATTTGGTATTAGGAGGTGTATCTTGCGTATTTTGGACTTTACTTATCATCATTACATTTAAATATGTAATATTAGCATTAAATGCAGACAATAAAGGAGAGGGTGGTATTTTTGCGTTATATGCCATTGTAAGGCGGTACAAAGCTAAGTGGACCATCATTCCAGCATTAATTGGTTGTGCCTCCTTAATGGCAGACGGATTTATAACACCACCAATTTCGATATCATCTGCGGTAGAAGGATTAAACATTTTATACCCACATATAGAAACTGTACCGATTGTAATTACTATTTTAATAGGTATATTTTTAGCACAACAGTTTGGAACGAATAAAATTGGAAATGCATTCGGCCCGATAATGTTTATCTGGTTTACGATGATAGGGATTATCGGCATTTCACAGATAGTAAAAAATCCTACCGTATTTAGAGCAATGAATCCGATGTATGCCATTAATTTGGTGGTAAACTACCCGGGCGGTATTTGGTTTTTAGGTGCTGTATTTTTGTGTACAACAGGTGGTGAGGCACTATATTCCGATTTAGGACATTGCGGAAAAGAAAATATTTATGTAAGCTGGACATTTGTAAAAATTTCTTTATTACTCTGTTATTTTGGACAAGCTGCATTCATTATTAGTCATAAAAACATGGATTTTAGTGAAATAGCACCATTTTATGCAGTAATGCCTGCATGGTTTTTAAAAATTGGAATTATTATAGCAACAATGGCGACGATTATTGCTTCACAAGCTTTAATAAGTGGGTGTTTTACATTAGTTAATGAAGCGATGAAATTGAAATTATGGCCCAATCAAAAGGTAATATATCCAACTATAGTACAAGGGCAAGTGTACATTCCATTTATCAATTGGCTTTTGTTCTTTGGTTGTTTAACGGTGGTATTAATTTTTAGAGAATCCGGAAAAATGGAAGCGGCGTATGGCTTAGCCATATCATTAAATATGATAATGACGACGATGTTATTAGCCTATTATATGCATGTAAAACGCAGACCCAAATATTTTATCTGGGCATTTTTATTATTTTTCATGTGGATAGAACTGACTTTTCTGACAGCCAACTTAAAGAAATTTATGCATGGTGGTTGGTTCGCCATCTTAATTGCAACAGTCATTTTTGTACTAATGTATTTATTTAAAGAAGGGAAAAAACTACGCAATAAACATATCGAATTTGTAGAAATAAAAGACTATTTAGATGATATCATTGATTTACAAAACGACACTTCTATTCCGAAAGAAGCTACTAATTTAGTTTTTATGTGTAATGCAAATGACAAAAAACATATCGACTCAAATATCATTTATTCTATATTCCGAAAAAAGCCTAAACGTGCCGATACTTATTGGTTTGTACATGTAGATATTACTGGAGAACCTTATGGTGCTTCTTACACAGTTGAAACCGTCATACCCGGAAAATGTTTCTTTATCCGATTAAAGTTTGGGTTTAAAATTGAACATAAAGTACATGTGATGTTCACTAAAATAGTAGAAGATATGGAAGCACGTGGAGAAATAGATTTATTAAGCCACTACCCATCGCTGCGCAAACATGGCTATCCAGCAGATTTTAAATATGTAATTCTAAATTCTAAAGTTTCTATAGATAATAAATTAAATCCAATAGAACAGTTTATCGTAAAATCTTATAATTGGATAAAATCAGTGAGCCTTCCAGCAGAAGAAGATTTTGGATTAGAAAAAACAAATTGCCGTGTAGAAAATGTGCCAATCCGAATTGCTCAAAAATCGCACATAGAAATTACACGAGAAAATTAATCTGATTATTATTCACCAATTTCAATTATCTATTTTTTTTAGAAGAACGAACAACAAGACAAGCTACAACAAGTCTTTAAAATTGATTCTTATCAATAAAATCTAATTAAACATAATTTAACTTGCAAATTAAACAATCGTTTAATTAAATTTGCAGGCGAATTAAACAAACGTTTAATTAGTTATCATGGAAGAAAATAAGAATATAGACAAACGAGAATTTATCTTAGATGCCGCAGAGCACTTGTTTGCAGAGCAAGGTTTTGAAGCAGTAAGTGTACGTGAGATATCAAAAGCAGCAAAAATTAATATAGCTATGGTATCCTATTATTTCGGCTCTAAAGAAAAATTATACGAAGCCGTTATCCAAAGAAAATTAATTGTTTCAGATACAATTCTTAGTCAATTAGAAAAATATACTACCAATAAAGAAAAATTATTTGCCATAGTAGATTTATTTATAGTCCGATTATTTGAGAATAGACACTTACAAAATATCATCTTTCGAGAAATATCTATGAACCAACGCAGTAATATGACAGAGATCATCATTACTCAGGTACATAACAATTTTCATTTAATTATCGACATTATACATAATGGAATAAAAAATAAAGAGTTTAAAAAAGTAGATGTCGAATTAACCGCACTTACGATTATTTCCATTATCAAAACATACACACACTCTAGCAAAATGGCTTGTAAAGTGTTACACCTTGCAGAGAATGAAAACGTATTTGAAACAAAATATAAAAATCGTTTAAGAAAACACATTATTGAGCTTTTAAGTAATCATTTAGGAATAGATTCGAAAAAAATATGAAAAAAATAAGTAGCTATATCACCTTTTTATTATTGATAACAAGTTTATCCGCACAAGAAATAAAAAGATTAACACTGAAAGAAGCCATGGAGCTTTCGGTAAAAAACAGTAAGCAATTACAACTCGACAGTTTGAAAATACAAGCATTGGAATTTAAAAAGAACCAAGCCCAGAATGCAATGCTTCCTGTGTTAAGCGTTAGTTCTAGCTATGCCCGTTTAAGCAATAACATTCCGCCATTTGAAATATCCATTCCCGGTATGGGAAGTTTTGCCATACAAACTAACTTTCCAAACCAGTACAACAACCGTGTTTCATTACAGCAACCTATTTTTCAAGGATTGAGAAATTGGAATACCGTAAAGGCAATTGACCAACAAAAATTAGCTATAGGAATGGATACGCAAAAAGATTTGCAAGACAATAAATTAAATATTATACAAGCCTATTACAACTTATATAAATTACAGCAAGCAAAGATTTTATTAGACTCCAACATAGCACAAACCCAAGTGCGTGTTGATGATATTATCAAATTTAAAAATGCTGGATTAATGCTAAATAATGATGTAATGCGAGCTGAATTACAAAAGACAAACCTACTTGTAACCAAAGCAGATATAGAAAGTGCGATAACTATAACATCCTACAACATGAGTATTTTTTTGGGATTAAAACCCGATACAAAAATAGAAGTAGAAAGCCCTGACCCAATAGAATTAGGTGCAACACCGGTTGATGCTTTAGTGTCTAGTTCTATGGTAGATAGAGCTGAACTAAAAGCACAACAATTTAGATCAAAGGGGGCAAACTTTGCAATAAAGGCTGCTCGCAGTGCATATATGCCAATAATTAGTGCTATAGGAAATGGTGTTTATAGCAACCCTAACCAACGTTTTTTTCCGATGCAAGATAAATTTAAAGCGACTTGGGATGTAGGCGTAAGCCTTAGCTGGAATATCATGCAGCTCTATACTGCACGTGCTGTAGTAGGCGAAGCTAAAAATCAAAAAGCACAATTAGTACAACTAACAGAACAAATAAAAGACGGAATTTCGATAGAAGTAAATTCCAATTTTGAAGCTGTAAAAGTAGCCCAACTAAAAATAGATTTAGCGATTAAAGCCATTGCACAAGCAAAAGAAAACAAAAGAATATTAGACAATAGATTTGATTCGCAAGTAGCATTATTAAGCGATGTATTGGAAGCTGACCAATTATTATTGCAAGCACAAACCAACTTATTAAATGCGCAAGCAGATGCAGCCATTGCACAATATAAATTACAAAGAAGTTTAGGGAAAATAAATTAAACAGTAAAAGACAAAAATAAATCACATTCAAAAAAGAAAAGTATCCTGATGAAAAATAAAAATAAAACTGAAAAAGAAACCCAAAAAAACATATTCATTCCTATTATCGGAATAGTAATATTAATTGGAGCGTTTGTATTTGCCTACCACAAAATTACGTATGCAATACACAATGAAGATACTGAGAACTCACAGATAGAATGTAATATTGTACCTATTGCGCCAAGAGTTCAAGGCTATGTAAGTACAATTTATATTAAAGACAACCAACGGGTACACAAAGGAGACACTCTACTAATTTTAGATGATAGAGATTTAAAAATAAAATTAGAGCAAGCTATAATTGCTGCAAAAAGCGCCGGTGCAAATGTAAATGTGGTAAAGAGCAATGTGCAATCTGCTGATGCATCTGCAAATGCTGTATCTACCTCAGTAATTACGGCACAAGCAGGTATAGAAACTGCAAAAGCGAATGTAGAAGCAGCAAAAGTTCGAGTGTGGAATACAACAGAGAATTTTAAACGTTACGAAAAATTATTTAACCAAACTTCTGCTACGCAAGCACAATATGATGCAGCATTAGCAGAAAAGCAATCAGCAGAAAAACAAGTAGCCGTATTAGAAAAACAAGTACAAGTAGCACAAGCACAATTAAAAGCGGCACAGCAACAATCTACGGCATCGCATACACAAGCTAATGGTATAAACACGCAAGTAAACTTAGCTGAAGTAGGCATGCAACAACAGCAAGCAAATGTTGATTTTGCAAAATTGCAATTATCGTATGCCTATATCATTGCACCAACTGATGGATTTATCTCTAAGAAAAATGTACAACCCGGGCAGTTAGTAAATCCAGGGCAAATACTAATGAGTATTGTAGATGATTCGCAACTTTGGATAACAGCAAACTTTAAAGAAACACAAGTAGAGCGCATGAAAGTAGGGCAAGATGTAACCGTAAAAGTAGATGCTTATCCCGACAAAACATTTAAAGGAAAAATAGAGTCAATACAAGCAGCAACAGGTTCAAAATTTTCATTATTACCGGCAGATAATGCAACTGGAAACTTTGTAAAAGTGGTTCAACGTATTCCGGTGCGTATTTCCTTAATCGATGACAAAAATGATGCATTTGAATTACGAGCCGGTATGAACGTGAATGTAGCTGTAAAAGTAAAATAATTGATTACTTTCTAATTTCCTAAGATGACACAAGCACAAACTGACAGCCTAATAGAATATGGTGCACGACGGTACATTGTAACCATTACGGTAGTGCTATGTACCTTATTAGAGTTGATAGATACTACCATTGTGAATATTGCCACTAATACATTAATGGGCAATTTAGGGGCAACAATATCTGAAGTAAGTTGGGTGATTGCAGCTTATGCCATAGCCAACGTAATAGTAGTGCCGATGAGCGGTTGGCTATCCGCTGTTTTTGGAAGAAAATATTATTTCGCAGGCTCTGTAGCTTTATTTACATTCGCTTCATTTATGTGCGGTATGTCTAATTCAATTTGGGTTTTAGTATTCTGGAGATTTATACAAGGCATTGGCGGTGGTGCACTATTTGCTACATCTCAAACTATTTTAAAGGAAATTTATCCGCCGGAAAAAATAGGTATGGCAATGGCGATGTTTGGGATGGGCGTCATAGTTGGACCTACAATTGGGCCATATTTAGGGGGTTACTTAGTTTATAATTATGATTGGCCGATTATCTTTTTTATTAATATTCCGATTGGTGTTTTAGCAACATTTCTAACTTTAACTTATATTCGGGACAATCCGTATGAAAAAAGAATTAGCAATAAAGTAGATTGGTTGGGTATATTTTTATTGATAGTTGGTGTGGGTTCATTACAATTAATTTTGGAGCAAGGCGAGCGTAATGATTGGTTTGAATCGAGATATATTTTATCGTTTACTATTTTAGCGGTTGTCGGAATTATAGGTTTTATCATTCGAGAGTTAACTGCAAAACATCCGATTGTAGATTTACGGGTATTACTGAAGGGAAATGTAGCTATTGCTACTGTAATGAATTTTATTTTAGGATTTATTTTGTTTGGCAGCGTATTTATTTACCCGATTTATATGCAGCATTTCTTAAATTTCACCCCTCAATTATCCGGCGAGATGTTCATGCCTGGGGCAATATTAAGCGGTATGCTGATGCCTTTTATCGGAATGTTATTATCTAAAGGTACACCTCCAAAATTTATGATTTCGTTCGGTTTTACCATTACGGGTATTTTTGTGTTCTGGTCATCATTTATTTTCACTACAACTACAGGTGCAGATGCATTATTTTGGCCACTTTTAATTAGAGGATTAGGTATGGCATTCTTATTTGTACCCTTATCCGGCGTTACTTTAGGCGGATTAAAAGGTGCTGACGTAGGGCAAGCCGCAGGAATTACAAATATGGTTCGGCAAATTGGTGGTTCTATAAGTGTAGCAGTTATTGGGGTTCTGAATGAAACTTTGAGCGCAGAGCACCGAGCAGTAATTTTAGAGCACGTAACACCCGATAATCCATTATTTAATGAACGTGTAAATATGTTGAAAAATGGAATGCTTTCCATGACTACAGATGCAGATAAAGCCACACAACAGGCATTGGCATATATTAATTATACTATAGATAAACAAGCAGCAATTTTAAGTTATATCGATATATTTCATTACTTAACGCTCTTTGTTTTTATTTCAATACCGCTAATATTCTTTGCCAAAACTTACAAGCTAAACCAAGATGCCATGAGTGGGCATTAACAATTAAAAGAAAATTATTTTATTTTTCTAACTAATATTTTTGATACATTTTATTTCCAACCAATCTGCGGGATAAAATTCAGGTTTTCCCTCGAAAATATCAATATTATTAGCTTGTTCAAATTTCTTACGAACTTGAATATCATCGACGAAGTCAAAAGTTTTGATAAATTCTATTGTGAAATTATTTTGCAATAGAGTGGTTTTTAATTGCTCCAATGCCAAGGTATTGTAGCAATAATATTTATCTATATTGTCAATTGCAGCGTCAATTTTTTGTTGCTCAGACGCATTATTTACTACACGTTTGTAAAAATCTTTTATATATAATACGCCGCCTACTTTTAATTTTTGACATGCATTTTTAATTGCTAATGCAACATCGTTGGAGTGCCCTAAACTTTCTAAAAACAATACTACATCATAAGAGTTATCTAGTATCATCAAATTTTCTAAATGATGGTAATCTCCTACATACAATGAAATATTTTCAGCTAATTGTGCAATCTCTACTTTCTTTTGAGCTTCATTGAACTGAACCTCTGAGATTGTTACCGCATCGATTTGCACATTCCAGCGTTTTGCGAAATGTATAGCAGGGCCACCCACCCCACAGCCCAAATCTAATACCTTCAACTTCCAATTTAGACCAGCACTTCTACCTACATAATCTAATAATTTTTCTGTATCCGAAGGCCTGAATGCTTGAATGACATCACCATAATTTTCCAAATATGACGCTGTCATTTGATTATAATATTCTTTTATTTGGTGCGGTAATGAACGAAGATGCATTGGATATTTATTTAATTCGAATTTAGTGAAATTAAAATCTATTACGATAAGAATAAGCAGAAGTTTTTGATTGAAAATAAAAAGCAGAACTGTTTAGTATTTTTACAACAAGCAGAGTTGGCTGTTTCAAAATTTCGAGATAATCAATAAGTACGATTTTATTTATACAATAAAAAAGCCTCACATTGCTGTGAGGCTTTTCTTGGTTAGTCGGGATGGCTGGATTCGAACCAACGACCTCCTGGTCCCAAACCAGGCATTCTAACCGGACTGAACTACATCCCGATTATAGTTTGATTGTTTGCTGCGGTGAGGGAGGGATTCGAACCCTCGGTACAGTTTCCCGTACGTCAGTTTAGCAAACTGGTGGTTTAAGCCACTCACCCACCTCACCTCCTGCAATTCTCTTTTATAAGAACTTTGGGACGGCAAAGATAGGTTTTTTAACCAACTTTGCAAATATAAGACAAAATTTATCAGCAATAAATCCTTTAATAAATTGATAATCTTTTTTTACGCATGAAAAATCCCGCCGAAGCAGGATCATATTTTTATATAAGGTTGGTTTCTGCTTATAAACTCAATTCGATGCGTTTTTTCAGTTCTTCTACCGAATCCCTGAATTCTTCATCCGTGTCGATCAGGTTTCTGACGGCCTGGCAGGAGTGGATCACCGTGCTGTGGTCACGACCACCGAACTGCTGCCCGATCGCTTTCAACGATGACTTGGTATATTCTTTTGCAAAATACATGGATAATTGTCGTGCCTGCACAAACTGGCGTTTACGGGTAGGCTCTTTCAATTTTTCTACTGCCACTTCGAAGAAATCGCATACCGTTTTTTGTATCATGTCTAAAGAAATCTCTTTCGTGGCATGTTTTACAAAGTTGATGACGGTTTTCTTAGCCAATTCCAGGGTGATATCCTGCCTGTTCAAGGTGGCCTGCGCTAAAATAGAAGTCAATACGCCTTCCAGTTCACGCACATTTGTTTTGATGTTGGTAGCGATGAAGCGAGTAACATCTTCGTGCATTTCGATTCCGTCTGCATGCAGTTTTTTCTGCAAGATGCTGA
>CAZXRF010000002.1:0-84381 GCA_964642875.1 uncultured Chitinophagales bacterium | reverse complement strand
GCATGGTTTGTTTGTTACTTGTTAGCCATCAAAAAATAAAACAATAAAACTGATATTTACGATTTAGGAAAAAAATTAGGCTCCAGATTTGATGAGTTTTGTAAAGAATACGGTAGAGATTTAACCATCATATTTGAACCCGGAAAATTTTTAGTGAGTGAGTCCGGATACTTGTTCGTCAGAACCAACGTAATCAAACAAACAACATCTACCGTGTTTGCCGGCGTTGATTCGGGGCAAAATCACCTTATTCGTCCAATGATGTACGATGCCTATCACCACATCACTAACATATCTAACCCTAATGGAATACAACGCATTTATTCCGTTGTCGGATATATATGTGAAACAGATACGTTTGGCTGGGATAGAAAATTAAATGAAGTACACGAAGGCGATATTTTAGCACTTCATAATGCTGGTGCTTACGGCTATTCTATGGCTTCAAATTACAACTCAAGGTACAGACCAGCAGAAGTATTAATCAATAACGGACAAGCAAAACTCATCCGTCGAAGAGAAAACATAGAAGATTTATTGGCCACTCAAGTAGAAATCGACCTATAACAAACAAACTAATATTGCAGAATAATTAATTTTATAAAATTATTACTCTACAAAGTCGATATACTATTAGAATTTAATAAAAATATATACCTTTGTATAAATGGCGGAAGCTAATTCAAATATTCATCCCATCTTTCATCAATTGCTACAACGAAGCGATAAAGAAAAACTATTAGGACAAAATGCAATTTGTATTTGGATGACGGGACTGTCTGGTTCTGGCAAAAGCACCATTGCACAGGGCTTAGAACGCAAATTACACGAAGCTGGTTTTTTGGTGAAAATATTAGACGGCGATAATGTAAGAACAGGAATTAATAAAAATCTAAGTTTCTCAAATAACGACAGAATAGAGAATATCCGACGTATCGCTGAGGTAAATAAATTATTTTTAGACACTGGAATTATTACCATAAATTCATTTGTAAGCCCAACAAAAGACATTCGTGACTTAGCAAAAGAAATTATTGGCGAACAAGATTTTTATGAAGTATTTATCAACGCCAGTTTTGAGGAGTGCGCCAAACGAGATGTAAAAGGATTGTATCAAAAAGCACTAAACGGAGAAATAAAAAATTTCACCGGTTTAGATGCTCCCTTCGAGGCACCAACAGAAGCCGCCTTAGAAATTAAAACAGCAGAACAAACAATAGAACAAAGCATCGAAACAATGTATAAATTTTTTATTTCAAAAATAAAAACAGAAAAAATATAGGGTAGAACATCTCTCTACTCATTACTCACTACTTATTATTATTTCATGACCGACTATCACTTAAATCATCTCAAAGAACTCGAAGCAGAATCCATTTTTATACTGCGTGAAGTAGCGGCGCAATTTGAAAATCCATGCCTTTTATTCTCTGGTGGCAAAGACTCTATTACCGTTTTACATTTAGCATTAAAAGCGTTTTATCCAGCAAGTATTCCGTTTACTTTATTGCACGTAGATACCGGGCACAACTTCCAAGAAACATTGGACTTTAGAGATAAATTAGTAGAGAAATATGGGCTTAGATTGATAGTGGCATCCGTACAAGAAGCTATTAACAAAGGTTTAGTACGTGAAGAAAAAGGCTATACCGCATCACGCAATGCCCTACAAACAGTACCACTACTCGAAGCGATTGAGAAAAATAAATTTGATTGCGCAATTGGCGGCGCCCGTAGAGATGAAGAAAAAGCTCGCGCTAAAGAACGCTTCTTCTCGCATCGCGATGAGTTTGGGCAGTGGGATCCCAAAAACCAACGCCCAGAGCTTTGGACTATCTTTAATGGACGAAAACACTTAGGCGAACATTTTCGTGTTTTTCCAATTTCCAACTGGACAGAAATGGATGTTTGGCAATATATTTATCAAGATAAAATAGAAATGCCAAGTTTATATTTCTCTCACAAACGCAATGTATTTGAACGCGATGGCGTGTGGTATGCAGATACGGAGTATATGCAGAAAAAACCCCATGAAGTAGCTGAAGAACGAGTGGTTCGCTTTAGAACTATCGGTGATATTACTTGTACCGGAGCCGTATTTTCAGAAGCAGCTACAGTAGAAGATATTATACAAGAAGTCGCATCCTCACGCACCACCGAACGAGGTACCCGTGCAGACGATAAACGCAGTGAAGCCGCTATGGAAGACAGAAAAAAAGCAGGATATTTTTAATTGATAATGAGCACCGTCATTGCGAACAAAGCGAAGCAACCACGATAAGAAAAACAGATTGCTTCGTACCTCGCAATTACGAATAAAACAAAATATACAATGACAACAACAACGCAAGATATAGACAACTTCGACAGCAAAGCTTACCTAGATATGGAGCTATTGCGTTTCACAACCGCAGGAAGCGTAGATGACGGAAAATCAACCCTAATTGGGCGTTTGCTTTACGATAGCAAATCCATATTTCAAGACCAATTAGATGCCATAGAAGCTGCTTCGCAAAAACGGGGCGAAGATTATGTAAACTTAGCCTTACTTACTGATGGCTTACGTGCCGAACGCGAACAAGGTATTACTATTGATGTAGCGTATAGATATTTTTCTACTCCAAAAAGAAAATTTATTATTGCCGATACACCGGGTCATATACAATATACCCGCAACATGGTAACAGGTGCTTCTACCGCTAATTTGGCAATTATATTAGTAGATGCACGTAAAGGAATAATTGAACAAACACACCGCCATTCTTATATTGCTTCTTTATTGCAAATACCACATATTATTGTATGTATAAATAAGATGGACTTAGTAGATTGGGACGAAAAAGTATTCAACAAAACAGTTGCCGATTATAAAGCATTTGCTTCAAAATTAGACATTAAAGATGTACATTTTCTTCCTATATCTGCACTGAAAGGAGATAATGTCGTCAACCGTTCCGAAAACATGAGTTGGTACCAAGGACCTACCTTGATGTATCTTTTAGAAACTATTCACATCGGCTCCGACTTAAACCATATCGATGCACGTTTTCCTGTACAATATGTGGTGCGCCCAATGAAAAATGAATACCACGATTTTAGAGGATATGCCGGAAGAATTGCCAGCGGTGTGTTTCGCGTAGGCGATAAGGTTAAAGCATTGCCAAGTGGTTTCTCTTCCAAAATAAAATCTATCGTTACAATGGATGGCGACTTACAAGAAGCATTTGCACCACAAAGTGTTACTATTACACTCGAAGATGAAATAGATATCTCTCGCGGCGATATGATTGTACGTGAAAACAACGTGCCGCAAGTAGAACAAGAATTTGATGTAATGCTTTGCTGGATGAATGAACAAAAAATGATTCCACGTGGCAAATATATTTTGCGCCACACCTCCAAAGAGTGTAAGTGCATTATTAAAGAAACAAAATACAAACTCAACATAAACACATTACAACGCATAGAAGACAATGTAGAAATTGGCTTAAATGATATTGGTCGTGTTTCTATTCGCACTACTGTACCGTTATTTTTTGATGCTTACAGAAAAAATAGAATTACAGGAAGCATTATATTAGTAGATGAAACTACCAATGAAACCGTGGCAGCTGGAATGATTGTATAATTTTCCAACGATTAATATGAAACATAAATCTACTTTAGTTTTTGACTTTGGCGGAGTCATCATTAATTTAAAAACAGAACACGATTGGCTGTATCAAGATTTAATGCCCAACTTTGAGCAAGAACTTCTATTGCAATTGCATCTATCGGGTTATTTCAGAGATTTAGAAATAGGGAAAATTGCAACTACAGATTTTTTGTCGAAAATGGAAGCAATAGCAACTCCCGAAAATAAAACTGAACAAAAAGTAAGACAACATTGGAATGCCATCTTACAAGATATTCCTAAACATAGAGTAGAATTAATAAAACGATTGAAGGAAAACTACCGATTAATATTATTAAGCAATACCAATGCCATTCACGTGCAATCATTTCAGCAATATATGATGCATACATTCGGGACTGATATATTGCAAGATAATTTCCATACAGTATATTATTCTCAAGAAATAGGAATACGAAAACCCAATAATGAAATATACGAATTTGTGATGGAACAGCAAGGCATTACTCCAGAAGAAATTATTTTCTTTGATGACAAAGCCGAGAATCTGATAGTCCCTAAAAAATTAGGTTGGACAACCGTACAGGTTCCTTATAATATGCTGTCTGAAGAATTATTTAAAGAAATGCTTTGATAAATTTCTTATACACTACACCATACTACTCAGTAGTAATCCGTATCTTTGCCATTCAATTTATTAAGATATGCAACAATTGAGTGAACAAGAACAAGTACGTCGTGAAAAATTAGAGAAAATCAAAGCCTTAGGAGTAGATCCGTATCCGGCAGCATTATATCCCGTAAATGCATCTACAAAAGAAATAAAAGAAAACTATAAAGAAGAAGTAGCAGAAGATGGTACTAAACATCGCTTAAACTACCAAGATATATGTATTGCTGGTCGTTTAATGGCAACACGTACCGCTGGAAAAGCAACTTTCGCAGAACTGCAAGACAGTACTGGTCGTATTCAAATCTACGTTCGTCGAGATGATATTTGCCCAAATGAAGACAAGTCGTTGTATGATGCATTATTTGCCAAATTATTAGACTTAGGCGATTTTATAGGCGTAAAAGGCTATGCCTTTATTACTAAAATGGGCGAAATCACGGTGCATGCAACAGAGTTTACATTATTATCTAAGGCATTACGTCCACTTCCCGTGGTAAAAACCGATGAGCAAGGAAATGTATTCGATGCCTTCTCCGATCCAGAAATGCGCTACCGCCAACGCTATGTAGATTTGGTGGTAAATGCCAATGTACGCGAAACATTTATAAAGCGAACCAAACTGATGAATTCCATCCGCGAGTTTTTAAATCAAAAGGGAGCATTGGAAGTAGATACGCCTGTGCTGCAAAGCATTCCGGGAGGCGCAGCTGCCCGCCCATTTATTACCCATCACAATGCTTTAGATATTCCATTGTATTTGCGTATTGCTAATGAGCTATACTTGAAAAGATTAATAGTAGGTGGCTTTGATTGGGTATATGAATTTTCTCGAAATTTCAGAAATGAAGGAATGGACAGAACGCACAATCCAGAGTTTACCGTATTGGAATTTTACGTGGCTTATAAAGATTATTTCTGGATGATGGAAACCACTGAGCAACTATTGGAAAAGGCAGCAATAGATACCAATGGTAATACCTTTATACAAGTAGGAGAAAACATGATTAATTTCAAAGCACCTTACAAACGCATTTCTATCTATGATGCCATAAAAACATATACTGGGTTTGATGTATCAGGAATGGACGAAGCTGAATTGCGTGAAGTATGCAAGCAATTGAAAATTGAAGTAGATAATACCATGGGTAAAGGAAAGTTGATAGATGAAATATTTGGAGCACGCTGCGAACACAATTATATTCAACCTACTTTTATTATAGATTATCCGGTGGAGATGTCACCATTGACTAAAAAACACCGCAGCAAAAAAGGGTTGGTAGAGCGATTTGAATTGATGATAAACGGTAAAGAAGTTGCTAATGCGTATTCGGAATTAAACGATCCAATAGACCAGCGCGAACGTTTTGAAGAGCAAGTAAAATTAATGGAACGTGGAGATAATGAAGCCATGTATATCGATACAGATTTCTTACGTGCTTTGGAATACGGTATGCCGCCAACTTCCGGTATCGGATTTGGAATAGATCGATTGGCGATGTTACTTTCCAATCAAGCTTCTATACAAGAGGTGTTGTTCTTTCCGCAAATGCGACCAGAGAAGTAAACCTAATACTGTTTATTCAAATAAGGATTAACCATTTAAGCAACTCAATCTATTGGTGTAGCTGCCCCCTTTTTTTCAATCGTCTGTTATTTCTTATTTGCAATTTTGCTTACTTTTTATTTGTGCATAAAATGCTTCATATTGCGGTAAAATATTTTCGATACTAAATCGTTTTGCTTGCTTAAATGCTTGCTGTTTAAATTGGGTCAACCGTTGTTCATCTCGCAATAGTTCTAACGATTTATTTGCCATTCCGTCAATATCACCAACATTCAATAAAAAGCCTGTTTGTCCGTCTATGTTTACTTCAGGAATTCCACCTGCATTACTCGATACCACAGGTACTTCACATGCCATCGCCTCCAATGCTGCCAAGCCAAAGCTCTCACTTTCTGAAGGCAATAAAAACACATCGGCAATGGCTAATAATTCTTCTACAGCTTCTTGTTTCCCTAAAAAACGGATATCTAAATTCGGACATAAGCTTCGTGCTAATTTTTCTGCTTGTTGTCGTTCTGGGCCATCGCCTATCATTAATAATTTAGCGGGTATTTCTTGCGATACTTTATGGAAAACCTGCACAACATCTTCTACTCGTTTTACTTTTCTGAAATTAGAAGTATGCAGTAATATTTTCTCTCCGCTGGGTGCTATTGCTTTCTTGAAATGCTCTTTGTTGGTTTTTTTAAAACGAGAAAAATCAATGAAATTGGGAATTACTTCTATTTCATTTTTTATCGCAAAATGGGCGTAGGTATCTTGTTTTAAGCTCTCTGAAACAGCAGTTACACCACAAGATTGATTAATGGAATACGTTACCACAGGTTCATACGTAGCATCACGTCCTACCAGAGTTATGTCGGTGCCGTGCAACGTTGTAATTACCGGTACGCTAATGCCCTTTTGTAATAAAATTTGCCTTGCCATATACGCAGCCGAAGCATGTGGAATGGCATAATGTACATGGAAAATATCTAACCTCTCATTTAAAGCTACATCTACTAATTTACTGGCTAATGCTGTTTCATAGGGTGCATAATCAAATAACGGATAATCATTTAAACTTACTTCATGAAAAAAAATATTTTCATTGAATGTATCTAACAACCGAGCCGGTTCTTTGTAGGTAATAAAATGCACTTTATGCCCTTTTTGAGCAAGTCCTTTTCCAAGCTCTGTAGCAATCACGCCACTTCCCCCAAAAGTTGGATAACAAACAATTCCTATACGCATAGCATTACAAAGGTAGTAATGTAATAATAAATTATTGTGCGAATAGTTTAATAATTTATCAAATGAAGAAAATGGGTATCGAAAAAAAGTATTTAAAGCAATGCTACATTTATTTCAATTGCTTATTCATCTTTAAACCACAATCTAAAAAGGAGAGATAGTTATCTATACTTTTAGAAAAATCGTACGCCGCAGGCTGGTTGAGTAATTGCTCTTTTGTATTTATCAATATATACTGTGGCTGTGAGTTGGTTTTAAAATATTTTGCTTGAAAATCGCTCCACTTTTGCCCGACTGTTTTTACTTCGCGCTCTTTTCCTGTAGCATCTGAAGTGTACCACTCTGTTTGTGGCAATTCTTTTCTATCATCTACATATAGAGAAATTACTACATAATCTTTTAATCGTTCTACCACTTTCTCATCTGTCCATACATTGTCTTCAATCTTTCTGCAATTCACGCAGCCAAAGCCTGTAAAGTCTAATAAAACAGGCATGTCGTGTTGTTTTGCATACGCCATTCCTTCTTCATAATCTTTAAAATGTTTAAATTTTTCTTCGTTTGTAGATTTGAAATTATAAGAAGTTGGCGGTATTAATCCACTAAATAAACTTACCGGTTTGTAATTTACTAATGCATAAATTAAATAGAATGTAAATAACAAGGTTGCAAGCCCAATACCTTTAACTATAGGCGTTGGTTTGTTTTTAAATATTATACCTAAACAATATAATGCCATTGCGCCAAAGATGAGTATCCAAATAATTAGGAATGGCTCGAAGCGTAAGATTCCCCAATTCATGGTCATATCAACAGTAGATAAAAATTTGAAGGCTAATGCCAGCTCTACAAAACCGAGCACCATTTTTACGGTAGTCATCCAGCCGCCAGATTTTGGTAAGGAATGCAACCATTGTGGAAATAATGCAAACAGCGTAAATGGCAGTGCCAATGCCACCCCAAACCCAAACATACCCAATGCAGGTTTTATCGGAATATAATTAAATAGTGTAGGGCCACCGCCGGTAGCTGCTTCCACCAATAAAGTACCAATAATAGGACCGGTGCAAGAGAAAGATACTAATGCCAACGTAAATGCCATAAAGAAAATGCCGATATTTCCTCCTTTGCTCGATAAACTGTCTGTCTTATTTGCCCAAGAAGATGGTAAAGTAATTTCATAAAAACCAAAAAAGGAAATAGCAAATGCTACGAATACGACAAAGAATAACAAGTTAAACCAGATGTTGGTGCTCATTGCATTTAGTGCATCTGAGCCAAAAATTCCCGTAATCAATAGGCCTAATAATACGTAAATTAAAATGATGGAAGTACCGTATAATAAAGCTTTTCGGATACCTTCTTTTTTATTTTTACCCCCTTTGGTAAAAAAACTTACAGTAAGGGGTACCATCGGAAATACACATGGTGTAAGTAATGCGACCAAGCCGCCTAAAAAACCTAAAAGAAATATTAAGAGATAGCTTCTGTCTTTTGTTTCGCTATTGATACTGCATGCATTTTTTGCAGTACTCCAATCAAATTTTGCGGCAGTATCTGACAAAGTAACATTGATGGTAGCGCTATCTGTATATGATAAGTTTTGTGTATTTGTGAGCGTGTCTGAATGCTTTTCCGAAGCTACAGTTATATTGCTGCCATCAAAAGAAATAGAAAATTTTTCGGGACCGAAGGGCATACAGCCTACTTCATCTTTGCACACTTGCCCATCAAATTCTCCTTTTAAAATAGCTGTCGGAGTTTTTATTTTTACCTTTTGTACAAAGGTTACATCTCCAATAAAAGAAGTAACATCTACGCCAAATAGCTCGTCAAACTTAGTATGTTTTTTTGCAATTTCTTGTACTTTCCCAATTAATTCAAGGTCTTTGTTTTTTTCAAATCGGAATTGTGTAGGAAGTGGACCACCTTCTTTGGTAAACTGAGAGAAGGTATGCCAGCCATCGTCTAAATTGCAACTAAATTTGACGTTATATTCTGTTTCGGAAATTTTTTCTACGCTGCTTTTCCAAGTAATGTGTTGTTCTAAAGCAGCCTTTGACAGCATTGGAAATACAAGAAACAATACAACAAGAGCAATTGTCCGGAATTGGTTGATAGCATTATTTCTTAACCGAAATATAGAAAGAAATGAAGTGGTTTGTTGTTTGCTTGAGTAATCCTGCATGATGTATCTGATTTAATGAATACGTCTTATTTGCTATCGGGTGTTATGCATGAGCCAAATTCATCAGCGACTCGAAAAGTTTTCTACCGTCAGTATTTCCCAATACTTCCTCGGCGGAGCGTTCCGGATGAGGCATCATACCAAATACATTTCTACCCGCATTGCAAATACCTGCAATATTATCTACAGAACCGTTAGGGTTTGCAGCAGCGGTAATGTTTCCTTGTTCATCACAATATTTGAATAAAATCTGATTGTTTAGTTTTAGTTGTTGTAAGGTATTTTCATCTGCAAAATAACGTCCTTCACCATGTGCAATCGGCACATTTAATGCTTTAGTCAAATCTAAATTTTTAGTAATAGCAGTTTGGTTGGTTTGCGGAATAATGTATTGATTTTGACAGATAAATCGTTGCTGTTCGTTCATCAACAATGCACCTGGCAAGAGATGGCTTTCACATAATACTTGAAATCCGTTGCAGATACCCCAAACGTACCCACCGTTATTTGCATGTGCTATCACTTTATCCATAATGGGAGAAAAACGTGCAATGGCACCACAACGTAAATAATCACCATAGGAAAAACCACCTGGAATCATAATGCAATCATCTGTTGTTAAGTCTTGCAAGTCGGTATCTTTATGCCATAAGATGCGCGTTTCACACTGCATTACATTTTGACATACGTGAATTACGTCTTTATCACAATTAGAACCGGGGAAAACTACCACACCAAATTTCATCATAAAGTATTTAAATTGTTTACAAAATTAATTTTATTGTATATAGTTGTTTGTAACAAAAATCACATTACAAAGATAACAATCTACATTCGGGGCAATCATGCTTTACGAATTATTAACATAGGCAATATCATAATGCTATAAATTAAAAAAAGGAAGAAACATATTTTGAGTTTAAGCCTTATATGTTTTGAAACTTTTAGGAAAAAACAATTAAAATACTGTTTTTGTTTTACTCCTCCACCGCATTATTTAAAAAATCAATAAAGGGTTTTACTGTTTTTGACAATATAACGAGTTGTTGTACAAAATCGGGTTGTATAAGTGCTTTATCATTTATTTTTGAAATTACGGTGTAACTTTTCATTTTCAAAAATTCTATTGCTTCATTCGTCTCTTCATAACCTTTCGGGGCTCGTTTCAGTTTATTTTCTTTGTTTATTTCTGGAAAATACGAAACAAATGTTTTGGCTGAAATGATCTTTTTAAAATCTGTAAAATTATAATCTATCTCCTGTCGGATTCTGGCAAGCTGTTCCGGTGTCGGCATGTAATTCCCGGCACCAAAAAAACAATTTCCCGGTTCTATATGCAAGTAATATCCGGCAAAGTTTGTCTGCTTTGCTCCTTTTGCCAAATATGCACCTAAGTTGGATTTATATGGATTTTTATCAGCAGAAAAACGGACATCTCTATTTATTCGGAAAATACATTTTTGAGGTTCTAAATTAGCAATACTACCATCTGTTTTTCCGAATTGTGTTATCCATAATGCTAACAATTGCTTTATTTCGCTTTGTGAGTACTCATAGCATTTTCTATTTTTCTCAAACCATTCTTTATTATTATTCTTGTTTAATTCTTTTAAAAAAATAAGTGTGTTATTTGTCAGCATGTTTTTTTAATTTCTGCTCATTTTTGATAATCATCTCTAAAGTATCTTTTTTTAGTAATTCTACGGTTTCGTTACGTATGGTCAAAAACGCATGACGAATGCCACAAGTGACTTCATCCTCACATTCCTCGCATTTTTCGTAATATTTATGTGTTACACAAGGTAACAGCCCTATCGCGCCATCAAAATAACGAATAACTTCAGCGAGGTTTACTTCTGATGGATGCTTAATAAGATAGTATCCACCACCTTTTCCTTTTTTTGAATTTAATATTCCTGCATTACGCAAGTCTAGTAATATGGATTCTAAAAATTTTTTTGGAATACGTTCATGTTCGGCTATTTCACTAATCAGCACAGGTTCTTTAGGTGGTTTTTTAGCTAAAAAAACCAATGCATTTATGGCGTATTTTGTTTTTTTGGACAACATTTCGTGAAAAAGACAAAAGCTAAGATACAGATTTTATTAATAGAATTTTATTTCCTATAGATTAAGTAGGTTTCTGTTGAAATTTTTATTCTTGTGTATAAAAAATAGTGCGTTTTTATTTACATCTTCCTACTTTTACAGTATGAGTTTTAAATACAATGCTACTACTTTAACAATATTGGAATCTATTTTCAAAGAAAACCATTATGTGGTACGCTATGAGAAAGGTCGGTTTCAGTC
Organism: uncultured Chitinophagales bacterium; assembly: GCA_964642875.1. Lineage (GTDB taxonomy): Bacteria > Bacteroidota > Bacteroidia > Chitinophagales > JADIYW01 > JADJSS01. The sequence continues at coordinate 72,779 of CAZXRF010000002.1, read as the reverse complement.
GGGGTATTGTATATTACAAGATAAAAGGGTGGTTGTGATAAATAAATTTTATGAAACGGAAGCCCGTATCAATGCTTTAATAGAAATATTATCACAAATAGAATTAGATTTAAGCTTGCTGGATGAAAAGCAAATGAAATTATACGAACAGTTAGCACAACACAAATTGGAAATTTAAGCATTGTCATTTTTTTTAAATCTTTTTTACCTTTAACTAATGAAATTTACTTTTTTGGGCACCGGCACTTCGCAAGGTGTTCCTGTAATTACGTGCAATTGTGCAGTATGTACTTCTACTGACTTTAGGGACAACAGAATGCGAACTTCATTATTAATACAATCTGAAAAGACTACTATCGTTATTGATACAGGCCCTGACTTTCGTTCGCAAATGTTGCGCGAAAAAGTACAAGATTTAGATGCCGTAGTATTTACTCATGGGCATAAAGACCACGTTGCCGGATTAGATGACATTCGTCCATTCAATTATATGAAAGGCAAAACGATAGCAGTATATGCCGAAGTGCAGGTGCAAGAGATACTAAAACGAGAATTTGCTTATGCCTTCCAACAGCACGACTATCCGGGAGCGCCACAAATACAGCTACACACTATTTCTGAAACACCCTTCACTATCGGCGATATACCTATTATTCCTATCCGTTTAATGCATAAAGATTTACCAGTTTTAGGCTTTAGGATAAATGATTTTACATACATTACAGATGCCAATTTTATTAGCGAGCAGGAGCTTGAAAAAATAAAGGGAAGTAAAATATTGGTATTAAATGCACTGCGAAAAGAAAAACATTTTTCTCATTTTAATTTGGAAGAAGCAAGTGCAATTGTAAAAAAGGTAAATCCTGAAAGTGCTTATTTTACACATATCTCGCACCATTTAGGCAAATACACAGACATAGAACAAGAACTATCCAACAACATGCATTTAGCGTATGATGGATTATCGTTGGAAGTATAACATCAACAACAATTTACCGTTTAGGTTTATACTTGGAAGCAGACAGCATTTTTTGTCCGTCGGTGAGTGCAATCAATTGCTTTAATGTAGTATTTGGATTTTCTTTCATATAGGCTTGTACAATTTGCCATCCCAGCCATGCACCCACTCTGCCGGGGCTATCCTTAGGCATCCCGTAAGTAGTAGGTCCATCTTTAACGTATTTATATTGCTCAAATTTGGTGTTGTACAATAATTCATGATCTAAAAAATAAGTCCAAATTTGTGGTTCATTATCTACACAAAATTTCCAATGTTTTTCATCATATTTAATAATGTCATTTGGTTTTTTATTGGGCAATATACTTTGTATGAAATACAAAATTTTCCCTTCGGCTATCATCTTATCCAATAGTGTTGACTTATCTCCTGGAACAGGTACTATATTCGCACCCAAAACATTTGCACAATCTATTGCCATATATTTTTTGTCGAGTGTCGGAATTAAATACGTGTATTCCATAAAAATAGACGGATAGTAAATATACTTTGCACCTAAGTATTTATCTAATGAAATTCCTAAAATGGAATCAGTGGCTGTAAATACAGAATACGAAAACTCTGAAATACAGGTATATACTTTTGGTGTCGGTTTTTCGGGGAAATAACTTTTATAATTGGCAAATGCCGTTTGTAAATCTTCTTTCAAAAAATCTAAATTTTTAAATTTTTCTTGTACGGTATCGTTCAAACCTTTCATCGCTTTTTTGATAATAAAATCATGCATCACCTCTAATTGCATTTGCTTATCCCCGACAGCCGGAATATTTAAAACTTGATTATAAAACACATTATAAAACACCGGATATTTAGCTTGTAATTTTGCTAGTTCTGCTTCAATTGCATTTGGATTACAAGCAAATAAATCTTGTTCAAACCGGACTATATTTACTTGAATCGATGATGATTTCACTTCTTTCTCTTTTTTAGGAAGCTGGTTGGAGGTTCTATTACAAGTGCAAGCTGTTGCCAGCATTACTGCCAGCACCACATACACATATAGGATTTTTTTATTCATAACTACCAATTAAGCGTGTGCAAAAATAAGATAAAATACCTTGGTATATCGACAAACTTATTACTTTTATATTTTCATTTGAATTAACAAAGGAAATTAACAGCTACTAAATAAAACGCATGAAAATAGGAATCGCCCAACAAAACTATAGAATTGGAGATTTTTCTGGAAATTTTGAAAAGATAAAAGCCGCAATCGAACAAGGAATCGCAGCACAAGCAGATTTATTGTTATTCAGTGAATTGGCGGTATGTGGCTATCCGCCGCGTGATTTTTTGGAATTTAATCATTTTATTCGTCAATGCGAGCAAACAGTGCAGCAAATTGCACAAGTAGCCGGAAACCAAATTGCAGTGGTGATTGGTGCACCATCTGTTAACCCTCATAAAGAAGGAAAAAATTTACATAACTCCGCCTACTTCATAGAACAAGGAAAAGTAAAAAACATTATACATAAAACTTTATTACCGACTTATGATATTTTTGATGAGTATAGATATTTTGAGCCCAATAAAGATTTTAAACTAATAGAATTTAAAGGAAAAAAAATTGCAATAACCATTTGCGAAGATATATGGGATACAGGAAAAGTTGATCCAATGTATCGCATTAATCCAGTGGAAGAATTAGCAAAATTAAGCCCTGATGTATTGTTAAATTTGTCTGCATCGCCTTTCAATTATCATCAAGCTAACGACCGAATAGACATTATAAGAAAAAATGCTACAATGTTCCAATTGCCCATATTTTATTGCAATTGTGTGGGCGCACAAACAGAATTAATTTTTGATGGCGGCTCGGTGGTAATGAATGCAAAAGGTGAATTAATAACAGAGATGCCCTATTTTGAATCGTGTGTGAGTTTTTTTGAATTGACCGACAGCAATCAACTCTTGGCATTTGATAATGAAATCCAGAAAGAGCAAGATAAAAATCCAATAAAATTAATCCACGATGCGTTGGTGTGTGGTATTAAAAATTATTTTGAAAAGTTAGGATTTAAAAAAGCGATTGTAGGTTTGAGCGGCGGTGTAGATTCTGCTTTGGTGTTGGTTTTGGCGGTACGTGCACTTGGTGAAGAAAATGTACTTAGCGTACTAATGCCATCACAATTTTCCACGACACACTCTGTAGAAGATAGTTTAAAATTAGTAGAAAACTTGGGTGCTCCGCATAAAATTATTCCTATTAAAGAAGTTTTTGAAGTGTATGAAAAAATATTACAACCTCATTTTGAAGATAAACCATTTGATGTAACAGAAGAAAATTTACAAGCTAGAATACGAGGAAATTATTTAATGGCATTGTCGAATAAATTTGGATATATTTTACTAAATACCACCAACAAAAGTGAGGCAGCGGTAGGCTACGGCACTTTATACGGCGACATGTGCGGCGGTATCGCTGTTTTAGCTGATGTGTATAAAACACAGATTTACGAAATATGCAAATACATCAACCGAACGTGCGAAATAATACCCGAGCACATTCTCACCAAAGCGCCTAGTGCGGAGCTGCGTCCGGGACAAAAAGACTCCGACTCCTTACCCGATTACAATGTGTTAGATAAGATATTGTACCAATACATCGAGTTACATCAAGGCCCAGATGAAATAGAAAAATTGGGATTTGATGCCGCATTAATAACGCGCATTTTGCGTATGGTAAACAGAAACGAATTTAAACGCCATCAAACACCGCCAATATTGCGGGTATCTTCTAAAGCCTTTGGCAGCGGGCGCAGGTTGCCTATTGTCGGGAAATATTTAGAGTAAAACAGCTTAGAACAGTACTAAAAATAGGCTGCAAATGCAGCCTATTTTTTAGTACTATATCTTCAAAATCACTATTTATTATCCAACGCTTTATTGATAACAAAAGCAAGATGCGCACGATGTGCCACCGTAGCGGCATCGCCACCTGCATTCGATTTCATCCAAGCTAAAATGCGTGTAATTTCTCCATAAGCTGCCGACTTAGAAGTGTAGGCATACGCAGATTTTTCGTCGATAATATTCAACAATCTACTTACATATTCTTCTTGTAAATTTTGGCGGATAGAAGAAACCGCTCCACCTAAATCTTCTACAAAAATACCGTTAGTGGCATCTTTCAAAACGGAGGTAAGTGCATATTTATTTCCATACAGCTTACTATCGGTAATACGCTGCATTACATTATTATTCAGCAACTGATCCAACACTGCCTTTTGCGCACTTAATATTCTACTATGAATTTTCGGGTCTTCATTCTCACTTCTAAAATCATACCCACGGCGTTGCATTTGCAAATAGGCATAAATATCACTTGGCGCTTTAAACGCATTTTTTGAAAAAGCATATTTTGTCAACAATTGCATGGCTCTTTTTTGCTCGTTGAATGGAGTTGGAGTAAACGGTTTTTCTTTATTGTTTTGCCCTACAAAATTTCTATTTACAAAAACGCCACCAATATACCTGCTGATAATATTCAAACTGCGAGAATAATGTCCGGTAAGTGTTAAATATGCACTGCGCAATTCATGATAAGATTGGTCCGAAGTACTATATTTTACTAGTATTTTCGACAAGGCATTGTTTACCATTTTTATATTATCCTCTGCATATCCTATTGCATCATCGGACATATCACTGATGTTTGCCCTTGGGTCAATACCTCTGCCAACGCTGCGCATATCATCACCATCGTTCATAAATCTGTTTTCTTTTTTAGCCGATTCTGCTAATATCTTTTGCAATACTACGTTGTCCTTGTTTTCGTTTTCTGTTGGCGTATAACCGTATTGAATTGCCCAATGGTCATAAAGGCCGGGTTTGATATCAAAAAACAAACCTTGCTTGCTTTTGTCGGAAGAAATATTTGGAATAGTATAATCCATTACCGAAGCAGTCAATCCAACCGTAGCGCCTAAAACAGGATCTTTCATTTGCTCTGGTGTATTTAATTGCGAAGCGATAAAATTATGGTTTAACCCAAAAGTATGCCCCACTTCATGTAACACTAAATCATATAAAGCTTGTTTCATAAACTCGTCTTTATCGATATCAGAAAACCCGAATGCATCTAACATCTTCGAACCATACAAAATATTTTGATGCATTGCATCGCCAAAAGAACAGTTGTCGTAATTTAAAGTAGAAGCAGGTTGCATATTGTCTAATGCGGCTACGTCATACAACTTCTCTAAAGGCAATCTATTCGTTAAATAAACAAACTCCAACATGATGTCTGCACCTAAAATTTCGCCGGTAAGTGGGTTTACAAAACTAGGCCCGTAGCCACCATACGGCGGATGCGGCGAAGACACCCAACGCAATACATTATAGCGAATATCTTCTGCCTCCCATGTCACTGAATCTGGTTGTTCATAACATTCCACCGCATTTTTAAATCCGGCACCTTCGAAGGCTTCATTCCAAGCTAAAACAGCATTTTTTATAATTGGACGAAATTCTTTTGGGGTTGTATTTTCTATCCACCATACAATAGGTTTTTTAGGTTCTGATAATTTATCCTCAGGATTTTTCTTCTCCAAATTCCAGCGGTGAATGACATCTCTCCAAGGAATTGCATTAGTCGTAGTTTGGTCGTTGATTTTATCTATAAAATATCCCACTCGTGGGTCATCAAATCTAGATTTATAATTATTATCTGGCACAGCAATCAGGGCGTGTTGTAATTTTACAGAAACAAATCGGGCATCGGTTACCTCTTCTTTTCCATTGTTTGCTGGGGTCGGATTATCATAGACATACTCGACTGCCACATCTGTATTTTGGGGATAATTTTTTATTGCTAAATATTTTGATTTTTTGGCACTTAACGAACCTAAAGTAAATGCGTCAGCTCTCTCGCCCGCTTGTTTAGATGGTTTTATTTGTGTAAAATTTTCGCCTAAAAATAAATTATCAGCATCTATCAAATACGTTTTCTTTTTCGATTTATCATCTATAGTAAGCGCTGCAATTTTTTCAGAATAAAATAGCGGCTGGTTGATATTTGCCTCTTTTGATTTACTTAAAGCATTGGTAGAATCGAAATAATAATTAGTATTTCGCAACGTAAAATCAATTCTATCAAAATAGCGTTCAATTTTAAACACGGCATTATCTTTGAATCCACCTCTCGCATAGCCTGCATCCACTACCCCATCTAACACGTAAGCAAAATAAATGTACTCTTTCCCGATTTTGTCTTCATTAATTTCCAAATACGTTTTTCCTGTGGTGGAATCTTGATAGACATTGAAAAGTCCGCTATATTTTTTGCATTTATCGGTTACTTCTTTTACTGTTTTAAAAGTAGGTTTATCTTTCTTTGCAGAAGTATCTTTCACCGCAGATTTTAGTGTGTCTGCCATTATCTTTTCCGCATTTGCCTTATGTTGTTTTTTTGCTCTCTTTGCTGATAAGTTAAAAGAAAACAATAGCGCACCTAGCACTAAAACAAAAATTTTGAAATGTATTTTCATTAGTAAATAATTTCTGCAAAGGTACGATATCTGTGGGATTTAAAAGAATGGCAAAAAGTATAAAGTCTATCAAAAACCAACAAGTTCTACTATTTCAGCATATTCATCTACATTGCTAATTCCCGATTTTTGTTCTGTCTGGCAGGTAATTTGTATGCCGTAAGGCTGCAGTGTTTCTACAACCGGTAATATGTTTTCTTTGGTAAAAACGGTATCTATAAAAACATGATGTTGCGAAATAAATTGTTTCAGTTGTGTTATTTCCGGTGATGGCAAACTTGACACGTTCTTGTTTTCTGAAAAAATATTTTGAATTCGGGTTTCGTCAATTTTAAGCACGATAAAATCTGAATCTGAAAATTCAACTTTATCCTTTATAAGATTCGCATCTGTTATCATCAAAAATTTGTCGAAATGAAAATCCATCTTTTGAGGATGGTTAAAAGGAATTTGAATATCGTTCAATCCGATTTTATTGGCAATAAATTCTATTTCTTCTTTGGTTTGATGTTGTCCGAATTCGCCCACCAAAACGGGATGGTGCAGCCACTTTATGATTTCATTTGCTTTTTCTATTGGAATATTTTGAGGGTGCAAAACATCAAAGCAAAAGCCTAAATAATGCGCCCCGATTGCGCTAAAAAATCGGGCATCGGTAAGGTTGGAAATAGAGGAGATTTTGAGATGCATTATAGTTAGGTTTATTCAAAAGGATTATTTTTTTATCAATTCAATTATTTTTTACTTAGCCCTGTACTTAATAAAATAATGCCCTTCAACAGAAAATATCAATAATAAAAATGCGCCAAGTTGATGCAATACGCCTAAAACAACGGGAATTTCGCCTTTAGTATATAATAGCGTGAAAATGCCTAATATTACTTGCAAAAGCACCATCGCCAACAACAACCAACGGGTGCGATGAAATTGAAATTGTGCCGCCACATCCTTCGTTCTAAAAAAGATAAAAATGACGTAAAAGAAAATAAGATAGGCGATATTGCGATGTATAAATTGCAGCAACATCCTTACCGAAAATTCTATATTGTCTGTTATAGAAAAATCTATACCTGCGGGATAATAATGTCCGTTCATACTTGGCCATGTAGTGCATACCAACGCCGCTTTAGAGCCCGCCACCAATGAGCCTACAGCAATTTGTATAAAAATAAGTACAATAAGAATGACAAACAAAACTCTGTTGTTGGTATCATAAGCATGGTGTTGCTTGGGGTATAGATACTCTAATGCAATGCGTAATACATAGGCTACAATTATCGTTGCCACCAAAATATGCGACATCAAATTTACAGGATTTACCAAAACGGCATCTTGTTTCAATCCGCTTTTTACCATTATCCAGCCAACTGCTCCGGCCACGCCACCCAACACAATGGCGATAATAATTTTAACAATATCTGCTTTAAATACCATTTTTTTATACATAAAATACAGCAACGGAATAATGGCTGCCAATGCCGTAATGCGTGCCCACAGCCGATGAAACCACTCCCAGAAATAGATGTGTTTAAATTGTTGCAAGGTCATTGCCGTATTCATCAATTTATATTGCCCATATTGTTGATATTTGATAAATGCAATCGTCCAATCCTGTTCATTAGTAGGCGGCAGTGCACCTAAAATTGCTTTCCATTCTGTAATCGACAAGCCACTGCCGGTAAGGCGAGTAATGCCTCCTAAGATGATTTGTCCGAGGAGCATTCCTACTCCTACAATAAACCAAATGCCCAATATTTTCTTGCGTTTTGCTTCGTCCATAATGTTATATTATTTTACCAAGAGCAATTTATATTTCATTTACTTTTTAAATTATTTTTTTAATTGCATTGCTACTTTTTCTATAGTCTTATTTAATGGAATAAAAGTATAACCGAGTGCTTGTTTTATTTTAGCATTGGAATATTCAAATTTCTCTAAAGAAATTTTTACATTTTCCTTAGTAATATTTCGTTTTTTTTGAAAAACAAATGAAGTTATCCAATCTAATAAAATAAATAGAGAAGCTAAAAAAGCTGTAAGCATGCGCTTAGGGGGCGGCACTTGTAGTTGTGCTGCAATTTTGTAAAAATAATTTTTAAAGGAAATATTTTCTGCTATTACTATAAACCGTTCTGCCGTTATTTGCATTTCTGACAGTCTGATACAAATTGCTGCCACATCTTCGGCATCTACAAATCCATTTGTACCATTGGTATAAAAAGGCATTTTTTGATGTTGAATTCTTTTAAAAATGCGCATAGTGGCTTTATCATCTTTTCCCCATCCTACTATTATTCCCGGATTTATGATTACGGCGTTTATTCCTTCTGCAATGCCTCTGAAAATCTCGCGCTCTGCCTGCATTTTTGTAATACCATACGGCGTAGTCCATTTATTTTTCTCCCATTTAGTATCTTCTGTTATTACCTCTCCAGGCTTGCCGCCAATAGCAGCAATAGAACTTACGTGTATGATTTTTTCTATATCAGCAGTAAGTGCAATATTTACAACATTAGCTGTGCCTTCAATATTTACTTTATACATTTCATCATAATTTGCGCTATCGTAGCTAACAATAGCGGCACAATGTATAATTTTTTTAATACCAATGAATGCATTTTCTAATGATGTGACATCTAAAATATCCCCCTCCACAATATCCAATTTATGTAGAATATCTTGCAAATGTGTAATGTCAGAAGTAGGACGAATGAGGATGCGTACACGTTCCCCTTTAGCAACTAATTGCTTTGCCACTACTCCGCCTAAAAATCCAGATGCTCCGGTTACTAGAAACATACTACAAAGATAGGTAAGTATTTAGTATTAATTAAATTAGCTAACTATTAAGGAAGGTATATTGCTCCTCCAATTGCATTTTTTGTTGCACCGGTAACAGATGCTAAACAATTCGGCAATTCTAATTCACGGAGTAAGCCTATCAGTGCCATTGCCAATGCTTCTTTATATTGTACGGTTAGTACATCGGGCACATAAACTTCTATTGGGGAATGTTGCTGTATTCTATCTATTAAAAATGAATTTAATGCACCACCTCCACTTATAAATAATGGCTGCGACATTAGCACATTAACTGCCCGAACAGACTTACCTACCTGCATGGCGATATGCTCCACCATAGTGGCTAATTTATCTTCTGTAGAAATATTAAATTTTTCTATCCGTGTAATCCAATCAGTATATACATGTTCGCTACCCAAAGTTTTTGGTGGAGATTGATTGCAAAATTCAATTCCATTTAAAACCTCTAAAAGCGTGTTATTTATTGTACCATGTTTTGCCAAATTTCCATCTTTGTCATATTCTACCTCTTTTTGTTTTGCCAAGAAATTCAATACAGTGTTTGCCGCACATACATCATACGCCGTGATGTTGTTTTCTTTATCTATTTTTTTATTAAATGAAATATTTGCAATTCCGCCGATATTCAAAAAGGCAGCAAATTCAGGAAACAAGTATTTTTCTGCAATCGGTACTATCGGTGCGCCTTGCCCTCCATAAGCCACATCGGAGGTGCGCAAATCACAAATTACTTTTGTGTTGGTATGTGCTGCTATTTGAGCACCGCAGCCTATTTGTGTAGTAAATCCCGTATTAGGTTGATGGAAAATGGTTTGCCCATGCGAACAAATAAAATCGAGGGGCTTTATTTTGTTTTTTAGGATAAAATCATTGGTTAAAACCCCAAAGTATTTTCCTATTTCTGTATGCAATTGTGCAAAAGCAAAAGCAGCTAAATTTGGTGCTGTTCGCAATCTTTCGCGGAATGAATTAGTATATTCAATACAGTCTGCTTTAATAATATTATAATCAATGGCTATGGGATGACTGACAAGTGTATTTATATTGTCGGGAAAATTTTTTATTTTTAATTCCACATAGCAAATATCTAACCCATCTAAAGAGCTGCCACTCATTAATCCTATTGCGAAGAAAGTATTTTTTTTATGTAACATAAATCACCAAAAAATCGGTTGACAAACTGTAAATTTACATAATTCTAAAATTGTTTTTAGTTATTGCTTGGAAATTATCGGTTACATATCTGCATTATTTATAGGGCTGTCGCTCGGCTTAATCGGTAGTGGTGGTACTATTTTAGCGTTGCCTATTTTTGTTTATTTATTCGGGATTAAAGATATGATGGCCGCCACACATTATTCAATGTTTGTGGTAGGCGTAACTGCTTTTGTGGGTGCGGTAAGGAAACACAAGGAAGGGTATGTCGATATTAGAACTGCTGTTTATTTTTTAATTCCTTCATTAATAAGTTTATTCTTTACCAGAAAAATTGTGCTTCCTGCAATTCCTACTGTCATTATAACTATCGGTGATGTTGTGATTACCAAAAATCTATTTTTATTATTATTGTTTTCAATTGTTATGCTTATCTCGTCAATTTCAATGATACGCAATGCGAAAAAAGAAGACATAGATTGTTTTGCAAAAATCCCTGATGCCAATGCCCACCCGATACAGACAGCAGCCATGGCACTATTGGTAGGCGTTTTAACAGCGTTAGTAGGCGCAGGTGGCGGATTTTTAATTATTCCCACATTAGTATTATTAAAAGAGCATTGCATGAAACGTGCCATAGGCACTTCCTTAATAATTATTACAGCCAATTCGTTGGTAGGATTTGTGAGTGATTTGCATGTAGCTATACAGTGGAATATGATATTATTATTTGCTGTTATTGCCATTGTCGGCATGCTTATAGGTATCCAACTGTCAGACAGATTGAAAGGTGCGACCCTAAAACGACTTTTTGGAATCATGGTATTACTAATGGGTATATATATTATCTTTAAAGAATTATTTTTATGAACGAACAACAAGCAAAAACACAAGCTTTCTTTTGGGATAAATTATGGAAGACCAATAATACAGGTTGGGACTTAAAAGCAGTATCGCCGCCACTAAAAGCATTTATTGATACACTTAAAGATAAATCTATTTCCATTTTAATTCCGGGATGTGGCAATGCTTATGAAGCTGAATATTTATTATCTAACGGCTTTACACAGGTGACGGTAATAGACATTGCACCCACGTTAACAGCTCAACTTTTAGAGAAATTTACACCATCTATCGGCAAAGAATTAACCGTAATCAGTGGTGATTTTTTCAAACATACGGGGCTATATGATTTAATTTTAGAACAAACTTTTTTTTGCGCATTAGACCCTAAATTGCGCGCAGCTTATGTAGCACAAATGCATAATTTATTAAAGCCTACTGGCAAATTAGCAGGTTTGTTATTCAACACTACATTTCAAGGAGGTCCCCCATTTGGCGGTAGTAAAGAAGAGTATATTTCTTTATTTAAAGAGCAATTTAATCTAGACAAAATAGAAGAAAGCACCAATTCAGTAAAGCCAAGATTGGGGGCAGAATTATTTATAGAATTCACACCAAAAAATTAATTTCTTATCTACTATGGATATAAAACCGAATAAAAGTGTATTTTTTCTACGCTGCCCAACTTGCGGCAAGGGAAAATTATTTAAACATGCACCTTACAACCTACCTAAAGTATTGGACATGAACAACCGCTGTGAATATTGCAACGAAGATTTTGTAGTAGAAACAGGTTTTTATTTCGGTGCTATGTACATGAGTTATATAATCACCAGTGGCATGTGTTTATTTTTGCTTCCTTTTTATTATTTATTCAATCCTACGCGCGATAAATTTTTAGACAATGCGGGCTATTACATTCTTGCATGTGCCTTTCTTTTAGTGTTTGCAGCCCCTTATGTTGTTCAATTATCCCGAGCAATATGGCTAAAGTTGCATGTTACATTTTTTAAGAAGAAAAATCAAAATCACGAATAGAAAATGGGCGATTCGTTATCGTCCGTTTTCTACTTCTTATTTCACAACTTCAATATATAAACCTTTGTCGGGTGGAAAATCATATAGTTCGCAGACTATACAATTATTATTAGCTTCACTTTTTGGGATTATTCTAAAATAAAACTCTTCTTCTTCTTTCAGGTTATCTGGCATATCACACTTGTTCAGTACTTTCGCAATGTGCTGATATGTAGTATCCGGTTCGCCCTTCATCGTCCAAGTTTCACCCAAATAAAAATAACTACTATCCAATACTTGAATCACCGTACTTGCGCAAGTAATGCGCACTATTTTTGCTTTTATTCGCTTATTGGCGTTTACCTCTTTGCAAGGGTGTGTACATGCTGCGGTAAGCAATATAGCCAATATAACTATTAACCTCATAGTTAAATTTACTAACTATTCCATTACCCCACAAGATTAAGCGTAGGATTTATCTTTAAAGAAATTTTCCATAAAATGCCTATCGTCGATATCATTGGGGTGGAAGTCTTTTCGGAAATAACTCAAAAGATGTTTTGACAGACCGATTCCTATCTCCCCAAATACTATCGTTTTTAATAATACATAAGCTTCTATAGGCATTTTAATAATGCTTTTATCTTTATCTTGCGAGATAAAATAAATTTGTCCTAATCCAAGATATCCCACCAACAATACGGTAGCCAATCCCATACCAGACACACGGAGAATATAGCTATCATCCACTTCTTTTAGTACATCAAAGCAAACGGCTTTATGTTCTATTTCTTCGGAAGCATGCCAATGCAAAAGCTCTAACATTTGTGGTGCAATATTTTGATTGGTTGCCATCGGCTCAATAAATAGTGCCTGTGCTAAAATTGCAGTATAGTGCTCTAATGCAGTAGTTACCGATAAAGCAAATTTATCACCTAATCCAGGTTTTATTTTATTCAGCAAATTCCTGCTAGCATTTTCATAGCTATACTTACCCGAAAATGCGGTTGATTTCAAGAAATTGGCATATTTATTTGGATTCAAGTTTTGTTCTTCCATTACTTCCCAAAAACGCTGATGTTCTCTTGCGTGTATGCCCTCTTGTCCGCAAAAGCTATTTATTTCTTGCTTCAATTCTTTATCTTTTACATCTTTAGCAAAGCGGCGTACGCTGCGAATAAAAAATTTCTCGCCTTCGGGAAATACGATGTGCATACTATTGATAAAATGAGTAGCAACTGCGCTATTTAAAATCCAATGTTTTGGCACTTTATCGAAATTGAAATGTACATTTCTTACTTTCAATTTGTGTTTCATTTGGTTTGGTGCTGTCATATTGTATAATTTAATAAACTAAAAATAGTTTACTTATTATAGACTACACTTAGCAAAAGATAATTACACAAAAAACGGGATTAGAAATTAACTTCGGTATATTCAAGACTAGAATATTGTTTTAACACATAGCATGGTTTTTTACACTATCTTTACATAAATCTTATTTATATGAGAAACTTAATTACCCTATTTTTTTCTATTGTGCTTGCAATTAGCAATGCAGCGGAGTTTCAACGTGTAAATTGCATTAGTGACAGCAGCTATTACCAATTAAAAATAAAAGAGAATTTAGACAACGCAAATTACTTATTGTATTGCCAGAGATATACGCAACAACAGAATTTAATTACAGAAAATAATGGCTATCGATTGATAAAGCAAAACACCAATGGCAGTACTATTTGGCAATTCGATATTCCATATTCCAATAAAGGGTATTACAATTTCTATTTACCGCAATGGACAGGGTACCTACGGTTAAAAATCAATGACTTTCCATATAAAACATACACAAAATTAGACAATGAAATTCTTTTACATTATTCCTCGTTTGACAGTATTGTTTCTGACAGTGCAGGTTTGCGCTTGTATAATAATATTTTACGATTTGGCGTATTAAACAGCATCACTGGAGCTTTACGTACACCTATATTCGCCATCGACACGCTACAATGGAATGGCTCTGACACTGGCGTAGTTGTCAATAAAATATTAGTCAGTAAAGAAAATGACAGCATATACCGAATGGCAGTACAGTACAAAGTAGAAAAAAATTGGTATATGTACACTATCTTCAGTGATTCATATAGTACTTTTTACACGATAAATGTCAATAGAAAATCAGTGATTAAAAAGGAATATAAAAATACTTTAACAGAGGTTATAAAACATAAAAATCAGTTTTATGCGGTTCAAATATCTAACTACAACCCAAGCGACTATAGCTTAGCGTATCTCTGTCGAATAGGTTTATTGGGTGAAGTAAATTTATTGTCGTTTGTAAAACAGACGAATAATTCCTTTAGTTTTATAGACAATACAGACGGTACATATCTGAAACTTTTAGAGACTCCTGGATATCCCGACACTCAACTAAATTATTACAATATAGATACTGCTACGTTGGGCATAGTTAACACATTTCATTTTAATACCATTTCATCGGATAGCAACTTACACGTAAATTATGAAAGTATGCTGCCTATTGACTATCCTATTTATAAAAACTATTTCCCATTTACTCAACAACAAGATAATTATTACGCCAAAAATTATATTGATTATGATAGTTACAAAAAAGTAGGGGAAACTCGATTTTTACTTCATAGAAAATCGTATTCTATTGTAGATACAGCATATCATAACTATAACACGCAAAGTATAGCACGCGTAAATTTAACCAATGGAAACATAGAAGCGGAGCGCATGTTACCGACTTTGGGTTATGGATTATCTAATAACACATACATCAATCCTGCAATTCCATTCCGCGATGACATTATTCCAACTAACGATGTATTAATTACACAAGACAGCATTACAGGATACACGTATAACGCTGATTCTACGGCATATCAATTAGAACATCATGTTATATTATTAACAAAAACAAATACCAACTTAACTCCACTTTGGACGATATCACTTCCACAATTTATAGAACGAGATAGCCAAAAATATTATTGTGCTATTACACAATTTACCAGCTCTACTGCTTTTATGATTTATCCAATAGATTATAAAAATCAATTTATAGTTGCACTAAGCTATGAGCGTTTATTGGATTCTACAGGGAATTATGTAGAAACGCTTTACTCCTATTTCTTAGTAAACAAAGACGATGGTAGCATTCAAAACTTGAATATACCAGCCTTTGCAAACAACAGCCAAGTGTCCACTTTAGGCACATTTTTTTGTGGGTCATCCGACGATTTAAGTTTTATCACTTTGGATTCCTGTTCGTCCAACTTAAGTATTGGAATTTATAAAATGCAAGAAATGAGTACCGGCATAAAAAACACACAGCATATTCCGACAATTGCTTTTACTATTTACCCCAATCCTGCTGATGTTGCAATTCAGGTGAATATCTTGAGTGATGCTTTACCAAAAGATGCATTTTTTAGAATAGTGGATATTACTGGAAAAACGCTACTACAAGAAAAAACGCATGGAGCTACTGAACTATTAATACCGACGGCACAATTAAACAGTGGAAGTTATTTCCTGCAAATAATAGCGAATGACAAGAGCGTAGCCAAAAAATTTGAAGTAATACATTAAAAGAAAAGAGCTAAGTTCTAAATAAAACAGCTTTATAAATTAATTTATTGATAGACTATTGAAACAAACTAAAAAAAATACTTTAAACCGCAGAAGGCTTAGGGTTTGAAATGCACAGCAATAGAAGTAAAATCAAAACAGCAGGATTTTTTAGCAAGCGTTTTGATTTTAGCTTCGGTTTTTAACCGTCAACTGACGGTTAAAAAATTGCCTTGCATTTCAATACTGCTTGTTGTTACTTTTTGGCATCAAAAAGTAAGACCAATAAAACGCTGTTAATTTTAGAACTAAACTAAAAAAAGTAAGTATATTAACTTACGAGCGTACCAATTTTTTCGCCTTGTAAGATGCGTAAAATATTGCCTCTCTCTTTTATGTTAAAAACGATGATTGGCATCTTATTTTCTTTGCATAATGCAAAAGCAGTTTGGTCCATGATGCGCAAATTTTTAAGCATTACTTCCTCAAAAGAAATATTATCATATTTAGTTGCTGTGGTATCTTTTTTTGGATCTGCCGTATAGATTCCATCTACGCTGGTTCCTTTTAAAATCACATCTACTTCTAATTCATTTGCGCGCAAAGCCGCAGCTGTATCTGTAGTAAAATAAGGGTTTCCGGTGCCTGCAGCCATTATAATGCATCTGCCCTTCTCTAGATGGCGTACAGCACGCCGGCGAATATACGGCTCACATACTTGTGATACATTTAATGCAGATAATAAACGAGTATAAACCCCTTTTGATTCGATAGCACCTTGCAATGCCATACCGTTTATCATGGTAGCCAACATTCCCATATAGTCGCCTTGTGCACGTTCTATACCGATATTTTCAGCTTGCAACCCACGGAAGATATTACCACCTCCCACTACAATTCCTACTTGATATCCAGCTTTTATAACTTCTACAATTTCTTCTGCAAAAACAGAAAGCGTATCTGCTTTTATTCCAAATTGTTGGTCGCCCATCAAGGCTTCGCCGCTTAGTTTTAGTAATATGCGTTTGATTGGTTTTTCCATATTTTAGTATTGCGCTTTTAATTGTAAGATTTTCTTCCTTTTCCTATATAATTTCCTGAAGCGTTGGTAAATGAAGTAGTTTCTGCTTTATTAACAAAATTGCCACTATCATCAAAAAATATTTATAATACACTTTTCACAATCATTAGCTTTCTTACAAGAAAAAAGAAAAGAGAAAGCAAATAAAAGTAAAATTATTTTATATGACACTAGTAATTACTTTAAAAGTAAACAAAAAAAAAGAGAGATAAAAAATCTCTCTTTAACTATATTACGATAAGGTCACTCGCTTGAAGGAAACTACCGTTAAATCTTTGTCTGCTGATTTTAAATATTGTTCTACTGTTTTGCTTCCATCTTTTACAAAAGGTTGTGGTAGTAATGTATTTTCTTTCAACATTGTATTTACAGCACCGTCCGCAATTTTATCTAAAATATTTTCAGGCTTACCCGCTGCGATTGCTTTTTCGCGAGCGATAGCTCTTTCTCTGTCTTTCATTTCGTCAGAAACTCCGGTTGCATCAACAGCTACAGGATTCATTGCAGCAATTTGCATGGCTACATCTTTTCCAGCTGTAGTTATTTCATCATTTAACGCTTTATTTAATTGTACTAAAACGCCCATTCTGTAACCCATGTGAATGTATGCTACAACACCTTCTCCTTCTACTACTTCGTATTTTTTTACTTCAATTTTTTCACCAATTTTAGCTACTGTATCTAATAGCTTATCTTTAATGGAAACACCTTCTAATTGCGCATTTTGCAATTCTTCTACCGTTTTAATTCTATTGTTTAACGCAACGTTTGCAATAGATTTTGCCAAGTTTACAAAGTCTTCATTTTTTGCTACGAAGTCTGTTTCGGAGCTTAAATTTACGGCACATCCAAATTTTCCATCTTCACTTGTAAGAGCTACAACTACCCCTTCGTTGGCTTCTCTATCGGAGCGATTTGCTGCGATTTTTGCACCTTTTTTTCGCAAATAATCGATAGCAGCCTCAAAGTCCCCGTTTGTTTCTGTCAATGCTTTTTTGCAATCCATGACACCTGCACCGGTTTCTTGTCTTAATTTATTTATTTCTGCTGCTGTTATTGTTACAGTTGACATATAAAATTTATTTTTTGAGTTAATGAATTAGTGAGTTAAAGAATAGGCTAATTATTTCGACTTATTCTTAATCACTTATAGCAAAAAGTTATTCTGCTGCTTCAGATGCTGCCTTTACTTCGGTCTCTGTTTCAGCTTTTGCATCTGCTTCTTCTTTGTCTTTTTTACGCTCAGCCAATCCTTCTTTAATAGCTTCTACAAGATAGTTAGTAATTAACTGTATAGATTTAGTAGCATCATCATTTGCTGGAATGGCAAAGTCCACTTTAGTAGGGTCGCTATTGGTATCTACGATACCGATAGTTTTAATTCCTAAATTTTTAGCTTCTGCTAGAGCAATGTGTTCATGCGAAATATCTACTAAGAATAAAGCAGCTGGGATGCGAGGTAAGTTTTCGATACCACCTAATACTTTATCTAATTTTTGTTGTTGACGGCCTAACATCAATCTTTCTTTTTTAGTGATGTTGTTCAAAGCACCATCGCCCAACATTTTTTCTATATTTTGTTTTTTCTTGATAGACTTGCGTATGGTAACGAAGTTCGTCAACATACCACCTAACCAACGTTCTGTAACGTAAGGCATGTTTACTTGTTTTGCTGCTTCAGAAACGATTTCTTTTGCTTGTTTTTTAGTAGCTACAAATAATATTTTTCTACCTGATTTAGAAATAGAGCGAAGTGCAGCTGCAGCTTCTTCTAATTTTTCTTGAGTTTTATTCAAATCTATGATGTGAATACCTTTGCGTTCCATAAAGATATATGGTAGCATCTTAGGATTCCATTTTTTCTTTAAATGACCGAAGTGTACTCCGGCATCCAACATTTCTTGCTGAGATAATTTAGAAATTGCCATGTTATTGTTATAAATTTTTGAAGATTAACGTTTACTGAATTGGAAGCTTTTACGTGCTTTTTTCTTACCAAATTTCTTACGCTCTACCATTCTGTTATCACGAGTCATTAAGTTTTCTGCTTTTAATGCAGGTTTCACTGTTTCGTCGTTTTTCACTAATGCACGAGCAATACCTAAAGAAATCGCCTCTGCTTGTCCTTTGATACCGCCACCTTTTACATTTACGCTAATATCGAATTTTGCAGCAGCATCTAAAACGTTTAATGGCATTAATGCTCTGTCCACTAATTGTTTTAAGTTGATATATTCTTTGATGTCTTTACCATTGATGGTAATTGCACCTTTGCCGCTTTTTAAATAAACACGGGCAACCGCAGTTTTACGACGACCTAATCCGTTGATTGTTTCTTTTGCCATTATTATATTTTATTGAATTTTAATACTTCTGGTTTTTGTGCAGTATGTGTATGTTCAGCTCCTGCAAACACATGTAATTTTTTGAACATTGCTCTGCCTAATCTTGTACGAGGCAACATGTGGCTGATTGCGTTTTCCAACACAAACTCCGGTTTTTTTACTAATGCTTCTTTTGCAGTCATAAAACGCTGACCGCCTGGGTAGCCCGTATGACGGATATATACTTTGTCTGTTAATTTTTTTCCAGATAAAGCCACTTTTTCTGCATTGATAATTACCACATGGTCACCAGTATCGATGTTTGGTGTGTAAGATGGTTTGTTTTTGCCTTGTAATATTTTAGCAATTTCAGAGGAGATGCGCCCAAGTGTTTGGTTTTCAGCATCTACTAAATACCATTTACGCACGGTCTCTTTCGGCGTTACGGTTTTGGTTTTGTACGATAATGTATTCACTGTATTGAAATTTTTCTTGTTTTCTTTTAATTATAGACTTGATATTTTCAAATCGGGTTGCAAAGATACTTTTTCATACTTGATAAAACAAGATTTTGTAGAAATATTTTATATTGATTTAACACAACTCATTGAAAATGAGGTTTTCGATGGACAAAGTTTTTTTAACACCGGCTGCCTTTTCTTAATATGCTTGTGGTTATTACACGTTGTTTATTACCGTTTACTCATTAAAAGCACCCACTTACTCAATTTTTGTTGATGTAAATCAACATTTGCACATCTTTACATCATCAACCACAAAAACTATAAAACTATGAAGAACTTAATCACAGCAACTTTCCTAATACTTCTAACGGGTATGGGTTTTGCAAAAGAAAAAAAAGAAACGGCTAGCCCGCTTGTAGGGTCTTGGAAATTTACGCGGGAAAGCAAAATCAATGATTTCCAAAAAGCGATGGCCAAAAACTCGGGTACCGACTTTACTACAGAATATTTCATTTTTGAAAAAAACCAACAATTCCGTCATGAGTTCATTGCACAAGATGGTGCTGTAATTAAAGTATTAACCGGAAAATGGAAAATTGCCGACAATAAAGTAAAAATCGAGTATGCTAATATCGACTATACACTTAATACTGATTATTTTTTTATTGCCGACGATCTCGTATTAGGACAAAATTTTAACCATGTAGTTCTATCAAAAGGAGATAAAGGATTTGAAAATTTAGACAACAAGAATGTAGCTTTAAAATAACTTTCATCCTCCAACTATGCTACAATCATGTAGATTTTAAATCGCTTTATAAGCAATCCCGACTCAAAGGTCGGGATTGTTGTTTAATATAAGAAACTAAGAACTAAGAAAGGATTAGTCCCGTCGTCGTGCGCCCATAAAAATGGAGATATAATATAATAACGTTACTAAAGAACCTAACGCTGCTACTACATAAGTAGAAGCTGCCCAGCCTAAGGCATTCTTGGCTTTAGTGTATTCTTCGCCTACTAATAATTGGGTGCTGTCTAACCATTTTAATGCCCTAGAAGATGCGTCAAACTCCACCGGCAGTGTAATGAAACTAAACAGTGTAGTAAGGGCAAATAATATTATACCTATCAATAACACCCAAGGTGATTTGGTAAACATTAACACACCGAATCCTGCCAAAATTATCCATTGCACATATTGTGAACTTACCTGTACTACGGGTACTAACTTGGAGCGCAAGTTCAGCCATGCGTATGCGTCTGCATGTTGCACGGCATGTCCGCACTCATGTGCTGCCACGGCGGCGGCGGCGACGTTAGCTTCGGCATATACCCAATCACTCAAGTTTACGGTTTTATCCATCGGGTTATAGTGGTCGGTAAGTGCGCCGGGTACAGAAATTACTTTTACATCTACTATACCGTTATCTCTCAGCATTTTCTCCGCCACTTCACGTCCGGTGTATCTAATCGGCAATTGTGAATATTCTTTAAAACGGCGTTGTAGGGTATTGCTAACATACCAACTTACTCCCATAATAATAATCGAAATCAAATAAATTCCTGTCATTTCTGTATTTTATTTTCTATGTTTATTTATGCTATGCTTAACAATGATTATTGAAAAATAGTTCCAATAAATCGCAATTAATATACTGTTAACTATCGCCTCTTAATTTTCGGTAGCGTTTTCGGGCTTCTATAGAGAATGTGCTGTCTTTGTACATTAAGATTATTTTCTCGTAATAGTTTTTCGCCTTTTCATCATCTTTTAAATAATTTTGATACAAATCTCCTAAATAAAATAACGCATTGTCCGCTAAGATATCTTCGCTATAATTTTCTATTATTTTTTGCAAATACGAGGCCGCTTTTTCGTAATGCTGTCTATCTTTTTCGATATTATATTTTAAAAACAAAATATCATCTTGCAGTGCAGTTTGCGGAAAATAGTGCAAGATATCGTTCAAGGTGTCTTCGGCTTCATCTAGTTTATTTTGATAGTGCAATAAATCTGCTTTCGCAAATTTTAGCAAGGCAGCATCAGTATCATCAGTATTTAAGTTATCTAAAATAAAAACCGATAAATCGATGGCGTCATTAGAAATAAATTCAGATGTATTTGCTTTAATAATTTTGAGTTGTGTTTGTGCCCACCCGAAATCGCCTTTATAATAAGCCAATTTAGCATTTCTGAATTTAGCTTCTTCTCCCAGTGGATTTCCTTTTTCATTTTTTTCTACTTGCGTATAAAGCAATAAACTTTCCCACGGCTGGTCGGCAATAATGTAATAATCACCGAGGTATAATTTTGCCTTATCGTACAGCTCTTTTTGCAAGCGTGTATTTTCTGTAATAGGAATCAGCAAAGCAATAGCATTATCTACATCATGAATATATAAAGCCTCTAACTGTGCCAATTCTAGTGTAGCGGTGGTAGCTGTGTATTCGTTTTTAAAAGTTGAAATAAAATCTTGGTAGGTTTTTTTTAAAGACAATAATTCTGCGCTTGTATAGTTGGGTGAATTAACGATTTTATCTCGTTTTACATTTATCAATTCTAAATTGGCGGTGACGTACCACGGAAAACTTGCGCCTTTATCTACTACATATTGAAAGCCTTTTTGTGCGGCATCGAAATCTTTTTGTGCTAATGCTGTGCGGGCAATCCTCAGTACATTTTCACCATCTTCACCACGCAATAAATCTAAAGATTTTGCTTGTAAAATAGCATCTTCAAACGCATTGCGTTGCATATAAAGCCATATCAATAAATCTTGATAAGCGTATGCTATTTTATTTGCCTGCACACGTTTTAATAATTCTTTTTCGAGTGCATCTTTTGTTTTCTCCTCTGCCAATACGGATTGCAATCCATTCTCTATCAGCGTAAGGTTATTGCTTTGTTGAGGCGCTTCATTTAGGTAAGCCGTAATCATTCCTTGTATATCTTTTTTTAGATACAGCAGATGTGCGAGTTCTAAATTAAACGCATTTTTATTTTTTAAAATCTCTCGTCCTCGTTCGTACGTTTTTTGGGCATATTCAAGTTGTTGCAACAGTATAAATTTATTTGCAATCTGTTGTATTTCGTATTGATTAGATTTTAGGTCTTTAATAGTTTTATTGAATTGCTTGTTGGCTTCCTCTTCTTTATTTTGCTTTAAAAACAAATCTCCCAAATCTATTAAATACAAAGGATTGTTGTCGGATTGTTTAAAGATAGTTTTAATAGTTTTTTCTGCTTTTGCAAAATCTTTTAACTGTATTAATACATTGATATATTCTATGTAATATTCTTCAGGGTTATGGGCAAATAAGTCTTCATAGTATTCTGCTGCTTTTGCATATTCTCCATTTTGGGCGAATTGACGCGCCAAAAAAGCATCGTAGTCTCCCGTTTGGGCAGGCATTGCCAATGAGGTAAAAAGAAAAACTAAGAAACAGATTTTTTTCACGTACTAAACTTATCAAAAATAGTGCTAAAAAGGAAGTTAATTTGTCTTATGTTTTGTGTTTATCCAAAGTAGTGCAATAATTACACCCACAACATTGGCTGCAATATCCAATACATCAAAACTTCTATTTTTTATGAGTGTAGTTCCTTGTATAAATTCGATTAATACCCCTTGAGCTACGCACCACAAAGCTGCGAAGAAAAAAACTTTTTTATTCTTCTTTTCTGGTATTCGAACTATCAACAAAAACAAAATAAAGTAAAAGGAAAGGTGTACAATCTTATCAAAATGGATTTTATCTAACCAATTTTCATTGGGCAAATCATTACCGGGAATAAAACATAAAAAAAATATAAATGCCGACCAAAGTAAGGCCGGCAAATACAATTTGATGTTTTGACTTTTTTTCAAGCGTTTGCTTTTGCTATTCGCAATTACCTTAACCTACCAGCGCTTGATATCCGGCAGCATCTAATAAAGAAGCTACTTCATCTGCATTGGTCAGTTTTACTTTTATCATCCAACCTTCACCATACGGGTCGCTGTTTACCAACTCCGGTTTGTCTTTCAATGCTTCGTTAAATTCTAATATTTCGCCACTTACTGGCATGTATAAATCAGAAACTGTTTTCACTGCTTCTACGGTGCCGAATATGGCATCTTTTGCGATAGTTTCTCCTACGCAATCAATATCTACATAAATGATATCGCCTAATTCACCTTGTGCAAAAGCCGTGATTCCAATTGTAGCAGTATCGCCTTCTATCTTCGCCCATTCGTGTTCTTTGGA
Organism: uncultured Chitinophagales bacterium; assembly: GCA_964642875.1. Classification (GTDB taxonomy): domain Bacteria; phylum Bacteroidota; class Bacteroidia; order Chitinophagales; family JADIYW01; genus JADJSS01. The sequence continues at coordinate 48,717 of CAZXRF010000002.1, read as the reverse complement.
GTATTTTAATTCTGCAGGTATGCTCATACTATTTTTATTTTATGCGAAAATAAGATTTTTTATTTTATTTCAAGCAATGGAATAGAAATTATACCAGTGTCAAATTTCTATGGAGTAAGTGAAAATCTGAAAGTAATACCTCCACGGTGGGATTTAGTTGGATATGATGCTAGTGTTGCCGGCGTAGTTCTTCTGAAATCGTAGAAAAGGCGTACATTCAATTTATTGTTTACTATATAGTCTATAGTGGCTGCCAGCGAGATTGTTTTCTGGCCACGTGTGGGTTCGGCTATATTTTGGTCTAAACGATAATTGACAGTCTTATCGTCTCTATAAGAGAAATCGGCACGTAGATTTACGTCGTTATTAAGTGTGATTGTTTTTCCTTTTACTTTGAATGGCAATTTGAATTTTGCTAATTTATAGCCTAATGCGGCAACATATTCTGTCGTGCGAGTTTCTACTAATCGGTAGTCCAACATACTTAAGCCAAGTGTACGTGCCTTTTTAAATTCAAAGTTGGTAATTAAGCTATTTTTCCAAGTAATTTCTACACCCAATAATGGTGACAACTGCTCTGTAATGGTTACTTGTGGAATAGAATAATAAGAATAATAATTTCCCGATAAAGAATCGATACGATGCGGGACATAATACAATTCTTCGTTGTAATATCCAGGCGTGCCTAAGTAATTCAAATTAGTAACATAAGAGCCAATGCTAAATGTAGAATTGTAAGCATGTGTAATATTAAAAGTGGTAAATAGTTTTTTACCCCATTTTGTTTTTGCTATTCCGTTGTAAGAAATTCGCCAATTCGGCAATGGCAGTGTTTTCAATGGATTTAGGCGCACATTGTTTGGATTTTTCCCTGTATATGCTGCCAACAATGCCGGCACCAACACATCTTGAGAGAATGGGCCATAGCCTTCTTTAAAGTTTGGTAATCTTATACTGTCGTTGATATAGATAGAATCAGAATTTGGATTTCTGCCACCAAATTTTTGAGAATATACTTCTCGTAATTCTTGAAATTTATAAAATGCGCTGCTGAAATTATTTTTATCTACTTTATTAAAAATGGTACGCAACATCAAGAATGACATTGACATATTTCCATTTACTTGCGGCGTTAAGTGCTGAAACGGACCACCGGCAGATGTAGTTTTAAAAAATTCAGAATAGGTTTCGCCCCAAGTTTTTTGCAAAGAAATATCGACTCTAAAATCTCTGAAAGGCTCTAAGGAAACTTTCAAATTCATATTCTGTTGTCGCGTTTGAATAAACTGATAATTCAGCGTAGTATCGTTTGACATCCAACCTTTGGAGGCAATGGAATTGAGCCAGTTTGTATCTTTCTGTGCTCCAAATAAAAATGCTGCGCCGGGGGCATTTTGCTTAAAATTTTGTCCGAATAATACTGGTGACGGCAAAAAGCCCGGCAGTACGGTAGTGCGTTTTACATCATAGCTAAAAGAGGCACGCTGCAACATCATTAGCGGGCGCATCACATATTCTAATGCAGGATTTGCAGGCTCGGGCAATTGGCGTTTTTGCAGTTTCAGTTGGCGTAAATCATTTTTCAATTGCTTTTTATCTGCAATTAATTTCTTTATATCTTCTTTTGTTTTAGAAGTATCTTTTTCAGCTTTTTCGATATCTTCTATTTTCTTGTCGATGTCCTCTTTTTTCTTGTCGATTTTTGTTTTTAAATCTGCTTCTTGCGTTTTATATTTTGAAAGAGCTTCCGCATATTCTTGCTTTGTTTTCTTAATATCTGTGAGAGTGTATGGTTTTAAAAATTTTGATTTCTGATACAGTGATTTAAAGTTCACATCTGCTGTTACTTGATAGTCTTGACCATTTTTCATAGTGTTTCCCAATCCTGAAAGTGCGAGTGGTGCTGCCAACCAGGAATATGTAGCGCCGTAACGTGCTCTTACATTTATCCAGTCTAAGGAAGGGAATAACTGAAGTGGTAAATTGTACGATGCGTTAAAAATATGATCGTATCCAATGTTTCTTCCAAACTTCCAGAAATTGCGCATTACTGTATCTCGTTTTGCTTTAGTATCTAAAGCTCCGGAAGGTTCGTCAATTCGCGCTCTGTTCGTTGCCGTAAAGTCTAAATTTATAGATTTAGTAAGGCTGTATTTAATGCTCCAAAAACGATCCCAAGTAAAATATTTATCAAATGTAGGTTGAATTACTAAGCCATCGCCGCCAATATCTCGTATTTTTTGATAACCATATTGACGGTTTATATCTGTACGAAATGCAATAGAATTAGGTTTTAAATTCAGATTAAATTCTTTAATAGGTTTTAAGTGAATGCTGTTATTTTTCAATTTTTTAAATGGCTGCCAAACCAATGGTTTGGGAGAAAAATTCCAACCCAAAGAACCTTTATGTTTGGAAACCACTTCTTTTTCTACAATTGGATTATGTTTATCTGTTTGGGTAAATGCATAAGTCAGGTTAAAATTCTCGATATCATATACACGGGGTTCTTTATTGTTGGTTCTTACTTTTTGGAGATTGGTAACATTTATACTTTTTATGGTAGTTACATCTTGCGCAATATTTTTTATGGAATCTACTAATTCCTTTTTCCTTGCTTTCGACAAATCTGGATCAGCTTTTATCACATCAAATTTATCTTTCAATTTTACATCTAATTCATACGGATCATATTGTGGTGTGCTGATAGCCTGTGAGAATTGGGCATATACAGGGATTTTTAAACCCGCTTTTTCTGGAATTAAATTCCCTAATTGCAAATTGGTTGCAATGTCGTATTGGTAATAATTATCGCGGTATCGCTGATTGAGCCGTTGTTCTAAATTACCAAAACCAATGGTATGTAAATTTCCCGACATGACGACATTTCCCAAATTACCCAACTGCATATCTACCCGTCCGAGGGCTGCCCATCCGCCTTGTTCATCAAAGCCCGACATCCGCAATTCATCAAACCATACTTCCGCACATTTAGACAATCCGTCATCTGTTTTATCGTTCTCTCCAATAATACGCCTCGGGTTTTTTATTCCCAACATAAACACCGATGCTACACCAAGATCAGGATTTCCTTTAATACTAATTTTTGCGCCATTGGCAAAATTTACATCATACGGTAAAATAATAGAGGCGTTGCTTTGATTGCGCAATTGTTTTACTTTAGTGAGGCTATCCAACAAAATATTCATCTGATTGGAATCGGGCCAAATCAATCGTCTGTCTATATCACTGCTCGGCTCGTAGTGCTGAGGAATGGTTACTTTAAGCGGTATCTCATATTCGTAATAATTGTCTGTAAAATCTGAACCGATACGGATAAATGCATGAATATCGTTATCTTTTATCGGGTGCATAGCACCTCTATCGCTCGGAAAATTTTCTGCATGTGTAAATAACTTTATACGCTTATAGTTTCGCAAATCTAAGTTGGTGGTTTTAAATACTGCTCGTGCATCGCCATCTTGCAATTCACATACTTGCAAGCTCATAGATTGTTCGTTCTGTAGGGCATTATTATATCCACTTATATTTAACTCTCTATTTATACCAGGGGGAATGGCATATGGAATGGGTTTACGTTGTGCATTTTCTTCTACACTTACAGAGGTTACATTAAAATCGGTATTTGAATTGTCATCACCGGGTAGTTGCTCGCCTGGGTTTGCTAACGATAAATTGTATTTTCTCCATTGGTTTCTTACCAATGCCAACTGAGCAAAACGGAGGGTTACATTATCTGTAAAATCAGACATTACCATACGGATAAAACGTATAGAGCGGAAATCAGATATATTTCCTACGCGTGATTCAAATTCTTTTATTGGAATTTTTATTTGATACCAATCAGCATATTGATTTCCATTGATAGTATCAGTTACTTTATCGGCAACATAAGGTGAATTTGCTAATGTAGTAGGATCGAACGCAATTTTATATTGGAAATATTCTTCAGTTTCATTTAACGTGTTATCATTATTCAAATCTTCATTATCAGGTTGTGTTTTTGAGTTTCCGTTTATGTTGTTATTGTTTAAATTATTCGAGGAGTTTCCTTGTGTGTTAGAGAAATCTTTATATCGAGTGACAACATCATCGTCTGGAGTAAAACTGCCATCTCTATTGAATTTATAATCATCGCCTGATGGGTCATTAGTTGCTTTATCCAATGCGGTTTGATTCGATATTACTGTATGTAATTTTGTTAGATAGCTAGAGAAATAATCTTTTTCGGCATCATTATCTAATCCATCTAATCCTACGTCTTGTTTTTTTATTACAGCAGGGTCAGCATCAAAGCTATTCGTTAGCGCATTTTGTATGGTAGGTGTTACACCCCAAGCAGAAGTATCTACAGTAGTACCGCCATTAGGTCGCGGCAATCCGTTCTCGTATTGTTTTCGAGAGTCTTTCAATATATCTTCTGATACATTTCCCAATTGAATGTATAAATTCCCTTGTCTATTTGCTCCAGGATATTTGAATGGGTCGAGTACCCAAAACTGAATAAATTCTACGTTTGCTGCTTCAAAATCGGTAGTACCATCTATTGAGCGCATAATACCACCCCAGCGCGTTTCGGGGTTGTTTAATTTACCAGTAGCATTTACTCCTTTTGAATATGGCGTTGGAGTTGTTTCAAAATTATAGGGTCCTTTTTCATTTGGGAAATAAGACAAATCGAGTGTATATAATGGTGGATTGGTAATTGTTGCATTTTGTCGATTTCTAAATACATCTTGCTCATAATACTGCTTAGTGTACATATTATTAGCAGTAGATTGCTGCAAAGCAGTACTTAAAGGATTTCCGCCCCCCGGTGTTTGAAATATTGGATCGATAGAATACCAAGATAGTTTTGCGCGATTATATCCATATACCAAGCTGTCACTGATATGAGCTTCAGGAAATTTTTCAATCCCGTAACGGTCTTTCATACCCTTTGGTGCAGATGCGAGCGACCATGATAAGTAACTACCTTTTAAATCGAAGTTAGTGCTTGCGCCTTCAAAATCATCAATATAAACAGTCCCTGCTTTGTCTATGTTAATGGCTTTTGCATGTCCGGGCATAAAATAGGCGGCCTCTGCTGCCACTGATACTTTTGATGGGGTTTTGGTATCTTGTGCAGTTATTTTATTAAAAATTCTTGTAATTCCTTTTGATTCTGTGGCATAATTTAAATCTATACCGATAATATTATTTTTTACCGGATCATCGTTAAAGTTTACTTTTTGTGTAAATGGTTTTTCTGCCAAGCGCATATGTGTAAAACCGATATTGAAATTTTTATTCACGGCATAATCCAAGCGTGTGCCAAATAATGATTTGTTTACTACACCAAACAAAATATTATTTTCAAATTTGATATCGATAGGAACACCTGAATTAAGCACACCTTGATTAATAATAACGACTTCGCCAATTCCATAATTTACGGTAAAATCGATGTTTTCTTTTAGTTGATTACCGCCGGCAGTAACAGTGATAGAACCTTGTGGTAAATTAAATGCGCCTGGAAGTCGGAACGTACTGTTGTCGGTACCTCGATAAGAGCCTTTCATTACAAATCGGTTAAATTCGGGGAATTGCTGTGCCGCATATTTTGTAGTGTCATACAAATATCTGTATGCATATTTTTTGGCGGCAGCTGGGTCGCCTATAGCGGTAGCCAAAGAATTTCCGAAAGGCTCTAATACCGGGAAATATATTTTTCCATTTTTAGGATTTATGGTTACATTAGGAATAAAATCAAAACGTCCATCGGGTTGTGGATCTAATTGATTGTTGAGGTTATCCAAATTCAAAACGTGCAGTAATTGTTTTCCTGTAATATTTCCAGCATCGGATAAGTAGCGTTTTTGTCCGCCATCTGGATCTATATAATAAATATCAAAAATAAACTGATCGGGGCTGATGTTGTATGCACCTAAGGAATAAACGTTTTTCATCATCAAGTTCCAAATAGGCTCAGTCGTTCTAATTGAGGTTGCTTTTAGCATCTTTAGAGCCAGAATTTGGTCTTTGGTTTTAGTGGTATCGGCCAAAGGCGGCAAGTCGGTTGCAAATTCCCCAATTTGGTGTACCGTTCCGTTTACGGTGTACTGAATGGCCACTCCTAATACTTCATCGGGGCGCAGTTGTTGGTTTAATGAAATATAGCCCAACTGCGGGTTGAAGGTATATTCTGTAGGTGCTAGTTTTCGTGCACTTACTTTTTCAAAATCATCTACTGCTTGAAAGCCGTTGCTTTCCAAAAAACTAATACATCTGCTAGGGTCGCGGAAATCTCCTGAGTTTGGGGAGCGTGTAATTATGTTATATAAATTATTGGCTTTATTTTCAGGATAAGTACCGCCTGAGCTAAAAACATGGGCGGTGTTATATATTTTATTAGTTTCCCCTAAATCTTGAAATGCCACAATCTCTCTTACTTCTTCAGTTTGCCGGGTTTTGTTAGTTACCCATACTTCTATTTTATTAATAACGGTTTGTGCGCCTACAAATGGAAGTTTGTTCAAACTTTGTTCATAGTTATCTCTAAAATATTGAGCAATAAAAAAGTGGCGATTTTCTTCATATTCATCTGCTTTGATAGCGAATTTTTTCACCTGTGCTCCATTTTCTATTCTTACGCTTTCTGTTTTTGATTTCTGCTGAGATAGCACATTGGTAATTGTCAAACGACCGAATTTCAATTGTGTTTTAATACCGAATAAATTTTGAGGTCCTTTTATTAAAGCACTTCTCAGTGGCATACTAACATTTCCGAATTCTACCGCTTGGATGATATCATCTTCTTTTCCTTTATATCCGAGTTTTAATTGGTTTTCAAAAGCAAATCCTGATTTCGTATTATAGTTAATCCCCAACTTCAACTTATCGCCGATGGAGGCTTGCAAGCCCAACTGGATGTTCATGTCAAAATCAAAATTGACATTACGTCGTTGGTTTTGTAGCAATACCGGATTATTGATGCGCATTGAGTTGACACCGATTGTTACATCTACATTTCCTTGCGGTTTTATTTCAATTTTTGTACCTCCTAAAAAGCGGTTAAACAATTCGGGACCTTGATATAAAAACGGCTGTTTGCTTTTACGTTCAGCTAAGTCAATTGCACGAGAACGTTGTTGGAAATAGCTTTGTTCGGCTTGTTTGTTGGTATAATCTACAAACTCATCGTAAGTCATATAAGTAGGTGTTTTGTAATAATTATCACCTATTTTTTCATAAACGATGTATTTGTTTGTTTTGGGATCGTATTCAATACTTTTATTTATAATTTTGGGGTCTTTTAAGTCTATGGTTGTATTTGCCGGTGTAACTAAAAAATCGGTATTTCGGTCAGCAATAGGATAGCGAAGGGATTTAGTTGAATCTTTTTGGGCATAAGTATTTATTGCACCACAGAAAATGGCAAAAAACAGTAGTTTACTTAGGTAAGTAGTATTCGATTTTCTGTTCACTAAATAATAAATATAAGGTGCAAATTTATAAATTTTTTAAGCTCAATTTTATTAATTCCTCTACGGACTTTATTTGTGCATGTTCTTTCACTACTTTCTGTATTGCTTTTTCTGCTTGTGCCTTTTGAAATCCGAGCATATTTAGGGCGGCAAGTGCTTCGTCGGACATTAAAGAGGCATTTGCTTGCATAGCAGAAACGTCTAGTCCTTCGTGTAATGAGTCTTTTTTTAGTTTATCTTTTAATTCCAATATTAAACGTTGTGCTGATTTAGGACCAATTCCCTTTATAGATTGTATTAAACGTACATCTCCTTGAATTATTGCTTTATGAAATTCTTGCGTACTCATAGAGGATAAAACTAGGCGTGCTGTGTTGGGTCCAATTCCGGAAACAGAAATCAAGTGTAAAAACATATTTTTTTCTTCTTCGGTAAAAAAACCATAGAGCAAATGAGCATCTTCGCGCACCACTAAATGTGTATATAATTTTACTTGTTCTGCATTTTCAATTTGAGAAAAGGTATTAAGCGATATATTTACCAAATAACCGATTCCATTACAATCTATATAGACATGTGTCGGTGTTTTATAAGTAATTTTTCCGTTGAGGTAAGCGTACATAGATTTTTGACTTTACAAAATAGTGTAAAGTAGCAAAAATACCAAATAATCCTAAAGTTGAGCTAAAAATAAGCGGATACTGTTAAAGGATAATTGCATTTATTTGCATTTTATTTTTCGCACTTTAATATTATCACCTTTATGCAAAACAGTATTCTTTTTTAGTTTATTCCACTGCAGTATATCTTGTACAGTAACATCATCATGTTTTTGTGCAATAGACCATAGGGTTTCTCCTTGTTTTACTGTATGCATTTGGAAACAATCTCTGTTGTTGTAGATTTTTACAGGATTTATTTTATCTATCAGCGGTGTATTTCCTTTCTGAGTATGCTCTTTTTCCTCGTATGTAGTGATTTTTGCGCTTAAATCCTCTTTTATTTTTTTACTGAGATAATTAAATCGAACGAATTTTTTTAAATCGGTTTTGTGTACATAAATAAGCAACTCATCATTTACATTTATTGAATTACCAATTATATTATTCCATCGTCGAATTTCTTTTACATTACAATGAAACCACGATGCAATATTCCCCAAATTATCGCCTTTTTTCACGGTGTAAGCGATAGTTTTATAGTTGCTATCATCTTCTTTTTGGTCGTTATAATTTTTTTGTGTTTTAGAGGACGAAACAGTTGGCACCTCTTTCCAATCTTCCTTTTTTGCAGCAGCCGTTTTATTTGTGGTTGCCGTTTTTATTGTTGTATGCTCTGTAGAATAAAAGAAGTTTTTTATTTTATCATATACTGATTCTTTTTCTGCTTTTGTTTCTACAGTTGCAGTTTCTTTTCCGGTTGTTTTTAAAGTTCCATCCTCATTGCAATCTTCCGAATCTATACAATTATCTGCTGCTATATATTTTCCTGTATTATCTGGTTTTATTGCATTGGGTGTAGTCAATTTTTGCTCTGCATATTCATTTTGGGCTATTGAATATAAAGAATCTTGCAATTGGTTAAATGCTACAACTTTAGAAACTGGAAGATTTAACGTAAAATCAGGAGGAATAAATGTGGTCAACAAAGCGGGGTTTTCATCAATTATTGTTTGTCGGGGAATAGAAAGAAAATGCTCTAAATCATTCACTGTAATTTTTTGTCTTACCGTGATGCGCTGTGTATTTTCACTTTCTAATAATTGTGGTACAATTCCGTATTTTCCGGCATATTTCATCGCATACACTATAGCGATGAAAGACGGGACATAGGCTTGGGTTTCGGCAGGTAGAAAAGGTTTTACATCCCAGAAATTGGTAGAGCCTCCGGCTTTTTTAATAGCTCTATTTACATTTCCTGCACCACAATTATAAGATGCAATTGCCAACTGCCAATTTCCGTAAAGGTTGTAGGTTTCTTTCAAGTATCTGCAAGCCGCCTCACAAGCAGCATACGGGTCGCGGCGCTCGTCTATTCGCTTATTAATATTAAGATTATAGCGAAGCGCAGTGCTATACATAAACTGCCATGGCCCTGTAGCACCTACCCGCGACACCGCAAACGGATTTAGGGCGGATTCTACCACGGCAAGGTATTTCATTTCATCAGGAATGCCATATTGTGCCAAAATAGATTCGAAAATGGGAAAAAACTTTTTAGAACGTCCAAGCATTTTTGCCAAATATACTTTACGTTTTTCATTAGTATTATAAGATATATATTTTTGTACGTGACTATTATAATCCAACGGAATTGTTTGTTGGATTTTCTTTAAACGAACGGCAATTTGTGCGCTTAACACTACAGGGTCTGGGTCATCTTTAAAGAGTTGTGCCTCTGTAGGTACTTCTAAATCTTTTGGTGAGTCTGAATATTGCGATGGCACTGAGTGCTGCCCTTGCATTGTTATACTTAAAAAAGAAAAGAAAAAAAGTATATAAATTGATAGAATCTTATTCATATGAAATATTGCAAGATAAGCATAATGCAGCTACAGATAGATATTAGTATATTTTTTTAGGATTTTTTTAGGATTTTACTTTTTTGATTTCACTGATAATCAGCTTATTAAAAAATCCTCTATCGTTAAGACAGAGGATTTTAAATATTTAGGTATATAAAATGTATGCTATTGGAATAATACTAAAACCTTACACAAGCTACTTATGTGCTTTATCATCCTTAGAGTAACAGACAATTATTTGTTCTCGGGCAATTTTTTGTTTTCTTCTTCTTTTAAGCCTTTTTCAAATTCGTCTTTAAGGCTGTTTTTTGCAGTATTAAATTCACGAACTCCTTGACCGATACCTCGCATTAATTCAGGAATTTTTTTACCTCCGAAGAATAAAATTACAACTGCCAAAATGAACCATATTTCAGTTCCATGCATTCCAAACATACAATTAGATTTTAAACAAAGTTACTATTTTTAAGTGTTAATTGCTCGTTTTAAGCGTTCATGAATTGTTATAATTTGTTTAAAATACTCGTTTTTAACTATCAATATCTTTAAACTTATCAATTTCTCGCCTATCCTTTTTAGTTGGCCTTCCAGTTCCTTTGTCGCGTACTTCATAAAAAACAGAGGGAAATTGCAATTTATTCAGCTCTTCGGGCGGTGTTAAATCTTCATAACACGTAACAGCAAATGGTGCTCCTACACGTTTTTCTATCAACTTTACTACTTTCAGTATTTTTTTTTCTCCTTGTTTATTAATATGTATAGTTTGTCCGGGTTTTATCAAATAAGATGCCTTTACGGCGTCTCCTTCAATTTTTATTTTTCCGGCGCCGCATGCTTCAGACGCCAAACTTCTAGTTTTATATATCCGAATAGCCCAAAGCCATTTATCCATCCGAGTTTTTGTTATTTCAACCATTTTTTGGCAGTAAATTTGTATGTCATTAAAGGTATTGATTTAATTTTTATAATTTTATGGCCACTTACATTAATTCGATGAGAAAATATATTGCAGTCATTATCTTCCTTGCTACTTTTTTAAATTTTCAAACAGTACAGGCTCGTCCTCCCAAAATGCCTAAACCCAAGAAAAATGAATGGATAGAGCCTGTCCGTAAAGTAGCTCCACAAAGTATTTATGGAAATTGGGTATGGTTAAACACGGATTGCTGCGGCAGCAGACATGGCGTAACTACACCTGAAAGTACAAATGATAATATTATCTTAGAATTAAAACCTGACAATACTTTTTTGGAATCTCATACGAAAAAAAATTCATTACCAAGAAGCGGAACAATTATCCTTTTTAAAGAAAATTTGCAAGATGTAATGCAATTTAACGATGAGCGCCCAGCCCGTTATTTTTTATCGGACAATGGCGATACACTTACTTTAAGTTGGAAGCATTTGGAATTACAAACAGAAAAATATTTACGCAAAAAATAAGTTACACTTCTGCCATCATTTTTATCATTTGCAATACATTTTCTATTTCTTCTTTTGTCGTATATTTTCCAATACTAAAACGTATGGTGCGCTCTGCTTGTTCTTTGGTTAATCCCATTGCGGTAAGTACAGGAGAGGGAGTATTTTCGGCAGAGGTACATGCCGAACCGGTGGATATTGCTAATTTATTCTTTGTAGCCCTGATAAAGTCAACGGCTTTAAATGGAAAGGTAATATTTGAGGTATTGGGCAATCGTGCTGCATAACTACCATTTATAGTTATTTTATTGCCAAAATATTGCTGTAAAGCATTTTCAAAATACACTTTTAAATTTTCTAAGTACTTAGTATCCATTTCAGAAATTACAGCACATGCTTTTCCCAATCCCACAATTCCCGGAACATTAAGTGTACCGCTGCGCCAGCCGCGCTCATGCCCTCCTCCATGAATTAACGGTTCAAGGCTCACTCTTGGATTTTTTCTTCTTATATACAAAGCACCTACACCTTTTGGGCCATAAATTTTATGTGCCGAAATACACATTAAATCGATACCGAGTGCTTGTACATTTATCGACAATTTTCCTACGGCTTGTGTGGTATCACACAAAAAAATGGAATTATGCGCATGTGTAATTTTTGCAATTTCCGAAATCGATTGCAACACACCCGTTTCATTATTTGCATACATTATAGCTACTAAAATAGTTTTATCAGAAATTGCATTTTCCAATTCTTGTATATCAATTTCACCGGCAGCGTTTACATTTAGATACGTAATTTTTGCTCCTTTTTTTTCTAAATAACTACAAGTATCCAGCACTGCTCTGTGTTCTGTTTTTGCGGTAATGATATGATTTCCTTTATTTTTATACAAATTAAAAACGCCTTTTATTGCCAAATTGAGTGACTCGGTAGCCCCTGAGGTAAATATGATTTCTTGTGCTTCACAATGTATTGTTTTTGCAATTTGCGTGCGAGCATATTCTACGGCCTCTTTCGCGGCAGCACCAGGCAGGTGTGTAGTGCTAGCGGCATTAGCAAATTTGACGGAAAAGTACGGCAACATTTCTTGTAGTACTACTTCATCAACGGGCGTAGTGGCATTATAATCTAAATAAATCACGCTATAAAGATAATAAATTACGGATTGAATAACTTATCTGTGTGCTACTTGATATTTCGGATATTACTTATAAATTGTGGCATGAAGAAGATAGACCACATTGGCATTGCAGTAAAAAACATTGAACAATCCAACGAGTTGTTCTCTAAATTATTTAACCGTCTGCCCTTTCATCAAGAAACATTAGATACGCAACAGTTAGCCGTTTCTTTTTTTAAATTGGAAGACACTAAGATTGAGTTAATTCATCCCATTTCTGAAAAAAGTACTGTGCACAAATACCTTGAAAACAAAGGCGAAGGCATCCATCACGTGGCATTTGAAGTAGAGGATATTTATACCGAAATAGAGCGTCTAAAGGGCGAAGGATTTCTGCCATTATCAGAAAAACCTTACGTGGGTGCATTAAATAAGTTAGTATGTTTCTTTCATCCAAAAACTACAAATGGAGTGTTGATAGAATTGTGTCAAAAACAATAAATTTCGCCTAAAATTTTACTGTGTATTTTGTATTATTCTTTCACAAATTTTGGTAGCTACTGGCTTTTCTCTATAGCAATTATGTAGTTCGTTTTTAAAAATATTTTTTTCTATTTGCATAAAATCAAACCAAGCATTATCAGGCTTGTAAATGTCGTTTTCAGCAAAAAATAAATCCATTTTTGATATTGGAGGTTTTCTGATTTCTAAACGTAACCGAGTAGAAGAAACTGCACATAGATATGAAACTGGTAGTCCTTTAGTTGCTGCTTTCCAAGCAATATAACCTCCAACGCTGAATCCTAAAATAGATACTGGCTTATGCTCCTTTTTCAATAGGTTTTCTACTGCATTATTTATTCCGGAAGAGAGAAATTGTTGGTGTATGTTTTTCTCTTCGACAGATGAAGTATCGACATTACCTAATAAACAACTATTGTAAATGTCAATAATAAATCTTGCTCTCAACGCATTAGTATAAGCAATTAACCATTTTGCGTTTAGATTGCCCCACATATCTGAAATAATTATTAAGCGCTGATTACTCTTTGTTTCTTGCATATTACTGTTATTGTCAATAAAAATATTATCGGCACAACGTGTGTATGCAAATTATGAAATAAAAAGTAAGCATGCAATATTATGCTTATATGCGTTATAAAATATAAATTCTTTAATATAGTAGAATATAACTAAAATAATAGATTTTATATTATATTTTAAAATTTAGTGTTTCTTTTTTAATACGCGACTGCTGTTATACGAACATCAGTAATACCGGTATTAGATTCAAAAGAAAACGTTAAATTACCTGTTGAGGTAATTGTTTGTGCCGGAAATACCTTGGTTTGCACGGTTTCCCATCCTCCCGGTACAACAACTTCATCTTCTGCCCAATAGCCATTACCATATATTTTTGTGGCATTCAAAAAGCCACCATTTTTCTTAGTATCGTTATCAAACATCACTTCAGCATAAAACATTATCTTTTGTCCGGCATATAAATTACTTACGGTAAAATTATAAACATTTCCATAAGAGCCACCCCAACCCGTACATGAATTACATCCAGTACCTTGATAGTTTTCATCATTTTGATCTCTTACAGTGATTCGTTGAACTGTCGGAGGTCCCATACAAATCCAGTAAGTACCATCATAGTATTCCATACATTTTCTGGTGGTATTGTATCGGATGGTGCCTGATGGTGGTGCCGTTGCAGTCGCATTTGCCTGAGTGCCTACAGTTAGATACCCATTTACTTTCAAATAGTCCCACATCTGCACTTCCCGTCCCTGCCCCTTGTTACCCGAAACATTATTACCTACAATCATCAGGGATTTGTATGTGTTGTTGTCCACTGCAACACCTGCACCGGTAGCTCCGGGATCAGTCCAGTTATTGGTTTCCAGCCAAAGTTTATTTCCTCCTGCTCCGGTCATCTGAATATCGCCATTATTTTTAATCCTCACCCTCTCATCAGAAGTCGAAACATCAGTACCCGAACTTGCGTTGCTATTCAGGTTAAAGGTGATATCGCCCACATCATAACTGCCGGTACGTTGAAAACCTATGGCTGCCTTTGACCAGGTTGCATTTTCTGTACCAAGTCCTATGAAAGTATTGTTGCCATTGGTTGTGTTGGTTTGTGTAAAACGACCTGCAAAGGCATTGGTGGCAGCAGGAGCCACCGCATGCAAGGTTGCAATTGGTAATTTGGTTCCAATGCCAACACCGGTTGCTGTGATGCTCATTCCGTGAGAAGTTCCCACAGTAGGAGCAGAGGAAGCTGTAGCTGTTGTGCTGTTGTTAAGATAAAAGTCTATTGCATTTTGATTGGAACCTGCTACTCCATTGTGTCTTGTGCTTATCCAGTGGCGATAACCTCCTGTCCTGTATTGAAATGCGATGGCAAACGGGTCGTTTGCCCCTGTATTATCTGCACCACCTATGATTTCAAACTTGGCAGTAGGGCTGCTTCCTGAAAAATCACCGATTCCGACGCTTCCGCTTACATACTGATTATCTGTTTTAACAGCCGGTTCATCAGCCGTTGTAGCTTTTGTCCAGTCGGTGATGGTGGCACCGGCAGCATTGGTGACAAACCATCTTGCAGCTCCTGAAGAATATTGTAAAGTGACACTTCCATTGGAAGCGATGACCGTTGTGGCGCCGCCGCTGGTCAGGATGCCGCCTGCGGAGTTGGTATTGGAAATCTTCAGCTTGATGGTGGTTGCATTCACCAGAGTGATAATCTGTCCGTCCACGCCGTTAGCGATACTGTTGAGCGTCATAGTACCAGTAGGCGATCCCGTGATGCGATAGAAACTGTTTTCTGCATTGGTGGCATTGAGTGCAATGCTAATGGATGGATTGGCACCAGTTGCAGGTATGGCGGTGCCTTCCCGCAATGCAAGGTCACCGGCAACATCCAGTTTGGCAACGGGTGTGTTATTTCCTACGCCCACATTTCCTGTTTGTGCATATCCTACAACTTGAAATAAAAGCGTAAGTAATAATACATTTATACTGTTTAACATATATTTATTTTTTACAATCATATATTTATTGTTTAATGAGTTTTTTATATATTTTAGTATCATCTAATTTAAATACAATAAAGTAAATTCCTTTGGCAATATAAGTAGTGGCTATGGGGATAATATTGTTTCCTTTTTTTACTGTAATATCATTTTGTAATAAACTTTGACCGGATTCATTATAAATAGAATAGTTAAGTATATTATCGGAAGGGGAATATACGTTTATATAGGATTCAGAAGTTGTAGGATTCGGATAAATATCATTCATAGTAATTTTATCGGATTGCTCTAAACTAGCACTTACTATATACGTGTACTTATATGAATCGTTAAAGTCAATTTGTTTTAATCGGTAATAATATACAACTCCAAGTTGTATATTATTATCATCAAAGTAATAATTATGTATTAGGTTGGATGTACCATTTCCATTTATAAAACCAATCGGTGAGAAATTTGCACCATCAATACTTCTTTGCACTTCAAAGCCCAAATTATTAAATTCGGATGCAGTATTCCACACAACTTGTATATATGTATTATTTATAGAATTTGCTCTTAAATCCACTAATTCAACCGGCAGAGCGGTATTAGACTGGCTGCTTGTTCCATGAATTCTGTAGGATGAGAATGATGTTTGATTTTTTAATGAAATATCCAAATCTGCATCATCGAATTGGCACCATATATACGCTGATAAATGAGCCCATGGTGCCCAATTTCCAAGTCCGACTTGTTGATTTCCACCTACAATACCATCCTTTGCCACTACTCGTAATCTCTGGTTTTTATAAGGTAATCCACAACTATTAGGTATTGTATAATAGGAAGCATTATTTATATCTAAATTACTTCCAGGGTGTAAAAAAATATCATAAGCATAGCCAGTTGAAGCACCACTTGGATTTATCACCCACTCATGAGATAGATCCATTGAGTTTTCCAAATAATACCAATCAAAGATTCCATCAGGTGTGCCCACACAACCGGAATAATTTTGCTGTCCGGCACCTGGGTCTTTTCCGATATCGCACAGTATATTTCTTGTTAAAGGCGCCTGGGTAGCCGGCTGAATATAGCCCACAAAATCCATATTAGGGTTAGCTGTAAAATTCAACTCCATTGCTTCCATTCCATCTAAAGAAGTAGGCTCAACCCCTATCGGAAAATAATATAAACCTATAGAAGATGCTTTACGTCTTAATTTACCTTCTATGTATTTTTCTTGAGCTCCATTTCCTATGCTATTGCCAATTAAAGCAGATGGTATTCCATTTTTAAGATAAATTTCATAAGCATAAGCACTTCCATTGTTAGTGTGTCCGATAATATCTGTTCTAATTCTACCTGAATTATTGTATCTAAGGGTGTTTTCAACTTCAATATTATTCCCCATATCCACGTATTGCGTATTGTTTTTTTGTAGAATTACATTATAAAAATCATTAGTATTTGTAAAATTTCCAGAAATCCGTTGATTGATACTAGTATTGATCGTTGCATTTGGTGCAGAAACAAAACTTTCATCCCCTGTTGTTGTAAATGTTCCGGAATTAGAAATATTTCCTGTAAGCTGTGTTTCTGCAGCTTGATTATCATACAAACCTTCTATTGTAATATTTCCATCTACAAACAATGCCAACGACAAATTAGTATTGTCATAACTTCCTAATGTTCCACCCGAAGCATTTCTTATGAAAAGTGAACCATTTATTCCATTGTCAATAAAGAGTTGTGCGTGTATTGGAAATCTCGTTGTAGTCAATAATAAAAATGTAAGTATAATTTTTTCATACATATACACAATAAATTACGTATTTAGAATATTTAAAGTTATTACTTCTTATAAAAAACTGGTATAGCAGATGACGTAAATCAATTAGCAGGATACGCAAAAATGGTGTGTAGCTTTTTTGAGTGTTCCTCCTTAAGTATATTTACGGTTAAAAATATAGTACATGCATGTATTTAAGTATCTATTATTATATATATTTTTAATTTCATTGTTACAAGTCAGTTGTAAAAAGGAAAATATCAACCAAGAATCTGCTGATGTATTACATGCAGAAAGAGGTAATAGGAAAGGTATTTTCGACCAACAGGGGAGATTTATAATTCTTCGAGGTGTTAATTATAATTGTTTAGGGGATTATTGGATTGCCAATCCCCAAATACCCCCTGTTAAGACTTATGAAGCAAACGATTTTAAAATGATATCTGAATGTGGATTTAATTGTATTAGGCTTTTATTTCACTGGAGCAAACTTGAGCCAGAAAGAGGGAAATATAATCAAGATTATATTAATGAAATTAAATCAGCAATAGAGAATGCAGCCAAATACAATATATACATATTGTTGGATATGCATCAAGACGCATGGGGTAAATATATTGCAACTCCACCCTCTGAAACATGCACCTATCCGAATAATGGGTGGGATGGGGCACCGGAATGGGCTACGATTACAGATGGCGCATCTACTTGTAAGAATGATGGAAGTGGAGTAGGTGGTAGAGAAACAGCTCCCGCCGTATATCATTCATTTCAAAATTTTTACGAGAATAAAAACGACATTCAGAGTGCTTGTATAAAAGCATGGGCTGCCTTAGTCAAACAGACGGCCATCTATTCCAATATTGTAGGATACGACCTCCTAAATGAACCTAATTTAGGATATAAGTCTATCTTAGAAGAATCCAAAAAACTGGGTGCATTTTATAATAATACGATAACCGCAATACGTTCTGCAGAAAGAAGTTCAGGGGCTAAAGAGCATATTATATTTTTCGAAATGAGTGTTGTATGGAATGGGCAAGGAATCCCATTTATTCCCCCATTAGATTTTACTTTAGATAAGAATATTATTTTTGCACCACACACCTATTTTGAAGCAATTACATATTTACTCACAATTGAGCAAGGGTATGACTTATTGAGCAACTTAAGCAATCTATATCAAACCGGCACATTCATCGGTGAGTACGGCTACTTTGATGATGATATAAATAATGCGGCTGCAAAACTAAAACGATTTGCAATTAAAGAGGATAATAATTTTGGAAGTTCCACCTATTGGCATTGGGTTTCTACTCCTGGTGATCCTCATGCGATAAGTTGGGATGGAACCCATTATGAAAACACAAGTATGGCCTTAATTGAAACAGATTTTAATGGAAAATTAACTGGTAGGAAAAACGATGACATGCTAAATATTTTGAGCCGCTCTTATCCACGTGCTATCCACGGGAGACCATTAAAATTAAGATCAAATCCAGACAATGGTATTATGTATCTCGAAGCAACTGCTACAACAACAGGCAGCACTATTCTCTGGATTAATAACAAATTTGGGCAACCCCATTTTAATCTAAAAAATAGTATATTGCAAGAAATTAAACCTACAAATGGAGGCTTTCTTGCTACCTTTACTGCGCACGACAACTATTCTATTGAAGTTACCTATTAATAAATTATTTGCTTTACCTAATATCAAATAATGAAAATTAATATCTCTATAATTAAGGGTATTTTGAAATCATTGCTGAATAATGGCGTTGATATTAATAAATATTCATTCTTAGATATTAGTGATTTATTTGCAGCAAAAAAAACAGATGAGCAACTAATTGAAGCGCATTTATTGCTACAACTAATCACTGAAATTCGAAAAGAATTTTCTACTCTTGAAACATTTTACACACTCTTTAAAGATATGCATGTTTTAGACATGGGACTTTTAGGTCATTATTTATTATCGAGTAAAAATATTTTTACATCTTATGAAAAGCTAATAGAATACCAATTGTTATTTTCCAATTTTATAGAATTTAAATACAAAAGAGCAGGTCAAGATATTTTATGGAGTTTACAAATGCCTTATCAACTTTATAAAGACAAATACGACATGGAGAGTTTGTCTGATTTTGAATTATTTTATCGTTTCAAGATTGTCGAAACATTATCTACCTCAAAAGTATTCCCTAAAAAAATAGAACTATTTTATAATTTAAACAACTCAAAAGAGCGCATAGACTTTTTTAAAAATACATTTCAATGTGAAGTCCAATATACAAAAAGTCATAATATTTTACACTATGGGATAAACGATTTAAATAAAGATATTCATTACCAAAATTACATTTTGTACCAAAATTTAAAGCCCTTGCTAAACAAAAGTATACAACAATTATATAGTGAAAAAACTTATAGAAATACTATAAAATCTATCCTGTTAAACAATATTGATTTATTTCCAATACCATTGCTGTTTGTCGCTAAAAAACTACACATGTCCACTCGAAAACTGCAAACAATACTAAGACGTGAAAACACTAGCTTTTCTGAGATTATAAATGAAGTTAAAATTATTTTGGCAATTGAATATTTAACATTTGGAAAAAATATAAAAGAAATCGCATTAAGATTAGGATATAAAGAATCAAGTTCTTTAACACGACATTTTAAACAAACAATAAATATCAATCCTAATGACTATATGAGTTTAAGTAATACTGAAAAGGCAGCCATAACTACAAAGCTCTCTATTTAATTTTTATTATAGTAGAATTAATTTCTACTTTTCGGCACATCATATTTTAAAGTATTAGATAATAAATACAGTATTCAGATATATGAACTACAAATGGCAAAGAAACTTGCAGAAGACACAATAACAGTAGTTCTTTAGAGTATTTTCACACTTTAATTGTCCAAAAAAATAATTAATTATATCCATTTAACATGCTTAATTATGAATTTAGATAGGCTAGTTTTGTTGATATTAAGTGGGCAATTTGATACCTTTGTTTTATAATAAGTTGTTTGAATAAATAATTCATTTGCAATTAAAATTAAACACTTCAATATTTTGTATAAATGTGCATTATGTTTGAAAATTTCAATTGCGTTAATTTCTTTTACATTTAGGCACTCAAAAAAAACTACATGTTCCAATTTATAATAAATAAAGTCAGGGCGTTTGTAATACGAAAAACCGAAAAGCACAAACTTATAGATATTGTAGAAGTACGCACCAAAGAAATTGGGCTAACATCGGTAAAAACAGAAACAGATATTCGCATTCGAAATTCATTTTTCTTATCGATTAAAGTGTTATCGATACACACCGATTTACTAAATCGAGATGGAATAAAAATAGGACGTCTGGGCTACGAACATCCTATAAAGATAAAATCAAAAAGTGATGCCATACTGACTACAAATTCAGAAATCAGCATTATTACATCCTTGTTTCAAGTAATTTCTTCTATTTTATCTCATCCGATAAGGATACAAAGCGTAGGTGTAGCACAAATACAATTTTTGTGGTGGATTTTTGAAATTCCAGTTAATGATGCATTTGAAATTCACCCATCAAAATTAAAGATAATAAAAGAAGAAACCCCTGAAGAACGCGCCTTGAGGTTAGAAAATGAAGAGAAACGGAAAGCAGAACGAGAGCTTAAAAGTGTAGAGCGCAAAGAAAATAGAATAGAGCGAAGAGCGGAAAACAAAGAAAAATGGCTAAAGCGAAAACACAAAGAGAATTATATCCCAAAGGAAATACGACACGGACAAAATTCAGAAAATAATGAGGCAGAAAAGCCAGAAGAAAATATCGATACTGCTACTTCGTTAGAAATCATATTGGAGGAACAATTTGCCCAAGATATACAAGAGCAAACTATTGCATCTACTACAATTCCGCCTATTGTACCTAAAGAGCCATTAGAAAACATAGACAATACGGAGGAAAATAAAGCAGAATAAAACGGCTATTTCGAAATTTATATTCTTACCAATACGAGAAGAAGTAATAGAAAAAGACCCGTAATTACTAAAAATTATCCGTTGCTTAATGCGGCAGCCCCTGAAACAATTTCCGTCAGCTCGGTAGTAATTGCTGCTTGGCGGGCGCGGTTGTACATGATATTCAATGATTTCAATAACTCATTTGCATTATCTGTAGCTTTATCCATTGCCGTCATACGTGCTCCATGTTCAGAAGCATTTGAATCTAATAAATACCTAAAGAATTGCGTTTTTAAAATTTTAGGAACTAAGTCTTTCAAAATTTTATCTTGCTGCGGTTCGAAGATATAATCTGTTTTTACTTTAGAAGATGTGCCTGAAGTTGCAGTTTGGATAGGTAAAAATCGTTCTACTGTAGGTACTTGTGTTGCAGCATTTTTAAATTGACCGTACACTACTTCTACAGCATCATACTCTTTTTGCTCAAAGGCGTACATGATATATTCTGCTGCTTTTGCTGTGTTTTCAAAAGATAAGCCAGCAAACAAATGACCAAAATCATTATTAATTCTAATTTTAGAAGACTTAAAGGCATCATATCCCTTTTTGCCAATAGTTAAAAGATCAACTTTTTGTTTAGCTACTAAATCTGCATATTTTTCGTTCAATAATGCTTTTACAAGCTTTACGGAATTAGCATTAAATCCTCCACACAATCCTTTATCTGAAGTAACAACAACGATTAAAACTTTATTAAGAGGACGTTGAACGGCAAAAGAAGAGTTCATATCATCGCCAACGTTTGCAGCAATATTTTGTAGCATCGCGTTAAGTTGGTTTGCATACGGACGAATTTGCACAATTCTATCGGTAGCTCTTCGCAACTTAGCTGCTGAAACCATTTTCATAGCTTTAGTAATCTGTGTAGTTGACTTTACAGATGCTATTCTTAAACGTACTTCTTTTAAATTTGCTCCCATTTTTTTAGCATTTTAGATTGGAGATTAGCAATAGAAAATATATCTCATTTCACTTTTCTCTATCTATTCATCTTATGCATAAGCTCCTTCCATAGATTTTGCTAATGCTTCTACTTTTCCTGTTGCTTCGTCGCTCAATCCGCCTTTTTTAAATTCTGCCAATACTTCAGGATGTTTTGCTTCTATTGCTGCTAATAAATCATTTTCAAAAGTTTTTACTTTTTCTACAGCTACATTTCTCAATAAACCTTTAGTACCCAAATAGATAATAGCGATTTGTTTTTCTACGGTTAATGGAGAATATTGAGGTTGTTTTAATATCTCCACGTTACGCTTACCTTTATCGATAACTGCTTTTGTAGCAGCATCTAAGTCAGAACCGAATTTTGCGAATGCTTCCAACTCACGGTATTGCGCTTGGTCTAATTTAAGAGTACCCGCTACTTTTTTCATTGACTTAATTTGCGCATTACCACCTACACGAGATACAGAAATACCTACGTTAATCGCTGGGCGGACACCTGCGTTGAACAAGTTAGCTTCCAAGAATATCTGACCATCGGTAATAGAAATTACGTTTGTTGGGATATAGGCAGAAACGTCTCCTGCTTGTGTTTCGATAATTGGCAATGCTGTCAATGAACCACCACCTTTCACTATGCTTTTCAATGAAGGAGGTAAATCATTCATTGTAGATGCGATACCATCATTGTTGATTACTTTAGCAGCACGCTCTAATAAACGAGAGTGTAAATAAAATACATCTCCCGGGTATGCTTCACGTCCTGGAGGTCTTTTTAATAATAGAGATACCTCTCTATAAGCAACTGCTTGTTTAGATAAATCGTCATATACAATTAATGCCGGACGACCTGTATCACGGAAAAATTCTCCGATAGCAGCACCTGCAAAAGGTGCGTAGAATTGGATAGGCGCTGGGTCAGAAGCATTAGCAGCAACGATAACCGTATATGGCATTGCCCCGTTTTCTTCTAATGTTTGAGCAATATTTGCAACTGTAGATGCTTTTTGTCCGCAAGCGACATAAATACAAAATACAGGCTCTCCTTTTTCGTAAAATTCTTTTTGATTAATGATAGTGTCAATAGCAATGGCCGTTTTTCCTGTTTGGCGGTCACCAATAATTAACTCCCGTTGTCCACGTCCGATTGGAATCATAGCATCAATAGCCTTGATACCAGTTTGCAAAGGTTCTGTTACTGGCTGACGGTAAATAACCCCCGGTGCTTTTCTTTCCAATGGCATTTCATACAACTCACCGCTGATTGGTCCTTTTCCGTCGATAGGTTGTCCAAGTGTGTTTACTACGCGACCCAACATACCTTCACCAACTTTCAAAGATGCAATTAATCCGGTACGTTTTACGCTATCTCCTTCTTTAATTTCATCTGAAGAGCCCATCAATACTACCCCAACGTTGTCTTCTTCTAAGTTTAGTGCTATTGCCTTCATCCCGTTTGCAAACTCTACTAATTCTCCCGCTTTAACTTGTGAAAGTCCGTACACACGTGCAATACCGTCTCCTACTTGTAGTACAGTTCCTACTTCTTCCAATTGTGCTTCTGTAGAGACATTTCCTAATTGCTGACGGAGTATTGCTGATATTTCATCCGGTCTTACTTCTACCATTTTATTGTAATTTAGAATTTAAGAATTTAAGAGTTTAAGAATACTCTTTGTAACTCAATTATTTTAGTTTAAAGAAATTTCTTGTTTTATTTTATTCAATTTATATTTCACAGAATTATCAAAAAGTTTATCTCCAAAATCTACTATAAATCCACCTAAGATAGAAGTATCTGTTTTTTTGTTGATTTTAACGTTTGGATAGCCGGATTTTTCTTTGATAAAATTGCTGATTTTTTGTTCGCTGGCTGCATCTAAATCTGTTGCAGTAATTACCGTTACTTCAGAAATACCATTTTTTTCATTGTATAAATGAAAGAATGCTTTGATTATATCTGAAATATAATTTTCTCTATTGTGTTGTAACAGTAATTGTAAGAATTTTTCAGTAGTTATACTAATCTTTCCATTAAAAATCTGAGTGGTAATAGTTTGTTTTTTGGGAGTCGCAATAACGGGACTTTTAAACATAGCACTCAGCTCTTTGCTGGATTTCAAAGTAGCATCTAATAATTGCAGGTCTGTATATGCAGAATCTAATGAGCCATTTTTTATCGACTCATCAAATAATGCTTTTGCATATCGTTTTCCTACTTTTTCTGCTGACATTAGTTCAATTTATCTACCAGTGAATTAATATACGCTTGTTGGTCTTTAGTAGTATCCAATTCGCGTCCTAACACTTTTTGAGCAATTTCTAGAGAAAGCTTGCTTACTTCTGTTTTAACTTCAGCCAAAGCTGCTTTTTTCTGTGCGTCAATCTCTACTTTTGCAGAGGCAACAATTTTTGCTGCTTCGTCTTTGGCTCTGTTGTGTGCTTCCGCAATTACAGATTCTTTCACTTCTTTTGCTTCTTTTAAAATTCTGGCGCCTTCTTCTTTAGCTTCTTTTAATAGAGCAGCATTATCAGATTGCAATTGTTGCATATCTTGTTTTGCCTTTTCAGCAGCTGCCAAAGCATCAGAGATAGTATGTTCTCTATCGTTAATGGCTTTTGTGATTGGCTTAATAGCCATTTTGCCTACTACGAACCAAAAGACAAGGAATACTATCGTTGTCCAGAATAAAAAACCTAAATCCGGTGTCAATAACGACATTGGATCAAATCCTAATAGCATACGCTTAGATTTTATTCCTTACGACGAGCGCAAGGGGTTAAAAAATGAATTCTTACTTAATCAAGAATGATAATACCATACCGATGATAGCAACACCCTCTACTAACGCTGCAGCTAAAATCATAGCTCCGTTAATTTGTTTAGTTGCTTCCGGTTGACGTGCAATACCTTGTACTGCGTTGCTGCCGATTAAACCGATTCCTAAGCCTGCTGCGATTGCTGCTAAACCTACGCCGATTGCTGAAACTGGACCTGTCATAATTGAAATTTTTTAATTTTGTTTATTTATAATAATTAATGATGTTCTTCTGCATGATGGTGCTCCTCTATGGCTGCACCGATGAATATTGCTGTTAACAAGGTAAATACATAGGCTTGCAAAAATGCTACGAATAATTCCATGGCATTCACAAACAGTAACACAGGGAATGCTATCAACCCACCTGCTGCTGCACCACCTACACTTGTTCCCAAATTACCCATTATAAAAATTAAACCTGCAATAGCCAAAATAGTAATGTGACCGCCCGTAATATTACCGAATAACCGCAGCATTAGTACCGCTGGTTTTATCAAAATACCCATCACCTCAACCGGTACTAAGATAATTAATACCCATTTAGGTACGCCCGGCATTGCAAAAATGTGTTTCCAATAATCTTTATTACCGTTTACGTTTATAAGTATCAAAGAAAAAACTGCTAATACTAAGGTAAACGATATATTTCCTGATGAGTTGATATTACCTAAAAAAGGAATCAGGCCTAATAAGTTATTTATAAGGATAAAGAAAAATAGTCCGATTAGATAGGGTAAAAAACTTTCGTATTTATTTCCCAAATTTGGTTTAGCTATATCTTCTGTAATAAATTCAACAAACACTTCCATAAAACCTTGCAATCCTCTTGGTGCTTGTCCCGGGCGTTTGTCGTATGCTTTTTTAACTGTAAAAAATACAATTGCCAAAATGGTGAAGCCCAGCAACATATTAAACACGTTCTTGGTAATAGAAAAATCGAAGAAAGTATCTCTATTTCCGGTTTGAGCATCTACCACTCGACCGTGCTCCATTTTGTATCCATCGTGAATACCGTTTGGTGCATGATGAAACACTGAAGACATGAAAACAGACCAACTTCCGGTAGTTTTGCTATATAAGATACAAGGCAAAGGCATGCTGATATGTGTTTCATGCTCGCCATCTTTGATAGTGGCTATATGATTTTCATTAGCATCTGCTACGTGATTCATGATGTGTTCCACCACTACGGAAGAAACATCTTCTTTTTTTTCGCCTTCCTGTGCTGGAGTTGCCTCTTCTGCATGCAGAGATAGTGAAAAAAGCAACATAAAGGTGCTAAGGATTGTAATTATTTGATTCTTATTGAACACGAGGTAAAAATTGCGCTGCAAATATACAAATTTATAGAGGAATATTGGCTTTGTTGGGAAATTAAATGTGTGTTAAGACAAATAAAAAAGCCACACTAAGGTGGCTTTTTTATTGAAAGTTCTATATAAAAAACTATTAATACTGATCTTCAGGCTGACCTGTATCTCTATGACCAGAATAAATATACCAATTACCTGGATCGTCAGAAAATTCCATTTCAATAAAAATAGAATCTGCTTTTGCACCGGACAAAGTGGTTGCTGCTTTTTTCAAAATCTTTCCACTAACCATAGAAACTGTTTCTCCAGAAATTGCCAAATTAGGAGATCCGGCAGGATTTGCCGTAAAAGATAAATTTGAAACATTTACTGGTGTTTTAAATTTAAATGGCCAACGAAAACTACTTTTTAAATTTGGATTCTCTGTAACTAAAACGGAATCTTTTGTATTTGCTGATGTATTAGAGGTAATTAGAGCATACATTGTATAGTCTTCATATGAAAGGATCAAATTATCAGCTGATGTAATTAAACCATCTTTGTCTGTATCTTGGAAAAATTGCACCCACCAACGACCGCTCATATCAACCGTGTTGGAAACTGATGGTTTGTATCCTTCTTTTTTACAACTTACTGCTAGAAAGATAAGAAGTATTAAATATATTTGATTTTTCATACTAAAAATTTACTTGTTTTAAATTAATTCCAAAAATAGAATTGGCAAAATTTCCTGTTCCTGTAAATGAAATAGAATGGGTAGAAGCATCTACAACAAAATTACTAATATCAACTACATTTCCAAACATAGGGATATTTGCTTGAGTAAATGAGAATGAGTTAGTACTAATATCATTTGCTGTTATAACAGTACCGATAGCAGCATAACCCGGTCCATAAGCTCTTCCAATATCATAGTATCCACCTAGTGCATCTGTAATGCCATAAGTATTACCTGATATTTTCCAAATTAGAACATATTCCATGTTGGTGTATTGCGGTGTAGCCGGACCGCCTCTACCTACTGTGGAAGTGTAAAGTCCTTCTATACTGTTTACTAAATCTCCCGTATTAGCAACAACTACTGTTCTTGTAATAGATGCAGAGAAGCCATCTTCATTTGTAGCGGAATAAGTAACCTGATAAATATCCGGGGTGTTTTTATCTACTGTAGTTCCTCCCCTGTATAGTCCAACTACTTTTGTAGTATAAGGTACAGTTTTACCATTCACAGTTGCGTCAGCTCCATCGTCTGTAAAGTCAGTGCCAAATTTAACTAAAACGACCTCATCTCCTTTTAATTTAATTTCTGGTAGAAACGTGGCTTTAGAAAATTGTAAATCTTTCTTGCAACCTGTAAACGAGACAATTGTAACAAGTAAAACTAATAATAATTTGCTTATATTTATTGTTTTCATACTAAACATTTTTATTGTTATTAATTATCCCAAAATCTTTTAGAAGTAACGGTTACGTTCTTTGGAGCATTAGGATTATAAGTTGTTTCTTGATTAGGAATAACAAAAGAAGAAGGAAACTTATTCGCTCCTAAAGAGTTATTGATTGGGCTATGGAAAATTCCTCCTTTAAAGATATCATTACCCGGTCTGTCAAATCGAAGTGTTTCTAACCAGCCTTCTACCATTTGCAATCCATTCATTGCAATCCATTTTTGAATCGCTAGAATATTTAACTGATTGTCTTGAGATCCGCCAAAGCTAAGTGAAGATACATAACCTGCTGCAGATCCTAAGCCGTAATAATTAAAGGATTCTTGTACTCCACTACCAAACAATGCAGATGCATCTTGACCACTACGGATTAACACTTCTGCTTGTAAGAAGTAACTTTCCCAAGCGCTAATAAAGTAAACTGGAACAGTTGCACCAAAAGTTAATGGACTAGGTCTGCTGAATTTAGTATTAACACCGCCAGAAGGGTATAGTGGAGTATTATCATTAATATCTCCGGAAAACACACCTAAATCGCCAGAACTACCTGGAGTATAGATTTTATTAATTCTAGGATCGGCTAAGCCGTCTAATTTATCAACACTAGTTTTTGAAGCTACATAATACATCCCAACGTCTGTTCTAGCCATAAAACGAGCATAAAGTGGGTTAGTATTTTGAGAGGTTTCAAAATATCTAAATTTAGCATCATCACTAGCAGATGTAATAAAAGGTGTGCCGGCATCGATTAATGCTTTAGCTCCTACATAATCTCCTTTTCTTACCAATATTTTAAGTTTAAGAGTGTTAGCAAATTTTACCCATTTACTAATATTACCTCCATAAATTAAATCCTCAGAAGTCGGTGATTGTACACCTGCCCCTGTAGTAGTTACACCTGTAATACCGTCATCGATTAAAGGTATTAATGCTGCATACACATCTTCTTGTTTGTCGTATTTTGGAGCTGTAATACCTCCATTAACTACTTCTCCTTTCAAGGCTTGAGAAAATGGAATATCGCCGTGTAAATCTGTCAACATTTGATATAAGTATGCAGACATTATTTTAGCCATACCTGCATAAACAGGTTGATCTGATTTTTGTAAGTAGTACATGTCTTCTAAAGAACGAGCATAAGCTCTAGTCCAACTACCATCTACATCTGTTCCTACCATGTTATAGTATTCAACTTGAGAAGTAGAGACACCATATCCGCCTGTCCAATATTGAGCCCACATACCTCCGTACCAATTCCAAGCATATCCAATAGTAGTTCCTAATTGAGATTGTGCGGTAGGAAGTACTAATTTAGGTGTTGCCGTACTTGAGTTATTCGGATCTGTGTTTACATCTAACACTTTCTCGCATGATGCCATGCCGATTGTAATTGAAAGTGCAAGCAGTAATCCTTTGATATTATATATTTTCATTTTCATATAATTACTTGTTAAAATTTAATTTTAAAATCAACTGCTACAGAGCGACTAGTTGGCATTGAAGTGTATTCCATACCTTGTCCATTACCAGCTTGTCCCCATGCATTTGACTCAGGATCTGCAAATACGTTTTCTTTAGGCAACCAGAATTTCAAGTTATTTCCAACTAATGCAACAGAGATTGCTGAAATAGGTGCTTTTTTAAAGAATTTTTTGTCAAAAGTATAGCTAACACTAGCTTCTCTCAATTTAATGTAGCTAGCATCTACTAACAATTGAGATTCCGGTAAACTACCTACTAATGTATATAAATTAGTTAATGGGGTGGTATTCTCCGCACCTGTAGTTGTTACACTATTTGGAATAATATATGGTTCGCGGTTATTCAATAATGATGTTAATGATGTACCATTAAAATCTGTAGCCTCTCTTGTGCCTGAATAGAACACACCGCCTTTTTTCATATCGAATTGTACATCAAAAGCCAATCCTTTCCAAGAAAGTGTCGATCCCCAACCCATAGTATATTTAGGTTGGAATGAACCAAAAATATTTTGTGTAGTTGAAGTTACAGGAGCGCCGTTTGCACCAACAATAATTCTTCCTAAAGAATCTCTATTGAAATCATTAGCTTTGAATGTACCGAAAGGATATCCTTCTTTTGCAATGATAGAAGCAGTTGTTAAACCACCTAAAATTACATCACTACCATCTATATTAGCTTTCAATACTTTACTGTTATTTTTTGCAAACTGCATTCTAAGTTCCCAATTAACCCCTTTCAGATTTTTAATTGCATTTACACTTACTAATAAGTTATGCCCGATATTTCTTACTTTACCAACATTGATTACTTGGCGAGTAAAACCTGAAGAAGCAGGTAGGTTTGCATTAACAATCAAATTTTTTGATGTTTTGTGATAGAATGTATATTCAACATGTATATATTCTTTCAGTGCTGTAATTTCTGCACCTACTTCATAAGCTGTTGTTAATTCCGGTTTTAATTTTGCATTACCGATAGTATTACCTAAGGTATAACCACTTACGGTAGAACCATCTAAACCTTTTACAGGGAATTGGTACGGTAAATTGTCATTATAGTAGTCACTAAATGTTGCAGCAGCAAATACAGAGCTTAACATATAAGGCGCAGCGTCTTTACCTTGTGTTCCGGCATTTGCACGAATTTTCAAGTAATTCAACCATTGTTTTGCATCTCCTTTTATTAATTCGCTGGGTACAAATGAAAGACCGCCAGAGAAATAGGAGAATCCTCTTTTTCCAGCAGGAAGAGTAGAAGACCAGTCATTACGTGCGGTAAATTCTCCAAACAACATATTTTTATAACCAATACCTACTTGTCCTAATAAACCAATCAATCCGTAGTTTGAATAATTTGTTTCTACATACGGTTTACTTACAGAGTTATTTAAGTTATAATATCCAGGAATAACAATACCGTTTTGTGTTTTACCAAAAATATCGGTGTATTTACTTTTTAAATAGTTAAAGCCTAACATCGCATTGATATTAACGTCTTTTACTACATCTTTATTGAATGTACCAAATAAATCGATGTTTAATTGATTTCTTTTTTCTAATTCTTCAGTATATCCACCATTTACTCCATCTTTTTGTCTGTCGTATTTATATTTAGGTTGTTGTTGTGACATGTTAGAGATGGTAAGGTTATCACCTACACGAGCTGTTAATGTTATGAAATCAACCGGTTTGTATTCTAATTCTGTAGATGCCAACAAGTTGTCTGCTTTCATATCATTATTAGTATGGCTCATTAAATAGAATGGATTAGCAGTGTATCCTCCATAATATCCATTAAAATTTTGATATGGACTATTGTAATCTCTCAATTCGAAAATTGGAATATTTGCCGGTTGTTGTAATAATGACTGTAAAGTACCAGCAAAATTAGCTGTTCCAGAACCTGTCATTGCTCTTTGATATACTTTAGAGTATTGTACATTTACCTTTGAGGTTAAATTCTTAGAAAGTCTTGCAGTGGTATTTGCTGTTAAAGCATGTCTTTTATAAAACGTATTCATAATAATACCGTTATTCGTTGTATTATTATAAGAGAAGTAATAAGAGAATTTATCTGAAGCTCCTTCTAAGGCTATACCATTTTTAAAGGTTGTACCTATATTAAATGCATCTTGCAATTGATTTTTTACGGCAGAATATGGGCGTATTAACTGTGAAGATGTACCGTTAGGCAATACTATAACCGGTGTCCAAGGACGAACTATACCATCAAATGCAGGTCCCCAAGAGAAGTTTTCAATTGGATCGGGATTATTATCATACCCTTGCCCAAATTTATCTTGTCTTTTTATTTGTAAATATGCTTTTTGGAAAGAGATATTAGAGTTTACAGTTACACTGAATTTTTTATCAGATTTATCTGTTCCTTTACCGCTTTTTGTAGTAATTAAAACTACACCACTTGTAGCACGTGATCCGTACAAAGCAGTTGCAGCAGGTCCTTTTAAGATAGAAACTGATTCAATATTATCGGGATCAAAGTCATTACCTCTGTTACCAAAATCCACGAAACTTAAATTGTCATTTTGATTGGCAGAGTTTGTGCTGTTAATAACAGGCACCCCATCAATAACGATTAAAGCATTATTTCCTAACAAGAAAGATGCTTCACCGTCTAAGACAATTCTATTAGATGCGCCCATTGCACCGCCGATGGTATTAATTCTAACACCAGGTGTTTTTGCTTGAATAGCACTGAATACGTTTGACGTACCTTGTGTTAAGTCTTCTGCTTTTAAGGTGTTAGTAGAATAAGAGGTACTTCTTTTTTCTCTCTTAATTGCCATACCAGTCACCACTAGTTCATCTAATTGTTTTCCTTCTACTGCCATAGCAGCATCTACAACTAATGCTAAGATGGGTTTCTCTACGTTGGTATATCCAATGTAGGAGAATACTAAATCTTTCACATCTTTCGGTAATTCTAATGTGTACTTACCATCAATGTCAGTAACGGTACCTATTGTTGTACCTTTACCCGTAACGTTCACACCTATCAGTGCTTCGCCAGTGGCTGCGTCTTTTACAGTACCACTCAGCGTGCGGTTCTGCGCAAATACTTGGGAGGTCAGTAACAGCCCAAATAACCATAATAATAACGTTTTTTTCATAAAGACTAACTGGTTTTGTTAATAATTCTTAAAGAAGTTAATGTATGTTAACCTGCAATATTACTACATTTTTTTGTACAAACAAGAATTTTTTAAGAATTTTTTAAACTTACAATCTGAATTTAGCTCTTTCATCTATGTAAACAAGACATTGAGTAGGTGTAAACATTCATTAAATACATTCATTTAGCTGTTCAAACAATACAAATTATAAAATTTGTTCCTTTTATGCTCCTTATTTGCCACATTGCATTGTATTTTCGCATTCTATGATTGAATTTACTAAAGAAGTATTATCCAATGGATTAACGTTTATCCATCATTTTGATGACACTACCCCATTTGTGGTAGTGAATACGCTCTATAAAGTGGGCGCAAAGCATGAAGAGGAACATCGAACCGGATTTGCTCATCTTTTCGAGCATCTTATGTTTAGCGGCAGCAAGCATTTCAAAGATTTCGATAAACCGCTGCAAGAAGCCAGCGGCGAAAATAATGCATTTACCAATAATGATTTTACCAATTATTATGATACTGTGCCTGCCTTAAATATTGAAATTCCTTTCTGCTTAGAAGCCGACAGAATGACGGCGTTAAACATCAACAAAAAAAGCTTAGAGGTACAACGAAAAGTAGTATGTGAGGAGTTTAAAGAAAATTATATCAACCAGCCGTACGGCAATGTATGGCACTTGCTGCGCGAGATGGTTTATGAAAAACATCCTTACCGCTGGCCCACTATCGGAAAAGAACTTAAACATATAGAAGATGCTACTTTAGAAGATGTAAAAGATTTTTATAAAAAACACTATCAACCGGGCAATGCCATTTTGGTGGTTGCAGGAAATGTTGCCTTGCAATCAGCAAAAGAATTAGTAAAAAAATACTTTGGAGCTATACACGGCACTCCTACTTCTACAATAAATTTCTTAGAACCTGAACAAACCGAAGCCAAAGAAAAAACGGTACAAGCGGACGTACCTTTAAATGCAGTCTTTATCGCCTTTAAAATGTGTAGCCGCTTGCATCCCGATTATTATGTTGCCGATGTAACTTCCGATATTTTATCCAACGGACCATCTTCGCGGCTGCACCAGCGATTGGTAAAAGAGGCTAAGGCTTTTGTAGAAATTGATGCGTATATCACCGCCAGCGATGATATTGGGATGTTTGTAATAGAAGGTAAAGTAGCAGAGAATACCGATGTGCAGGCAGCCATTAATTTAATTTGGAAAGAGCTACTTCTAATTCAGCAAGAATTAGTAAATGAACAGGAATTGCAAAAATGCAAAAATAAAATGTTGACGTATCAGAATTTTGCGGAAGCGAGCTTACTCAATCGTGCTATCGGCTTGGCTACTTACGAAGAATTAGGAAATGCCAATCTTATTAATGAAGAAGAAAAAAATTATGATGCTGTAACTGCTGAACGCATACGTCAATTTGCACTGCAAACCTTTGGAAAAGAAAAAAGCAGCACTTTGTATTATTTAAAAAAATAACCGACAACAAACATTCATGAAAATACCGGAAATACATCCTATAGATAAAATTTCTTTTACACCGCCAGAAACCATATCCCTTTCCAATCAACTCGAAGTGTTTGGATTTAATGGCGCCAAAAATGATATCTTACGATTCGATTTAGTTTTTGATTCAGGCAGGTGGACAGAGCCCGCTCCATTGATAGCAGAAAGTGTAGCTAAATTGTTTAAAAGCGGCACATCTACGCAAAGTTCTTTTGAACTGAACGAGGCTATTGAAAACTATGGCAGCACCATACGGGCGACGGCAGGATACAACACTTTTACTGTTTCTGTATATTGTATGAATCGGTTTTTAGCACCCACTTTACAACTGCTAAAAACATGTCTCACCGATATTATTTTTCCACAAAAGGAAATTGATTTAATGCAGCAAAATGCTTTAGCAAAATTGAAAGTGAGCAAAGAAAAAAATGATTTCTTGGCGGATGTAGCTTTTAAGAAAAATATATTCGGAGTACAACACCCTTATGGATATGAAACATCTGAAATTGCTATTCAACAAATATCACAAGAACTTTTACTTCAATTTTATAAAAAAGATTTACAACTCAACAATGCTACCTTATTTATTGCAGGAAAATATGGCAAAACAGAATTGGATTTGATAGAACAATACTTAGGAAAGATGCCAGCTTCTTCATCTTTATCAACTAAAGCGGCTCCTGTTTTTACAGATGACTTTTCGCAGCAAAAAATAAGCATACAAAAACCGAATTCTGTACAGGCTTCAATTATTATTGGAAAAACATTTTTCAATAAACACCATGCGGACTATCCTGCATTTTTATTACTAAATACTATATTTGGCGGGTACTTTGGCTCTCGATTGATGAGTAACATTCGAGAAGAAAAGGGTTTAACGTATGGCATTTATTCCTCCCTGTCAACGTTGAAATACACTGGTATTTTTTCTATACAAACAGACACTAATTTAGAAAATTTAGAAGTTTGCCTCCGTGAAATATATTTGGAAATGGAGCGTTTACAAAATGAGCTTATTGATGACCACGAAATTACATTAGCCCGTAATTATTTATTAGGGAAGTTTTTAGGAAGAACAGACGGACCATTTAACCAAATAGAAGTATTTAAGAGTTATTTTATCGAAGAAGTTCCTATTCACAAATTTGAAGCATTTGTGGAAACTATAAGACAAACTGATGCATTATCTTTACAGCAATTAGCAAAGCAGTATCTTACCAAAGAAAGCATGTGCGAAGTAGTGGTAGGATAATTCAATATTTTTTTTGACGAACAGAGAAATGAATAAACAACGTACAACATATAAATTGGGCTTTACGCTTCGCTTGCTTATTACCCATTTTTTTATGCTTGGATGGGCATATATTGTTGTAGGGCAAACAGCATACACTCCACCAAAACTAACTTGCGTACGCAACAACGCCAGCAATATAGAAATGACGTGGCAGCTGCCGGCATTACCCAATCCTTGCTTTGTAGGGTACGAAATTTATGCGGCTATCGGAAACCGAAGTGGCCCATACACATTACAAACAACTATTAGCAATGCCGTACAAACTACCACTTTACTCTCTATCGCATCGAGTGGGCAGCCCGTATTTTTGTATATGGTAAATCGTGGAAGTTGCAATAATCCGTCACCACCTGCCGCTACCACTTCTGATACTTTAGACAATATAAAACCACAACCTTATATTGTTTTAAAAAATGCAACGATTATAAATGGCAAAGTCCAATTAAATTGGTTTCCTGCGCCCAGCCCTGAGGTAGTGGCCTATTTAGTATATAACGACCGAGATGGATTTACAAAACCTGACACCATATTAGGCAGGGCAAATACAACATTTACAGATACCATTAACGACCCCTCTCAATTTGCAATAACCTATAAAGTTCGTGCATTGGAATATTGCGAAGACCCCGCTGGCTTGCAAGGTGCAATTACCCCTGATTCTGCTGACCACAGAACACTGCTTACACAAGTATCGGCACCTGATAAATGCACACAAACGGCTAATATTTCTTGGCAGTCCTATAAAATTGGAAGTGCACAAGTAATGTCTTACGATATTGAACAAAGCATCAACAGAAGTGCGTATAATTTGCTATCCACACAGCCGGGAACTGCCAATAGTTTTTTATTACAAAATATTCCGTTCCGAGATTCTGTTTGCATTCGAGTAAAAGCAAACTTGCCCAATGGTTCATCGGCTTACTCGAACGTGCGCTGCTTTAGCGCCGACGTAATACAAAAACCGGTAAACGATTATATTCGAAACATCACGGTAGATGGCAGCAATATTATTATAGAATATAAAAAAGATACAGCAGCGGCACCAGCCAGAACGGTAATTTTGCAACGCAGTAACGATGGCATTTTGTTTTCGCCATTGGTAAATACTCCAACAGAACCCAATACAAAGACCTATTTATTTATTGACCAAAATATAAATGTGAGCGGGCAAACATTTACCTACAAAGTACATTTGGTGGACAGTTGCTACGTCACTCATGCTTCAGACACTGCTACTTCTTTACATTTAGGCATTAAGCTAAAATCTAATAATAGGGCAGAATTATTATGGAGTGGGTTTGAAATTGACCGCATTACTTTTGACCATTATACTTTAGAAAAAATAATTGGTAATGACACCACAATAGTTGGCAATTTCAATAGAAGCCAAAGCAGTTATATCGAAAATGCTTTATTTGATTATAGTGCGGATTCTTTACAAGAGGCGTGCTTTCGAATTACAGCATTCTTTACTAACAACAATGATGCTGTACCACGGCAAATGCTGCAAAGTCATTCTAATATTGTTTGCGTGCAGCCTACGCCTAAAGTTTTTGTTCCACAGGCATTTGTACCGACAGGACACAATACTATTTTCAAACCATTTTTATTGTATGCAGTACCAGACGGTTATGACTTTAAAATATTTGACCGATGGTATTTACCCTATTTTGCCACAAATGACATTAACATAGGTTGGGATGGCTATTACAAAGGAATTCCTGCACCGATGGATGCCTATATTTACATTATCAAATTTAAAGGTAAAGACGGCAAAGATTACAGCCAAACCGGAACAGTGATGTTGTTAAAATAATTTGGTATCTCAATACTTTTTTGTTGCTACTAATTCTGTTATGCCGGAATTTTCACATCGAAAGTTCGCTTATCTTTATTTACTAAATTATAATCTCGAATCCATGGATTATAGATGCGCAATAATTTATAGTTTATATTATTTTGTTTGGCAAATGCTATCCAATTTACTACACCGTTTACTTGCTGAATAGTGTATTTGAATTCAGGATATACATCTTCTTTATTCAAATAAAATCCGTAGTCTCTCTGGTTTTGATAAATGATTTTCAAGGCAATAATTCGTTGTACATATCTGCTGGTTTCAGAATTCAGCCACAAGTGATAGTAAGCCGTTTCGCCTTGCAGTGTTTGCTGGCGCAATACGCCGCTTATACCCATATTGTAGGATGCTGCGGCGGCAGTCCAAGATCCCGATTTAAGGTTTGCGTCTTTAAAATATCTACAAGCAACACGGGTTGCTTTTTCTAAATTATAACGTTCATCAATTTCGTCATTTATGAGTAAGCCGTATTGTGTTCCAGTGGTTTTCATTATTTGCCAAAATCCTGCTGCTCCTGCCGGCGACACTACATTATCTAAGGCACTTTCTGCCAAGCATAAATATTTAAAATCATCAGGAACTCCTTCTTCTTTCAGTATTTTTTCTATTGTCGGAAAAAACCGATTAGCTCGTTTTAACATCATAATAGTAGAAGATTGCCAGTAGGCATTTACTGTTAATTCTCTGTCTAGTCGCTCGCGCACTTCCGCATCATCTAATGGAACATCTTCGCCAGCGAAAGCGGCTTTTTCAGGAAATTTTATGGCAAAAGCATTTTGTAGGGGAAGTGCTAGATTTTCTTCTTTTGCCCCTACTTTTACAAAAGAAAAATATTTATCCGTTCCATTTGTAGCACGTATAAACAAAAAGGAAGTTGCTGCTATTACTACCCCGATAATTGTGTAGGTTCGTTTGTTTTTATTCATAGTTTTTATTTTTTCTTATACACCGGAACTGTCGAACAGGGTTCACCAAACATCAGTGATTTTACTACTGGTTTCAACTTTTTAGTGATTTCTAAATATGCCTCGCCGCCAAGTGCCTTTGTTCCACATCCTTTAATTATCAACCTTTCGTCTTGGTATTGTGCTACATTCATATTTTGTATATTTTGCAGCAGCAATTTTTGTTCCACTTCTGCTATTGTTCCAAAATAAATTTCTTTTGTTACTTGTTGTAAATAAACCACTATAAGCATATACGCCCATTGCGGCAAAATAGCATCTGAGCTACAAAAAACCGCCACCGATTTATCTTGAAATGCAGTCCAATCTACATTTTTTAAATTTGCTCTAAATTCTAATTCTTTTAATAGTAATCCTCTGAACAAAAAATCTTTTATATCTAAAGGCAGTATTTCTTCTGTAGGAAAAAACACCTCTAAGTCTAAGGTTATTATTCCACTTTGTGCTACTTTATTTATTAATGGCTCTGACATATTATTTATTGAAATTTACCTATTGAAACAGCCAAATAAGTAATATAGTTTTCAGATTAGCTGCTAATTACTAGTAAATTTATTTCTAAAAAAAGATGCTGGAAACTATTTGCACATTATTAATGTTAATAGTAAACATAAAAAAGTAATTTTGCGATATGTTTCGTTTTTTTAAATACATTATACTTATTGTCTTGGGCTACAAGGTACTAAAAATGCTTTTTGCGGAAACGCCTACTTCCACTAAAACCGCCGAAAATCCACCGCCACCACAAGATAATAAACAGTTTTTTAAAAACACAGAATCTTCCCC
The DNA here is from genome assembly GCA_964642875.1 of uncultured Chitinophagales bacterium. GTDB lineage: Bacteria > Bacteroidota > Bacteroidia > Chitinophagales > JADIYW01 > JADJSS01. The sequence continues at coordinate 9,730 of CAZXRF010000002.1, read as the reverse complement.
ATCGCCTTCTGTTCCTCATAAGAAATACGACGATGCGGAGTTGATAGATTATGAAGAATTAAAATAATAAAATTATGTCATTAGATCAGAATATAAACAATGAACTAAAAGATGCTATGCTATCTAAAAATGAAGTGAAGCTTCGAACAATAAAAGCTATAAAAGCTGCCTTTTTAATGGCGAAGACCGAAAAAGGTGCTACCGGTGAAATTACACAAGAGCAAGAAATAAAAATCTTGCAGAAATTATTCAATCAGCGCAAAGAATCATTTGAGATTTTTACCAAAGAAAATCGACCTGAATTAGCCGTGCGGGAAAAAGAAGAAATGGATGTAATCGTTTCTTACTTACCCAAACAACTAAGCGATGAAGATTTACACGCAATAGTGCAAGCATCTATTACAGAAACGGGGGCTACTTCTATAAAAGATATGGGAAAAGTAATCGGTATGGTAAGTAAAAAAGTAGCCGGACAGGCAGAAGGTGCTCGTATTTCTACGTTGGTAAAACAATTATTAGGTTAAACTGCTTTTCTGCTTTTTAGAATTTTAACAATATTCTGAGCAATAAACGCTTTGTAATAAACTATCATGCAACATCTTATTTTTGATTTAGACGGTACTATTTCCAATCCGGAAGTGGGGATATTAAATGGATACAAATACACATTCCCGAAAGTAAATTTAACTACGCCAAAAGATGACGTACTAAAAAAACTAATCGGGCCGCCATTGCGTACTGTATTTGAAAAAATGTATGGCTTGTCTTCAGCGCAAGCAGAATTTGCAATCACCACTTACCGAGTTTATTATAATGAATTGGGCGGCGCCTACGAGAATGAATTATATATTGGCATGAAAGCATTGTTAGACTGCTTATTTCAGCAAAAAAGAAAATTATATATTGCTACACATAAAGGCGCAATGGCTGAACAAATTTTAACCCATTTTGAAATCAGAAATTATTTTTCACAAATTCAATATTACAACGAAGAAAAAGGAATTACTACAAAGGAGAAAATGATTGAATTAATTATGCAGTCTGAGCAAATAACAGACAAAAATAATATTGTAATGATAGGCGACAGAAATACAGATATCGAAGCGGCAAATTATCATCAAATAAAAAGCATTGGCGTAACTTATGGCTTTGGCAGTAAACAAGAATTAGAAAACACAAAGCCCACTTTTTTAGCAGATACTGTTGCTGAATTACACAATATATTGCAACAAAAGTAAGCACAAAACCCTATCTTTATTGATAATTAGAAGCAATGCCAAAGAGAATTATCAAACCTATTCTTCATCCAATTAAAGAACTTTCGGAGAGTGGAAAATTGGGCGGCGTTTTATTGATTTGTGCTACTCTATTTTCTATACTGATTTCTAATAGCAATATAGGAACTGCTTATTTACAATTTTGGCACCACCCAATTGGTGTATTAAATTTATCTCTATCCATAGAACAATGGGTGAATGATCTATTAATGGCGGTTTTCTTCTTTTTGGTAGGCATGGAAATAAAACGAGAAATCGTTGTAGGTGAGTTATCTTCTACTAAAAAGGCATTGCTGCCCATGATTGCTGCATTGGGCGGAATGCTAGTGCCTGCGCTTATTTACACCACTTTTAATACCGGAACAGAAAACATACACGGATGGGCAATTCCTACCGCTACGGATATTGCCTTTTCGTTAGGCATATTGTCGTTATTGGGCAATAGAGTGCCGCTGTCTTTAAAAGTATTTTTAGCAGCCCTTGCCATTATTGACGACTTAGGTGGAATTTTGATTATTGCCATTTTTTACACGCAGGAAATCCAGTTTTTATACCTCGTATATGCTGCCATAATCCTTTTGGTATTATGGCTATTAAATAGATTTCGGGTTACTTCATTTGGCATTTATTTATTGCCGATGCTATTGCTGTGGTATTGCATTTTTTGTTCTGGCGTGCATGCCACTATTGCCGGAGTGTTGAGCTCCCTATTTATTCCTATTTCTAAAATTGAACGTTATGAAAATGCCTTACACAAGCCTGTAAATTATTTGATACTTCCAATATTCGCATTAGCAAATACAACCATCGTTATTGCTGGTGGAGCACTGCAACATCTTATCTCTCCATTAAGCTTAGGAATTGCGCTGGCATTATTTATCGGCAAGCCGCTGGGGATTTTTGCATTTGTATTTTTAAGTATAAAAACAAAAATTTGTACCCTACAGCAACAAACTACTTTTCGTCAAATATTAGGTTTGGCAATGTTAGCCGGCATAGGATTTACGATGTCCTTATTTTTTACTTCATTATCATTTAAGCATCCGGAAAGTGCCAACACCGCAAGGCTTGCTATTATTATCGGCTCATCTTTATCGGCAGTAGGTGGGCTGATGGTTTTATCAATTTCGTTGAAAAAGGAAAATTCTAGTAATTCAGGAAATACAAATAGACACAGGAATTAAATCTAGATGCATCAATTAAGTTTGTTTTTTAATTATGTTGAAAAAGCAATTATATACTACACAACAACTCCAAATTTTGTCCTTTAAGTTGTTTTTTTGTTTGCTCAAAATTTTTGGTAAATCCAAGAATAAAACCTCCACCGCCAGCGCCGCAGAGTTTCAAATAATATTCGCCACTATCAATGCCGCGTTTCCACATCTTATTAAATAGTTTTGGAATCATCGGCTTAAAATGCTCAAACTGAAATTTGGAAAGTAATTTCATGTAAGCAAATAATGTTTCATTATCGCCTTCTAAAAATGCGTGTATGCAGTTGTTTGCGAATGGTTTTAATTGCTTATCTACAAACTCTCGGAAAGTTGGCTCTTCCATACGTTGCATATAATATTTCACCAAAGGTTCGGTGCTTCTAGAAATACCCGTATCTATAAGAAAAATAGCTCCTTTACCGTTGTTGTTTAGATCTACTTTTACCGGCTCTATTCCTTCTTTTCCTTTAATTAATAATGGTAAATTTAAATAACAGATTAAGGGATCTACTCCTGAGCTATTGCCATGAAAGAATGATTCCATTTTGGCAAATACTTCTTTTAGTAATAAAATTTTTTCTTTGTTGGGTGCATCTTCTAAGCTTACTTTTTCTTTAGTATATTTTTCATATACTGCTGCTACTAATGCGCCACTGCTACCTACGCCAAATCCTTGCGGTATGGAAGATTGAAAATACATTCCGTTGGCAATGTCTTGCTGAAAGGTATCGATATCAAATTGAATATGGAGTTGTTTTTTTGTAATTAATTGCTGCAAATATGCTGCAAATTCTGCTAAATGTTCATTGGATTCCAGCACAAAATGCGCATTCATCTCGTTGTTTTCAAAAGCTAACTTGCCTTTAAATTCGTCATACGGCAGTGTCAATCCCAGCGAATCTTGGATGATGCTGTATTCTCCAAAGAGTAGAATTTTTGAATTAAAGGACTGCTCGTTTTTCATACATTTTCCTTTCTAAGGAAATTTATTTTGCAAAAAATTATTTCAACCGCACCGGTCCACTACCTACTTTATCGAAAATAACACGTTGTTGTTCGCAATGCGGCAACAACATTTTTCCAATAAAAAGTTCTACTTCTTCAGCATTTTCTTCCGGATATAAAAGATGAACATTCGGTCCTGCATCTAAAGTATAGTACAAAGGTACATTATTTTCTGCTCGGTAGGTTTTTATTAAATCAATAATTTTCAATGTATTAGGCAACATTAGCATGTAGGATGGCGTAGAACACATCATAAGGGCATGTAAGGTAAGTGCTTCGTTTTCAATTATTTCTCCAAAAGTAGGAATATCTCCCGATTGCATGGCTGCAACCAATGCGGACTGGTGATTTGCTGCTTGCTGGTATCTGCTTTCAGCAAATGGGTTTCCTTCCATCAGGGCGTGCCCTGCTCGGCTGGATACTGCTTTTTCGTCTGCAGATACAATTAATATAGCGTCTTTAAAGGTTTTAAAAACAGGATGTACCCCTTCAAAAGCTGGAACTGCATGTTCATTGCTCGAAAACGGAATTGCAGAATGCTTGCCCCAAGCAGCCAAATAAGGATATACGGAACGGCACGCACTACCCGAGCCTAAGCGGGCTATCATACTTGCTTTTTCAAAAAACAATGCTGGATACATACCTCCATCTAATTCATTTTCTATCGACGTAAGGCATAATGCCAATGCAGCCATAGACGATGCCGAACTGGCAATACCGGTTGAATGGGGGAATGAATTATATGAATGAATTTCTAAAGAGAAATGAGGTAAAAATGGAAAATGAGAAACTATACTTTCTAAGAATTTCTGGATTTTAGCGGCAAATGTTGGATTTTCTTTTCCTTCAAAATAGAAAGTCAAATCTATATTTTTGTGCTCGTCCGTTTTAGAAACATACTTTACGGTGGTTTCCGTAAAGGCATTTTCCAAAGTAAAACTTATAGATGCATTTTTGGGTAATTGATTGCCATATTTTCCCCAATATTTTACTAATGCAATATTTGAGGGTGCTCTCCAAGCCACTTCCCCTTTTATATTTTTAAATGGATTTGGCATAATGAACGACAGAAGATTTTTAGAAATTAGATTAAAAGTCTATATTATCTTGGTTCTTGGTTCTACTAATCTTCAGTCTATCCTATAAACCATTGATAGAAATACCAAATACTATCGGATTCATCTTAGGTCCTTTGGTGGTAAATGCACTACCGATGGAGTAGTATGCAAATATACTTACTGGTCCGTAACCTCCGCGGATAGTGGGGCCGTATCGGAATTTACTCATATTCGCAACGCCAATATCTTTGATAGTTACGCTTTCGCCATTAGTGCCTTTATTTGGGTCTTCGCCTTTATATTTCCATTTGCTACCTACCAAAAATCCGAACTTAAACCCTACCGCAATTTTCCAACTCATTCCTGTTTTTTTATTCGGCTCTGAGCGATATCTTAATTCGATAGGAATATCGATATAGGTCATGTTTAATTTAGAATTTTTAGAAGAAATAGAATCGCCTAATGGTTTGAAACGGGTTAAAGAATCGTAATGCCAAGTTAGTTTATAGTTTTTAAAATAATAATTCTCCGAACCTACTCCTATACCAGGAGCAATACTGAAGTTTTTAACAATTTTCTTTTTCCCAAATGCCACATCATACATAAAATAGACATTGATACCTCTATTAAATGCACCTAACTTAAAATCATTAGGAACGGTAACACCTCCATCCTTTTTTACAATGGCATTCATCATACATAAGTCGATTACCACACGGTCACGGGCAGAGATTACTCTTTTTTTTACTTGTTCGGAAATACCTTTGGGGGGAGTAACTTTATTTTCTTGCTGTCCAAACGCTACTGTAGTGGTACATAGTGCTAGTAAAACGTAAAAAACTGTTTTGCGCATAAATAGATTTATTTTAAAATACCTTAAAAGGAATAAACTGCAAAAGTACGATTATTATTGGTTAAAAATGTGAATTAACCTTTATTAATTAAATATATACCTACAAAAAGACCTCATAATACAGCCTGCTTGATGTATTTAGAAAAAAACTATAGCCAAGTTGCTATTTCACGTTAAACAATAAAGAATGATTAATAGTTTCAAGTTCTTTTTAGCAAGTCTAATATTTTGTTATTTTTGTAAGAGGTATATTTTTGGGAGGATTTTCCAAAAAACAAAGCCAAATATACGTCAAAATAAAAAAGATAATATGCAAATAGCAGAACTAAAAGACATATCTACACAAGTGCGCAGAGATATCGTGCGTATGGTACATCAGTGTAAATCTGGGCATCCGGGCGGTTCGCTTGGCTGTGCCGATTTCCTAACTGCACTTTATTTTGAAATTATGAAAGTGGATACGGACTTTAAAATGGAAGGGAAGAATGAAGATTTGTTTTTCTTGTCAAATGGGCATATTTCGCCGCTGTTTTATAGTGTTTTAGCTCGTCGTGGCTATTTTGATGTAAAAGAGTTAGGTACATTCCGCCATATCAACTCGCGGTTGCAAGGGCATCCCACCACACACGAAGGGCTGCCGGGAATTCGCATTGCATCTGGTTCTTTGGGGCAAGGTGTTTCTGTGGCGATTGGCTCTGCATTGGCAAAAAAAATGGATGGTGACGACAAATTGGTCTATTGCTTAACGGGCGATGGCGAATTACAGGAAGGACAAATTTGGGAAGCATTAATCTTTGCCGCTGCAAAAAAAGTAGATAACTTAATTGTGACAGTGGACTGGAACGATGCACAAATTGATGGCTCCACACAACAAGTGTGCGACTTAGGCGATTTGAAAGCTAAGTTTACTGCCTTTGGTTTTGATGTGTTGGAAATGAAAGGAAATGTAATGGAAGATGTAGTATTTACGCTAACAGAAGCACAATTGAAAACGAAGAAAGGAAAGCCGATTGCTATTTTGATGAGAACCCAAATGGGTTTTGGTGTTGATTACATGATGGGTACACACAAATGGCACGGCAGCGCACCAAACGATGAACAATTAGCAAAAGCCATGGCGCAATTAAAAGAAACGTTGGGTGATTATTAGTGTTTATCTTATGAGAGAACACTTCTAAATTCAAAACAATCATTAACTTTAATACAAATTCAAAATCATGAGTGCTGCTGAATTAAAAGAAAAAAAAGAACTGATTATTCAGGAAATCCAACAAGTAGAAGATGAATGGATATTAAAAGCTATTGAAAAATTATTGGATATTAATTCTGATGAAAACGAAGAGTTAGATAATAGAATGAAAAAACGAAAAGCAGGCGAGAGCAAATCGTATTCTTGGGAAGAAGTTGATAAAGAATTAGAAGCGATTACAAAGAAATAAGAAAATCAATTTCTGATATTTTACAAAATCCTACAATAAATAAAATTACTTTTAATGAAAGAAGAGAAGCATTTGTAAATCGATTTCCATATAAGATTGTATATTCTATTGAAAACAATTCTACTATTGTCGTTTATGCATTTTTTCATTCAAGCAGAAATCCAAAAAGAAAAAATTAGAAGATAATTATGTCATTACAAAACATCACATTCACCGATAAAAAAGATACGCGCTCTGGTTTTGGCGTTGGTATTCATGAAGCAGGAAAAGCCAACGAAAACGTAGTAGCACTTTGCGCCGATTTAATCGGCTCTTTAAAGTTGGAAAAATTCATCGAAGATTTCCCGAATCGCTTTATACAAACTGGTATCGCTGAAGCCAATATGATTGGCATTTCTGCTGGTTTGGCAATTGGCGGAAAAATTCCTGTCGCTACTACATTTGCGAATTTCGGTACCGGTCGTGTGTATGATCAAATCCGACAAAGCGTGGCGTATTCTGATAAAAATGTAAAAATTTGTTGCTCGCACGCTGGTTTAACGTTAGGCGAAGATGGTGCTACGCATCAAATCTTAGAAGACATCGGCTTAATGAAAATGCTGCCGCACATGACGGTTGTGGTGCCTTGTGATTACAATCAAACTCGACTTGCCACTAAGGCAATTATTGAACGGCACGGTCCAACATACTTACGTTTTGGTCGTCCGGTTTGGCCAATATTTACACCAAGCGAAGATGAAACTTTCCAAATCGGGAAAGCACAATATTTATCCAAAGGAACAGATGTAACTATCATCGCTTGCGGTCATTTAGTGTGGCACGCGGTGTTGGCTGGGCAAGAACTAGAGAAGCGTGGAATTTCTGTAGAGCTAATAAATATGCACACCATCAAACCATTGGATGAGGAAGCAATTTTAGCCTCTGTAAAGAAAACAGGTTGTGTAGTAACTGCTGAAGAACACCAACAAAACGGCGGTTTAGGCGAAAGTGTAGCATCTGTTTTAGCACGTCATCATTTAGCACCTATTGAAATGGTCGCAGTACAAGATACTTTCGGTGAAAGCGGAACGCCAGACCAACTACTAGAAAAATACGGTTTAATGCCGAAAAATATTATAGAGAAAGTAGAAAAAGTAATGGCAAGAAAATAGCTATTACACAAAAAATTTCTTGTAAAAATCCATGGCGTTGCCATACATCATCTTATCTACAATTTCTTTGGGTGTATAACCAAACCAAAGAGATTGTTGGTATTTTTTCTCTTCTAAAAAAGTAAGTAAATCTTGCTGAAACTGCGGTAAATCTGCCGCCGTAGGATAAGGCTCCATGTGTGTAATTGAGCCATCAAAATCAGTGCCGATGGCAATCATATCCCAGCCCGATTTTTTATCCACGGCTTTTACAAATTGGAAGGCATTATCCCAAAACAATTGGGCATATAGCTTGCGCTGCTTTTTAATGTCTTTCTCCTTAGAAATCTCATTTACCACATCTATCCCGCCCATGTTTCCTTTATCCATCATCAAGCCTATAAGCCCCTCTGAGTCATGAATGATTTTTGCTTCTTCATCCGATATATTTATACTCCATTTATACAATCTGCCCTTGCGTGCCTTTACAATTAAGTCGGCTTTCACAATAGAACTATCAATGGTCTTAAATCCATTGGCACAGGCATGGCTGCTAATTACCGGAATTTTATTTTCCGGATTTACATAATTATAATTATTGATAAAGGCGTAATATTCCTTACGTGAGGCAGCACTCATGTGTTTTGTATCAATCAATATCCGCTTTCCATTTTTGGTACTAAGCAGTTCACGAATTACGTGCCATCCGGCTTCAGTAATCCCTTTATTTTTTCCCTTATTTTGATTCAAAACATTGTTAATCGGGCGTTTCATGCTTTTTGAATGACCGGCAAGATGATTCCAAAAATGATGCGACAGCGTAATCATAAATGGTGGATGCTCCCAGTTTTTTAAAGCTTGTATATTTTTTGTCAATAATTGGATAAAGTCTTCCTGCTGCATTTTATCTGCTGCCTCTGTGCCTCCACCCAATACATGTGCACCTTCAATCGTTATAATTCCGATTACTGTATCTTTCTTTTTTAGTGCTTGTGCTAATTCTTTATAACTGCTTACTAATATAAATTCTGTTTTGCCGTCGGGGCTTTTGCCTTGTTGGTTTTTTACATAATCATACTCTGCCACTAATTCTTTAAAATAATCGGTATGCTTTCGCAAAGCAGCCAAACTATCGGGATGATAACCCGTTACCACTTCCTGCATGGCATGGATTCTGCGTTTGCCTATCAACACTTGCGGCACATTTCTAAAATTCAGAAACCCTCGTTCGGTAGGGTATAGCGACAACTGAAACACGCGTACATTTCCGGCCACCAAACTATCTAAATTGCATTGCGACTCTTTCCAAATATGCTTCGTCAATTCATTGATATCATTACCTAATTTGGAGTCGATTTTATGTTGGATTTTATCCCACATATTTGCGGCTGGTTCTGGGTATCCGGAGTTATAAGATTTTAAATTTGGATGGCAATGTAAATCGATAATCATGATTTAAGATAGATGCTTTGTTAATTTAAAAAAAACAGTTTTTCTAAATGTGAATACAGCAAGATACAACATCTTATCGGATTAACCAATTGAGGCTAACATATATGAAAGGCTTTTTGTCAGTAATAAAATAAATGTTGCTCCGTTTCATTTATTGTTTCGCCTGTTGTTTTTGATAGTGTTTTCATGCTTACTGTTGTAACTTTATTATCCGAATTAAAACTGTATGAATAGTTAGTTTTTGTATATAATTGTATATGTATGTTTACTTTTTAAAATACATATATTATTAGTCATTCTTA
>CAZXRF010000001.1:0-114555 GCA_964642875.1 uncultured Chitinophagales bacterium | reverse complement strand
TATTGTAGGAAATAATGGGATGGGGAAAACTAATCTTCTCGATGCTATCTATTATTCTTGCCTTACTAAAAGCTATTTTACTACCGATTTAATGTTGCCCAATTTTTCGGATGCATTCTTTAGAATCGAAACTCATATTGTATTAAATACTGAAAATCAAATTGTTGAAATAAAATATTTAAAGCAAGAAAAGAAAGAAATTTTAATTAATAAAGTAAAAATGGAAAAACAAGCGGAGTATATCGGCAGATTTCCATGTGTAATTATTACGCCTGATGACAACCAGCTGATTTTAGGAGCAAGCGAATTGCGCCGAAAATTTATCGATGCTACGCTTTGTCAGTTTTCTGTGGAATATCTCAATCATTTAGTAGTTTATAATAAAATCCTTGCACAACGAAACGCATTATTAAAATCTTTTTTTGAACGAAAATATTTCGATAAAATATTATTGGAAAGTTATAATCAAAAACTGATTCATTCGGGAAGTTTTATTTTTAACCAACGTAAGCTATTTATTGAAAAACTAATTCCGATTGTAGCGCATATTTATTCCGTTATTTCGGGCGGTAAAGAGGTTATTACTATTTCCTATCACTCCGATTTATTAGAGGTAAGTTTCGAGCAATTACTCGAACAACAACAAGAGCAAGACAAATACGCACAGCGTACCACCAAAGGTATTCATACCGATGATTTATCGTTTAAATTAAATGATTTTCCGGTGAAAAAAATTGGCTCGCAAGGGCAGCAGAAAACGTTTTTGATAGCACTCAAACTGGCACAATATGAATTATTGCGACAAGAAAAACAAATACAACCTTTATTGCTGCTCGATGATATTTTTGATAAATTAGATACGCAAAGAATGGAACGCATTTTCCGATTTATCCATGATGATAAATTCGGGCAAGTATTTATTACAGATACAGATGAAATCTCCATACAAGCAATAATTGACAGGAACGATATTTCTCAATTTAAAATTATACCGATTGGCAAAATATAGAAACAGCAAATTTGTAGCAATCAAAGATGTATTGGAAGATATGATAAAAGAAATGCGTATCTCCGGTAAAATGAATGAGATGAATGTACGCAAACATTGGCACGAGCTGATGGGTACGTATATCACCAATCATACTTCTAAAATATTTTACAAACAAGGACGTTTATTTGTTTATTTAGAATCCTCGGTATTAAAGCAAGAGTTATTTATGGCGCGCACTAAAATAGTAGCTTCGTTAAACGAACGCTTAGGAGAGGAGTTGGTAAAAGAACTTATCATCAGATAGAATTTTCTTATCCACATATCATCAAATCTTATCAGAAATTTGCTGGTAATTTTTGTAATTTTGAAACTAATTAAAATAATTATTGTTACCTAAATAAATAAATTAAACATCATGGCAGTAGAATTCACCAACGACAATTTTAAAGAAAAAGTATTAGACAATAATGGCGTAGCCTTAGTAGATTTTTGGGCGGAATGGTGCGGTCCTTGCCGATTAATAGGTCCTGTAGTAGAAGAATTATCAAAAGAATATGACGGAAAAGCAGTAATCGGAAAATTAAATGTAGATGATAATAGAGAAATTGCAGCGCAATATGGCATTATGAGTATTCCTACTTTATTGATTTTCAAAAATGGAGAAATTGTAGATAAGCACGTAGGCGTTGCCTCAAAAAGTGATTTGAAAAAGAAAATAGAAGCTCAATTAGCCTAATTTTTTTTCATAAATAAAAAGGTATAAGAAATGCAAAATCGTTTTCTTATACCTTTTTTCTTTTTATTTTTATCCAAATATGCAATTGCAACAACAAGATTTTGTCCGGTTTGAAAACTTGGATTTATTAGCCCGACAAGTAGTCGAAGGATTTATCATCGGATTGCATAAAAGCCCGTATCATGGTTTTTCAGTAGAGTTTGCTGAACATCGACTGCATAATCCCGGTGATTCCGTCAAAGATATAGATTGGAAAGTATATGCCCGTACTGAAAAATTATATACCAAAAAGTATGAAGAAGAAACAAATCTTCGCTGCCAAATTATTATTGACGCTTCTTCTTCTATGTATTTTCCAAAAGAGTTGGAGCAAGGAAAACTCAATAAAATTCAATTCTCTTGTATAGCAGCTGCTGCAATAATGCATTTATTGAAAAAACAAAGGGATGCTGTGGGTTTATCTATTTTTGACAAAGAAGTAAGCGTACATACGGCAGCAAAAACAAATGCAATGCACCATCAGTTATTGAAGAATGAATTGTATAAAACAATGCAAGATATAGCAGTGCACAAAGCTACAAACGCAGCTAAATGCTTACATCAAATTGCCGATGCGATACACAAGCGTTCTTTGGTTATGATATTTAGCGATATGATGGATAGTATAGAGGAGCAGGTTTTATTTTTAGCCTTACAGCATCTAAAGCATAATAAACACGAAGTAGTTTTATTTCATGTAGTAGATAAGGCAAAAGAAATAGATTTTAATTTTGAAAACCGACCCTATAAATTTATAGATATGGAATCGGGTGAAGAACTTAAATTGCAACCGAACCAAGTAAAAGAATTTTATATACAAAAAATGGCGGAAAGAAAAAATAATTTGAAATTAAAATGCGCACAATATAAAATTGATTTGGTGGAAGCAGATATCAAAGAAGGTTTCGAGCCTATACTATTATCCTATTTAGTAAAAAGGAATAAAATGTTATAATATGCAATTGCATTATAAAAAAATTGGCGACAACGGCTCAAGTTTACTTATTCTGCACGGATTATTAGGCTCTTTAGATAATTGGCATTCTATTGCTAAACAATTATCGGACAAGCATCAAGTATATATTATCGACCAACGCAATCATGGGAGTTCGCCTCATGACGATGCTATAGATTATGAAATTTTGGCACAAGATATAGTAGATTTTTGTGTGCAACATCAAATCAATAAAACGAATGTTTTAGGGCATTCGATGGGTGGGAAAGTGGCAATGCTACTGGCTTTATTGCATCCTCAATTGATAGATAAATTGATAGTTGCAGATATTGCGCCAACTTATTACGATGGTGGACATGAAACTATATTATTTGCTATGGCGGAAGCTCCATTAAAATCAGCTCAAAGGCGAGAAGAAGTAGAACTTTTTTTGCAACCACGTATTCAAGAATTTAGTGTCCGACAGTTTATACTCAAAAATTTAACGAGAGATGTGGAAGGAAAATTTATATGGAAATGCAACTTCGAAGCACTGATAAAAAATTATAGAAAATTAATGGATTTCCCAATTATACAAGCCTCTTTTTTAGGAGAATCTTATTTTCTGAAAGGAGAAAAATCAAACTATATAAATCAAGACAATTGGAATACTTGCGATAACTATTTCCCCAATAATAAAATGTATGAAATAAAAAATGCAGGACATTGGATGCATGCCGATAATCCAACACAATTTGTAGAGAAAATAAGAGAAATACTAGATTGATTTTATAATTGTTTGACCAACACCCAACTGTCAGTATTTCTGCCTTTATCATCAGTGCATGAAATTTTTATTTTGCCCATTGCAGGTGTTATAAAAACGGATTCATTTTTATTTACTGTTTTTATAAATTTATTATCAATATACCATGATATTTTTTGTACATCATTTGCAGCTTGTGCAACCAACATCAATTCTTGTTTTTCATTCTGATTTATAAAATAAGTTAATCCATTTACAGGCTTGGTAATTTTCGGCGATTGGGTTTCAAATATTTTTTTGCAATTTGGATTATGTGGTGGAATTTTTATATATGGTAATTGGGTTTGCTCGAAATAACTCAGTAGTTCGGGGGCGTAATTAGGATACCATTTTTCGATATATCCACTATTAGGCAAACATGCAGAACAATAGATAATACTACTATCTTGGCTTACCCATACTTTTTTTAAGTGGGTGCATTTTTTATTAGGGCTTACTCCGGGAATGTATAATGCCATAATTTTATCGGTGCAAAAATCATCTGGAACATCACCACTTTCGGCACACACATATCGATATTGTAAATCTTTCGGACGTTTAAACCAATCTTTATCCGTTTGTTTATTTATAGCATTAAAAAGTTGTAATAAAAGCGGTGTTGCAATGTCAGCACCGTTTAAATCGGGAACACCTTTTCCGTCAAAATTTCCGCACCACACGCCTACAGTAAAATTATTATTAAACCCGATACTCCATGCATCTCTACGTCCGTAAGAAGTTCCAGTTTTCCATGCAATTTTCGGGATGTTCATCACATTTTCTGAATGGTTGGGTAAATCGCTGCGACGCAATTGTGTGAGAATTTGCGCTACCATATAATTTGCTTGTGGTGACAATATTTCTATACCATTTGCAGCGTCTTCATTTTTTATGTAGGACGGAGCAAAATATTTTCCACTATTGGCAAATACTGCGTACATACCCGTTAGTTCTTCCAATGTAACGCCACAACCACCCAATGCAGTGGATAATCCCAATTTGTCTTTATCTTTTTGAATTTGTATAAAATGCAGTTTATCTAAAGTATTGGTTAAAGTTTTCACTCCAATATCATGTAATAATTTTACTGCTGGAATATTTAATGATTGTGCTAAAGCATCAGATAATGCTACTTGTCCGTGAAAATGTTCATCGTAATTATCGGGTGTATATCCATCAAAATCAACGGGAACATCTGCAATAACGGAACGCGGTGTATATAATCCTTTATCGAATGCGAGCCCATAAATCATAGGCTTTAAAGTACTGCCTGGAGAGCGTATCGCTTTTACACCATCCACTTGTCCTTGTGTGGAAACACTATAAAAATCAGGTGAACCCACGTAAGCGACTACAGTGTGCGTGTTGTTGTCTATAATAAAAACAGCTGCATTTTTGATGTCTTTAAATTGCAATGTTTTAGCATAATTCTGAATTATTTCTTCTACTTCCAATTGCAAATTATACTTCAAATGTGTAGCAATGATGGGCTGTGCAGGATAAAGTTGTTTCATCCGACGACTGAAATGTGGCGCAAAGTTGGGGGGTGTACGGCGAAACGCAACTAATGGTTCTTCCAAAGCATCTTCAATTTCTTCGTTTTTAAATATTTTGTGTTTTCGAAATTTCAGCAACCAACGGTTTCGTTCGTGTTGTATAAATTCATTTTTTCTTCCTAATAATAAACTTGTAGGACGATTGGGAATAATGGTAAGCGTAGTTACTTCTGCCAAACTTAATTGTGCTGGTGATTTACCAAAAAAAATATATGCTGCCGATTTTATACCTTCAACGTTACTGCCATAAGGCACCAGATTTAAGTATAATTGCAATATTTCTTTTTTACTAAAATGCCATTCTAATTGTACGGCTCTCAGTATCTCTATACTTTTGGAAAGTACGGTTCTTTTTTTGGGAGCTAACATACGGGCAACCTGCATGGTAATTGTAGATGCGCCTGACGTGCGACGATGCTGAATCGTATTGTAATATAAAGCTCGTGCTATTGCAATCGGATTAACGCCAAAATGCCAGTAAAACCAGCGGTCTTCCTTTGCAATAAATGCCTTTTGTACTGTTGGCGTTATTTCCTCTAATTTGGTAAACATCCGCCATTTATCATCATTGGTGAGAAAGGCTGAAATAATTGTACCGTCTTCGGCTTCTATTACTGTTGAATAATCTCGATGCAGCTGGATAGGGAAAATAATATCTAATCCTCCCAAAAACAAAACGATTATGCCAAAAGCAAGTAATTTACGCTTGTTTTTTATCAAAAATGATATTGTTTTTTGCCACATAAACAATGCAATATACTATAATTGAAAATAGCAAAATGCAACATAAAAGATTTATTTAGAAAGATACTTTTATGTGCTAAAATTTTGTAGGACAACCCAATCGATTACTTTACATAAAATAATTTTAAAGAAAAAATCAATAGAAGAAATACAGTTAAAAGTAAGTACGAAATCGGACGGGCAAAATTAAGTGTCCAACCTAAGCATCGGTTTCGTTTTGGCACAATAATTCTTTTATCGTCTTTATTGAAATAAAAAAAAATAAAATTTGAAATGTTAGTTGTCTTCCATTAAAAATATTTAAGCAACAGTTACTCCATTGTCTAAATATACATCTTGGATAGCGTTTAATAATTCAACACCCACTTTCATATCTTTTTGAAAAGCTTTTCGTCCTGATATCAAGCCCATACCGCCGGCACGTTTGTTGATGATTGCTGTTTCTACTGCTTCTGCTAAGTCGGTTTGTCCTTTACTTTCTCCACCGGAATTAATTAATCCTGCGCGTCCCATATAACAATTTGCTACTTGGTATCTGGTTAAGTCGATAGGGTGTTCGGTAGTTAAATCTGTATAAACTTTAGCGTGTGTTTTTCCAAATTTTATAGCATTGTATCCGCCATTGTTAGTAGGCATTTTTTGTTTAATTATATCCGCTTGTATGGTAACTCCTAAATGATTGGCTTGAGAAGATAAATCGGTAGAAGTGTGATAATCTACGCCATCTTTTTTGAAATCATTATTACGTAAATAACACCAAAGAATAGTAGCCATGCCCAATTCATGTGCATATTCAAAAGCTTTCGCTACTTCAATAATTTGACGGCGTGATTCTGGTGAGCCAAAATAAATTGTAGCACCTACAGCAACAGCACCCATGTTCCAAGCATCTTTAATTGAACCAAACATAATTTGGTCAAATGTATTTGGGTAAGATAAAAATTCGTTGTGATTTATTTTTACGATAAATGGAATTTTGTGTGCATATTTTCTAGCAACAGAACCCAACACACCATAAGTAGAAGCAACGGCATTACATCCGCCTTCGAGTGCTAATTTTACTATATTTTCTGAATCGAAATAAATAGGGTTAGGAGCAAAGCTCGCACCTGCACTATGCTCAATTCCTTGGTCAACGGGTAAAATGGAAACATACCCGGTATTTGCTAAACGACCATTGCCATATAATTGTTGCAAACTGCGCAAAACCTGTGGCGACCGATTGCTTTGCATCCAAATTTTTTCTACAAAATCATTACTTGGCAAGTGCAATAAAGACTTGTCTATGGTTTTACATTGATGGTCTAATAAAAACGCTGCTCTTTCTTCGCCTAATAATTGGGTATAATTGCTCATTTTTAATTGTTTTTACGCCGCAAAGATATAAAAAGTAATGTGTAGTTCGAAATCGAGGATAAGATTTTTATTCCGCTTTTATTTTTGACAGTATTTCTTTAAAATACTTAGGAGCATCAATCATTTTGCTGCCATACCATGAAAAAAACTCACCATCTACCAATAAAATTTGTGCTTGTGGCAATTGTTCCTGAAATTCTTTTATATGTTTTTCTGAAAATGGGTAAGGCTCTGAAGAAAGCAATATTAACTTACATTTTTCTAGGTAACTGGTTTTTAAATTCTGAATAATTGGATATCGTATTTGATGCTCAAACATATTTTTTAAACCCATTGCTGCCAATAGGGAATGTATAAAAGTATCTTTGCCCACGGTCATATATGGTTTTCTCCAAATAAAATATAAGGTAGGGAGGTTTGAAGGATGCAAGGTAGAATTAAATTCTTCAAATTTTGCTTTTGTTTGCTGAATAATCTGCTGCGCCTTAGCTTCTGTTTGGGTTAATTTTCCTATTTTCTCTATCATTTTATAATTATCCGCTAAATTATCTACTTCAAAAACAATTACTTTAAATGATTTTTTTAAAGCTAAAATATCCTCTTTTGTATTTTCTTCTTTTGTAGAAAAGATAATGTCAGGGTTGAGTAGTTGTATTTTCTGAAAGTCAATATTTTTTGTACCTCCAACAATAGGAATGTTTTTTACTTTATCAGCAGGGTGGATACAGAATTTAGTCCTACCGACGATTTGGTTTTCTAAACCTAAATCGCAGATTAACAATGTAATAGAAGGTACTAAAGAAATTATTTTCATAAAAGAAGTTAAATAAAAAATTGTGTTACAATAATAGTGAAAATGTAATTTTAGGTAAAAATTTGAATAAATTTTATCAAGCTTACATGTAGTTGTGAGAAATAATATAGCATTTTTACTACAATATAGTATTGATTTATGTCAAAATCACTATCTTTTAGTATTGACTTATATCAAGAATATGTTCAAATTTACAATAGATTTAACAAACCATAAACAAATAGCCATGAAAGAAAATAATACAAAATTCAAGCGTTACTAAAACGCCCGTCCGTCCCCCTCGTTTTGGAAACATGAATACCTTTTTTGTTTCAAACTATAAAACAAACGTCATGAAAAGGGTATTATTAATTGTAGCAATCCTTGCAATAGCAATAGGAGGCTACGCAAAAAAGAACAAAGCACCAAATCCGGTGTGTGGTAGTTGGAAATATAGCAACGCTAGTTCTATCAACGATTTTCAACGTATCTCCAACCAAAGTCCGTACAAAGAAGCTTCCACTGAGTATTTAGTATTTTTTGAAAATAATGAATTTCGCCATGATTTCATAAATGCTAAAAATCAAGTGTATAAATGCTTGAAAGGCAAATGGAAAATTGTAGATGATAAAATTAAAATTACTTATGCTGACATTGATTTTCAATTAATGTTGAGTTACTTCTTTATAGATAAAGACTTGGTGTTAGGTCAAAATTTTAACCACGTAATCTTTACTAAAGATGTGAATGCTATGGAGAACATAAATTTGGCTTCCAAGTAATATCTTAATAAAGTACAAAAAGTACAAGCTTATTAAACCAAAGTAAGTTCGCCTTATCTAATTTCCTATATTACAAAATAGAATTACCACTAATGAATAATAGACTCTCATTAGACTGGAATATAATGCCCAATTTTTAACAAACTAACTAAACTTATTAACTAACTATTTAAACACATCATCATGAAAAGCACATTAGTTTCAGTGAGCAACAACTCCAATCAGGCATTGGGTAGCCACGTAAGCAACACAGAAACTAAAAACCCTGTAAAAACTATTGCTAAGTTTGTAAGACTTACAATTATCAGTTTCATTTTAATAACT
The DNA here is from genome assembly GCA_964642875.1 of uncultured Chitinophagales bacterium. Classification (GTDB taxonomy): domain Bacteria; phylum Bacteroidota; class Bacteroidia; order Chitinophagales; family JADIYW01; genus JADJSS01. The sequence goes on along the minus strand of CAZXRF010000001.1, from coordinate 105,495 downwards.
TTTTGCTCATGCGCTAGAAATGCGGAGTCTGGTTGTGGTACCTGGCCGATGGCTAATGGTCATGGACATAAGGTTAACAAAGGTATGTATAAAAATAGTCAGCCTTCGTTGAAAAACAACAAGCAATATGCCTATTACAAACGCTACAATTAAAAGTTATTTACCAATAATCTCTATTTTTTATTTTTTAAAACAAAAAACTATGAAAACAATACCCATAAAACTATACATAGTGTTATTGCTGGGGATTGTATTGACATCATGTAATCATAAGAAAGATAGCGATCCAGAACCAAAAAAAGATGAAGAAGATAATAGACATGCTAAAACTATTACATTGCCAATTACGATACCACAAGAATCATCAATAATATATGTGCAATAGTACATTAATTATTTTTCTAACTAGTATAAAACCAAAACAATGAAAACGACCAAAATATTTTTATGCCTTGGAGTATTTATTACACTTACTTCATGCAAAAAAGAGAAAGAAAATTTACCGAATATTACACATCCAAGTACGCATGACACTACCACATTGATAGTGCCTATGCCACCAACAACATCAGTGTATTATTCTGATTGGCTTACCCCTGATGCATCATCTACAGGTCCAATAAATCCTTCGGGTGGTGGTGGTTCAGGGCAAACAGGAAATTCAGGTTCCGGGAAACCTGCTATGGTTCAATATTTTCATGTAAATGCGGCAGGTATTACACAAGATATATTAGACAAAGGAGTTGTACTTGCATTTTGCAAATTGGAAAATGATAATAATCTCACCCGTTCGCTACCCACCACAACTATGATAAATAATTTTATAAGTATTTGGGATTTTGCAATTGAAAAAGGTAAAATACATTTTATACAAACAACAGGAAATCCCTTAGGAGTGTTGCCTATTAGCAATAAAAATAAATTTAGATATGTTATTATTTCTGCTACTAAACAAGTGCGTTTAAGCAAACCGTTGAAAGATATGTCGTATGATGAAGTTTGCACAATGTTTAGTATTCCGAAATAAAATTTGGTTGTTATTCGTGATTTTGTTTGTAAAGGGCTACTCAGTGAGTAGCTCTTTTTTATTATCATTATACAATAAGCAGAGATAGATTTTTCGGTGCTAAATAAGTTGAATATATGTAAACACCAATGAAATCAGGTAGTTTCATTACACTATTTACCATTTACTCAATTATGTTTCCTTTTACTCATTCCGTTAGTAGTGTAAAAAATAAGTTACACATCTTTACATCATCAAAACAACAAAAAACAAAAACAATATTAAACTACTAAAAACAAAAACTATGAAAAACACAAGCACAACAAGCAAAACATCTAATCAGGTATTAGATAGCTTAGCGAAAAACTCAGAAACAAAAACCACAAACTTATCAATTTCAAAATTTATCCCAGCGATACTCATTAGTTTGATTATGGTATCATTTTGCTCTTGCCAAAGAAATATGGCTTCCGGTTGTGGTACATGGCCAATGGCTAATGGAGGTGGACATAAGATAAATAAAAACATGTATAAAAGTAGTGCTCCATCTGTGAAAAGAGACAAACAATATGCTTACTACAAACATTATAATTAATCATTAAATATCTATAAAGTAAAACCATAAACAAAATTTATCTAACCACAAAAAACAAAAACTATGAAAACGACCACATTATTTACCACATTAGGTGTTATTTTATCACTAACCTCTTGCAAAAAAGAAGAAATAAATTTACCACCTATAACACACGTGAGCACACACGATACTACTTCAACAGTTATCGTTCCTACAACACCATCCACCACCGTATTTTACTCTGATTGGGAATCGCCGGCTGAAGTAATAAACAACGGAGGCGGACATACAGGTAGCGGCTCTGGACAAACAGGAAATACAAACCCTGGAAAGCCTACAACGGTACAATATTTTACGGTTAAAGCTCCAGCCATAACACAAGAGATTTTAGATAAAGGGGTAGTGCTTACCTTTTGCAGATTAGAAAATGACAATGGAAATACACGTTCATTACCCACCACAACAATGATTAATAACTTTATTAGTATTTGGGATTTTACGCTTAAAGTAGGAAGCATACAATTTATGCAAACCACCGGAAATCCGTATGGAATACCACCAATTAGTAAAAATAATAAATTCAGATACGTTATCATTCCACCAACTAAACATGTACGATTGAGCAAACCATTGAAAGATATGAGCTACGATGAAATATGCACAATATATAATATACCCAGATAATATTGGTTGTTATTCGTAATTTTGTTGGAGAGTTCCTTTGCGGGAACTCTTTTTTTCTATTATATAAAATTCTTATTTCAATTTATTTCGAAAGCTTTAAAATGAGAATAAAATTCTTTTCGCTGTAAAATTATTATCTAAAAAAAATCTAATTCAAATACGATTTTAGTTCTTTACTAATTGCAAAACGACGCATCTTGCGAATTGCTTTATCTTTTAATTGTCGTACCCGTTCGCGGGTAAGGTTCATTTTTATCCCAATCTCGTCTAAGCTATAAGACTGATTAAATTCATTTATGCCAAAATAATATTTGATAATGTCAATCTCACGTTCAGAAAGTGCTTGCAAGGCATGTTCTAATTCATCATGTAGTGATTCATCTATCAAATTTCCATCGGGTGTAACCATTGAACTGTCGGTCATTAAATCCAAGCTAGTAGTGTCATCGTCTTCGCCAATAGGCGTATCTACCGAGATATGGAAAGTAAGTGTCGCTCTTAACATGGCCAATTCATCAGGTTTTATCTCTAATATTTCTGCTAATTCATCATTTGACGGTTCTCTTTGATTTTTTTGTTCAAAATCAACAATAGCTCTTTGTATTTTATTATAAATGGTAGCTTTGTTCATCGGCAAGCGTACCACTCTTGGTTGCTCAATTAATGCTTGTAAAATGGATTGTCGTATCCACCATACAGCGTAAGAAATAAATTTAAAACCTTTTGTTTCATCAAATTTTCCTGCAGCTTTTATCAAACCAATATTTCCTTCATTAATTAAATCATTTAAAGATAACCCTTGATTTTGATACTGCTTGGCCACAGAAACTACAAACCTCAAATTTGATTGAACTAATTTATCTAAGGCATCAGTATCGCCATCTCTAATGCGTTTAGCAATTTTTACTTCTTCCTCTTCGGAAAGCATTGGTAGTTTGGAAATTTCACTCAAGTATTTATCGATAGAAAAACTATCTCTTGAAGTGATTTTTGTGGTAATTTTTAGTTGTTTCATATATAGTAGCTAGTTGGTTAATGATATATACTACTACATTATACTCTTTATCTCAATAATTGTTTTATGATTTGTAAAAAAAAGCATAAGCAGTTTATAGTTTTACGTACAATATACGCATTTGTTAATTAAATGTTACTTTGCTAAAGAAAAAAAAGCAATTAATAGAAAAAAAATAAGGCAACTATTAGGTTGCCTTATTTTTAAATATAGTATAGTTTGATAATTTACGCTTGTTGTTCTTTTGGCAACAACACTTTGCGGCTTAATTTGAATTTGCCAGTTTTATTATCAATTTCTAAGAGTTTTACTTGAATTTTATCACCTTCTGCCAAAATACCGTCCAAGTTTTCTAATCGCTTGTGAGATATTTCAGAAATATGTAACAATCCTTGTTTCCCCGGCATAAATTCAACAAATGCGCCATAAGGCATTATTGATTTTACTTCCGCATCGTAAACATTTCCAACCTCCGGAACTGCAACAATCGCATTGATGCGTGCCCAAGCGGCGGTCATATTTTCTTTATTATTAGATAAAACAGTTACTTTACCAATTCCCTTTTCTTTATTCTCTTCAATCGTAATAACGGTACTTGTTTTTTCTTGTATATCTTGTATGATTTTACCTCCAGGTCCGATTACTGCACCAATAAATTCTTTAGGGATGTTAATACTTTCTGCACGTGGAGTTTGAGGTTTTAAATCAGGTCGGTACGTAGTAATACATTTATCCATAGCCTCTAAAATATGTAAACGTCCTTTTCTTGCTTGTTCTAACGCTTCTGTTAATACATCATAAGAAAGTCCATCTACTTTTAAATCCATTTGTACACCGCAAATACCATCTCTTGTTCCTGTTACTTTAAAATCCATATCACCTAAGTGGTCTTCATCTCCTAAGATATCGGATAAAATAGCATATTTACCATCTTCGGCAATCATTCCCATTGCAATACCCGATACGTGTTTTTTGAACGGAACACCAGCATCCATTAATGCTAATGAGCCTGCACAAACTGTAGCCATAGAAGAAGATCCATTAGATTCTAATATATCGGAAACAACTCGAATAGTATATGGATTTTCATCTTCACTCGGTAATAATTGTTTCAATGAACGCATTGCCAAATTACCATGTCCTACTTCACGACGAGATGTACCGCGCAACATTTTCACCTCTCCAGTAGAAAATGGAGGGAAGTTATAATGTAACATAAATCGATTGTAGCTCAATTCCTCTGCCTTATCAATCATTTGTTCATCTGTTTTAGAACCTAAGGTTACTGTGGTTAACGATTGCGTTTCACCACGTGTAAATAAAGATGAACCATGTGGGGAAGGTAATACATCAATTTCCATTGCCAATGGACGAATTTCATCTGTTTTTCTACCGTCTAAGCGCACTTTTTTGTCCAATACAACTTTACGAATTGTGTTTTTCTCTATTTTACTATAGTATCTGTTAAATAATTCTTTATTAAAAACTTCTAAATCTTCTTCAGGGTATGTTGCAATAAAATCTTCTTTTATTTGTTTTAATAATGTTTTACGTTCATGTTTTCCTAAGGCAGATAAGGCTACTTGCTCAATTTTATCAATAGCAAAATCTTTTACTTTTTGTTCTAAAACAGCGTCTTCTTCTGGAGTTGCAACTTCCATTTTGGGTTTGCCACACTTTTGTTGTAATGCTATTTGTGCTTGGCATTGTTTTATAATTACTTCATGTCCGGTTTTAATTGCACTTACTAAATCCGCTTCGCTAGCTTCTTTAGCTTCACCTTCCACCATTAAAATATTATCTATGGTACCGGCTAAAATGATGTTTAATGTAGCACTCTCTGCTTCTTTTGGGGTAGGGTTTACTACAAATTGTTCTCCAATTTTTGTCACTCGCACTTCTGAAATTGGTCCTTCAAACGGAATAGAAGAAATCGTTAAAGCTGCAGATGCCGCCAAACCCACTAAACTATCTGGTTCTACGTTCTCATCAGCAGAAATTAAGTAAATCAATACTTGAGTATCATTTACAAAGTTATCTGCAAACATAGGTCGGATAGCCCTATCCACCAATCTGCAAATCAATACTTCATAATCACTGGCACGCCCTTCACGTCTGTGAAAACTTCCCGGGATACGTCCGGCAGCGGCAAATTTCTCTTGATATTCAACTGTTAATGGAAAAAAATCTACTCCTTCTTTGGGTTTTTCTGATGCTACAGCAGTTGCTAAAAGCATACAGTTACCAGAGCGAACAACCACTGATCCGTCAGCCTGACGGGCTAATTTACCTGTTTCAATGGTAGCTGTTCTGCCATTACCTATATCAACAGTTTGAGTATGGATATTAAATTGCATTATATTTTTTTTAAAGTATATAAAAATGAAAAAGCGAGGCAAATGCCCCGCTAGAATATTAGAAAGGAGTTACTTACGTAATCCGAGCTTTTCGATTAATGCTCTGTATTGAATGATATCTTTATTTGCAAGATATTTCAATAGACGTTTTCTTTGACCTACCAATTTGTATAATGAACGAGTAGAAGAGAAATCTTTTCTATTGGTTTTCAAATGGCTGGAGATATGATTAATTCTGTGAGAAATCAACGCTACTTGAGATTCTACAGCGCCTGTATTCGTTTCTGCGCCTCCAAATTCTTTAAAAATTGCTTTTTTTTCTGTTGTTGTCATCTTTTGTGTCATCTAAATATGATTCCCGATAAATTTCGGTTCGCAAAGATACGATTTATTTATGTTACTACAAAATTATTATTGACAAATTGTGGATAAGCGTTAATACATACAATGGCTCTATCATTCTTAATACAAAAAAAGTATAATATATAATAATATTTATTATAGTTCACTAAAAGTTGGAAGCTTTGGTATTTCTATAGAAGTATTATCTTGGATTAAAAAATAAAAGTGTGATTTTCCATTCGTTACCATCAAATACGGTACTTGCAATTTAGTATTATAAGTTGCTATTTGTTGGAGTGTTTTTTCGCTAATTTCAATAAATTCGGCCTTACATTCAATCAATATTTTGGGTTGGAGTTGCTGATTAAAAACAACGATGTCATATCGTTTGCTTAAATCATTTACTTTAAGCGTTTTTTCCACCGAAATATATTTTTGAGGATATTCATTATTAATAAATAAATGTAAGATATACTGGCGTACTTTTTCTTCGGGTGTTAGCACTATCCACTTCTTCCGAATAGCACATAAAATATACTTTACGTTATTGGCTATTTTAATATTTGGAACAGATATTGCCATTTATGTTGTTCAATAATTAGTAGAAAACCGACACTTTATTTGCATAAGTATTTTACACTTCTAAACATTCTATCCCAATGGATACTTTTGAAAGTAGAATTGAAATTATCTTTTGATAGCCATACAAATAATGGTTTTCCTACAATATGATCTTCCGGAACAAAGCCCCAGTATCGGGAGTCGGCGGAATTATGTCTATTATCACCCATCATCCAATAATAATCTTGATGGAAAGTGTAAGTATCTACTTTTTGTCCATCGATGATAGCTTCAAAATTCTGTCCAATTTCTAAATTTTGATTTTCGTATGCTTTTATGGTATAGGCATACAACAATAAATTTGCTTTAGTCAATTTCACAGTCCAGCCTTTTTTGGGTACAATTAGTGGTCCGAAATTATCTAAATTCCATGCAAATATATTGTGGTTTTGAGGAAACAATGCTTCTAAGTAGTTATCACCGATTACCTGTCTAAATTCTTCTGCTGTTACAGGGCGGATTTCCTTTACGGCTTTACTTTGTTTTAAAGATGCAAGTTGGTCGTTATTAAGCAATACAAACATGGAATCTTTTTGAGCTAAATAACTCAAGTAGTAATTATACAATTCATCTACCGGACGGAGTGGTATGCCGTTTTCATCAAATCGCAATTCCATAAATTGGTTGTACCATCTTACCTTTGCACGTTCAAAATCGGCAGCAGACATTTTATTTCCGTTGGTAATGATATTATAGGCAAATTGCATTTTTTTGTAATGCGCTTGTGCTACATTATCTACATATAATTGTCTGTCTTTTATTTGAAGCGTATCACCGGCAATGGCAACACATCGTTTTACATAATTTTCTCTTTTGTCTATTGGGCGTTCAGGATTTTCTAAGGCATCGCCTGGATAGTTAAATACTACTACATCTCCACGTTCTACTTTTTCAAAACCCGGCAAACGGTAATAAGGCAATTGTATAATTTTAGAATAGGCTTTCCCTAAACCAAACGGCATAGTATGGTGTGCAAATGGAAATGCAATAGGTGTAATGGGTGTTCTTGCGCCATAATTTAATTTACTTACAAATAAAAAATCTCCTGCCAAAAGCGAACCTTCCATTGAGGTAGTGGGTATTTTATATGCTTCAATAACAAAAGTACGGATGATAGTGGCAGCTACAACTGCAAAAATAATAGCATCTGCCCACTCACGCACAAATGAGCGTTTTATCTTTTTTTCTTTCGCAAATAAATGAGCGGGTCCTTCGTATTTAGTAGTATTGTCAGCACCAATAATTGGAAAATAGATATAACCCAAAAATACACCCAAAATATGTTGCCATAAAGAACGTTTACCATACGAATTACAAATATCGGTTGTCCAAGTAAGGCCAAATAAAAAATTAATGTATGGCACTAATCCCCAAAATGCTTGTGATTTTTTTCTTCCTATGATTTCCATTAAGGTAAAATCCTGAACAAGTGGAATAAAAACGTGCATCGGATTTTTTCCGGCTTTTTTGTACAAACTGAAACAAGGAAGGTGCAATGCGTAATGCAGTAAATATGCGTAAATTAAACTGAGCATTTTTTAATTATTTGTTGCTATTAATGGGTAATAAGATAAGGTGTTTTATTACAAAATATTCCTTAATGAATGTTAATCGGTTTTTAGATAAATATTATTTGTTGAATCCCAATACATCTTCCATGCTAAAAGCCCCCTTTTTGTCTTTCAACCATTCTGCGGCTAACACTGCACCTCCAGCAAATCCCTTTCGATTGTGTGCCAAATGGGTAAGTTCTATTTTATCTATTGAAGATTCATAAGTAACAGTGTGTGTGCCTGGTACATTTTCTTCTCTTTTTGAAATGATTGACAATACATCGGCTGAATTTTCTTGTTCATTTTTCCAAGAGGCTTTACGTTCTACTCTTTTTAAAATATCTAATGCGGCATGCAGTGCAGTTCCACTTGGGGAGTCTTTTTTTTCTGTATGATGAATTTCTTCCATTATCACCTCATATTCCTGATGTTGATTCATAATCTGTGCAAGATATCGATTCACTTCAAAAAATATATTTACTCCAATACTAAAATTTGGTGCAAATAAAAATGACTTATTATTGTCTAAAGCATATTGTTTTATTTCATCTAATTTTTCAGTCCATCCAGTGCTACCTACAACAATTGGAACATTGGCTTCAAAACACCATTTTATATTTTCTACAGCAGTGTGAGGAGAAGTAAATTCTATGGCTACATCTGCTTGTTGTAGTTCTTCTTTTGTTACAGTTGCTCTGTTATCTATATCAACAATTAGAACTATTTCTACTACTGTTTTTCCGGCTCGTTCATTTTTTTCTTTTACAATTTCGTGAATGGTTTTTCCCATTTTCCCATAACCTATTAATGCTATTTTCATGTTTTTTATTTTTCAATTTATTTAAAATTCAAATGTAACCCTATTCCAGCGTAATAGGTAAAATTAGAATAATTTAATTCTGGTTTGATTTTTAATGTTAATTTATCGGAAATATCAAAATGACGTAAATGTGCATCTACTACAGCATCTACAATAGATAATCCCCAAGCAAATATTGTTCCAAAACAAGCAATTTGTAAATTTTTCCGATACCCATCTCTAAATGTTTCAATCTCACTTAATCCAAGCGTGTTATAAGGAGATGGGTTGGGAATACTGTCGTAAATATTTCGGATATATCCGTTGAATTTTTTAAGTTTTATCCCATTTGACGCAACAAAATAAATAACAGTGCCCAAAACCCCATATACGATAGGTAGTTTCCAATATTTTTTATTATAAACTTGTCCTAATCCTGGAAAAGCAGCCCCCCAAATTGCTGCTTTTTTTGGAGAGTAATGGGTGGTATCTACTTTCTTATTTTTTTTATTTTTTGTAGTTATAGAACTATTTTTTTGTATATCAATATGTGATGAGTCTGTTTTTTGTGATTGCAAAAAACGCATTGAATCTGTTGGAAATACTAAAGAATCTTTGTCAACCAAAAATTCGGAACTGTCAGTATCTATTGATGTAAATCTGGTACTGTCGGCTGTAAATGCTGCTTTCGAAATTGAACAAATAAAAAATAAAAAAATAAACGGAATGATTTTTAGAATAGATTTACCAAAGGCTATTATCTCTTTTCTAGGTACTATCATGCCGTAAATATATGCTTATTCTTTTTCGATGATATCTAATAATCGGTTTAAATCAGATACCGAATAAAAAGGAATTACAATTTCTCCTTTATCAATTGCTGTTTTTTTGATTTTTACTTTTGTTTCAAAAATATCCATCAATTTTGTTTGCACACTTTTGTATGATGCGGACAATGGTTCTTCCTTTTTATCTTGTTTTTTTGCTTGCGATCCAGAAGAAAGTAAGCGCACTAATTCTTCGGTTTTGCGCACCGATAATCCTTTGCTGTTTATTTCTTTGAGTACGTACAATTGTTTTTCTATTTCCGGAACAGAAATTATAGCTCTGGCATGTCCCATTGAAAGTATTTTGTCTCGCAAAGCTTTTTGGATTTCTGGTGGTAATTTTAATAATCTCAAATAATTAGTAACTGTAGAGCGATCTTTTCCCAAACGCTCTGCTAAGTTTTCATGTGTCAGGCTGCATTCGTCAATTAAACGTTGGTAGGTGAGAGCTACTTCTATCGCATTCAAGTCTTCGCGTTGAATGTTTTCGATGAGTGCCATCTCCACAACTTCTTGGTCATTTGCGGTGCGCACATAAGCCGGAATATCCGTCATTCCTGCCATTTTGGAAGCTCGTAAACGTCTTTCTCCAGAAATTAATTGATATTTTTTCTCTCCAATTTTTCGTACGGTAATCGGCTGTATTACACCATGTATTTTTATGGAAGACGAAAGTTCTTCTAATGCTTGTTGGTTAAAGTCGGCACGTGGCTGAAATGGATTTACTTCAATTTCTTCCAGCTTTATTTTTGGAACTGTATTGATAATTGAATCTTCATCTGAAGCACTAATTTTTAATACATCTGATGCTTCATCAATTTCTGACAATAATGCTCTTATTCCTTTTCCTAAAGCAGCTTTTTTCTTATTCACCATCATAGTTTTTTAATTTAAATTTTCATCTACTTCAATAAATTTCTCTTCATTCGGAATGTTTGTCAGTCCGTTGTTTTGCATTATTTCACGTGCAAGGTTTAAATAGTTTACTGCACCTTTGCTTTCCGCATCATACATAATAATTGGCTGTCGCAAACTTTGCGCTTCCCCTAATCTAGTATTTCTGTGTATGATAGTATTGAATACACTGCTTTCAAATCTGCGTTTTACTTCAGCCACCACTTGGTTGGATAGGTTTAATCTTTGGTCATACATGGTTAATAAAATTCCTTCAATTTCCAATTCTTTATTCAATCTGGATTGAACTATTTTTATGGTATTTAATAATTTTCCCAATCCCTCTAATGCAAAATATTCGCATTGTACAGGAACTAATACAGAATCGGAAGCAGTAAGTGCATTTACTGTTATTAAACCTAAAGAAGGAGAGCAGTCGATAATGATAAAGTCGTAAGTTTGTTTTAATTCTTGCAACATTTCTTTCATTATTTTCTCTCTGTTGGGATGATTGATTAACTCAATTTCTGCTCCAACTAAATCTAAATGAGCCGGCAATAAATACAAGTTTGGTGTATCTGTTTCTAAAATAATATCTTTTGCTTTTACGCTGTCTATCAAACATTCATACAAACTTACTTTTATATTTCTTGGATCAAAACCACATCCGCTGGTGCTATTTGCTTGCGGGTCAGCATCTATGATTAGCGTTTTTTGCTCTAAAATGGCTAAACTTGCTGCTAAATTAATTGCGGTTGTTGTTTTTCCTACTCCGCCTTTTTGGTTGGCTATACTTATTATCTTTCCCATAACTTACAATTCAATCGTTTGTCCTATGTTTACTAAAATTAATTCTTTTCCTGCTTGTTTAAATTTTTCTTTTGCGACTTCATGGTCTATAACAATAAATCCAAAAGTATCGTAATGGACTCCGATAATTTTATTACATTGAATGAAATCTGCTGCGATGATTGCGTCATCTACATCCATAGTAAAATTGTCGCCGATAGGTAGAACTGCAAATTTTAATTTTGCCCATCTCGGTATCAATTGCATATCCAGCGTTAACGCAGTATCACCGCTATAATAAAAATCACCTTCCGATGTGTTAAATACAAATCCCATCGGGTTCGCACCATATGAACCATCAGGCAAATTGGAGGAATGAATAGCAACTACACATTTTACAGTTCCAAAATCAGTAGTCCATTTTCCGCCGGTATTCATAGGACGGAAATTGGTCAGCCCTTGCTTCGATAGCCATTCATAAATTTCAAAAGAACAAATTATCGTTGCTTTTGTTCTTTGCGCAATAGGTATTACATCTGCAATATGATCGAAATGGCCATGAGAAATGGCAATATAGTCACATTCAATCTTTTCAATATCTATTGTTTTTGCCAATTCATTTTTTGTAATAAATGGGTCAAAAAGAATTTTCTTTCCGTTTTCTTCTACTAAAAAGCAAGAATGTCCGTAATACGTAAATTTCATGTTCTTTATTGTTTGAAATTTGTGAAACGCTATTGAAATAAAAAATTGATATGTTCCACGCCTCAAAAATAACCTATTCCATGCATCATTTTTCATCTATTTATGCATGAATTACAAACAATTGCTTGTGGATAATTTTAAATGCTTGTATATGAGTAGTTTTACAAAAAAATACCTTATTTAAGGTAAATTATGGATGAATTCTGATTTTGGGTATGTTTTCATTTATAACCTGAAGTTCGTCTGATGTTAACTCTAATGCATGTGGATTTTGTGGTAATGTTTTCCAAATTGGTGGTTGACTAAAGTCATAATTTCCAAAAACAAGTACAGGAGTGCCATAAACAAGAATTGAATTTTGGTTAGAAGTAAGTGTCCAGGGTTGTGCCCAATTATATATCCAATTTGCATTTTCTTCATACATTCTAATACAAGAATGGCTGGCAGGGTAACCCGGCAGTGTGTATTGGTGCATTCCTATTCCTCCACTATTGGAAATATTATAATACCATGGCATTTTCCAGCTGCCGTCCACGGTGCTTGTTTTTAGTTTTGCTTTATAATTAGTATAATATAATTTATTGGGTGTTGGTTTTGCCTTTCTGCCAGTGCTTACTGGGCCGGTATGTACTAAAATGCCATTTTCATAAGCAGCAAAGATTTGAATACGCTGATTTACCATAATAAATTTTGGTACAGAATCGGGAAGTGCCAAATATTTTGGAAACGGCACATAATGGTCAAAATCTTTATATATTGTATCCGGGATAATTAATTTACTGCCTATTCTTATTCTTGATAAATCTATTCTGTTTATAGCAGCAATAATTTTTAATTGTGATGTATCGTATTTTGATTTAAAAATCCGCCATGCCGTTGTATCAGGAATAGAATCTGCGTGATAGGTGATAAGCGGCAAAATAGTATCTTGCTTTTCTACATTTTGAATTGTTTTATTTTGTTTTAAAGAGGAGTCGGGCTGGCTGTTACTATTAGTACATTTTATAAATATAAAAATAAAAAATACGCAACACATATTGTATGATAGTGGCGATACTGATTTGCTACTATTACGATAGCTACTATTCAAGGTGTGTTATTTTAAACAAGCTTCTACAAAAGAACAAAATAAAGGATGCGGTTTTAAAATTGTACTTTTTAATTCGGGGTGAAATTGTACGCCAATAAAAAATTTATGGTTGGGTATTTCTACAATTTCCACTAATTCCGAATCGGGGTTAATGCCGCTGGCAATCATTCCATTATCGTGAAAAATTTCCAAGTATTTATTATTAAATTCATAACGATGTCGATGTCGTTCTGTGATATTGGATTGCTCGTATATTTTGTGTGCTAATGTATTTTCTTTTACATAACAAGCATACGCACCTAAACGCATCGTGCCGCCCATATTTACGATTGTTTTCTGCTCCTGCATCATATCTATAACCGGATTTTGGCAGTTTTGTTTCATTTCGGAGGAGTTGGCATCTTCTAATTTTAAAACATTTCTTGCAAATTCAATTACTGCCATTTGCATACCTAAACAAATACCAAAAAACGGAATATTGTTTTCCCTGGCATATTGTATGGCATATATTTTTCCGTCGATTCCTCGTTGTCCAAATCCGGGTGCTACAAAAATTCCGTCTAAGTTTCCAAGTTTTTCTTTTAGGTTGTTTTTGTTAATGTCTTCGGCGTGTATTCGTTCAACGTTTACCTTACATTCGTTTTGTGCACCGGCATGTATAAATGATTCATAAATAGAAATATAGGCATCTTTTAATTCTATGTATTTTCCGATAAGACCGATAGTTATTTCTTTTTTAGGAAATTTAAATCGCTGCAAAAATTTATTCCATTCGGTAAGCTCTGTTTCAGGTGTATCTTGATAACCAAATTTGTCCAAAACAATTTGATCTAATTTTTCTTTTTTCAAAGAAAGAGGTACATCATAAATTGTTTCAGCGTCTAATGCTTCAATTACTGAGTCATAATCTACATTACAAAATTCGGCTATTTTCTTTTTTCTTTCATTTCCTAAGGGGTGTTCAGTTCGGCAAACAATAATGTGTGGATTTACTCCATAAGATTGTAACTCTTTAACACTGTGTTGCGTTGGTTTGGTTTTTAATTCTTTTGCAGATGCTAAATAAGGTACTAAGGTGAGATGAATGACCAGATAGTCTGATTTTGGCAATGTCCATTTTAATTGACGGATAGCTTCAATAAATGGTAGTGATTCTATATCGCCTACGGTACCGCCGATTTCAGTTAGGATAACATCATATTGGTCGGTAGTGCCTAAAAGCAACATTCTTCGTTTTATTTCATCGGTGATATGTGGAATTACTTGCACCGTTTTTCCGAGATAATCGCCTCGGCGCTCTCTATTAATAACTTCTTGATAGATTTTTCCTGTTGTTACGTTATTAGCTTGCGAAGTATGTACGCCTAAAAAACGCTCGTAATGCCCTAGGTCCAAATCGGTTTCTGCGCCATCTTCAGTAACATAGCATTCACCATGCTCATACGGATTCATAGTACCCGGATCGATATTGATATATGGGTCGAATTTTTGAATGGTAACACGCAAGCCACGTGCTTGTAATAATTTTGCCAATGATGCTGCGAGAATCCCTTTTCCAAGAGAAGAAGTTACACCGCCTGTAACGAAAATAAACTTTGCCATAACAGTAAAGAGGTTATGGGTTGTAAAGTTAATTCAATAATCCGATAATTCTATTTTAAAGTTTAAATTTAATACAAAGAAGATAATGTATTTTTATTAATGTATTGCTTCACGTACTTTAAATATAAATTGTTTGTTGAAGATATTGTATCTAAAGTACAGCGGGTTTTTATCGTCTTTGCTTACTTCAAAAGCAAATAATCGGGAGCGATAAAATTCTTTTGGCGGCATTTGTTTTTGATAAAATCTTTTGGTGTATTCTAAATCAATTTCAGCAGAATCGGATTGTAGATAAAACATTTTCAATGCAAATCCAATATTACTATACAAATAATTAGAATCCGCATTGGTTAATCTACAACTTTTTGTAAAATCATCAATGTTAAAAGGTTGTGAGGTCGGATTATCTATTGAAATATCAAAAATTAAATACTCAAATCCTTCGCCAATATTACTGCTTTGGTTGTCTTTTATTTGATAATTTATAACATTGTAAATTGTAACAATTGCAGCATCTGTTTTCTCTTGATAGAGGAATTTTTGTTTGTATGCTTTATCTCTTTTAAAAGTATATCGCATATTTTGTAATTGCTCTTGTGATAATTCTGTTGGCAGTTCGATTTTATCTTCCGCTTTATTACTTAGCAATTGACAAGAAGTCGTTAGCAACATAAAAAACAGAACTACAGTTAAAGAATAAATTTTATGATTTATCATGCTCCGTTTCTTTAAATTTTCTTCGAGTTCCTTCATACATTTCATACAAATAATACATACAATCTAATTTGCCATTTATCAATGAGTATTTTCTCAAAGGCTTTAAACCTATCGCTTTTAGTGCATTTACATCACTAGAAATAACGCCACAAGTATAACCTGAAAAATGTTCTTTAAAAGCAGCTCCTATTTGTTTGTATAATAAATCCACTTGGTAAGATTCCATACGTTCACCATACGGAGGATTGATAATTAAAGTACCTCTATTTAAAGGTGGAATTACTTTTTGAATACTAATTTCTCGTATTTCTACAATATCTTGCAATCCTGCTTTTTGGATATTTGATTTTGCAGAAAAAATTGCTTTTTTATTGTTATCCGAACCTATTATTTTGTAAGGAAATTGTACAATTTTATTTTCTAATTCCGTACAAATGTCATTGTACAAAGTACGTTGATAATTTTTCCAATTTTTAAAACAGAAATAGTTCCTATCTAAATTTGGAGCTTTATTAATTGCCATACTTGCAGCTTCCATTACTATAGTACCACTACCACACATGGCGTCAATAAAATGGGATTGCTTATCCCATTTCGACAATAAAATCAATCCAGCAGCAAGCACTTCATTAATCGGTGCTAAGGTTTGTTCTATTCTATTCCCTCGTTGGTGCAATGAAGTTCCCGAACTGTCTAAAGAGATAGTTACTTTATCGCGAAAAATATGTAGGTTAAATAAAATATCCGGTTTGTCGGTATTTACATCCGGTCGTTTATCTTGTTTTTTTCTAAAACTATCACATATTGCATCTTTTAATTTTAAAGATGCAAATTGAGAATGGGTAAAATACTCCGATTGAATAGTGAAGTCTATAGCAAAACTTTGAGAAACATCCATGTAGTTTTCCCAACTAAGGCGAGATGCGAAATTGTATAAATCTTCGGGAGATGTGGATTCAAATTCAAAAACGGGTACTAATACTTTAAGGCAAGTACGCAATTCCAAATTGAAACGATATACTAATTCTAAATCAAAATCGCAGATAACGGCACGTCTTCCGATTTCAATGTTTTTGGCGTTTAATTGACGCAATTCTTCACTCAAAACTTGTTCTAAGCCCTGAAATGTTTTGCATACTATTTTAGTTTCATAGATATTCACCTTGCAAAAATACAATTTTTACGGCTGTTCTTCATTTATTCATACTTTTATCTATATTTTAGAGAAAATAAATAGAATTATAACAATGAACTTAGATGATAAAAAACAAGCTGAAATTCAGAAACTGTTACATATTTTACACGCAGACGAGAGTGAAAAATACACTTTCTTAGAAAAATTATCAGGAGAGGAGTTGCAAATACTTCGCCAGAAAATTATCGATACTACACAGTTTACACAAACAGATATTTGGAAAAGATTGACCGGCGTCTCTAAATTTTTACCTAACTATATGAGTGCAAAAATTGCTGAATCGGTGATGGGACCTTTAATTACTGCAAATATGAGTTACTATATGCCTATCAAAGATGCCGTTTCCATTATGAAACATTTAAGTATTCCATACTTGGCAACAGTGGCAGAATATATGACACCTGAAAATGCGAAGCAATTGATAAATGAAATTCCTTTAGATATTTTAAAAAAAGTAACTATTGAATTAGTGAAAAAAAAGAAATATTTAGTAGCCGCAGGTTTCGTGGATGTATCGGAAATTTCGCGATTAATAGAATTATCAAAAGTGATAACAAAAGAAGAAGATTTGATACACATTTCTTCCTTCGTAGAAAACAAAGAATACATCGCTAAAATTGTAGAGCGTTTTTCTGATGATAGATTACATAAAATTATTTCTACAGCCTATCAATTTAATATGCAAGATGAAATTTTAACCGTATTTACACATCAATCGGCTAAAGAAGTACAGCGCATACTCCGAATAATTTCTTTGTTTCCAATTCATCTAAAAACACAAATATTAAATGATTTTGAACATCGTATAAAACCATAAAATGAGTAATAAACTGTTTCAATCTTATAAGCAACGCCCTGTAATAGCCGAACATTACGATGTAATTTGTATTGGTTCGGGGTTAGGAAGTTTAACTACAGCATCTTTACTGGCACGCAAAGGCAAAAAAGTATTAGTGTGCGAAAAGCATACTACACCAGGAGGATTTACGCATGTATTTACCCGTAATGATTATGAATGGGATGTTGGTTTGCATTATGTTGGTGATATGGATAGAAAAGGTTCATTATTACGGGTGGTTTTTGAACATATTACCGACAAAAATTTAAAATGGGCAGATATGGGCGAGGTGTATGACCGTGTAGTGATAAATGGAAAAATCTTTAACTATACTAAAGGATTGCAAGCCTGGAAAGCACAACTAAAAGCTTATTTTCCCACCGAAAATGATGCCCGAGCAATTGACAAATATGTAGAACTACTTTTTGCCGTAAATAAATCCTCCAAAGATTTTTATGTAAAAAAAGTAATGCCCGATTTTATCCGAAAAATATCGGCACCATTTTTAAATAAGGAATATGAAAAATATGCCCGACAAACAACTAAAGAAGTATTAGATGCAATATCGGATAATGAGGAATTGAAAGCCGTATTGTCGGCGCAGTTTGGCGATTATGGTATGCCTCCATCAGAAAGTAGTTTTGTAATACACGCTGCGGTAGCTTTGCATTATATGAACGGTGGATTTTATCCGGTGGGTGGCTCTGAAGAGATTTTTAATACCATTGCGCCAAGTATTATAAATGCTGGAGGCGCAATATTAATTGGAGCAGGCGTAAAAGAAATATTAGTTGAAGCCGGCGTAGCAAAAGGCGTGATAATGCAAGATGGAAAAATAATAAAATGCGATGTAGTGGTGAGCGGTGCCGGTATTCATATTACATTACAACAACTTCTATCAGAAAGCAACAGAGCGAAATTTAAATTCTGGGACGACGCAATGCAATTAGCGCCGTCTTATGGGCATTTAAGCTTATATATAGGTTTAAAACATACTGCTGAAGAGATGCGGTTGCCAAAGGCAAATTATTGGATATATCCGAATGGAAATGACCATGATAAAGCAATTAAAGATTATTTGGAAGATTACACTAAAGAATTTCCCGTGGTATATATTTCGTTTCCTTCAGCAAAGAATCCAGTATTTTTAGAGAAATATCCGGGGCGTGCTACTATAGAAATTATTACGGTAGCAAAATATGATTGGTTTAAAAAATGGGAAAATACACGCTGGAAAAAAAGAGGGGAAGAATACGATGCACTGAAGGAGGAATTTACACAACGTTTATTAGAACATTTATACGAACAAGAGCCGCAATTACGGGGTAAAATAGATTTTTATGAACTTTCAACCCCTATTACCACGAAGCATTTTTGCAATTATATAAATGGAGAAATATATGGCTTAGACCATCCGCCGGCACGGTTTGCCAAAGACTATCTAAAACCACAAACACCTATCAAAAATTTATTTTTTACCGGACAAGATATTGTCACCGTAGGAATTGGTGGGGCATTAATGAGTGGCGTTTTAACGGCCTCAGCAATTACAAAATGTAACCTTATTAATGAAATTGTAAAACAAGCTAAAGAGTGAATAGGCTATGGTATATGGTAAATGGTAAATAGTGAATAGTATATAAAGTAAAAAGCGGCTCGATGAGCCGCTTTTTACTTACATTATCGCAGAGTAGAATTACTCTGTTACCGGTTCTAAGTATCTGGAATAGCTATAGCCTTCTTCTCCATCATTGGTTCTTACCAACCACCATTGGTCGTTACTTTTATTTACCAAAGTAATGATTTCGTGGTGTGCCGCTTTGCCAACTATTGGCTGGTCGGTTCCGGGTCCTTTGCGGATATTCAGATTCGAACTTTCCGTAATTACTTTAACTTTTGTAACTGCCGCATCTACGGTAACATTTACGTTCAAAACCAAATCACCCGTGGCAAAATTAGGATCTATTTTATCATAGATAGCCCATAATTCATCTTTTGCTGCGCCGGTCGATACAGTTCCGTCGATGTATAAAACATTGTCTTGCTCTCTTACTTGCAAGTCTGTAGCACCTGCTGCTGTTGCAGCGTCTATCAGTTCTTTATATTTATCTTGTAATGCCATGATATTTTCCTCCTATAATTTTATTTTACAGTTAATTTGTTTTCTACTTTTTTAGGTTTTAATGCCATTAATGATTGCATTAATTTAGGCAGTGATGCTTTTTTAATATCTCCGGTTAAAGTTACAACACCGTCTTTTACATCAGCTTTTACTGTTGTAAAATCTTTTACCGCATCAGTTACCCCTTTAATTAATGCGTCATCTGCACTAATTGTTACAGGTGGCGGAGGAGGAGTAACTGTACCATTGTTCACTACAGATTTAACGCCTTTCACTGCTTTTGCTGCAGTTTCTATGGCAGCTTTAGTAGCATCGTCTTTAAATTCGCCGGTGATAGTTGCTACGCCATCTTTTACATCAATTACAGCATTCGAAGCATCTGGTACAGCTGCAATAGCTTGTTCTATAGCTGTTTTTATATCAGCATCTTTAGGTTTGCAACTTACAAACACAACCGAAATTGCAAAAATTAATAGAAATAAACTTTTTGTTACTTTCATTTTATATAGTTTTATTTAGTGAGTAATAGCGAAAACTACTACTTTTTTAGAACAAACAAAACAATATAAATAAAAAACCACATACTTTTTTGTATGTGGTTGGTTTTGTATAGATTATATAGTTATTGCAAAAACAATCTGAAATTAAATTTTCTATGCATACGCTTTATCTTTAAAGAAATTTTCTGCCAAACTATAATCGTTCAAATCTGCAGGATGGAAGTTTTTCTTAAAGAAGGTAAAATATTCTCTTACAACATCGCCATGTAAGTCTGTGAATAAGCCTGTAGCAAAATCGTAAAACTGTCTTGGTAATTTACTTAGTTTTAAATATTTTCTATCTTGATACATTAACATTGCAGTACCCACAGATAAATAGAAATATAAAATGACGGATGCAATAGGCATAACAATCACACGTTTAGTATATTGCTGTCCGTCCACTTTTTGCATTACTTCGAAAGCTACATGTTTATGTTCAATCTCTTCAGCGGCATGCCATTGAAATAATTCTGCAATATCTTCAGGTACAGTGCCTTTATTTACATCTACATGCATAAAAATAGCGTGACCAAAAAGTGCCGTAAAATGTTCTAAGCAAGCAGTAGCAACTAAATCGATATGCTGGTCATCTTTGAAGAAGGGAATTTTAATTTTTGCAGCAACTTTATGCAATAAATTGTCAATATGGTGCTCATAGCCGTCTATTTTATAACCGTTGTCGTGCAATATTTTCCAAAAACGTTCGTGCATTGCACTGTGTATGCCTTCTTGTCCGCAGAAGTTTCGAACTTGTTTTTTCAATTTTTCATCTTTTATTTGTTTTTGGTGTTTTAAAACAGAATTGACAAAGAAGCGTTCGCCGGTTGGAAAAAGAATGTGTAATGTGTTGATGAAATGTGTGCTAAACGGATTGTTTTTATAATAAAAACGAGGCGTTTTTTGGTCGAAAGAGAAATTTACACGACGTACTTTAATTTCTTCAGGATCGTATGGTTTTTTCTCTACAGTTTTCTTTTTTGTTTCAGTGGTAGCCATAATATTGTATTTTATATTAGAAAAAATGATTTAAAATTATGCATAATTTTTCCCTGCCAATAATTCTTCTGCCAAGTGATAATTATCTATTTGATCAGGATGAAAATCTTTACGGTAATACAGCCAGTATTGTGCAGCTAAAGTACCTCCAAAATTTTGTTTAAATCTCGTTAAAAATTGTAATAAATACTTAGGAATATCTTTAGTTTTTACGTCTTTATCGTTGTAAGTAAGCATTGAAGTGCCTACAATTAAATAAAACCATAATCCCCAAGTTGCAATTAACATACCTCCAATGCGAAGTGTATAGCTGTCATCTACTTTTTTTAGCACATCAAATGGAATTGCTTTGTGTTCAATTTCTTCAGCAGCATGCCACATGAAAAGATCTTTCATTTCTTGTGGCATATTTCCAGTTATATCTTTATTGCTAATACCACTTTCAGATAACATAGCAGTAAAATGTTCTAAAGCCACGGTGATGCTGAGTGAAATTTTATCACCCATTCTGTCTTTTGTGAGTGTTTTACGCATCCAATTTTCCAATCCTCCCCAAATTGTTCGTCTATATAAATTAACAAATTTCATTGGTTGTAAATCTTGAGATTCCATAATATCCCAAAATTTTTGATGTTCGGCAAAATGAGTACCTTCTTGTCCTATAAAATTATCTACTCGTTTTTTTAATTCTGGATCATTTTTATAAATATCTGCAAAAGCTTTAACACTACGAATGAAAAATTTTTCTCCATCTGGAAAAATCAAATGTTCAGCATTCATAAAATGTGTTGCAATAGGATTGTCGTTAAACCAATGCTTTGGAAAAGGTTTTTCAAATTGAAAATTTACTTTCCTAATCTTTGCTTCTGGTTTTCTAGTTGATGTATATTCCGCCATATTATTTACTAATAATAAATTTAGACAAGAATATCTTAATTAGCTTTATACAATAGATAATTTAGAAAAATGGGTTATATACAAGTGTGAATTAAAATTTATAGCCTTTTAAAAAATCTGAAACTAACATTTTACGTTTTCCTTCTATTTGCAACTCTTTAATATTCAAAAACTTATCACTACATTTTATGAATAAAAAGGTTTTATTGTCAGTTACAATATTAAAAATGGAAGTATTTCCTATTGTTTTTTGAGTATAATTTGTATTTGCCGGTATTTGAAAAAATGAATCTTCAACAATATTTGCAGCATAAATTTTTAAAAGTTTATCATTCAAATAGGTAAAGGCAGTTGGGAAAGGCGCTAAACCTCGAATAAGATTATGAATTTCTATTGCGGGTTTGCTCCAATCTATTAAGCAAGTTTCTTTAAAAATTTTTGGGGCATGTTTTAATAAGATTTGAGATTTGAGATTTGAGATTTGAGGTTTTGCTTCTACATCATTATTCTCAATTTTTATAACTGTTTTTAAAAGTAATTGTGCACCAATATTCATTAACTTTTCATAAACTATACCAACATTATCATCTTCTTCAATTTTTATTTTTTCTTGTAAAATAATATTTCCAGTATCAATTTCATGTTGTAGGAAAAATGTAGTTACACCAGTTTCTTTTTCTCCATTTATAACTGCCCAATTTATAGGAGCAGCACCTCGATAATTGGGTAGGAGGGAAGCATGCAAGTTAAACGTTCCGTATTCGGGCATTTGCCAAATAACTTCGGGAAGCATACGGAAAGCTACGACAACAAATAAATTTGCTTGTAAATTTTTCAGTTCTTCAATAAAATCTGAATTTTTTAATTTCTCTGGTTGTAAAATATTTAATCCATTTTCGAGGGCATATTTTTTTACTGCCGAAGTATGGATTTGCTGTCCACGACCGGCAGGCTTATCTGGTGCGGTAATTACACCTACTACATTGTACTTATTTTGTATTAAAATATCTAAAGAAGGGACAGCAAAATCTGGAGTACCCATAAATACAATTCGTAAGTTTCGTTTCATTCTGTAAAATTAAAAATTATCGGTTTGGAAAAATGTTTATTTAAATAAAAATAAAGCGCAACAATATTTACATGATGTTGCGCTTTTAAATATTCCATAAAATCAAGCATAATTTTCTTGAATCTTAGAAAGACTAACTAAATGAATTAGCAAAATTCATCAAATGCTGCTACCAAATTATTGGCAACCATTTGGATAGGTTTTCCTTCAATCATATATCGCTCTACCATGTGTACTAATTTTCCATCTTTGAAGATTGCCATACTTGGCGAACTTGGCGGATAAGGAAAGGTATATTCTCTTGCTTTAGCCACAGCCTCACTATCTACACCGGCGAAAACCGTAACGATTTTGTCGGGGTGTTTTTCGTTTTTAATAGCAGATATAGCTGCCGGACGTGCATTAGAAGCGGCACATCCACATACAGAATTTACAACTAAGAAAACAGTGCCTTCTTTATTGTCTAATACTGCACTTACTTCTTCCGCTGTTTTTAAGGAAGTAAAACCTGCATTTTCTAATTCTGCCGCCATGGGCTTTGTCATTTGTTCTGGATACATATTGTTTAAATTTTATTGTTGTGTAAAAAATAATTTTAAAAAGATGTTCAAAAATTGTTCTAATTTTTATTTATGTCAATTTGTCGTTTATGGAGTAATTAATATTTTAAAATACAGATATTTTACTTCATTATTTCATTACAAAAAACCCAATTCTAATTTTGCTGCTTCGCTCATCATTTCCTGATCCCATGGTGGGTCAAAAGTAATTTCAACTTTTACCTCATTTACACCCTCAATTGCTTTTAGTTTTTGTTCTACTTCGGCGGGTAGGCTTTCTGCGGCAGGACAGTTGGGTGCAGTTAATGTCATTATTACTTGTATGTTGTTATCTACATTTACATTTACTTCATAAATCAATCCTAATTCATAAATATTTATAGGAATTTCTGGGTCAAAAATAGTTTGCAACTGAGCATAAGCTTCATCCTGTATTTCCATAAATGTTTTTGGTGTCATTGTATTTTGCTGTTTTAATTTTTTGCTTGATAAGCAATTCCGTAAGTTTTCATTTTTTTTATCATACTCACCAAGCCATTAGCACGGGTAGGAGATAAGTGTTCTTTTAATCCAATCTTTTCAATAAAATATAAATCCGTTGTTGCAATTTCATGCGGATTGTGACCGTTCATCACTTTTACCAGTAAGCCTACAATTCCTTTGGTAATAATTGCATCAGAATCTGCATAGAAATTTAGAACGTCATTATTCATTTCAGCATGCAGCCATACTTTACTTTGGCAGCCGTGTATTCTGTTGTCTTCTGTTTTATATTTTTCATCTATTAAAGGTAATGATTTTCCGAACTCTATCAGGTATTCATATTTATCATTCCAGTCTTCATACATGGAAAAATCATCCACTATTTCGTCTTGTATGTCATTAATGGATTTCATAGTTTAGCTTAGCATTTTTTTTGCTTTTAAAATTCCTTGTACTAATGCATCTACTTCTTCTTTGGTATTGTAAAAAGCAAATGTAGCCCTACAGGTCCCCGTTATGTTAAAGTAATCCATCACCGGCTGTGCGCAGTGGTGTCCGGTACGAATGGCTATACCTTGATTGTCCAAAATAACACCAACATCATACGGATGAATACCCTCTAACAAAAAGGAAATTACGGATGATTTTTTTTGTGCTGTTCCATAAATTTTCAAGCCTTCAATTTGCTTTAGTTGTGTGGTGGCATATTGCAATAAGTCGTGCTCATATTGGTAAATATTTTCAAGACCAATTTTTTGAATATAATCGATAGCATAACCTAAAGTGATACAGCCAGCAATATGAGGTGTTCCGGCTTCAAATTTAAAAGGTAAATCGTTGAATATTGTACCTTTAAAAGAAACGGTTTTTATCATGTCGCCACCACCTTCAAAAGGAGGCATTTCATTTAAAATTTCTTCTTTTCCGTATAATATTCCGGTGCCGGTTGGTCCATATATTTTATGTCCTGAGAAAACTAAAAAATCAACATCTAATGCTTGCACATCTATAGGAATATGTTGTATTGCTTGTGCTGCATCTACTAATATTTTTGCACCATTTTGATGGGCAATTTCTATTAATTCTTTAACTGGATTAATAGTGCCTAATACGTTGGAAACATAAGTAATACTTACTAATTTCGTATTAGAGGTAATAAGCGTTTTAGCATCTTCCAATAAAATACTTCCATCGGGTTGTAATGGAATTACTTTTAAAATACATTTTTTTTCATCACATAGCATTTGCCATGGAACGATATTGGAATGATGCTCCATTTCTGTAACCACTATTTCATCGCCTTCTTGTATAAATTTACGTCCGAAGGTATATGCTACTAAATTAATAGAGTTGGTAGTGCCTTTCGTGAAAATAACTTCGTAATCGTGTTTTGCGTTGATGAATTGTTGAATTTTTTTACGAGATTGTTCGTATAAATCAGTTCCAATTTGAGATAAAAAATGTACACCTCGATGTATGTTTGCATATTGGTGTTCATAGAAATATTTCTCAGCATCTATAACTGATTGAGGCTTTTGTGTAGAAGCTCCGTTGTCTAAATATACAAGTTGTTTCCCACGAATTTTTTCATTTAAAATTGGGAATTCACTTCGTATTTTCTGTATGTCTAACTTAGTCATTAGTCGTAATCAATAGTTAAAAATTACAATTCAATCTTTAATAATTCAGCAACTCTTTTTTCTAATTTATCTTTTAATGCAACCTGTTTTATATTATCCAAAATTTCAGCGCCAAAAGCATATACTAATAATCCGCGTGCCATTTCTTTTCCGATGCCTCTTGCTTGCAAATAAAAAAGTTCACTGTCTTCAATTTGAGAAGAAGTTGTGCCATGTGAGCATTTTACATCATCTGCAAAAATTTCTAATTGTGGTTTTGTATAAATACTTGCATCATTACTTAATAATAGATTTCTGTTATTTTGGAACGCATTGGTTTTTTGGGCAATTTGTTTTACTTTAATTTTTCCATTAAAAACGCCGGTAGATTTTCCATCTAAAATTCCTTTGTATAACTCATAGCTTTCACAATTGGGGACATTATGGTTTATTAATGTTCTATTATCTACGTGCATATTATTTTGAAGTAAATACAAACCATTCATGTGCGATTCGCATCGTTCTCCATCTACATCAAATTGCAGCACATTTCTAATGATACTTCCTGATAGTGTAATGGTAGCAACATTGCAAATAGAGTTTGCTGCTTGTGTTATATGTGTATTGTCGGTAATGTTGAACAACTCGCCGCCATCTTGTATTTTATACCATTCAACTTGAGCGCATGTAGCAACATCTATTTCCGTTACTATATTATTATACGTTGGAGCATTTTCAAAATTGATATAATATTCAACAATTTTCAGATGACTATTTTCTCCTACTTTAATTTTATTTTTGATATTTATTATTGCGGGTGAATTTGTATTGATATAGAAAATTTCGATTATATCTTGTAGGATAAAATTTTTATCTACTTCAATAAAAACACCATCTGTTGATAACGCATTATTTAGCTCCAATAAAAAATCGTTAGAATCGGAAACTGTGGTATTATTGTTATTCCAAAAATTTATTTTCGGTTGATTTTGCCAAGACGATAATTCATTATGAAAGAACCCATTTATGAAAATAAGTTTGTTGGAAGAAACAGAATTTGCATCAATGAATGTTACAATGTCATCGATGTTTTCAATATCTGCATCCTTTGAGTTATTTTGTGTTGGAACAAACCCTTGTTGTAATATTTTATTGTAATACGTGTATTTCCATTCTTCATTTTTCATAGATGGAATACCAAGTTCAATTGCATGTTGCAACGAATTTTGTTTATTTATATCGGAACACTTTATGTTTTTTAATGCTTCAATCATTATTTTATTTTTTGAATTTTAAAGTACAGTGTTTTCCAATTCTTTCACCCAATCGTAGCCTTTTTCTTCTAATTCTAAAGCAAGTTCTTTTGGTCCAGATTTTACAATTTTTCCATTATACATTACATGTACAAAATCTGGAATGATATAATCTAATAAGCGTTGATAGTGTGTAATAACGATAAATGCATTTTCATTAGTTCTTAATTTATTTACGCCACTTGCAACAATTCTTAGTGCATCGATATCTAAGCCAGAATCGGTTTCATCTAATATAGCTAACTGCGGATTGAGCATTGCCATTTGGAAAATTTCATTTCGTTTTTTTTCGCCACCAGAAAAACCTTGATTTACTGCACGAGAAATAAAATCTTTTTTCATTTCTACTAATTCCATTTTCTCTCGCATCATTTTTAAAAAATCGTTTGGAGCAATAGGAGCAATTCCTTTCGATTTTCTGATTTCATTGACAGCAGCTTTTAAGAAATTGGCATTGCTTACGCCTGGTATTTCCACTGGATATTGAAAAGCTAAAAACATGCCGGCTTGTGCGCGTTCTTCGGGTTCCATTTCAAATAAATCTTTCCCATTAAAGGTTACAGTTCCTGCGGTTACTTCATAGCCGTCTTTGCCCGTTAATACGGAGGCTAAAGTTGATTTTCCAGTCCCATTTGGCCCCATAATAGCATGTACTTCTCCTGCATTTACTTGTAATGAAAATCCTTTCAAGATTTCTTTCCCTTCGATAGAGGCATGTAAGTTGTTTATTATTAGCATGATTGATAGTAATTAGTTTATTTGATAATTTGCGAAATAGCTAATTGGTTTTTAGATATTGAATTTATTTTAGTAATTATTTTTTTATGACAATTGTATATTCTAATTGATATTCCTGATTTCAAAATTTGTCTTGCAGTAACCTACTTTTTATGTTGTTCTAATATTTCTGCGTATTCAATAATAGCTAATTATTTAATTCGCATATTATAGATTTACCCAACACTTCCTTCCAAACTTATTTCCAATAATTTCTTTGCTTCAACTGCAAATTCCATCGGCAAATGATCCATTACTTCTTTACAAAAGCCATTTACAATCATGGCTACTGCCGTTTCTTCATCTATACCACGTTGTTGGAAATAAAACAACATATCTTCACCAATTTTTGAAGTGGTGGCTTCATGTTCTATTTTAGAGGTGTTATTGCTTACTTCGATATATGGAAAAGTATGTGCACCACAAAGATTTCCCATTAATAAGGAATCGCATTGCGAAAAATTGCGAGCATTTTCAGCCTTTTTATGCACTTTTACTAATCCTCTATAAGCGTTTTGCGATTTCCCTGCACTGATACCTTTAGAAACAATTCTACTCTTAGTATTTTTTCCAATATGTATCATTTTGGTTCCTGTATCTGCTTGTTGGAAATTATTGGTAACAGCAACAGAATAAAATTCTCCGATTGAATTATCGCCGGCTAAAATACAGCTTGGATATTTCCATGTAATAGCAGAGCCGGTTTCCACTTGTGTCCACGATATTTTAGAGCTATTCCCTTTGCACATTCCACGCTTAGTTACAAAATTATAAACACCACCTTTGCCTTCTTTATCTCCGGGATACCAATTCTGTACTGTAGAGTATTTTATTTCAGCATTATCCATTGCTATTAATTCTACAACAGCAGCATGCAATTGGTTTTCATCGCGCTGTGGTGCTGTACAACCTTCTAAATAGGATACATAAGCACCTTCATCTGCAATTAGCAAAGTACGCTCAAACTGTCCTGAACCCGCCGAGTTGATACGGAAATAAGTACTCAATTCCATTGGGCAACGCACACCTTTCGGAATATAACAAAATGAGCCGTCAGAAAATACAGCACTATTTAATGCAGCGTAAAAATTGTCTTTTTGTGGAACTACAGAGCCAATGTATTTCTTTACTAAATCACCATGTTCACGTATCGCTTCGCTCATAGAGCAGAAAATAATTCCTTTTTCTTTTAATGCTTCTTGAAAGGTTGTTTTTACAGAAACGGAATCAAAAACAACGTCGATAGCTACATTAGATAAACGCTTTTGTTCATCAATTGAAATTCCCAATTTCTCAAATGTCTTCAATAATTCAGGGTCAACCTCATCTAGAGAATTGAGTTCTTTTTTTGCTACTGGAGCAGAATAATAAATGATGTTTTGAAAATCTACTTTTGGAAAATGTACATTCGCCCAATTGGGTTCCGACATTTTTTGCCATTCCTTAAACGCTTTTAACCGCCATTCCAACATCCATTCGGGTTCTTCTTTTTTTGCAGATATAAACCGAATAATATCTTCATTAATCCCAGGAGGTGCATTTTCTGCATCTATATTTGTAACGAAACCGTATTTATATTCGGAGTTAACAACGTCTTCTAATATTTCATCTTGTGTCTCAGACATAACAATTTTTAATTATATGTTACCAAATATTGGGTACAAAATTACTTCAATACTTTATATAAAACAATTGCTATTTAGACATGTTCTAAATAAATGCGTTTTTTTTATGTTAAATTCTAAATACCTTATTTTTGTTAGAGATGAAAAAAATTGTTTTTTTAGTATTCATACTTCATTTTCTGTCTGTTAGCGCACAAATTGTGAATATAGAAGGAAAGCGATTTACAACTGATACAATAGGCTGGAAAGGAAGTTATAATATGGGATTTATGTTTGGAAAACAAGCTAATAATTTCTTTATATTCAACAATACACTTCATATACAGTATAAATCAAAGAAAAGCTTATACCTAATATTAGGTAGTATAGATTTACTAAAAACAAAAAGTGAAAATGTAGCCAATTCCGGATTTTTTCATTTTAGATATAATTATAAAATAAAAGATTGGGTGCGTTGGGAAGCTTTCACACAAGTACAATATAATAAACTCAATGGAATAAGAATCAGATTTTTACTGGGTACAGGCCCGCGTTTTAAAATAGTACAATTAGAAAAATTTAAAACATACATTGGAACATTGTATATGTTGGAATATGATGAAAATACAAATAGAACACAAAAAGAATTTCAAGGTCGGTTTAGTGGTTATTTAAGTTTTAGTTTAAGACCATTAAAAACTGTTGAAATCGTAAGTACAACCTATTATCAACCCAGATTAGATATAAACAAAAGTTATAGGATTTCATCAGGGAATATGTTGAACTTTAAAATCAGTAAAATAGTATCATTTGGTTTAATTTTTCAACTCAATTACGATTCTCGCCCACCTGAAGGCGCAGTAACGAAACTAACGTACCAATTAGAGAATAGAATTAAAGTTGATTTTTAACAAAAGGTATATTCTTAAAATAAATTATCTACTTCATATTACATTTACATTTAAACCTTATTTTTGCGTTTATGACACATAAACAAAAATTGCAGGCATTAGAACTTAAAAAACAAGAAGCACATTTAGGCGGTGGACAAAAGCGCATCGACGACCAACATAAAAAAGGAAAATTAACTGCTCGAGAAAGAGTAGAATTATTACTAGACTCGGGTAGTTTTGAAGAATTGGGGATGTTGATTACGCACCGTGCAACGGATTTTGGCATTGATAAAGAAAAATATTTAAGTGATGGCGTTGTTACCGGATATGGAACAATAAACGGTAGATTGGTATATGTATTCTCACAAGATTTTACTGTATTTGGTGGTTCGCTTTCTGAAACACATGCCGAAAAAATATGTAAAATAATGGATTTGGCAGCAAAAACTGGTGCACCGGTAATTGGCTTAAATGATTCTGGAGGTGCTCGTATCCAAGAGGGAGTAGTATCCTTAGGCGGATATGCCGATATTTTTCATCGCAATGTTCAATTTTCAGGTGTAGTACCACAAATTTCTGCTATTATGGGACCATGTGCTGGCGGTGCTGTTTATTCTCCAGCTATGACAGATTTTACTTTAATGGTAGAGAATACTTCGTATATGTTTGTAACCGGACCCAATGTAGTAAAAACAGTAACACACGAAGAAGTAACCTCAGAAGAACTTGGTGGCGCACAAACACATGCCACTAAAAGTGGTGTAACGCATTTTACTGCAAAAAATGAAGTAGCCTGCATTCAGCAAATAAAACAGTTGTTAAGCTACATGCCTCAGAACTGTGAAGAGGTTGCTCCGGTGTATTCATACACTTCAGATGGCACTGAAATTCGAGAGAAATTGGCAACGATATTGCCAGAAAACCCCAATCAGCC
The DNA here is from genome assembly GCA_964642875.1 of uncultured Chitinophagales bacterium. GTDB lineage: Bacteria > Bacteroidota > Bacteroidia > Chitinophagales > JADIYW01 > JADJSS01. The sequence goes on along the minus strand of CAZXRF010000001.1, from coordinate 74,075 downwards.
GTATGATATTCGCGATGTAATTGCAAATACCGTAGATGAAAGTTCCTTTATGGAAGTACACAAAGATTTTGCTGAAAATATAGTAGTAGGTTTTGCCCGCATTGCTGGTCGCAGCATCGGCATAGTAGCGAACCAGCCTGCTTATTTAGCGGGAGTTTTGGATATCAATTCTTCCAGAAAAGGAGCGAGGTTTACTCGTTTTTGCGATGCATTTAATATTCCATTGGTCGTATTTGTTGATGTTCCCGGATTTTTACCCGGAACTGATCAAGAGTGGCATGGTATAATTACCAATGGAGCAAAACTACTTTATGCTTTGAGCGAAGCAACAGTACCAAAAATAACAGTAATTACTCGTAAGGCTTATGGTGGTGCTTATGATGTGATGAACTCTAAGCATATTGGTGCCGATATGAATTTTGCATGGCCTACGGCAGAAATTGCTGTAATGGGACCGAAAGGTGCAGCAGAAATCATCTTTAAAAATGAAATAAAAAAAGCAGAAAAACCGGAGCAAAAATTACAAGAAAAAGTAGAAGAATATACCGAAACATTCGCAAATCCATATAAAGCGGCAGCACGCGGATTTATTGATGAAGTGATAAAGCCAGAAGACACTAGAATTAAACTTATAAAAGTTTTAAAAATGCTGGAAAATAAAGTGGTGAATTCACCAAAGAAAAAGCATGGAAATATTCCGTTGTAATAGCGTTGATTTACAATCCATTTTTCTCTTTTATCCTTATTTTCGTTTAAATGTGCTACGTAAGCCTTTAATTCTCTTATATTTAGTTAATTTATTTTCGTTTTAATATAAATATATTAAGTTTGCAATCTGAAATAATTTACTATTTAGCATAAAAAGTATATAAATGAAGTATTCAATAGACAAAAAGGCGGAAGGTTTTTTATTCAAATACCTAAACAATGCCTCGCCGACAGGATTTGAAGCAGAGGGGCAAAAAATTTGGTTAGATTACATAAAACCATACATCGACGAATACCACGTTGACCATTACGGAACAGTATATGGCGTGGTAAATCCTCAAGCGGAGTTTAAAGTAGTAATTGAAGCACATGCCGATGAAATTTCATGGTTTGTAAGTTATATCAGTGAAGATGGAATGATAAACGTAATTCGAAATGGCGGTTCTGACCATATTATTGCGCCATCCAAAAGGGTAAATATCCATACAAAAAAGGGTATCGTAAAAGGAATTTTCGGATGGCCTGCAATTCACTTACGTGATATTTCTAAAGACACCGCACCGACTATAAAAAACATTACCATAGATGTTGGAGCTTCAAACAAAGCGGAAGTAGAAAAAATGGGAATACACGTAGGCTGCGTAATAACGTATGAAGATGAATTAATGCTTTTAAATAAAAAATATTATACAGGCAGAGCTTTAGATAACAGAATGGGTGGTTTTATGATTGCTGAAGTAGCACGGTTACTTAAAGAAAGTAAAACTAAACTTCCATTTGGATTATATATATGCAATTCGGTACAAGAAGAAGTAGGCTTGCGCGGTGCAGAAATGATAGTTCGTAAAATAAATCCTAATATTGCTATAGTAACTGATGTTTGCCATGATACCACAACACCAATGATAGACAAAAAGGAGCATGGAGAATTTAAGTGCGGCAAAGGTCCCGTAATTACTTATGCTCCAGCAGTTCATAGTATTATTCGTGAACTCATTTTGGACACTGCTGAAAAAGAAAAAATAGCTATACAGCGCGATGCTGCCAGCCGTGTAACTGGTACAGATACCGATGCATTTGCTTATAATGGTGGCGGTGTTCCGAGTGCATTAATTTCATTGCCTTTAAAATACATGCACACAACTGTCGAAACAGTAGCTAAATCAGATGTGGAGGATGTAATTAAATTAATTTTTGAAACATTGAAAAAAATAAGTCCTAAAATGAAATTAAAATACTTGCATTAACAGCAAGTATTCTATGATATTTATTTCAAAATAAATTGTAACTTGAACCTGTAAGCAATCTTACAGGTTTTTTTATGCTCCGAATTATAAAACTACTTATTGAAACAAATTTATTTATTGCATTTGCAGCCGTTGCATTCATGTGGGCTTCAATATTTTTATTAGATATTTATGCACCTTCATTTTGGATACTATCCGTACAAGTATTTTTTTCTACTTGGTTTGTATATCAAGTAAGCAGATGGGTATATTATAAAAAAGGAGTGTATAATAATAAAAAAGAATGGGTAGTTCAATTATTTGATAAATATCCCAATTTTACACCAGTTACAATGGCGATTTCTTTACTAATTGCAATTATTGCTACATTGTTTTTAAAGCCGCTCACCATTTTAGTTTTATGTATCACCGGTTTTTTTTCCGTATTATATCCGATACCATTTTTAAAACCATTCGGAATAGATACCCGTTTGCGTGATTTCCCTTTTGTAAAGATATTTTTAATCGCCTTTGTTTGGAGTACAACCTCTGTGATTTTGCCATTTACAGAAACAGGAATTTTATTTAACGATAGGAGAGATATTTTATTGGTTTGGATATTACAATTAGTGTTTATTTTTTATATCACTTTACCTTTTGATATTAACGATGCAGAAAGCGATAAACTTACCGGAACTAAAACAATACCGTCGGTAGTGGGAATTAAAAATTCAAAAATTATAGGCTTGATAATCGGAATTGTACATATCATCTTATTGGTTTATGTGTATATGATAGAAAACTGGAGAAGTATCACACATATTTATTTACACGAAACAGCTATTATTGGATTGATACTGCTGACTATTTTATTGCAAGGATACACCTTTACAAAAGCGGATAAAGTAGATAAATGGAACATAAAAGTAGTGTATGACGGCAGCATGATTGTCTATTATTTTATTATGCTATTCAATCATTTTGCTAAATAATTTTCCTGTATTTTAATGACAAATTTCGGCTTAATAGAAACGATAAAAATAATAGGAGGAAAGTCTGTTTTATTAGAATTACATATTGAGCGTTTAAAGACAAGTTTGAATAAATTGGGTGTTCAAATTACTGAAAATGAAATTACAGACAAAGTAGAAGAACTTATACATTTAGAACAATCAAAAAATAAAATTACTGATTATAGATTGCGATTAGAAGTAACCAAATTAGTAAATAAAAATGAAATACAATGGCAGTCCTCATCTATGCTTTTACCGTCAGATGTGCAGCAAACATTGAGTATTACAATTTACAGACAGCAATTTAAAAAGATAAATTCATATTGTAATTTAAAAACTTCAGAACGTACAATTTATCATCAAGCGCAAGAATTTGCAAACAAAAATAATTTTGACACAGCAGTTGTATTAAATGAAAATTTCACCATTGCTGACGCTCCTATTTTTAATTTATTTATGATAAAAGGGAACAAAATATTTACACCACCCTTGTCAGATGCACCAGTTTCAGGCGTTTTTCGTGCGTTTTTATTGCATCAAAGTTTAAATATTCAAGAGCAATCTATTACTCCCAAAATGCTATTAGAGGCAGAAGAAATTTTCTTAACTAATGCTGTGCGTGGAATTGTAGAAGTAAATAAAATAGAAGAGAAGAAATTACAACATATCCATACTAAAAAATTAAAGGCTATTATTGACACATCAATAAATTATTAGACTTACTGTTTAAGTTAGCTAGATAAATTTCAACGATTTTAAATTATTCTTGTTTCATAAATTTCAAATATTTCATACTTCCATTTTCAGTTATTCGAAGCAAGTACATAGCAGCTGGTAACTGACTAATATTTATAGTGTAGTTAGTATTACCGTGGTAAATATTATTGCTATACACTAAAGTGCCCTTAAGATCTACTATATCCAACTGTACATCGTAAGAAAAAGGTTTATCTAATTGTATATTTAATTGTGCAGTTGCAGGATTAGGATAAACGGTAATTCCATTTATGTTAGTTGAGTTATATTTTAGACTTGTGGTGATATTCGGAGCAACTTCTCGTTTGGTAATTAAACCTGTTCTGCGCGTTAACAAATTATATCGCATTAAATTTACTTGTTGTTTTGTAAATAAATTATAACATAAGTCTGTGGAATAATCCATATAATTTTCAAACATATCAGGAAAATCAACTCCTAAATATGTTTTTGTACAGGTATTTATACTTGTATCACAAGGATTAAGCGTGCCTTTTACCAGATTAGCTGCAAATGCTTGCAATTCTTCAGGAGTATCATCTATAAAATCATCTACGGCACATCCATCTGGAGTTAAAACAGGTATTACATTTCCCCAAGTATGTTGCAATCCTAAATAATGTCCCACTTCGTGTACTGGCGTTCTGCCTTTGGCATAAAACTCTAAAAAACGATGAGAAGCAGAGTCTCGGGCAAACCAATTACGCTGACCAAAACCTCTAAAATCAATAATTATGCCATCATTAGCACCTTTTTCTAAAGCTAATGGCCCCCAGTTTATTGCATTTGACGGAGGTGTAGCAATACCTAATAGCGTACCACATGTATCACAAACATTCAAACATGTTTTACATTTTCTATTTTCCACATTTAAATCACACACCCAAATATTTATATACTTTGCTGTATTCCAAGATGTTTTCCCTTTAGAATCTACCCCTGGCAAATAATCTGATTTTACGGCTTCAATATTCAGAGCATATAAAAGAGGATTGCTCAATGGCGACCAACCGGTTAAAGTTCCTAATTGTCCTTTGGTTCGCGTAATACCGTTAGTAGGCGTTCCACTGGGCGTTTTTGTTGCTAATTCAAATTTTATTTTTGCATTTCCCTGAAAAGGCTTAAAAATTGATCGCAAATTGGCAGTGTCTTCATTTAATAAATTATAATCTCTATTTAATGCATCAATCTGCGAACGAACAATATCATCGGGAATGTTTTCGTATTTATTATCATTTAAATAAACAATATGTACAACTACTTGTACCGTATAAATAGAATCTGTATTTGCTCTAGCGGTATCATAGGCCGAGATGCTATTTACTGCATTATTAATTTGCCGTAAATATGCATCATGAATTATAGGATGATTTTTAAAATCTTGCTGTATTACTGCGTCAGTTCCGCAGCGATTTATTATTTCGTTAGATTTTGCTGTATAGTTAAATAAAATAAGGATACAGATATAAGTATATATTATCTTCATAAATTCAGTTTCACCGAATTTACGAATTAAATTTTAATTTAAAGTAGGGTCTTCTGGCAATGTAGCGATAAGTTTATTTTCTCCACCCATTTTCACCAATACATCGTGCCACATATACTCACTCATCTTAAAAATTTCAGGGTAATTTTTTGATATTATCCAACTTTTTTCTTGTATTTCATCTTCTAATTGTCCTGCGCCCCAGCCAGCGTAGCCAGCAAAAAATCTAATATTGTGTGGTAAAATTTTCTTTTCTTTAATCAATGATTTTAGTCGATCAAAATCGCCATTCCAATATAAATTATCTTTTATATGAAAAGAATTTGGAAGCATATCTCCGTAAGAATGTATATAATTTAATCTATCCATTCCGATAGGTCCTCCATAATATACTTCACCTTGAAAAGCTGGAAAGTTGGGTATCATTTCATTAATTTTAAAAATAGAAGGACGGTTTAAAACTAATCCGATAGTACCTTCAGCGTCGTGTTCGCAAATTAGTGTAACAGTGCGTTTAAAGTTTGAATCTTTCATAAACGGTTCTGCTATTAATAAATCTCCTTTTTCAAAATTATTCGTAGTGCTCATTAATATCGGTTTATAATTGAATTTATAAATTTAACAGACACTAATCTATCATATCGTTCCCCAAAAGGAGTATAATATAGTAATATAGTATAATCGTTTTCGGTATCTAAATAATTGCCTTCTGTCATAAATGGATTGATGGAATTATCTAAGTTACTTTTAAAAACATACGTATAATTATACATTCCTTGTTTAAGTAAGATATCTGTAGTATAGCTTTTATCTGTTGCATCATAATACAATTGAGAAGTAGAATCACATTTCCAATTGTTAAATGCTCCTAAAACATAAAAATTTCCATTCGTTAGCGTGCCTCCCATATCTAAATTAAAATGTACATTCGCATAGTCAGCACCTGTGTTGTAATATGGATTGTCTAAATTATCAATATAATACTGTCCGTTTAAATCTTTAGTAATTTGATAGGCATTGGGCGGTGTTGGTCTATCGTATAATAAATACACATCATTTTCATTATCTCTAATATCAAATGCCCTGATATTTTGTCCGCGAAAACGAAGTGAGCGCATATCAAAATAACGAAATTCTCTTCCTGTAGATGGAAAAATTAGCGTGCCGTTTAAGTCAAAATTGAGTTCATTAACAGCATAGAATTGTGGTTTTACGTTTATTTTTGCATTATCCCATCTATAGTTTTGCAGCACGGTAGCATTTATTTCCATTTGTGCATTATCAATCAAAAATCCTTTGGTATTTACTTTAAAAATTACTTCTTGATAAAAATTTCGCTGGCTTATATTTCTTGGATAAACTACATTGGCATCAATCGTCACTTTTGCTTCTGCAATCATAAATCGTTTTATAAAAATTGGATTGTCTTTGCTATTTTCATACACTAATAAAACATAATTTCCAGAACGGTTGATTTGCATGTCGTTGTTTGGAAATTCTAATTTATAATGCACATAAGGTACTTTCGTTCCATTGGAATAATCATAATCGTTAATGTTGGCTTCTGTAAATCCGTCCACGTATTCCATAATATTCATAGAGGTTGGCGTCCAATCATTATGGCATTGTACTACGGTATAGTAATAATTTTTGGGTTTTCCGGATAAATCGTCAAAATGTAATTCTAAGGTTTCCCCTTTATTCATATTTAAAATTGGCATCGCCATATCTGCACCTTTAGGAAAAAGCTGAACAGATTTTATTGCAGGCGAAATAATCTTATCTTCATAAATAATGGCTTGTGCTGAAAATGTTTTCAGCATAAAAAAAACAATAAATAACCAAATGTATCGATACATAATTCAAGTATAGCAAATTTCTTTCCAAAAAATAAAAAAAAGTAACTTTGTCGTACATTTAACAGCGCATTTTCACAAAATGGATTTTCGAACAACTTTTGACATACCTAAATCAGATTTTCTGCTAAAGCACAACCGCAGCATTTTATTATTAGGTTCGTGTTTTACAGAAAATATTGGAAATTATTTACGACAGTTCCAATTTAAGGCATTTTCAAATCCGTTTGGAATTATTTACAATCCAATTTCAATTTTTAATTCGATAAAAATAATTGCAGAAAAAAAATCATATACAGAAGAAAGTTTAGTACGTAAAAATGAATTGTTTTTTTCTTTCGATTTTCATGGTTCTTTTTCCTCTGTGGAAAAAGAAGAAACGTTATTGACAATAAATAATGCTGTACAAAATGCAAATGCGCATTTATATTCTTCTGAAATTATAATAATTACTTTTGGTTCCGCTTATGTGTATGAACATAAGGAAACGGATAGGGTAGTGGCAAATTGTCATAAATTACCCGGAAATACTTTTAAAAAGCGGCTACTTTCTGTTGGAGAAATTGTGAAAGAATATACCTCTATTGCCGGATTATTACAAGGGAAACAAGTAATATTTACGGTGTCTCCGGTGCGGCACTGGCGCGATGGCGCGATGGAAAACCAACGCAGTAAAAGTATTTTGATTGAAGCTGTGCACCAACTTATTTCATTACATCCGAATATACATTATTTTCCTGCTTATGAAATAATGATGGACGAACTTCGAGATTATCGTTTTTATGAAGAAGATATGTTGCACCCAAATAAAGTAGCCATCAAATATATTTGGAAACGATTCGGAGATACCTATTTTGAGGAAAATACAGTGCAAATAAATAAACGAATTGAAAAAATAAATCTTCTTTTACAGCATCGTATCAAACATCCGAATACGCAGGAACAGCGAGATTTTATGGTGTTTACAGAAAAAAGTATTGCAGCATTTAAACATGATTATCCTGAATTAGAAACCGATTTTTGATGCTCTATTAATACCGGAAACTCTAAAACCAAACGAAAATTCCACGCATTTAATAAATTCATTTGATATTTCCCGTTCAATAAATCTATAATGGAGATAATATACTTTATGTCGGGATGATTGGTATCGATATTTGCACCTGTGTATTGTATTCTTATTTGTGCTTCATTTATCGAGCTGATGACATAAATACTGAAAGTGAGTTGTACCGGCTTGTGAGAGGAGAAATAATGAAGATATTTTCGGATAACATCATAAATCAACTGCTGAGAAACAGGTGCAAGTGAAGCGGGAATATTGTAATTGTAGGAGAGGTTATTTTGTAATTTAAAATTTTCAAACAAATCTTTTAAAGCTGCCTGTAATCCAAATTTTTTCAGAGTAGGAGATAGGAGCGTATGGGAATAGGTGCGGATATTATTACAAATTAAATCAATCTCATCGGTTAATTCGTTTAGTTCATTTTGTTCTTCTTTGTTATTTGGTTTTATTGTTGAAATTTTCATTTTTACTGCCGACATCATTATACCAATTCCATCGTGTAATTCTCTACCTACTCTCATCCGTTCATTTTGTTGCCCGCCAATAAGCGAGAAATTATTATTGGCATTCATAATTCCTACTTCTTTCTTTAGTTTGTCGTTGTTTCTAATAATTTGTATAACGCGATAAACGACATAAACACAGATAATTGTAGCAATAATAAAGGCATTGCTATACGTATATATTTGTCCGAAATAAACACCAAATACGCCGCTACCAAATTCGGGTTGCGGATAAAAGAGAAAGAAAGAAATGGAGGCAAAATAAAGCAATGAAAATAGTACTAATGAACGATCATTAGTATTGAAATAAACAAAAACAAAAGTAAGGAGCACAGTGCTTAAACAAAGAATTGCAAATACATTTTGAATTATGATAAAAGTATGTTGCGCCCGAACACTTAATAAACCAACAACAAATGAAACAATTATAAGTAATATACTAACATAAATAAATATGCTTAAAACTTTCTCCAGCTGCGGTAGTTGTACCCGTTTTCGAATAAATCCACGTAAAAATAAAATGGATGTAATTAGATAAACCGACAACATCATTTTTTTCATAAAGATGTCTAAAACAGGATAATTTGGCCATAATAATTCATACCCGAAATTATTTTTTACAAACAAATAAAATATGCCGGAAACAAGATAAAAGAGATAGTAATAATAATTCTTTGCTTTTAAGAACAAGGTTAGCAATAAACAAATAAATGAGTATAAAATTAAAATGCCATACAGCGTTCCGCGTGTAAGTTCTAATGCTTCGGTACGCGTTATTTTAGCATCTTTTTTCCAAATAAGAATATCCGGTTTGAAGTAATTATGGATATCATTATTATTATATTTTAAGGTGATAGTATTTATTTTATTCGGAATTAGATTAAATGAAAACACAATATTTCTATCATAGTAAATACGTTGTCTAAATTTTTTTGAAACAAATGCATATTCTTTTATTTTTTTATTTTGCTCATATTGAGTGAGGGTTATTTTATCAATCTGCTGAATAGGAATTTCTAATAAAACGGATTGCGTGGTATGTTCCGTATTCAAGATTTGTAATTTATATTCAGAAGTATCTGCCGACTCTCTAATAGCTACTAATTTATCAGATGCTGGTTGGCAACGCATTTTATGGTTAATAATAAACACAGAATTTTCGCCTTTCGTTTCATTCAAATAAAACAAGGAAAAAAACAGCAATAATATATAAGAAATTATTTTCAACTTATATCTTTTAGTTTTAAAATTAAATGAATAGTAGTGCCGCCGCTTGCATTGGAAAGTATATAAAAATTGCCATATAAACTATTAATTCTCGATTCAATATTCATCAATCCTATCCCTTTATTTTGTGTAATATTATCATCAAATCCATTTCCATCATCTACCACTTTTATTTGCAATGTTTTATTGTCGATTGTTGTAATAATTTGCACTAATGTAGCGCCAGAATGTTTTATAATATTATTTGAAATTTCTTGAAACACTCTATAAATATTGATGTTTGCAATTGAGGTCAACTGAAATTTGTCCGGTAAATTATTATACAAATAGTCCGTTTTAATACTTGCATATAACTTATCAGTAGCTGTAGTTATCAATTGTTTTAATTTCATATTTTGTATATCTGGTGCAACGTAATTATCAGTAATATTTTTTATATCATCGAGTGTTCTATCTAATTCTGCAAGTACCGCAGGTATTATTTGTTTCTCATCATTTTCAGGATGAAATACGGAGATTACTATCCTTAAAATTTGTATATCAACAGAAATATCATTTTCAATTTCTTTGGATATTTTCTTCCGCTCTTCTTCTTGTCCTAAAACAAAAGTATTGATATTTCTATTTTGTAAAAATTCTAATCGCTTTGCAGATAAATTATTTATTCGAATAAGATTATGATAATTGAAAACAATAAAAATGGTAACTACAAATATTTCTAATAGATAAATTCCATACGTCAAATGTGGGACGTATATGTTACTTTTATAAAAATATATTGCATCAATCGGGTTTAACCATCGGATGTCAACAAATTCATTATTGATAAAAATAACCCAACTAAATAGTTGTAATATCATACCGATAAAAACCCAAATTGCTTCTCTACTTTTTGTTTCTATATAGGCATAAATACTTAATATCAACACCATAATTCCATATAAAATATAAGCACTGTAGATAAATAAATAAAAATATTTCCCGGGTAAATTCAGCACATCTTTGTTGTATATTTTCATCAATAACACTGCCCCAAATAGTAGCACAACTACTAAGAAAGTATTCAATAAATATTTAGACAATTTTCTTAATTGCATTGCAAAAAAAGCACGAATAAAAATAATATGAACTGTAAGATAACCCACAGCAAGAAATGCGACTATATACTTTTGAATAAATGCAGAGAAAAACCAAATATATTGATATCCTGTTCCATTATTTAGCATAATAAATAATAGTGTAAACACATTTATAATGAAATATAGAATAAAAAAATTACTCTTACTAAAAATATAAATACAGATAAGTAAAAGTAAAAACATAAATACAATACCGTAAAAAACTCCATTAAAGAAATTATCATGGTTTGTAGTTTGTATAAAAGAATTTTCTGTAGAAATATTTATACGAAAATTCAAAGGATGGGAATATGGATTATGAACAATTATTTTTAAATGAGCCAGTTTTCCATTTTCTAAAAATAACGGATATACAATATTTGGATGTTTAAATACCCGTTTTGTGTAAGGTAAATAATCGCCTAAAGTTATGGTATCACCAGCGTTTATAAAATCAATTTTATCAATAGTAGGATTTATAATACTTATGTACAATTGCGTATTATATAGTGAATTGTTTTTTATAGATACTACAAATGTTTTTTCTTTAAAATATGCGTTATTTTTTTCCTTTAATGTGTTGTAAATATCTTTAGACCGAAACAAAGAATCTATAACAATAGATTGTGCATTTGTGTTATTATACATATATAATAAAATCAGAAATGCAATAACTATTTTTTTAAAATTCATTATAAATCGTTTAAAGCTTTTCTATCTTTCTTTGTTAATCCTTTTACCACTTCATCGTAAGAATGATCTATCATAGCATAAAATTCTTTTTCAGAAAAAGCCCCTGAATACGTAACAGTATTCCACATTTTTTTATTCATGTGATAACCCGGTTGCACATCATCATATTTTTCTCTAAGTTGTATGGCTAGCTCCGGATTGCATTTTACATTAATGCAGCAATTTGGAGCAGAAATAGAAATCAATAAAAACATTTTCCCCATTACTTTAAATACCAGTGCATCATCGTCAAACGGAAAACACTCAGTAGTACCTTTTTTGTTTAAACAATATGTTCTAATTTCTTCTATATTCATCTGTAGAATTATTAAAATTATCTGCTCAAAATTTAGGCTACGTTATTGCTTATGCTTAATTTCAAGTCTTAAAAATAATACAATAAATGATAAACCGTGAAATAGTACACAATGTAGCATTAAATATCGCACAAAAATACGATGTACTGCTCAATACCTTTAATGATATCACATTATGCGCACAAGGATGTTTTGAAAAAAAAGAATACCTGCATTTGTTTAACCAGCAACAAGAACGATATAGATTATATGGTAAATTTGTGAAGGAAGTAGTTGCCGATACTCAAATATTTCTTGTTGACGATTTTACTAATATTTCCTATTGGAAAGCCATAAAAACAGCATTTTCTGAAGTAATAAATGAAAAACCACACAAGTTAAATTCAGAAACGTTCTACAATTCCATTACCCGTAAAGTATTTGCAAATGTCAGTTTTAATTCTGATTACGAATTTTTTGATTATACAGACTATAAACCAGTAAAAAGTGCTAATGAAGAAATATATGACACTATAGAATGTACGCATTTTTCTAAAGTTGCCATTAAACAAATTCTTCAATATTTTAAATTTAATGTACCATTTGAAGATTTAGACCGCGACGCACAACTTATATTTGATGAAGTGGCACCTACCATAATACACCAAAAATCAAATCTATTTTTAGAAAGGGTAGAGGTACTAAAGCCTGTTTTTTACAGAAATAGAGGTGCTTTTATAATAGGTCGTTTGTTTTATAAAAACTGGACTATGCCATTGGTTATTCCATTACTAAATGAAGACAAAGGAATTGTAGTAGATTCAGTAATTTATATCCCTGCTGAAATGAGTATCATTTTCAGTTTTACGCGTGCTTCATTCTTTGTTTACACCAAATATCCAGCACAACTTATCGATTACCTAAAATCCATGTTATCGCATAAAACCATAGGGGAGTTGTATGATGCCATTGGATATTATCGGCATGGAAAAACTATTTTGTACCGAGATTTGATGAACTATATCTATAACCACGACGATAAATTTATTATAGCACCCGGAATAAAAGGGATGGTAATGGCAGTATTTACGCTGAAATATTACAACTTTGTTTTTAAAATTATTCGAGACCGATTTGAAGCACCAAAAAATTGTACCCGAGATTTTGTGGTAAAAAAATACGAAGAAGTAGAAATTAATGATAGAGTAGGAAGAATGGCCTATGCCCATCTTTTTGAAAATCTGCAATTTCCAAGAAACCTTTTTTCTTTTGAACTTATAAAAGAATTACAAGACACGTGCAAAGATAGTGTGGAATTTTACGATGATATAGTATTAATAAAACATGTATATATAGAACGAAGGATGACACCACTGAATTTATATCTTCAAAATGAAACGAATCCAATAAATCTTTGTCGTGTCATTTTAGATTACGGATTTTGTGTAAAAGAATTAGCAGCTGCCAATATTTTCCCTGGCGATTTATTATTGAAGAATTTTGGCGTCACCCGTCATGGTCGCGTTATATTTTACGATTATGACGAAATTGGAAAAGTAACGGAAATGCGCTTCAGACGTTTGCCACAATTATTAGAGGAAGATGATACAAGAGGAAATTTTGATATGATAGCAGCTGAACAAAATGATGTTTTCCCGGAAGAATTTAAAGCATTTATGGCACCTGATGGCCCGATAGGAGAAATTTTCTTAGCTGAACATGAACAAATATTTGACCCTAAATTTTGGCGCGATATTCAAAAGCGTATTCAAGCTGGCGAATACCTCAAATTTTATGCTTACGACCAATACAAACGATTTAGGAAAGATTAAAATATAACTAAAACAGAAAACTGGTCGCAAAAGAACCTATATTAGCACAATTGGGTTAAACTCTTGTTTTTTAAATAATACGAAACATAAACTCCAAAAACCCTATTTAACATAATATAAATTATAGGACAAACGGACTAGTGTGTTAAAACATTAATTATTGATTTCCAAGCTCATGTACCATATCCAAATAAAGTGCTTCAACCTTTTTGCGTGCCCACGGCGTTTTACGTAAAAATTTTAAACTAGATGCCAAACTTGGCTGGTGGGTAAAACATCGGATGGGAATATATCGACCCATTAAATCCCAACCATAATATTCTTCTAACTCTTTAAGAAGATGCAATAAGGTTTTACCATGTAATGGATTATTGGGCTGTATTTCACTCATAGAAATTGTTAATTACAAATTTATATCAAATTCAACGTACTAATAATACAATATTTAAACTATTTTTACGGTTTTTAATAATAAACACAAATTTTTATACTATATGTATTTATATACTGACTGGGCTGCAACCATACCTATGGCTAACGAAGAACAAGATTTTAAGCCTTTTGTAGAGTTACTTAGCCGTGTAATGGACGTTATTGGTACCGGAAAAATATATTTTGTCATTGATAAAGCTTCTAAAGATAAAACACTCGAATTAGCACGTGATTTAGAGAAAAAAGATAATCGTTTCGAGGTTATATGGGCTCCAGATAATAAAAATGTAGTAGATGCCTATCTCATTGGGTTTAAAGTAGCTTATGACCGTGGCCACGATATTATAATAGAAATGGATGCCGGATTAAGTCATGATCCTCGTGCTATTCCCATGTATTTACGAGTATTGAATGAAGGAAATGAAGTCGCTTTCGGTTCCAGATTTATTAAAGACGGCTCAATGGGTGATTCTCCATTTAATAGGCGTATGTTAAGTAAAGTTGGAACTATTTTGGCTAACATGCTGCTAGGCACAAAGTTATACGATATGACTTCCGGTTTTCAAGGATTTCACAGAGCTATTATCGGGAAATTATTAGAGTATCCACTTAAATCTAAAGCACATTTTTACCAAACAGAAGTAAAATATCTTTTAAGAAAACACAGAACAGCTGAAGTTCCAATTCACTATCAAGCACCATCACCAAGGGTTTCGCCATCAGCTATTAAAAATGCACGTCAAACACTGCTTTATTATTTCTTTGAAAGGATTAAAGGAAACACTCCTACGATATAACATAATTAACTCATTAACAATAAAATAAACATGTCAGATAAATCTTTAATTATAACATCTATTGCTGCAGATACCTTAGAAGTGTTACATACATTTGCTAAAGAATGCACTGAAAGAAATTTCAATTTTATTTTAATTGGTGATACTAAATCTCCGGATAAATTTAAAATAAACGGGTGTGACTATTGGTCTGTAGATCGTCAACTAACACTTGATTCAAAATATGCAAAAATATGTCCTACAAGACATTATGCAAGGAAAAATATCGGATATATTATTGCTTTACAAAATGGAACACTAGAAATAGTAGAAACGGATGACGACAACTTACCAAGAGCTGAATTTTGGAAAGAAAAATCAAGAACAGTAAGTGCCTATGACATTAAAGAACAAGGTTGGGTAAATGTATATAACTATTTCAGTGACAAATTTATATGGCCTCGTGGTTTACCTTTAGAAGAACTTCAAAAAACTTCTAAACCCCTCTCCAATTTTGAATTAAAAAATATCATTTGCCCTATCCAACAAGGCTTGGCTGATGAAAATCCAGATGTAGATGCGGTTTATCGTTTAGCTTATCCATTACCATTAAATTTCAATAAAGGTATGAACTTGGCATTAGGTAACGGTGCTTGGAGTCCTTTTAACAGTCAAAATACATATTGGTATAAGGAGGCGTTTCCTTTATTATACCTTCCAGCGTATTGCAGCTTCCGTATGACAGATATTTGGCGCAGTTATGTTGCACAGCGTATTGCTTGGGCAAACGGATGGTCTATCTTGTACCATGAGGCTACTGTTTGGCAAGAACGTAATCAACACAACTTGATGAAAGATTTTGAAGATGAAATTCCTGGATATTTGAATAATGCAAAGATTTGTAGAGAATTAGAAAATTTAAATATTAAAGGTGGTAAAGAAAACATGTTAGAAGACTTACGTACTTGCTATACCATGCTTACAGAAAAAGGATTTGTAGGCAAAGAAGAAATGGCTTTAGTGGATGCTTGGTGCGAAGACATCAGTAAAGTTTGGTAATTTATTTCAACTGCATTAAATTTTCTATTCCGATGTGACGTTCTACGGTGAATCCCTCGCCGTATTCTGCTTGTATGGCTCTGCCAAATTCCTTGCTGCGCGCCATTATAAAATCTAAAAAGTCTGCTTTGGATATGGGTGTTGCTGGTTCTGTTGATGTTACATCATAAAACTGCGACTTAAAAGCCTTTATCGTTTCTAATTTTCGGTGCTCATAGCCTGAAATGTCAACTATAAAATCTGGGTTTACATAATTATCTTGTACGTAGCGATATACTACTTTGGCTCTCCAAGGGTTTTGCCCAACAGTTTCAATTTTTCGAAGCCCGCTCAGAAAATTAGCCCTAGACACCAAATCACCGGCTCGTTTATGGTCTGGATGTCGGTCAGATGCGGCATTGGCTAAGATAACGTCTGGCTGAAATTTCCGTATTATTTGTATTACACTCAGAAGATGTTTTTCATCTACCTCAAAAAATCCGTCTCTGAAATCTAAGTTTTCTCGTACCTGAATACCCATTATCTCACTTGCCACTTTTGCCTCTTCCATTCGTATTTCAGCCGTTCCTCGTGTTCCTAATTCTCCTTTTGTAAAATCTACTATGCCTACTTTATTGCCTAAATGTACTTGTTTCATGATGGTACCGGAGCACGAAAGTTCTATATCGTCAGGATGTGCGGCAAAAGCCAAAATATCTATTTTCATGTTGTATAATATAAAACGAAGTTGTTTAAATAATTTACCTCTAACTGTTCAGCAGCTCTATTACTTTGTTTTTAATCTTATCAGACGTTGGGTCGGTTGTAGGTGCGTAGTAATTAACCACTTTACCTTCTTTATTTATTAGGTATTTTTGAAAATTCCATTTGGGATGTGTTAGGAACTTAAATCCTGGAGCATTATTGCCTAAAAACGTAAATAGCTCATGTTGCTCCGCTCCTTTTTTTACATGAATTTTTTCCATAATTGGAAAAGTTACGCCATAATTTATTTGACAATACTCTTGTGCTCTTGCTGCTGAGTTGGGCTCTTGCCCAGCAAAGTCATTAGATGGGAAACCCAAAATTTCAAAACCTTTAGAATGGAATTCTTTATATAGTTTTTCCAATTTATCAAATTGCGGCGTTAATCCACATTTGGATGCTGTATTTACAATCAACACAACTTTACCTTTATAGTCTTCAAGGTTAATCTCTTTGTTTTGGGTGTTTTTCACCCGGAACTGGTGTATGGAATTGTTCATGTTGTATATTAAAATTAGTACCGTCGGTATGGTAAATATATTGTAATCGTTGAATATAATTTTCCGTTTCTATATCTTCACCTACCGGGTCGTATGCTGCTTTCAAATTAAGTTCAAAAAATTTACCGGCAAAATTCCACCAAAATGCTTTCCAACCGCTTCTATATTCTTTTAATAAATCATAAACAGTAATACCTGTTTCTCTGTTTATTAATTTGATTAAATATTGTCCTTGTTTTCTAGTTAAATTTTTCAAAGTATATTCAAATTCACCTCGCAATACCTTTTCACATTCATTCAAATACTGCTTTCGTTGTTTTTTAGTACTACATTTTTCTAAATCTTCGTTTATTTTTTTAGTTAATCTAGCAGTGCGTAGTGCATAAGGATATACTTTCCTAATATAGCGCATTTGCCATTCTTCCAAATGTACAGGTGCTAATTTTGAGTCGGTTACAACAATCGGATCCAACGTTATTTCTTCTAAAGTATCTCCATTTATAATCGTTTGGGGCAATACAATAGTATCTCGCTCGGATTGTGCAAAATTGTTTGTACACCAACACCAACATAAGCATATAAACAAATAAATACCTTTCATTTGTTAAATTTAATCATAATATTAAAACGATGTAGTCATCAAAATAGAGTTCTTTTAATTATTTTCTTCTATTTTACTTTGTATTATTCTTCATTTTAATTAAAATTAACCATCAATGGAAATTCTTTCAACTGAATTATGCAAAAATTAGGCCTATTTATTTTTCTATCTATTATTTCAATAAGCTGCTCTAAAGTGACTAACGAAAGCCAGTGGTACTTTGAAGAACGAGTGTCAGAATTTCAAAATAAATTTGAAACCTTCCAACAAGTAGATATTAACAAAGCTGAAACCTATATCGATTCAATTCAGTTGCTATCCACAAAACAAGATTACCCAAAAGGATTAGGTATTGCATTATTAGATAAAAGTATTATTGAAAATATTAAGGGAAATTATAACATATCTCTTTCGTATAGCAAAAAAGCATTAGCAAAGTTTCTGAAAATTCATAACGATACTTTGGCAGCAAAGGCACATTCTGAAATTGGTGTAAGTTATTGGCAAAAAGGCGAAAATATTCAAGCACTTAAAAATCATCTTGCAGCTTTACACATCAATGAAAAATTAAATTTTAAAAATGAAACTGCTACTAACTACAACCATATTTCTATGGTTTACCAATTAAAAGGAGATGTAAAAACAGCAGAACAATTTGTGTATAAAGCAATGAATATCATTGAACAGATGCCACCGGATAAAAAACATCTTTCCATCTTGCACAATATGGCTAACTTATTGGGAATGCAAGAGAAATATAATGAAGCATTAAAATTAGATAGTATAGGTCTAAAATATTGCGAGCAATTAAATGTGGAATTCAGCAAGGCTATGTTCTATGACAACATGGCAAATTGCTATTATTATGATAATAAATTAGACGATGCTATACAATTTCACCTCCAGGCAATAGCCATAGATTCAGCATTTGGGAATAACAAGCAATTAGGAGATACTTACTGTAATTTGGGAGCTACTTATGAAGCAAATAAAGATTATGAAAAAGCAATTTATTATTATAAAAAAAGTATAGAATTATGCAAAAATGTTGGATATAAAACCGGGGTGAAAAATGCTTTAGAATTACTAAGTTCTATTTATGAAAAACAAGGAAAGCATGAGAAAGCATACGAATTATTAAAACAAAGTATGTTGGTAAAAGATAGCATCATAAACGAGGCATCTGAGAAAAAAATTGCAGAAATGCAAACCGTATTTGATACAGAAAAAAAGAAACAAGAAATAGAACGGCAAAAACTTAAAATTAACAATAGAAATATTTCAATATTTGCATTGAGTATCATATTTATTTTATCACTCATCTCTTATTTTTTATGGTATAATAGATATAAATTAAAGCAAGAGCAGCGATTGCAATTAGAACTAATGAAAGAAGAAGAAAGACGAACGCAAGCCATCCTCGAAACGGAAGAAAATGAACGGCAACGATTAGCCCGCGAATTGCATGACGGCGTTGGACAGATGCTCACCGCTACGCGCCTTAATTTAAGCACATTAAATTCTACCGAAGATAACAAATTACAGAATTCGATAGCTATTTTAGATGACTCTATTAAAGAAATCAGAAATATATCGCACAATATGGTACCGGATGTATTAATAAAATATGGATTGTGCAAGGCCATTTATGATTTTGTAACAAAAATAAATAATACACAAAAAATAGCAATAGAATACGAGTGTAATGGATTCATGGAAAACACATTAAATGAAACCGACAAGCTTATGCTGTACCGAATTGTACAAGAATCAGTGAGCAACGCTATAAAATATGCACAAGCAAGTATAATTACTATTCTACTCTCTGCCGACGAATACGAAATTTCACTACTTTTATCTGATAATGGCAAAGGATTTGACATGGATAATGCAAAAGAAAAAGGCGGAATTGGATTGAAAAACATACAACTTCGCACCGATTATTTAAAAGGAAAATTAGAAATAGAATCTTCATCTAATGGCACTACCATTATTGTAGAAATTCCATTATCTTAACAGCGAAATGAAAAAACATAGAATTATTTTGGTTGACGATCATCAAATGCTTATTGATGGACTAACAGCTATTCTTTCTATTAATAATGATATTGAAATAATAAAAACTTTTACTAACGGTAAATTATTAATAGAAGAAATATCAAGCTTACAACCAGATATTATTCTTACGGATATAAGCATGCCTGAAATTGATGGATATGAACTTACAAAACAAATAAAAAAAATAAATCCTTCGATACATGTAATCGCGCTATCAATGTCGGGAAATATTGTAGATATTAATAGAATGATAGAAGTGGGTATTTCTGGATATGTTTTGAAAAATGTAGGAAACAAAGAATTAGTAGAAGCCATATACAAAGTTGCTCAAGGAAAAATGCATTTTAGCGATGATGTGTTAGAAGAAATGATAAAAAACAAAAATTCCAAGCCCGAAAAATTAGAAGCACAAGCCAAACTTACCGAACGCGAATTGGAGATTCTGAAATTAATTGTACAAGAATATAATAATGCAGAAATCGCAGATAAATTATTTATCAGCGAGCGTACAGTTGAAACACATAGAAAAAATATGATCAGAAAATTCAACACCAAAACCATAGTAGGCTTAATTAAATATGCTATTGACAGCAAATTAATATAACAAATACGTGCTAGCACGGAAAACAATTTACCCTAAATCACTTACAAATTCTAAAATTCAAGATGAATATCTTTAAATATTCAAAAACCATACAATTAATAAAAAACGGAGCCTAATCGGCTCCGTTTACTATTCAATGAAAATACTCTGTTAAATATCGCTCTGCATCTAACGCAGCCATACAGCCTGTTCCCGCAGAAGTTACTGCTTGCCTATACACATGGTCTTGCACATCTCCGGCTGCAAATACACCTGCAATATTTGTTTTAGTAGTACCCGGAACCGTTTTAATATAGCCTGTTTCATCCATATCTATCCAACCTTTTACCACATCAGAATTGGGTTTGTGCCCAATGGCAACAAATAAGCCTTCCACTTTCAAGTCTGTATTTTCGTTGGTTTTATTATTTTTCAATCTTACGGCTTCCACTTTGTGTTCGCCCAATACTTCTTCTATTTCATTATTCCAATATACTTGTATGTTAGATTTTGCTAATACTCTATCTTGCATAATTTTGGAAGCACGCATTTTTTCGCTGCGCACTACCATGTGCACTTTTGGGCAAAGGTTTGCTAAGTATAACGCTTCCTCACAAGCCGTATCGCCTGCACCAACTATCGCTACTTCTTTTGATTTAAACAAAAAACCATCGCAAACGGCACAAGCAGAAACACCACTACCATTTAAGCGAGTCTCTGAGGGTAACCCTAACATTTTAGCCTTCGCTCCGGTCGCAATTATTACTGTTTTAGCATGAATTTCTATTTCCTCATCTATCCAAAGTTTATGTATTTTCTCCGAAAAATCTACTTTTGTTACTATTCCAAAACGAATATCTGCCCCTACCCTCTCTGCTTGTTTCTGAAAATCGTCCATCATCTTAGGTCCTGTCACCGCCTCAGGGTATCCCGGATAATTTTCTACATCCGTGGTCGTCATCAACTGTCCGCCAGGCTCCATTCCCGTGTATAAAACTGGTTTTAGATTTGCACGTGCAGCATAAATAGCAGCAGTATAGCCCGCAGGGCCAGCTCCAATAATCAAACAATTTACTAATTCTGTCATAATATCTTTATTTTTAAAATGTTCTAACAATCCATGAAAGTAAAAAGTTCTATTGCACTAAAGAAATTAAATGCTGATGAAATGTTAACACTTGTGCTATTAGCGGTTGAGAATGGTCATTATAAACAATAAAGTCTGCTTTACTCATTTTTTCGTCTTCTAGCATTTGCTTGTTTACCCTAGCCAATACCTCTTCCCTAGTGCAATTATCGCGCTTTATCGTACGTGTTATTCTATCTTCCAATGGTGCAAAAACTGTAATTATTTTATCCATGGTTTTATAACTGCCACTTTCATAGAGAATTGCTGATTCATATAATGTGTATGGGCTTTTAGCATGTGTTTGATACCATTGTTCTGTATCTAAAAATACAGCAGGATGTACAATTGCATTTAATTGTTGTAATAAATTTTTATCCTGAAAAACTATACCTGCTAAATATTTCTGATTTAATGTACCATCAGCAAAATAAGACGCATTGCCAAATGTAGATTGAATTTTTGCAACCACCGCTTTGTTGGAAACCATCAACTCTTTTGCGCGTACATCAGCATAATAAATAGGTATTCCTAAGGTTTCAAAAATCTTACAAACGGTTGTTTTTCCGCTTCCGATTCCTCCGGTGATACCTACTTTCACCATATTTATATTTTATCGTTGAAAAATTATTTCACTTCAGATGTTGAAGCCAAATTTTTGCTCAATTCAGCATTAACTGAAGATTTTTCAATTTTTAATCTTGTAGGTCCATCTACTTGTATTAGAAATGTTTTATCGTCATCGTTTATAGCCGTAATTTTACCATGGATACCGGCAAGTGTAATCACTTTATCACCTACTTTTATTGTATCAATAAAATTTTGCGCTTCTTTAGCTTTTTTCGATTGTGGACGTATCAAGAAAAAATAAAAAACCACAAACATCAATCCCATCATAATTAATGTGGACATCCCACCTCCTGGTGCACCACCTGCTTGTAAAATAAATAAGTTGCTCATAATGCTTTAATTAGTAAATGCAAAATTAACACTTTAAACCAACAAATTGATATCTTGTTTATATTAAAACAATTTAGTAACTTATATCTAAGTATACTAATAGTAAATGGAATGAAAAGTATGTACTTGTAACTCATATTTGACTATTTTTTTTCAAGTAGCAGGATAAATAGGTCTATACTTTGCAGGATGTAGATAGAGGCAGCAAGAGCTATTAAATGAATAACACTGAAGGAAAAAATACGAAAAGTCAAATCTGAAATCTCTTAACTAATCTTTGATTGCACAAAGCATTCTGTTCTTACCTGATAAATCTTGATGTATTACAATATCAATAAAATGCTTTTGCTTTAGCAGTTCTACTACATTTTCAGCATTAAATTCATTTAATTCAAAATATAATTTGCCATGTGTATTTAAGTGCTGTAAAGCAAAATCAGCAATTTTATCATAGAATAAAAGCGGATGTTCATCAGGAACAAATAAAGCAATTCCAGGCTCATATTCTATTGTAGAAATCGACATTACCTCCTTTTCCGTTTCTGGAATATACGGTGGGTTACTCACTACAATATCAAGTTGTAGTGGTGTTGCATCATCACATTCCATATACAACTGTGTATCTACAAAAAAGTCTGTTGTTGGAAGAATATCATGTTGAAAAAACTCAATTTCTGTTTGGTTTTTAGTTGCATTTATTTTAGCTACCTCTAAAGCATTCTCACTTATATCTATTGCAAATAAATTCCAACTAGGTCTTTTTTTCTTAAGGGAAACAGGTATGCAGCCACTCCCCGTTCCTATATCTAAAACATTTAATTTATCTTGTTTATTTTCCGATAAAATGAGATGTACTAATTCTTCGGTCTCTGGTCGCGGTATCAAAACATGTTCATCTACATAAAATTCTAGACCATAAAAGTGAACTTTATTAAAGATATATTGAATTGGGTAATGATTGCAGATTTTTCCGAAAATATAATTCAAATTTTCTACTTCCTCTTCGCACAATGAATAATTGCGGGCATCATAATAACGCTTATTAAAGAAATCTTCTATCGTAATTTTAAAAAGATTAGCAGCTTCTCGTTCTCCAAAAGCTTCAGATAGCAAAGGTTGTATGATATTTTTATACAGTTGTACGTTCAATTTCTTATTTTTGTAAAATTAACAAATATCCCAAAGGAAAAGCTACTATGTTTCAAAATATTACAGCACGTCATGAACATTATATACGACGTTGCTTTCAATTAGCACTGTTGGGTGAAAGTTATACAGCACCAAATCCTATGGTTGGTGCTGTATTGGTGCACAATAATCGTATTATTGGCGAAGGGTATCATGCCCATTTTGGCGCTGCACATGCCGAAGTGAATTGTATCAATAGCGTACAAGAAATCGACAAAAAACATATTGCGGAGGCTACTTTATACGTAAGTTTAGAGCCTTGCGCTCATCATGGAAAAACACCGCCTTGTGCCGACCTTATTTTAAAACACAACATACAAAAGGTAGTAATTTCTGTTCAGGATAATTATAATGCAGTAAACGGAAAAGGAATAGAACGACTGCGCACAAATGGTGTAGAAGTTATCACAGGAATTTTAGAAACAGAAGGCAAAGCACTTTTAAAGCATTTTTTGTATTTCAATCAATATCAGCAGCCTTATATTACTTTAAAATTTGCACAAACAGACGATGGTTTTATAGGTATAAAAGGAAAACAATTACAAATTTCCAATGAGCTGAGCAAAAGATATGTACACCATTTACGGGCAACACATCAAGCTATATTGGTAGGAAAAAACACATTAATTTCGGATAATCCGACTTTAGATGTACGCCATTGGAATGGAAGAAATCCAAGGAGAATTATATTGGGAAACAACAAAAATATTTCAGCTAATTATAATATCCTAAACAAAAAATCAGAGACTATTTTTTTAGCAGGTGACAATCAAAAATTAGCTATGTTGGAAGTAATACAGCAGCTACATGCTCATTCTATTATTTCTGTTTTGGTGGAAGGTGGTACGAACGTTTTGCAGCAATTTATACAAAACAATTTTTGGAACGAAGCACATATTATTTCTTCTAAAAAAATGCTACATGAAATTTCAGATTGTTATCAACAAAATGCCATAAAAGCTCCTGAATTATTAGGACAAACTACTTCGATTTTTAATTTAGAAAATGATACCATTCAAATTATAAAAAACACACATGCCATATCTCTTATTTAGTATTTTTTTCGCTACTTCGTTGGTTGTTATTCTGCGTTTATTTTCAATTTGGAAAATAAAAACAGAACATGGAATTTTATTTAATTATTTAGTTTGCTGCATTACCGGATTTATAGTAATGCCAGATAAAACTTTGTTTAATCATATTGGCATTTGGAATGGCTGGTGGGTGTGTTTATTATTAGGAGGCGGGTTTATTCTAACTTTTTTATTAATTGGAAAATCAACAAATTTATTAGGCGTTGCCACTACTGGAATTGCATTTAAACTTTCATTCGTAATTCCAACAATCGTCGCCATTTTATTTTATGGCGATAAATTTTCATTCACAAAAATGATAGGCATTGCGATGGCAGTATTTGCTGTATTTCTCATTGCTGATAGTAAAGAAAATAATGTTTTGACAGACGGAACTGAAAACATAAGTGAACCTACCGATTTCATACATCGAAAGGCATGGATAATGCCATTCCTCATTTTTATTGGAAGCGGTATTACTGATTCTATTTTTAATTTTATACAAAGAAATTATACGCCAACAGGATACGAACATTTAGTAACAACATTAGTGTTTTTGGGAGCATTTTTAATGGGCTTATTGCTTTTTGGATTTAACAGAGAATTATATCAATGGAAGAATGTATTGGGAGGAATTTTGTTGGGTGTTCCCAATTATGCTTCTTTATATTTTTTACTATTGGCTTTAAAAAAATCTACACTACCACCGTCAGAATTATTTCCAATAAATAATTTGGGAATAGTGGGTTTTACTGCCATTTGTGGATTAATATTATTTAAAGAAAAATTTTCCTTCCGTAAATCTATCGGGTTTGCATTGGCATTAGGCAGTATCATTATCATTGGTTTTTTATCATGATGGCTTTAGAGGAATACAAAACAATTCGTATTGTAGAAAATATTTTATACAAAGAAAAATCCAGTAAATTTATTGGATATGGTTATCCTGTTTTAACCGAATTGGAGGTTAAAAACAAATTGGATGAATTGCAAAAAATACATCCCAAAGCCACACATATTTGTTATGCGTACCGCTTAGGCATCGATAAAAACAACTTTAGAGCTAATGATGATGGAGAGCCAAACGGCACTGCCGGAAAGCCCATTCTCGGGCAGTTGGATTCGTTTGAAATTACAAATTGTTTGGTGGTTGTAGTTCGGTATTTCGGAGGTACAAAACTTGGAGTTTCAGGGCTGATAGATGCTTATAAAGGAACTGCAAAACAAGTAATTGAGGCTACCACTATTCTTACCCATCGTATTTTAGATTATTACGAAATTTATTGCAGTTATGCGCAAGTCAATACTATTTATCGTATTGTACAATTAATAAAAGGAAAAATTGAAAATAGTATTTTAGACAATAATTCTATTTTCACCATTGCTATAACACAAGATAATGCTGCAACATTTGAAACATTTTTAACAGAAGAACAAATTCAATTTAAGTATATTGAAAGGAAATAATTTTTTTTTAAAATACTAAGAATATTAACAACTATTCTTTTCTAAAAAATTTATTAACTGCTGAGTAGCAATGGCGCGGTGGCTTATTTTTGATTTTTCATCCAGCATTAATTCCGCCAAATGTCTGCCATCCGGCAATACAAAAATTGGGTCGTAACCAAATCCATACAATCCATTTTTTTCAAAGCTGATTGTGCCTTTAAGTATTCCCGTAAATTGGTGTTGTTTGCCATCAAATATTAGCGTAATAACTGTTTTAAATTGTGCAGAACGTTTTTTTACCTCCTTCAATTCAAGCAATACTTTATCCATATTTTTATCGGCATCTCTATCTCCAGCATAAAAAGCACTATCTACGCCGGGAGCGCCATTTAGTGCATCAATTTCCAAACCGGTATCTTCCGAAAAACAATTTACATGATATTTTTGAGCTACATATTTTGCCTTTTGTTCAGAATTTCCTGCTATCGTATTTTGTGTTTCCGGCAATTCTTCCATGCATTGAATATCTTGCAATCTTTTAATTAAAAAATTAGCTGGCAGTAAGGCTTGTACTTCTTTTATTTTATTCAAATTATTGGTTGCAAATACTAAAGTAATCATACAGAAATATTAAATGATATAACTAATTGAGACCATAACTGACTTTTTAATGCTTTATTCTTTTCCATTTCTTCGGGCGTATCTGATTTTATAAACTCTATATCTTTTATTTTTTTTAATTGATACAATGGAAGGTCAATATTTAATCCTATTTCTTTTTCAGAAACTCCAAATAAAAAGCATTTTTGAACCGAAACATTCTTTATAATAGTAGAAAATCTGGTTTGATTTTTAGCTATATCTACCCATAAAAATTGGTTTAAATTTAATTTCAATGCCTGTTCAATTAATTTTAAAAATAAATTATCCTGAATACTTGCTGTTGCAGCATCTGTAGATTTTTTATAAAACAACACATATCCAGAATATTGCTTATCGGGAACAATTGGTTTATTATCACTCAATACAAAATAAGAGGGCATAGTATTTGAATCTTAATTTTTTAGAATTACCTCAAAGTAACTACCTTTTTTTGTAACTTTGATAAAAATATACGCACATGTCAGCAGAAGTTATGGAAATGGCGGAGTTGCCAAAAATAGAAATAGAAACTACCAAAGAAAGCAAGTTGCCTTCTATTGATTTTGAAAATTTAGCTTTTGGAAAAACATTTTCCGATCACATGTTTATTTGTGAATATTACGATGGCAAATGGCAATCGGCAAAAATTCAACCCTACCAAAATTTATCTCTTAGTCCAGCATGTAATGTATTTCACTACGGACAAGCAATTTTTGAAGGCATGAAAGCCTATTATAAAGCCGATGAAAGTGGCGTGGTATTATTCCGTCCGGAGAAAAATTGGGCACGTTTAAATAAATCTGCTATACGCATGTCTATGCCGGAAGTACCAAAAGAATTATTTATGGAAGGTTTGAAAAACTTATTAATCCTTGACAATAAATTCATTCCAAAACAAGCAGGAAAATCATTATATATACGTCCCTTTTTAATAGGAACTGAGCCATTTATCGGCGTTCGTACTTCAGACAGATATTTATTTATAATCATCACAGGACCAACTGGTGGTTATTACAGCGAATCAATATCTGTATTGGTATATGATACTTTTGTTCGCTCTACCAAAGGTGGTTATGGAAATGCAAAGGCAGCAGGAAACTATGCCGGCACATTACATCCTGTACAATTAGCCCAAAAAATGGGCTACAAAGATGTGTTATGGTTAGACGGCGAACATAAAAAATACGCCAACGAAGTGGGTACTATGAATATCTTTTTTGTAATAGATGGCAAATTAGTAACTCCCGAAACCGACGGCACAATTTTGGAAGGTATTACTCGCGACAGCGTAATAACTATTGCTAAAGATTTAGGCTATATTGTAGAAGAACGCCCCATATCCATTGATGAAATAATAGCAGCACACGAGAAAGGCCGACTTACCGAAATGTTTGGCACTGGCACAGCTGCAGTAGTAAATCCTATTAATCGATTCGGGTATAAAGGAAAAGATTATTTACTAGATGATACGAAATTGGTAATTGCTACAAAAATAAAAACAGAATTAGTAAACATACAAAAATGCCAACAATCAGATAAGCACAATTGGGTTTTAGCAATTGAAAAATAGCTATATACATTTTTATATAATTCAAACTGCCGTTAGTAGGCAGTTTTTTTAACTATAAACTAAAAAAAATAAATCTGAGATGTAACAAGAATTATTTTTCTATTTTTTGTAACCATTTTACGTCTCATCTGCTCTAATAAGTATAAAGCAGTATTAACAATTAAAAATAAAAAAAATGGACACTACAGCAAAAAATCAAACTATTAATCAAGTATTTAGTTTATTGAAAATAACTTTTATACTTATCCCTATCGTTGCAGGAGCAGACAAATTCACCAACTTATTAACAAATTGGGAGCAATATTTACATCCATCACTGGTAAGTTTATTACCTTTTTCCGGTGCAGTATTTATGAAAATTGCAGGTGTAATTGAAATCGGTGCAGGCTTAATTGTACTCAAAAAACCAGAAATCGGTGGATATATCGTTGCAGCTTGGCTAACCTGCATTGCCCTATCTTTATTAGCAGGTTTACATTTCATTGATGTTGCAGTTAGAGATTTAGTGATGGCTATTGCGGCATTCTCTATGGCAAAATTATCAAAAGTAATAGAATAAAACAACAAATATATTTATACGATATAAATTAACAATATGAACCCGATTGAAGAAAAATTCACCGAGCAAGAAATTATTGAACGCATTTTAAAAGGAGAAAAAAAACTCTATGAAATTATTGTAAGAAGGTATAATCCCTATTTATATAAAGTAGGAAGAGCATACAACTACAACCACGATGACACGCAAGATATAATGCAAGAAACTTATATTGATACCTATAAGAGTTTACAACAATTTGAAGGGCGTTCAAATTTTAAAACATGGATAATCAGAATTATGATGAACAACTGTTATAAAAAGAAAGAAAAATCAAGTTATAAAAATGAATTTTCTGAAGAGCATATAAACGAAAAAGCAACTCCAATGTTTACCAATACGCATAATGATGCCAATAAAACCATACATACACGCGAGTTGGGCAATATTATAGAAACTGCGCTAGAAAATATTCCAGAAATTTATAGAATTGTATTTTCATTACGGGAAATAAACGGATTAAGTGGGAGCGAAACCGCCGAGCTGCTAAACCTTAGCGAAACTAATATCAAAGTAAGACTAAGCAGAGCAAAAGAAATGTTACGAAATGAGCTTGAAAAATCATATACCGCAAGCGAACTTTATGAATTCAATTTAGTGTATTGTAATGCAATGGTTGAAAACGTAATGGCAAAAATAAACGAACTATAAAATCATAAATACATGACTCAGTTACAACAAATCATAAATTCAGAATTTATTGAACCTAACCAAGATTATTTTAAAGTCTCAACATTTGAGGAAGAACATATTGAGCTTACGGACAACGAGAAAATAGGTAAAATACAATACCATTTTGCACAAATAATGGAAACTTTAGGGTTAGACTTAAAAGACGATAGTTTGAAGGACACCCCGAAGCGTGTAGCAAAGATGTATGTAAAAGAAACTTTTAGTGGGCTAAGTACAAAGAACAAACCCAAAATCAGTTTGTTTGAAAATAAATATGGATATTCCAAAATGTTGGTAGAAAAAGACATCACCCTTTATTCAAATTGCGAACATCATTTTGTACCAATCATAGGAAAAGCACACGTAGCATATATTCCGGGCAAACAAGTCATCGGATTGTCAAAAATAAATAGAATCGTACAGTATTATGCCAAACGCCCACAAGTACAAGAGCGCTTAACAATGGAAATTGGAAATGCTTTAAAAGAAATTTTTAAACATAACGATGTCGCTATTGTTATTGAAGCAGACCACTTGTGTGTTGCCTCTCGTGGAGTGAGCGACACTTGTAGTTCTACTGTTACTTCATTTTTTTCCGGAAAATTTGAAAATGAAACATTGAAAAATGAATTTCTAACTTACATCAACAAAAAATAAATATAATATGGGACAAGTAGTTAAAATCAAAAAAATAGAACACCTTACTCATGATGTGCTACATATTGTTGCAGAAAAACCAAATGGATTAACGTATATAGCAGGGCAAGCCGTTGATGTATCTATCAACAAACCCAACTGGGAAAATGAATTGCGCGCCTTTACATTTATATCGTTACCCGAAGATGATCAAATAGAGTTTGCCATCAAAACATATCCAACACACAATGGCGTTACCAACCAATTACTCTCATTACATGCCGGCGACGAACTAATAATTGGTGATGTTTTTGGTGATATACACTATAAAGGCGATGGTTTGTTTATTGCCGGAGGCGCAGGTATTACGCCGTTTTTATCGATTTTATCAAAATTAGAAAGAGAAAATAAAATTGGAAAAAACAAACTTATGTTTGCCAATAAAACAAAAGCTGACATCATACACGAAGAAAAATTTAAAAAACTTTTAGGAAATAATTTTATCAATGTACTTTCTGATGAATCACTTGAAGGATATGAACATGGATTTGTTACTGCTGATTTAATTAAAAAACATATGCTTTCGCCCAACAGCTATTTCTACCTTTGCGGCCCACCGCCAATGATGAATGCTGTTGAAAAACATTTAGCATCACTAGGAATTAAGGAAGAATATATAGTAAAAGAAGCATTTTAACAAATGACTTAATAATAATTTTGATTTTTTGTTTTATGTTTTATGTGTAGGCTGAAAGTAGAAATACTTTTAGCCTTTTATATTACAACTTAAATGCTTTAGAGTAATTGTCCCATTTTTCTATTACCGCTTGGAAGTTATCGGGCAACGGCATTTCAAAATACATTTCTTGGTTAGTTCGTGGATGCACAAAACCTAAACTTTGGGCATGCAGCGCATGGTAAGGCATTAGCGTAAAACAATTTTCAATAAACGTTTTATATTTTCCATAAACAGTACCGGCTAATATTTGATCGCCGCCATAGCTATAATCGCCGAATAGCGTATGTCCAATATATTTTAGGTGCACCCGAATTTGATGGGTTCTGCCGGTTTCTAATTTACATTTCAATTGCGTTACATAACCATATCTTTTTAATACTTCGTAATGCGTTACAGCATGTTTCCCGATATTACTATCTTCTACTGCCATAAATATTTTTCTATGATTTGGATTGCGCGTAATATTACATTCGATACGTCCATTTTTATTTTCTACATCACCCCAAACTAAAGCTATATAATGACGTTTAATTGTTCTATCAAAAAATTGTTTGGATAAATGCGTTAAAGCATGTTCTGTTTTTCCAATAATAATAACTCCCGAAGTATTTTTATCCAATCGATGCACCAAACCAGGGCGCGTATCGCCGGTTATTTGTGGTAAATTTTTGCAGTGCCAAAGTAGCGCATGTACTAATGTTCCATGAAAATTTCCATGCCCAGGATGGCAAACCATACCTGCTTTTTTATTCACCAATAATACATCATCGTCTTCATAAATAATATCTAATGGAATGTTTTCTGGCTCAATAGTATAATCCCAAACCGGATTGGGCAACACCACTTGAATAATATCCTTGGGTTTTATTTTGTAATTAGATTTTACCGGCTTTCCATTTACCAAAATACTTTGCGCATCAGCGGCATTTTGTATTTTATTGCGAGAAATTGCAGGAATAATGTCTGCCAAGTATTTATCTATGCGTACAGGCTCTTTGCCTTTATCTATTACAAATCTATAATGTTCATAAAGTTCATCTTCATTTTCCTCTACATTGTCTATTATTTCTTGTTGCATTAGTCGGTAATTATTTGTGCAGAAAACACCTCTGCAAAATTAGGAATTAAAACTCGCTTTACCATATCTACTGAAACCTCCGCTCCTTTTGATTTCAATTCTTGAGCAATTGAGGTAACGCCTTTGTCAGTAAAACCACAAGGATTAATGAAGTTAAAATAATTTAAGTCCACATTTACATTTAATGCAAAACCATGCATCGTTACCCAGCGTGATGTTTTCACACCGAAAGCTGCAATTTTTTTAGGTTTTTTATCGACAGATGAATTTACCCAAACCCCTGTTGCACCATCAATTCTATAACCTTCGATATCAAAATATGCAATTGTTTTTATCATTACTTCTTCTAACAAACGCATATATAATTTTATATCAGAAGAAAAAAATTCTAAATCCAAAATAGGATATCCTGTTAATTGTCCAAGTCCATGAAAAGTAACATCCCCTCCTCTACCGATATGAAATAAGCCTATATTTTTTTCTTTTAATAAATATTCTGGAAGCAATACATTTTGTTCCGCTGCGGATTTTCCTAAGGTAATCACCGGAAAATGTTCGCATAAATACAGAAAATGCGCATTACTGTTGGATTGAGATGCTATTTTATGCGCAATTAACTCCTCAAACTTATTGGTTTGAATTGACAATGCGTCTGCATACTTTATGAAACCTAAATCTTTAAAAGTAATTTTTTGCATACAATTATAGCATCAATAAGTAGATACCAAATGAACAAAAAAATTAATAAGGATGCTCAGCTAATTTTCCTTTCAATTTGTTTATAACATTTATTTCTATAGCATCTACGCCTCTAATTTCAGATAAATAATAAGACACCCAATCTGTGAGGTGGATTAAATAAATACTACGAATGATATCATGGTCGCCTTTCGAATATAGTTCTATTACGTCGCTGGCATATTGGCTTACTACTTCTTTAGTAAATTCCATACGCTCTTGGTTGCGTTCAAAATCTTGATTATTACGCAAGAAAACAACTACGATATTTTCATTTTTTTGTCGCCAGCCTACTAATTCATTGTGGTTCATTTCGGGCACTACATGGTGCCAGCACAGCATTTTTGAGTTTTCATTTATCTGTTGACGGAAACGAATAGATACGCCTTCAAATTTGGCATCGGAATAAATAACGGGGATTTTGCCATTTAATTTTGCTGCAATTGCTTTTGCTTGTTCTTTTATTTCGTTTTCTTCTGCTTCTAAAATTGCAATGGCATCTTTTAAAAATTGTTTAAATCCATCTTCCAAAATGCCTAATTGATGTAAAATATACAGCAACTGTACAAAGGACTGACCGAATGCAGAACGTGGTGGCGCACCGCCATCTATCAATACATAATCGATATCATTGGTTTCTGCATATTCTTTAATTAAGCCGCCGGAAGTGATGCAAATAATTTGTGCATTTTTTTTAAATGCCTGCATTAATGCTGACAAAGTTTCTTCGGTATTTCCTGAATAAGATGAAATAATTACTAAAGAATTTTCATTTACAAATGCCGGAATTTGGTATTCTTTGTTCACAATAATCGGAACCGCAATATCATCTCTCAATACGTTAGACAATATTGTGCCGCCAATGCCCGAGCCACCCAATCCGGAGATTAATATATTACGTATCGGAAATTTGCTCTTTCCTATTTTTGCGTTTTGTCCAATTTCAATAGCGCGTTTTAGTTGTGCCGGAAAAGCTTGTATTAAATCATCCATTCGCATACTTAAATTATATTTTTTGTAAAAAAACAAAAAAAAGACCATAACAAAAAATCATTTATCTTTATGGGTAGTAAATTCATGAAAAATACGTCTCAAACCGGCAAAAAAGGGGAAATTTACGCTCAAAATTATTTAACAGAAAAAGGATACATAATTTTGTTTACCAATTGGCGACATAGACGCGCTGAGATTGATATTATTGCAAAAGATGAGAGTGTTATTGTATTCGTAGAAGTAAAAACAAGAAGTAATATAGCTTTTGGAACGCCGGAGTGTTTTGTAGATAAAAAAAAGATAAAGAATATGCGTGAAGCTGCAGATGCCTATATTGAACAGTTTGACTGGAAAGGAGAATTGAGATTTGATGTAGTTGCAATTGAAAATGAAAACAAAATCACTCATTTTGAAGATGCATTTTATTGAATATAGTTTATTATTTTTGCACCATGACTAACGAACAATATAAAACTCTCCTCGAAAGAATTGATGCTTTCAGGAGATATCTTTGACGTCGATAACAAGATAGAACAAATAAAAGACGACGAAGCCAAAACATTAGCTCCAGATTTTTGGAACGACCAACTCAAAGCGCAGGCTTTGATGAAAGAAATCAAACAAAACAAACATTGGGTTTTCTTATTTAAAAGCATTGAAAAAAAATTCGATGACTTAAATATTTTGAAAGAATTTCAAGAAATTGGAGAAGCGACCGAAGAAGAAATTGACGTACAATATTTTTCCATTATTAATGAATTGGAGGAAAACGAATTCAAATCAACCTTAAAAAGTGAGGAAGATAACCTGAGTGCCATATTGGAAATAAACGCCGGTGCCGGAGGTACTGAAGCCTGCGATTGGGCTTCTATGTTGATGCGGATGTACAATATGTGGGCAAATAAAAACGGATATAAAGTTACAGAATTAGATTATCAAGCGGGTGATGTGGCAGGTATAAAATCAATATCTATGGAAATTGATGGCGACTTTGCATTTGGGATGCTAAAAGGCGAAAATGGTGTGCATCGCTTAGTACGTATATCTCCGTTTAATGCACAAGGAAAGCGGATGACTTCTTTTTGTTCCGTATTTGTACACCCCGTAGTAGATGATAGCATACAGATTGAAATAAATCCGGCAGATTTAGAATGGGATGTTTTTCGAGCACAAGGCGCGGGCGGGCAACACGTAAACAAAACAGAATCAGCGGTGCGTGTGCGGCATTTACCGAGCGGTATTGTATGTGAATGTCAAACACAACGTTCACAAATTCAAAATAGAGAAACAGCATTAAAAATGCTGAAATCAAAATTGTATGAAGCCGAATTACAAAAACAATTAGAAGCACGAGATGCTATAGAAGCACAGAAAATGAAGAATGAATGGGGATCTCAAATTCGCAGTTATGTATTGGACGATAGATGGGTAAAGGATTTGCGAACAGGATATAAAATGACAAATCCAGATAATGTATTAGACGGAGATTTGAATGGATTTTTTAAAGCCTATCTACTACATAAATCATCTTAATGTTTTTTCAACATAGATTATTTAAGTTTCCTAATAGAATTATGAAATAAAAACTAATTATTTTTTACTATTTTTGATAAAATTACAATACTATGAAATATATTTTTGGGTTACTCCTTTTGAGTTTATCAGCATCTTTTTCATTTTCACAAGAAAAATATAACCCAACTCCACAAACATGGACAGTAAATTTTGAAACTGTACCTTGTGGCGAAACTGGAGAAAAATCATGCTTATTAGTGAAATTTCCAGGCAAAAAAGAATTTGAAATTTATTCGGATAACATTGAAGGCTTTACTTTTGAAAAGGGAAATACATATTTAATCTCTGTAAAACAAGAATTGAAACAACCTCCGATTGCTGCTAATGAATCTATGTTTAAATATGTATTGGTAAAAATAATTTCTAAAAAACCTATTGCACCTGTTACACCTATAGCAGAAACTCCAGTGGCAAATACATCATCGAAAATTATTTTTGACGTAAATTTTGAAACCGTTCCTTGCGAAACGAACAACAATGGCTGTTTTTTAATAAAAGAAAGAGGCAAAAAAGAATATGAGATATTCCAAGGCACTATTGCCGGATTTGATTATCAACCGGGATATAATTATACTATAGAAGTAAAACCTACCATAAACGGAAATTATTATTTGGTAAGTGAGCTCAACAAGAAATTTGTAAAATCATTATCTACTACAAATAATACGTCTATAGCGAACAATAATACTAATAGAAAAATTATTCAACCTACTAATATTCAAACTTCTTCCTCTTTAGACGGTAAATGGTACTTGAGAAAAATGAAAGAAGCGGAAGGCTCCAGCTTTGTGATGGATGAAAATACGATGTGGATTTCCATCAGCACATTTAAAGATAGATTAGATGGATATGGTGCTTGTAATAAATTTTCGGCAGTAGTAAAATCAGATTTATCTACCTCGTTTGAAGTTTCAAAACTCACTACAGATTTCAGTAATTGTGGCAATAAAAAGATTGAAGATTTATTTTATGATTTATTACAACAAGCAGATCGTTTTGAAGTTAGAAACGGAAATTTAATTCTTTCCAAACAATGGAAATACTTATTAGCATTTACCTCTAACCCTAATAATAAAGAAGAAATACAAACCACGTATGTTCCACAAGCAATTGTAAAAAGTGACAACAGTAAATACGCCACCGATGCCCCTATAAAAAATGAAATAGTGTACACGAATACCACGCCTACTTCACCTGTAAATACGTCAAGTTATACCACTTCAAGCAGTACGAGCAGCACGACTACCACCACCACCACATCACCAGAGATAGAAGCCAAAGTTAGAGAAATTGAAGAATTGAAAAAGCAACTTGCTGCACAAAAGCTGCAAGAAGAAATAAAAAAGCAAGACCAACTCAAAGAGCAGCAAGATGCTGAACTTGCAGCGCTGAAAAAACAACTAGACGACAAGAAAAAAGCAGAAGATGAAAAAGTAAAAGCACAAGCTGAAATCGAAAAACAAAAACTAGACGAAGCCAAGAAGAAAGCTACAATTACAAGTACTCCCCCAAACCAAGATATAAAGAAGCAAAGTGAAACTTTTATTGTCAAATCAAATGAAAATACATCACCATCATTTATAAACGTGCAACCGCTAACAGAACCTACAAAACCAATTGATAATTCTGAATACCCAAACCCAAATAACAAAGATATTGTATATTATAGAGATGGAAATAAATTAATCCAAACGGAAACAGATAATGCAATATTTAGGGGAAATGAAAAAAATATAACATTAGAACTAAATACAGAAGAATCAAAAATACAATTTACAAAAGGTAAAATTCCCAATTTAATAATAAAAACAAATGGAATGAAGCCTACAAGCGAGTATATATCCCTATACACTGCAGATATTAAAAAAGGAAAAAGAATAATTTTCGTCCGACCTTATAAGAACAAGGTATTGACTGCCTATAGTGAAATAGCTCCAAATACATTTGAAATCATACTTCCTGAAAACTTAGGAGAAGGAGAATATATTTTTGTACTTCAAAATAATTTAAACATTCCAATAATTTTTAATTCGACAGCAACTAACGTTTATTGTTTTGGAGTTGGTTATAATTAATAATAGCTGATAAAAATAAAATAGGGCAGAATAAATTCTGCCCTATTTTATTTTATTTCGAATACACAATTAATAAATACTATTCATTCCTACACCTAATCCTGCACCCAATGCAATGGTTGAAATAAGTATAGCACCTACTGTCCATCCAATTACTTTACGTTTTTTCTTCTTTTTTGCAGCAGCATCTTCTGCTGAATTTTGTGTATCTGTTATTGTTTTTTGGAAAAAAGAGTTTGCTTTAGCAGTATTATTAACAGATTCATTGTTATTAACCTTAATCGGTGGTTTAAAATAAGTTGAATTACGCAACTCTATAGAATCAGCCTTATGAACATTCAAATATTTCCCGTAAAACCCTGATACTTCAGATTGAATTGTAATTTTACTATCTTTTCCATCATTATTTGAAATATTAATTTTAAAAACAGGATCTACAACTACATCAGCACCAGAACTTGTAACAGCATTATATAACGATGCTTGTTTTGTATTTTCTAATTCGTAAGCACTGTAATTCGTGATTTGTCTTATTGACGAACCTGATACTTTTTTTTCTAAATCAACCTTTAAATCAGCAATTACTGGATTATAAGGCAACGCTCCTTTTTGTATGTCTTGCTGTCTAGTTTCGTAAATTGTTGTATTTAATTTATTTAATGAAACAGGAGAACAAGAAACTAGTAATAAAACAGAAAGTAGCGCATAAGTAACCTTTAGTGATATTCTATTTGTTCTCATAATACTACTTGATTTTTAGGTTTTGAATCTCATTAGCGTCTGCCTTATGCGCATTGGTGTATTTTGCAAAAAATCCAGTCACCTCAGCTTGTATCGTTATTTTTGTATCTCTGCCTTCATTATTAGAGATATTAACCTTAAAGATAGGGTCAATAACTACATCAGCGCCTGAATTATTCATTGCATTATACAAAGCAGCTTGTTTTGTGTTTTCTACTTCTGCTTCGCTATATAAATTTACTTGTCTAATAGAAGAGCCAGATATTTTCTTATTAATATCCACGTTCAAGTCAACAACAACAGGATTGTACGGAATAGCATTCTTGTTAATAGATTGCTGCCTAGTTTCATATATAGTCGTATTAACTTTATTAAGTGCAACGCCAGAACATGACATCATTAATAAAGAGCCTCCATAAATAAATAATAAGTTTTTGATTTTTTTCATAATTCACATTTTATAGTTAAGAATATTAAACAATTGTTTTTATCGAATATATATACTAGGGCTACCCATTTCCTAATGCCTTAGCTAGGTCGTTGAGTTGGCTTTTCCAAAGTTCTTTGGAGCTGTCTATATCTTCTTTATAGGCGTAATCCGTTACGGTAAGTATCGTTTCTTTGGTAATATCAGTCACCTTAATTTTGTATTCAAAATATGCCTTATCATCATCTTCATCTTCCCAGCGTAGTTTTATAAATTCATCCTCTTCATAGGCTAGCACTTCTGCTATTTGCTCCTCTCCATTCCACTCAAATGTAAATACTTCGCCATTGGGATCTAAGTCTACATAATCTGCAAACCACTGCACTAAGCCTGATGGTGTTGTTAAGAAATTATATAAAATTGTCGGCGATGACTTATAGGTTCTTTCAACTGTAAATGGTATCTTTTTTGCCATAATAATTTTAATAGTTCCACAAATTAACCAAAAAAATGAATTAAGCAACTCTTTTGTATATTTTTTTGAAAATATCTAAGATACCTTATAAAAGAACAATTTATTATATAACAGTTTATTATTTACAAAATCTCACTCACTACAAAAAAGCTACCCATTACCAAAATCAAATCTTCCTTTCCTGCTTGCGATTTTGCCACTCCTAAGGCATCTTTCGGATGCGGGTATATTCCACCTTTCAAACCACATTGTAGGGCTTTATCGTACAATTGCTTTACTTCCAACTTACGTGGTATTTGAGGTTCTGTAAAATAATAAAACGCATTTTTGGGTAGTAATTCCAATATCACCTCTACTTCTTTATCTTTTACTGCACCATACACAATGTGTAATTGTCGATACTGTTCTATTTTTAATTGCTCAATTATTTTATGTATTCCATCTTCATTATGTCCGACATCAGCAATTACTTTTGGATGTTTTTCTAATAATTGCCACCTACCCATCAAACGAGTATTTTTTCGAACATTAGAGAATCCTAATTGTATCGCTTTGTCTTTTATTTCCATTAAATTATACTGCTGTAATACATACAAGGTTGCCATTACTGTTCGTATATTTTCTGCTTGATAGGAGGCGTTCAAATCGCAGCAAATATTTACATAATTTTCTCCCAATTTAGCATCTACGATAATATATTGTTGAGTTTGAACAGATTTTAATTGAGTAATACAATCTTCTGCAAATAGTAAATGAGCTTGTTTGTCTTTAGCCTTTTGTATAAAAACAGAATCCGTTTCAGCATGATGTCTTCCCACTACCACCGGCGATTCGAATTTTATTATACCCGCTTTTTCTTGGGCTATTTCAGAAAGTGAGTTTCCCAATAAATGCTGATGGTCGTAACTGATATTGGTAATCACAGAAAGTATCGGATGTATAATATTGGTGGAATCCAGTCTGCCCCCTAAGCCTGTTTCGATAATGGCAATATCCACTTTTTTTTTAGCAAAATACTCAAATGCCATCGCCACTGTAATTTCAAAAAAAGAGGGTTCAATTTCTTCAATTTTTGGTTTTATTTTTTCTGTAAATTTTATTACAAATTTCTCAGGGCACATTTTACCATTAATCTTTATTCGTTCCCGAAAATCTAATAAATGCGGCGATGTATATAATCCAGTTTTATAGCCTGCTTCTTGCAAAATAGAAGCTAAAATATGGGCTACAGAACCTTTGCCATTGGTACCGGCAATATGTATTGTTTTAATTTTTTGATGAGGATTATTCAAAAAACTACAAAGCGCAACGGTATTGGTTAAGTCTTTTTTTATGGCCGAATTGCCGATGTTCGAAAACATCGGTAGTTTATGATAGAGATAATCCAGCGTTTCAGCGTAAGTCATGCGTGAAGTTAATGGAATCAGTAATTATTGTACACTAAATTTAAAAGTAATAGTGCCAAATTGCTCTTCATCGGCATTGGTATCTGCACTAAATTTTGCTTTCATGGCGCCTTGCTCTGCTAGTTGTATTAAATATGGATCGGTAGTGGTACTTCCTTTTTGTTGGTATTTAGCGTAAACTACATTTCCAAATTTATCTACTTTAATTCCCACCACCACTTTTCCGGTCTTCTGCGTATTATCAAACACCAATGGTTTTTGTCGCCAAGTTCTGCCTTTCAAATCATAACTCATACCGTCGCCGCTGCCGGGACCATTACCTTTAGTGCCCGTGCCTGTACCATTTGGGTCGCCGCCGGGTGTGCCCCACTGTGCACCTTGGTTTCCGCCGGGTTTGGTATTTCCTTGCCCATTTCCGGGGCCGTTACCGCTCGAATTTCCGCTGCCATTTCCTTGTCCATTTTTCCCTTTAGTAAATACGCCCGCCATTTGGTCACGAATTTTCTTTTCTTCAGCTTCCTTAGCCAATCGTTCCTGTTCTGCTTTTTTCACTAATTCAGCGATGCGTTGCTGTTCTTCTAATGCTTTTTGCTGCCGAATTTTCTCTTCTTTTTGTATTTTAGCTATTGCTACCGCTTGTGCATCTTCTGCTGTTATCGTATTATTTTGTGGAGTTTTTATCGGCGTCGTTACGGCTTTCACCGGTGGTGTGGGCGAAGGTGGTGTAGGTTGTGGCGGCGTAGGCGTAGAAGGTGTTTGGGTTGGGGTTGGTGTAGAACTTTGTCCTCCTGCTTCTCGTAAATTATCATCACCTAAGCCATCTTTGTTATCACCAAAGTCTATCATTACGCCTGAAATAGCATCTTCTACCACAGGATGTTGAAGTTTGATATAAAAGAAAATAATTAATAAGATAGCAATGAGAATAGAGGTAATGACAAAGGATTGCCGATTGGA
The DNA here is from genome assembly GCA_964642875.1 of uncultured Chitinophagales bacterium. GTDB lineage: Bacteria > Bacteroidota > Bacteroidia > Chitinophagales > JADIYW01 > JADJSS01. Next base: position 32,385 of record CAZXRF010000001.1, on the reverse strand, counting down.
TTTATGTTGCTGAATTTGTATAGCTTGCGACATGTATAATCTTTATTTGTGCGTAGGCATTTAAAAGACAAAAATAAGAGTTGAATTGATTTTCTCTACTAGTAAAATACCCACTACTGTTATTAAACTCAAAATTTGAGCCAATATTGTATTAAAAAAAGTTAGTCACCAATACTTTATCTACTTTTTCGATAAGCTCGTGTGGGGTTAGTGCTTCTTTTTCTAAAATGAATTTATTGATAAGCTTATTGGGTACTTCTTCTATATGGTTAAAAACAACTTCAATATTTTGAGGAGGATTTTTCCAAATTCCTTCGCTCGGTTTTTCTTCTTTTCCTATTAAAGTACCTAAAACAGATTGTGGGAAATATTTTTTATTTAAAATCTTACGGCTATCAGCTAACACAAAAACTGGAATTTTGTAATATTTGGCAGCTGCCGCAATTAAATGTGCACCAGATTTTGAGATAAAAGTTTCATGCATTATAATATCACATCCAAGCAAAATTATATCTATCGTTGGTAAAAATTTACCTAAACCAGCATCGTCTATTACTTTTACGTCTATGCCTTTCGCAGCTAATGCTGTAGCTTGCTTTTTACCAAATTTGGCCTGCATAGATACTAACTGTATAACACTGAATTTCTTTTGATTAACTATGAGTATATCTATCAAAGATTGAACATTAATATCTTCGCCATGTAGTAAAATGATTTTATTTTCAAAATCGAAATTTTGGTTGGCTACTTCTGCTGTTTTTCTATCTACATTTTTCCAGCGTTCATGAAAAACCTCCAACAGTTCTTTGATAACTATAGGTTGTCCTTCAGGATCTATTTTTAGTAAAAAATGATTAATGTAATGATTGATAGACGTAATATTAGGTTTTTCCAGAATAACGGTTCTCAATCCAGTGAGCATATCTCGAACTGAATTGGAAATTTTATTATCCGAGATTAATGCAATCAAATTGTTGACTGTCTTTAAAGCATTTTGAAATGCCTTTGCACTTTCTACAATTGGATTTTCTTTTATTTTTTTAAAAATACTCATGGTTATTTCCACTTAATATTACAACCTAAACTTGGTATTTGCTTTTCACTTACGGAGGTACCAGCTAATATATTGTCTAATGCTGCACGTATATCTTTTCCATCAGAAATACTATCATTTTTCGGGCGAGAATCATCTAATTGTCCACGATATACACATAATAAATCTTTATCGAATATGCTAAAATCGGGGGTGCAGGCAGCATGGTAGGCTTTGGCTATTTCTTGCGTTTCATCGTATAAATACGGAAACGGATATCCTTCTGTTACTGCGTTTTCTTTCATCAATTCTGGTGCATCTTGAGGATAATTAAGTACATCATTAGAACTTATTGCGATAAAAGAAATCCCCTTAGCTGTATAATCTTTAGCTAAACTTACTAATTGCTTATTTACATGTTTTACATAAGGGCAATGGTTACAAATAAACATAATTACTGTTGCTTTCTCTCCTTTTAAATCTTCTAAGGAAAGAACTTTATCCGTAACGGTATCGGGTAGTAAAAAATGAGGTGCTTTAAAACCCAATGGTATCCTTAATGTTTCGGTAGCTGCCATATCATCGTCTCTTTATTTTGCAAAATAGCATATTTTCCTTTATGTTTTATTATTTTATAAAATAGAAATTTTAAGTAATGTAAGATGCTTTGTATTCCATCACATCCTATTTCAAATCGGAAGTTACGCTAAGTTTAAGAACATTTCATTTAACAAAAGATGATTTATATTTTTTGTATTTTCATCGTGTAATATGAAAGTGATTTTGCAACGCGCATGGAAATGGGCAAAACGATTAATTGTAACATTTTTTGTTTTCAGTATTTTTTCTGCCGTACTATTTCGGTTTATTCCTATTCCGGTTACACCGCTAATGCTTATCCGATGTGTAGAACAAATAGTAGCGGGCGATTCGCCTAAAATCCACAAGGATTGGGTTTCCCTAAAAGACATGTCGCCGAATTTAGTATTGGCAGTAATTTCTTCTGAAGATCAAAAATTCTCAGCACATTTTGGCTTCGATTTTGATGCAATAGAAAAAGTGGCTAAGCAAAACATAAAATTACAAAAACGCGGAAAGCCCATAAAAGGTGGAAGCACCATCAGCCAGCAATGCGCAAAAAATGTATTTCTATTTCCACAACGCAGTTATCTTCGCAAAGGATTAGAAGTATATTTTACTTTTTTAATAGAAATATTTTGGAGTAAAAAGCGCATCATGGAAGTATATTTGAATGTAATAGAAATGGGGAACGGTATTTATGGTGCGGAAGCAGCCTCGAAAGAATTTTTCAAAAAAGAGGCTAAGAACTTAACGCCTTCAGAAGCTGCAACACTAGCAGCCGTGCTTCCAAATCCAAGAAAATGGAATGCCGGAAAACCGAATGGATATATACTAAAAAGAAAAAATTGGATTTTGAAACAAATGGGGCACCTGAGAGGAACTGTAGAATTGTAATTGCCTTTTCCTATATTATTAAACAACAATAACGCTTAAACGCAACGATGAATTTTTTAGACGCAACTATATTTTACATTCGATTACGAACTCATTTTCGTCTTCTTTACCTACAATGTATAAAGCATTTCTCTATACGCAATTTTTTTATAGGCATTGCATATATTCTTGTTATATTTATAGTAAGTCTTATCAATATTATTATCCGATTACTAGATGAGCTTTTATTCCCTAATTACAAACAGATAACCATAAAGCAGCCGGTTTTTATTATCGGAAATCCGAGAAGTGGTACTACTTTCTTACACCGTTTGATGTGTATGGATGAGGAAAAATTTGTATTCAATTTAATGTACCATACTACATTTCCATCTATTACACTTTATAGGATTATTCAATTTTTCAAAACTATTGATGATAAAATCGGTAAGCCTTTAAATAAACTTTTGGAATGGATAAACGGTATAATGTTTAAGGGTTGGGATGAAATTCACAATACTGGATTTAATAAATCTGAAGAAGATGAAGGATTGCATTTTATTTCAGGTATTTCTCCAAGCATCGGACTGGTAACGCCGTATTTAAAGGAATTTAAGGACTTATATATTCCAGATAAATTAACGACAAAAGAAAAAGAAAAAATAAAAAAATACTACAAAGCCACCATTCAAAGATGGATGTATGCTTTGGGTAGCGATAAAGTTTTTTTGAGTAAAACGGTAATGAGTTCGGGCAGATTAGAAATGTTACAGGATTTATTTCCCGATATAAAAATCATATTTTTAATTAGAACACCCTACCAAGCAATTCCTTCATTTACTTCCATGTTTGCTGGGCCGTGGAGTGTGCTGTATCCTCAAATACCTGAGAAATCTGAAGAATACAGAGAATGGGGGGAATTGGGGATAGATTACTATAAATATTTCAATGAAAGAAAACATTCATTTAAGAATGAAAATTTGATTACTATTCCCTACACAGATTTAGTGGAAAAACCATACACTACTGTTTTGAAAATATACGAACAGTTGAAGTTAGAAACGACAGCTTCGTTTTTACAACAATTAGAAAAAGCGACTTCTGTGTCTAAAAAATACAAAAGTACACATACCTATTCTTTAGCTACTTATGGATTTGAAAAGGAACATATCCATACCGAACTAAAATTTATTTTTGAGGAATTTGGTTTTGAAAAATAATAGCTTTTCTTAAAAACTATATCTTTTATACGGCAATGTCCAGCGCAAACTTAAATCAAGAAAATGTGTTTGCATGTTTCTTGCTATGTCGTCGCTTTTCTTCTTTCTAAATACATACGAGAAATCTATGAATACATTGTGCCAAGGTTCATACGTTGCTACAAAATCTAAATAGAATGTTTTAGATTTTACACCTTGCCCTGTTGTATTTCCAAATTCACGCATAAAAGTACCATAAGGTTTCATCGGATTTCCGCCCCAATTAGTAGAGTCGGTATCTTCTCCTTTATTATCGTAAATAAAACGGGAGGAGAAATAAAACTTCTGAATAGGCTGATAGTTCACTTGAAAAATTAGCTCTTTAAAATTTGCGCCAAGCGGATGCGCCAGCGGCTGGTTATAATGCGTCCATGACGTAGTTGTATCGTTATGAGAGTACATATAAGGACGTGCAATATTAGCTTCAAATTGTAAATCTAAATGATCCACCCCAAAGGCATCAATATATTTAATACCAAATTGTGCGGCAAACTTAGACCCCCACCATTTTCGAGGATGAAATAATCCATACAGTTTGCTTTTGCCGGGTACACTAAATTCTTTCGAGAAATTAAATTCATCTAACACCAATTGTCCGTAAAGTTGCACATGTTTAGGAATATTAATTTTAAAATCAAACCCTAACATCGCATTATCTGGCGAGCCCAATGCTTGCTCAATGGCACGATAGAAAATAATAGGATTTAAATATTGAAATTCAAACACATTTTCCCTTGCAAAAACCACACTTTCAAAAATTCCTAAATTTACATTTTTAGTTACGTTCACACTTAAATGATGTAATGCCATGTATTTTTTGGTCAATAATTTATCTGCACCTCTTTGATTGTAATTTTTGGTCAGCTCAGCAAAAATATTTTGATAATTAAATTTCCAAACATTGGTATTTAATTTCAAGAACATATAATTTGCGCCGAAATCAGACAATATCATAGAGCGGATTCCATCGCCTATAAAATTGTTATCATACCCAAATTGAATATGAAAATGCTTACTTGGCGTAATGGTAACATATCCTTTGGCTAAATAATAATCATAGCCACCTTTTTTATAATCTTTCCAATAACCAGCGCCCGGTGGTGTTCCAGTTTGACGAATATAATTTTGAATGTAATTAGGAAACGTACCTTGCTCCGATAAAAACATGGCATAAAATCCAAAAATATCATCTACTTGCCCGCGTAATTCAAACCCTTTGGACGTAAAATATTTGAATTTTGATTTTTCATCGGTTAATGAACCTCCTAAACGGATTTGTATGGCAGGATCTAATGAAAATGCAAAATGTGGAACCTTTACACTTATAAAATGTGCCGGATGTTTCCATAAAAATTTAAGCTTTGGATTTTCTGTTAGTTCCACATGTGTATCGTCAAATTCAAAGTTATCTTTGTAAATATATTCAATGTTTTCTTTATCTATTTTAGTTAATTCTTCAGTACTCATATCGGTCAAAGAATCCAACCCATTTACATAATCTACTACCATTTTACGGTCATAGGGTTTATTAGAAGTATGAAACCCTTTTACCAATCCGGTTTTTATTTCCAATCGCTCCAAGTAATGATTGGTTGTAGAGCCAATAGGAATATATGTACCTTGTGCTGATAATAAACATGGAATAGATACTAACAAATAAAGGATAAAAGATTTTTTCATGCAAAGAATATTCAGTGGTAAATATAAGTAAATGCTGTTAAAATTCCTCTAATTTACCAAACACGCTCTTGATAACTTTTAAAAGTTAGTTATCCTGCGTTTTGTATATTTGGTTGTATCATTCTAAATCTTAATTTATGACGGAAGACAAAAGCACATCTGTAAGCTACCAAATCGCTATCATCGGCGTTTTATTCTTTATTTTTGGGTTTATTACGTGGGCAAATGGCACGCTTATTCCCTATCTAAAAATTGCTTGTGAGCTTACCAGTACCGAATCCTATTATGTGGCAACTGCCTTTTTTGCCGCCTATTTTATTATGGCGATACCATCTTCCATCATCTTAAAAAAAACAGGTTTCAAAAATGGAATGTCATTGGGATTATTTATTATGGCAATAGGTGCTTTGCTTTTTATTCCAGCGGCACAAACCCGTACTTATTCTTTATTTCTGTTAGGCTTATTTATTATAGGAACAGGGCTTGCATTATTGCAAACAGCTGCCAATCCTTTTGTAACGGTTTTAGGCCCAATCGAAAGTGCTGCTCAACGAATTTCTATCATGGGAATTTGCAATAAAATAGCAGGAATTTGTGCTATCTATGTTTTAGGTTCTATAGCATTAAAAAATGCCGATGAAATAAAAGCAAAATTACTTACCCTAAACGAAACAGATAAAGCCATCGAACTAAATAATTTGGCAGCAAGAGTTATACATCCATATTTAATATTAGCTATTGTACTTACACTTTTAGCTATTGCCATATTTTTTATAAAAATGCCTGAAGTACATGAAGAAGAAACCAATATAGATACCGAAAATACTAAGGATAAAAATAGCATTTTACAATTTCCGCACTTACTTCTAGGTGCATTAGCTATTTTCTTTTATGTTGGTGTGGAAGTAATCAGCTATGATACTTTTGCAGGCTTTGGAGAGCATTTAGGCTTTCCATTAGATATTGCAAAAAACTTTGCAACCTACACCGGATATGCTTTGTTGGTAGGATATGTATTTAACATCATTGCAATACCTAAATATATCTCCCAACAAAAAGCCATGCGGACGCTTACTCTATTAAGTATCATTTTAGTTTTGCTATCTGTATTTACTTCAGGAAAAATAGCTGTAATATGTTTTATGTTATTAGGATTTTCTAATGCAGTAATGTGGCCGGCAATATGGCCTTTAGCAATAGATGGATTAGGGAAATTTACCAAAACAGGATCTGCATTTTTAATAATGGGAATTGTAGGGGGCGCAATATTACCGCCATTATACGGAAAAATTTCCGAACTTATTAACAACAAACAATTAGCCTATTTAATAATGATTCCTGCTTATCTTTATATTTTATATTATGCAGTTTCGGGGCATACACTAGGACGAGAAAAAAAATAAAAATGAAATATTTACTAAAAAACGGATTTACTGTCAACGAAGGGAAGATTGAGCAAAACGATATTTTGATTGATGGCAACCGCATACAAAAAATAAACCCATCTATTTCCGATACAAGTGCTACCGTTATAGATGTTGCAGGTAAATATATCATTCCTGGAATTATAGACGATCAAGTGCATTTTAGAGAGCCTGGGCTTACACACAAAGCAACTATTTACAGCGAGAGCAAGGCGGCAGTAGCCGGTGGGGTTACTTCATTTATGGAACAGCCGAATACTAAACCGGCGGCATTGACTCAAGATTTATTAGAACAAAAATATAAAATTGCAGCGGCTACTTCGTTGGCAAATTATACTTTCTTCATGGGCACTTCAAATGATAATTATGAAGAAGTAATGAAAACAGATTTTACTAAAGTGGGTGCTTTGAAAATATTTATGGGCTCATCTACTGGAAATATGCTGGTGGATGACGAACATATTTTAAACAAAATTTTTGCTAATCTAAATGGGATTATCGTTACACATTGCGAAGATGAACAAACCATAAAAGAAAATACTGCTATTTATCAAAATAAATTCGGAGATAATATTCCCATGAATTTTCATCCTATAATTAGAAATGAAGTGGCTTGTTATAAATCATCAGAATTAGCGGTTGCATTAGCAAAAAAACATCAAGCACGATTGCATATTTTTCATGTTTCTACAGCAAAAGAATTAGCATTATTTGACAATACAATTCCTTTAAAAGAAAAAAAAATAACTGCGGAAGTTTGCGTGCATCATTTATTTTTTGAAGAAAAAGATTATGCCACTTTAGGAAGTAAAATAAAATGCAATCCTGCAATAAAATACCAATCAGATAAAGAGGCTTTGCTACAAGCATTATTAGACGACAGATTAGATGTAATTGCTACCGACCATGCGCCACATACATTTGAAGAAAAGAACAACCCTTATTTTACTGCACCTTCAGGGCTGCCATTGGTACAACATAGCATAAACGTTATGTTGGATTTTTATCATAAAGGAAATATTTCTTTAGAAAAAATAGTAGGAAAAATGTGCCATGCGCCAGCAGATTGTTTCCGAATAAAAGAACGCGGCTATTTAAGAGAAGGCTATTTTGCAGATATCGCAATTCTCGATCTTCACGCACCAATATCCATTTCAAAAGAAAATATTTGGTATAAATGTGGCTGGAGTCCATTAGAAGGATATTCTTTAAAAGGAAAAGTAACACATACTTTTGTAAACGGAAATTTAGTGTTTGACAACGGCTTATTCAACGAACAAAATAAAGGAGAACGATTATTATTTTCGCCTGTATAAGATTAAATACAAAAGGAGATAGCATCACGCTATCTCCCCTGCTCTTACAAAATAGTCTTTATAAAAAAACCCCTGCACCAAATCCGGAGCTAGACGGTGAAGTGGTCACATTTCCGCTACCATCATCATTATATTGAGGTTGCTCACTTCTATGTTCATTTGCTTTTATGTATTTATAAGCTTCGTACATAGAAATTTTTCCATCACTATTCAAATCTGCATTTACGGTAACGCCATCAGGTGTTTTTCCTGTAATGGCAGACATAAAATTATAGGTTAGCTCGCCATATTTCCCATCGGTAGTTGGATAGGTTACTTGAAACTCTGTGCCTGATGAAATTATTACTCTATTAGTGCCTTTTAAATCCCATACTAATCCGCCGCTGAAACATGGTTTTAACAAGAAAATACCCGTACCGAAAGTCAAGGAATTTATCTTAGATTTCAATAAATCATCACTGATATCAGCTGCCTCGCCATAATAATAAATATGTTCGTCTAATTTTTTGGAATCTGAAGATGGCTCGTCATTATCAGTATCGGCAGTACCACCATAATTTGTATTGTCAGAAGTAGAAAATCCACCTCCATGATTATTGATAAAGCAGAAAAATTGTGTTCTAGCTCCCATGCGTGTTTGCAAATCAGCTATAGCAGCATTAAATCCTGCTTGTGATGCGGAATAATCAATTTTAAATGTATCGGAAGCAGCATAGTCATGAGTACCATTTTTGTAGCACACCACAATATTTTGGTCAGAATAGCCAAATTTATTGCGTAAAATCCAATACAATGTTTTGATATCATTATAATACCGCTGATGTGCATTACCTGCATTTATTCCGCCACTATATAAAAATGCAACTTTAGTAGGAAATGGATTAACAAACATATTACAAATTGCAGGATATCTATCACAAAAATTAATCCGAATAGGAGGCGCAAAATAACTAACACTATCGATTAATTGAACTTTAGCTACTTTTAATGTGGCTAATGATATATCGCCTAACAAACCCGCTGAGCCAACTAAAGAAGGTTCTGTTGCAGGCAGCAAAACACCTTTTATTCGAACCTTACGACCAATCATCGGGGTATAATCCGGAACGTAAGTTAATACAGTAGGTTTAGCGATTAAAATATAATTGGGCTCTGGTGTAGCTGCATCTATGCTATGAAGTTCATGCTTATTTATTATTTTACCAATACCATTCACTTCATCATAATAACCATCTACTTCAAAAGTGTCCCCAATATTAGAACGCCAATTAGAGGATTTAATGCCTGAATAGTTGTCTTCAACCACTTTTTTATCGTGCTTACAACTACTCAAACTCAGTGCAACTACGCCTATTGCAAATGCACTAAAAATGGAAAGTTTCTTTTTCATAGTTTATGTTTTTATAGTTTAAAATTAAAGCTGCAATTACCTGCTACTTTATATCACAATTTTAGTACAGAATTATTAATTATCATTTAAAAATGAGTATTCGGGAAATTTCATTTAGTATTCGGGAAATTTCATCAGAAATTTTAACTTTGGTCTATGGATAATAGTAATTTCAAAAAAGGATTTCATTCAATTTGTGTTAAAGACCCTGTATTTGACGGCAAATCATCTCACGTTCCACCTATATATGCAACCTCAACTTTTACGTATGAAAATTTAGATGCAGCATTTGAGTTTTTTAAAAGTGGTGGTAAAAATAAAGACGTTTTTACCTACTCGAGAATGGGAAACCCATCAGTACAATTTGTGGGCAATAAAATAGCTGCCTTAGAATCTTATGGAGTAGATGGAGATTTCACCGGGTTATTATTTGCTTCGGGAATGGCGGCAATATCTGCTGCAATTTTATCTTTTGTAAAAGCCGGAGATAAAATTATTACACAAGGAAATTTATATGGTACTACAAATGAATTAATGACTTCATTATTGAAAGATTTTGGAATAGAAACTATATATGCCGACCTCAAAGATTTGAACTTTGTAGAAGATGCCATCATCAATGATGAGAAAATAAAATTATTGTATATCGAAACGCCTGCCAATCCTACGTTAGCCTGTTATGATTTAGATGGATTAGCTGCAATCGCCCAAAACCAAGGTGTAAAAACCATTGTAGATAATACTTTTGCCACACCTTATATTCAGCAACCTTTAAGTTTTGGAATAGATTGTGTGGTGCATTCTTCAACAAAATTTTTGAATGGACATGGTACTGGAACTTCTGGTGTTGTAATTATAAAAAATGAAGAAGCATTGTATAAAAAAATCTATGGAATACAAAAAATGTTAGGCGGTATTTGCTCGCCCTTTGAAGCATTTTTACTCAATAATGGCGTAAAAACATTGCCATTGCGCATGGAGCAACATCAACACAATGCGATGAAATTAGCACAGTTTTTAGCACAACATCCACAAGTAAATACAGTAAATTATTTGGGATTAGAGCACCATCCTGACCACAACTTAGCAAAAGAGCAAATGCAGGGTTTTTCGGGTATGCTAAGTTTTGTGCTAAAAGACGGGCTAACCGCTGGTATGAATTTTATGCGCGCTATAAAATTCTGTACTCTTACGGCTTCCTTAGGCACTGCAGATACTTTGGTTACGCATCCTGCATCTACCAGCCATGTGAATGTCCCAAAAGAACAACGTGAAAAATTCGGTATTTCTGATGGATTAATTCGGATGTCTGTTGGTTTAGAAAATACTGAAGATATCATTCATGATATAAAACAAGCATTAGATAGTTTATAACTTACAACATATTCTTTTGTGGATGTGCCAATTCAAAATCTATTGTTTTCTTTTCTATGTCAACGGTAGTAAGGCGCACTTCTACTTCATCCCCTAATTGATATACCTTATCGGTACGTTTTCCAATCATCCGCATTTTGCGTTCATCATACGCAAATACATCTTCCCTCATGGTTTCTACCCTTACCAATCCTTCGCAATTATATTGTGGTAATTCTACATAAATTCCCCAATTTTTCACACCAGAAATTACGCCTTTAAAATGTTCTCCAATTCTATCCAACATAAACTCTGCCATTTTATATTTTACAGAAGAACGCTCTGCCTCTGCGGCAGCACGTTCGCGCTCGCTGCTATGCTTGCATTGATATTCTAGCTCCGCTTGAGTAGGCAGTTTTTTATCGTGTAAAATTTTATCTAATAGGCGATGAACGGCAACATCGGGGTACCTGCGGATTGGAGAAGTAAAATGCGTATAATACTCAAACCCCAAGCCATAATGCCCGATATTATTGGTAGTGTACTCCGCTTTTGCCATACATCGAATTGCTAATTGCTGCAACACGGCTTGCTCCGGAGCGCCATCAATTTCTTTCATCAAGCGGTTTAATTCTCGTGCTATTTGCTTAGGATTATCAAATTGAATTTTGTATCCAAATTTCTGAGCAAACAATTGAAAGTCGATTAATTTTTCTTCATTTGGCAAATCATGAACACGATATACAAATGGAATTTTGCCATTTTTATTGCGTTCTTTTCCAATATATGTTGCAACGGCTTTATTGGCTAAAAGCATAAAATCTTCAATCAGCAAATGAGCGTCTTTGCGTTCTTTTACATATACGCCGATTGGCTTACCATTGTCATCTAATTTGAATTTCGTTTCTGGTGCATCAAATCCGATGGAACCATTTTTAAAACGCTCCAGTCGTAAAATATGTGCGAGTTGGTTAAGCTGAATTAATTCTTCTTTAAAAATACCGTCATTACCTTCTAAAATTGCTTGTGCATCTTCGTAAGTAAATCGCTTTTGAGAATGAATGATTGTACGTCCAAACCATGTTTCTTTCACCACTGCTTTTGAGTTCATTTTAAATACTGCGGCATAGCAGCATTTATCTTCATTAGGGCGAAGAGAGCAGATAATATTGGATAATCTTTCGGGGAACATCGGCGCAACTCTATCTACCAAATAAACAGAAGTTGCACGTTTAAATGCTTCTTTTTCCATTGCGGAATGTTCTTTTACATAATGAGAAACATCGGCAATATGTACACCTACTTCAAATAAATCATCTTCTAGTTTTCTAAAAGAAATAGCATCGTCAAAGTCTTTTGCATCAGCCGGATCTATAGTAAATGTTGGGATTTTAGAAAAATCACGTCTTAGTTTTTTTTCATCCTCAGAGATTTCTAATTCCAATTCATCGGCTTCATCCAATACTTGTTTTGAAAAGGAAGTAAAAAAACCATTTTCTATTAAAATAGATTTCATTTCAATATCATTACTTCCAGCATTCCCTAAAATCTCAATAATTTTCCCAATCGGATTTTTATCATTTGCACGCCATTCTACTAATTCTACCACCACTTTATCGTTATGTTTGGCATGAAAAGAACGTGCTTCGGGAATATAAAAATCAGCTTTAATTCCGGTATTATCAGGAATGACAAAACAATGATCATTCATCCGCTCTACCACACCAATAAACTGTGTTCGACAACGTTTTACCACCTCTTTTACTATGCCTTCCGGTCTGGAAGAATTGGGTTTATGCAAGCGCATTATCTTCACGGTATCACCATCAAATGCGTGGTTGGTATTTTTCCGATGAATAAAAAAATCTTTGGATTTTCCTTCTATAATTACAAAAGCATCGCCACTTCGTGCCACATCAATTACTCCAACTAATTCATCACCAACTAAAAATGTAGTATGATTTTTTTTAGTATCTTTTTTGTTTCTTTTATTGGAATGCGTACTTGCTCCTTTATTAATTTTTTTCTTCTTAGACATGCTGTAAATGTACAATAAAGTAAATGCTTTTTCTAATGAAGTAAAATTAGGCAGAAAGCATTAAAAATTAGGCAATTTATTTTTTTCGTAGCTTAAAACCATTATTAATTGCATACATCGGATTAAAGATACTTACAAACATAGCCTCATACCATGTAAACCCATTGCTACTCATTTTTATGGTAGAAAAATGAAAAAGCTCTCCTAATAATGAACCAACGCAAGGCGTCACAACTAAGTCTTGAATACTTGGTCGTTCGAAACCAGATTCTATAAGGTATTCCCAAGTAGTAGAGTGTGCTAATGCAAACAAGGATGCTTGCCAAAATTTTGCTCCTTGTGAGCGATATGCGTTATAATACAAAGAACCTTGGTATGGGTGTCCAATATAGTTTATATACCATTTATCTGTATCAACTACGGGTGCTTTTGTAAATGCATATTTATAATTTTCTTTAAATTTACTAAATCTACTTTTATCCCAATTGCTAGTTTTTTCGGGCAATGCCAATAATAAGCAAACAGATAAAGCTTGTGATACTAAAATACTTCCTGACCCACGAAGTATTTTTTGACCCATCGGGGCATATTGATTTCTAAGTATCCATTTATTTGAAGCACTATCAATGTATGGCGGGTATCTTATTAATAAAGTTTTGTGTTTAGATGAGAATGAAGTAATATCTAATATATTTTTGGATATTTTTACATCATGAGCTATTGTGTCTGATTTTATTAATAAAGTATCTTCACCAAACGAAATATGACAAAAAATAATTGTCAATATTAAAATTACTAAATACTTCATGCTATGCGGCAGAAATTAATAAAAAATCAGACATGTTCAAATCTCGATTTGATATCGTTCAGCTTTCCTTTTGGAATTGCATTGATTAATTTTTTTGTATATTCTTGTTGTGGATTATTATAGATATCGTCAGCAATTCCCATTTCTTCAATTTTGCCTTTATTCATTACTACCATACGGTCGCTCATAAATTTTACCACACTCAAATCATGCGAGATAAAAATGTAAGTAAACTTAAATTCTTCACGCAATTGAATAAGCAAATTCAATACTTGTGCTTGCACTGAAACATCTAATGCAGAAACAGATTCATCGCAAATAATAAACTTTGGATTTAAGGCTAAGGCTCTCGCAATACATATTCGTTGTCGTTGTCCGCCTGAAAATTCATGCGGATATCGCTGGAAATGCTCAGGTTTCATATTTACTTTTTCCAATAATTCTATTACCTTGTCTTTACGTTCGGCATCATTATTTAATTTCTGATGCACTTGCATAGGTTCTAAAATTGCATTTCCGATAGTCATTCTCGGATTTAAAGAAGAATAGGGGTCTTGGAAAATAATTTGCATGTGTTCTCGCAATTGTTTCAATTCCTTTTGACCGAGGTTAAAAATATCTTGCCCATCAAAAATTGCTTTTCCACCGGTTGGTTCTATTAAGCGTAAAATTGTTCGCCCTAAAGTAGTTTTGCCACAACCGCTCTCTCCTACCAAACCTAGGGTTTCACCCTCATACACATCAAAAGAAACATCATCTACTGCTTTTACAAAATCTAAGGGTTTCCCAAATAAATTGGTTTTGGTGGGAAACCAAGTTTGTATATTTTTAAGTTGTAAAATTGGGGAATGCTGCTGTAGTTCTTCAAAACGTCTTTGCGTTTGCTCTTTGCTCACAACAAAAGCATCTACCAACGCTTCCATGTCGGTTGTTTTTTCTGTAATTCCACCGTTTTTTTCTTCCATAAAATCAGCAATTACAGGAAGCTTGCTCAAGCGTTTATCTAAAGGAGGTCGGCAGGCCAATAATCCTTTCGTATATGGATGTTTAGGGTTAGAGAAAATCTCCAATACCGTTCCTTGTTCTACAATTTTACCTTTATACATCACCACTACTTTGTCTGCAATTTCTGCAATTACACCTAAGTCGTGGGTGATGAAAATGGTGGACATTCCAGTTTCTTTGCTTAACTCATTGATAAGTTCTAAAATTGTTTTTTGCACCGTTACATCTAAAGCCGTTGTGGGTTCGTCAGCTATTAATATTTTGGGTTGGCAACTCATTGCCATAGCAATCATCACCCGTTGTTTTTGCCCACCAGACAGCTGGTGCGGATATGCCTGCAAAATGCGTTCCGGATTGGGAAGTTTTACTTTTTTAAAGAGTTCTAATGTTTTTTCTTCTGCTTCTTTTTTGCTTACTTTTTGATGTAGTAAAATTGCTTCCATCACTTGATTACCGCAAGTAAAAACAGGATTTAGCGAAGTCATCGGTTCTTGAAAAATCATAGAAATTTCATTTCCACGGTAAGCACGCATTTCATTATCAGACAATTGAACTAAGTCAATCGGATTATTATTTTCTCTGTAGTAATTAATTTGTCCGCCAATAATTTTTCCAGGAGGATTAGGAATTAATCGCATAATAGATAAGGAGGTAACAGATTTTCCTGAGCCCGATTCTCCAACAATTCCGACAACTTCACCTCTGTTCACCTGAAACGAAACCTCATCGACAGCACGCATAATGCCGTTTTCCGTTTTAAACTCTGTAATTAAGTTTTTTACCTCTAAAAGCAATTCCGCCATATCTTATGCTATTATTTTAAAATTAGATTCCGAAATTAAGGATAATCCTTTCAATTTTAAAACTATTTGTGCAACTGTCAGCACGTCTTTTTGGCAATAAGTTTTTATTCGGTGTAAATCTTGTTCTTTCCAATATACTTTTCCTACGTCTTTTCCAGAAATATCATCTTTGGGTGAAGGAACTCCTAAGCAATGTGCTAATAATTTCAGAGAAATATAATTTTTGTAATCACCAAATTTCCAAAAATCCATAGAATCCAACAAGCCAGCCTCCCAAGGTTTTTTGGCTTGTAAGCTTTCAAAATACATCGGTAATTTAAGGTTATTAATTAATAAACGTCTGCAAATATAAGGCACATCAAATTCTCTTATGTTATGACCACATAGATTTATATTTCTATTTTTTTGTTGTTCATTTTTTAAGAAACCAGAAAAATCTGTTAGTAGTTTAATTTCATCATCACCATAAAAAGATTGAACGGAAAACTCTTGAAACATACCTGTTTGCGAAATTTTACCTACGGAAATACAAATTATCTTTCCGAACTCAGCGAAAATACCAGCATTATGAAAATAAAAATCATTTATAGTTTCTTCTTCCGTGCGATGTTTTCCTTTTTTTTCTTCCCATAGTTCTTGTACCGTTTCATCTAATTGATTGATATCTGCAACTTCCGGAACTGTTTCAATATCTATAAAAAGGACATCTTCAATTTTTACTTGTTCTAACATAAATAATCAATTTAAAAATGAATTTATTAACATTCGTTAGCACAAGATACATATTGTAAAATAAAAAAAATAGTACATTTGTAAGTATAACGTAAACAATAAATTTTATGAGTGAAACAGAAAATGGAGGACAAAACTCCAATAGCAAAATACACACATTGTATATTTTGCTGATAGCTTTATTGATTGGTGGATTAGTTTATACCAACGTAAGGTTGAAAAAATCTAAAGAAACTATCGTTGTTACAGAAAAACAAAGAGATGATGTTTCTGCATTAAAAGCTGATTTGGATAAGAAATATTCTGAATCGTTGCAAGAAATTGAAAGCTACCGTGCAGAAAATGCAGGATTAGATAGCTTGCTCGAAACTAAAAAACAAGAACTAGCAGCTAAAAAGGCTAAAATTGATGCATTGTTGGGACAAATCTCAACTTTAAAATCAGGGGATGCTTCTAAAACGAAATTACTAGCTGATGCCCAAGCAATGATTACACAGATGGAAAGTGATAAATCTCGCTTGCAAGCTTCTATTGATTCTTTAGTAACTGCTAATAAATCATTGAGTGAAAATAATGAGAAAATATCTTCTCAATTGAGCGAAACGCAACAAAAGAAACAAGAAGTAGATGCTGAAAATCAAAAGATGAAAGACAGAATCGACAAGGCTTCTATTTTAAGCACTGCAAACATCCAATCTACGCCAATTCGTATAACTAAAAAAGGCAAAGAAGATGAGGTAAAAAAGGCTAAAGATGCTGAGAAACTTAGAGTATGCTTCGATTTAATTCAAAATAAAATTGCCCCTACCGGCCCTACAGAAATTCAAGTACGTATAATATCTCCGGACGGAACTACCATACAGATGCAAAATTTAGGCAGCGGCATACTTAAAGAAGTAACCACCGGAAATGACATTCCTTATACTTATACAATTTCACCAGATTATCAAAGTGAAACAAAAACAGTTTGTTCTTATTGGGCACAAACTTTTAAATTTGCTTCAGGTAAATACTCCGTAGAAGTGTATGAAAAAGGCTACTTAATCGGTCAATCTTCATTTGTAATGAAATAATAAATTCACCAATTTTTATAAAGAGGCTGCCTACTCGGACAGCCTCTTTTTTATACTATGCAATCAAATTTTTACAAAGGAGTCATTTATGTTTTTATAGGAGCAATATGCTTTGCCACTAAAGGTATTTTTGCAAAACTTGCTTTTAGATACCATGTAGATGGATTGCAAATTCTAACGCTGAGAATGTTATTTTCTTTGCCGTTTTATATATTTATACTCGCAAAAGAATATAGACAAAAACAAACTCCAATATCCAACCCTATTTGGACAAATATTATTTTACTTGGACTTATAGGTTATTATTTAGCGGCATTGTTCGACTTTTTAGGATTGCAATACGTCAGTGCAAATTTGGAAAGAAATATCATTTTTACCTATCCTACGTTTGTACTCATCATGTCTAAACTTTTTTATAAAAGAAAAATTTATACCATACAAACAATTGCCGTAATTATTTGCTATATCGGTATACTATTGGCATTCTATTCCGATAGAAATTCTTACATATCTTCAAATCTAACGAAAGGGACAATTTTCGTTTTATTGAGTGCCGTAACTTATGCATTGTATTTAGTAAAAAGTGATAATTTAATTAAAAACGTGGGAACTGTCCGTTTTACCTGTATTTCGATGATTGTTTCGTGCATTGCCGTATTGGTACATTATATTATTATTCATGGGTTTAATATATTTTCATTCGTGCCACAAGTATATTGGATAGGTTTGGCAGTAGCCATTATTAGTACTGTTCTTCCTTCCTTTTTAATGACTTATGGCATAGCGTTAATTGGTTCCTCCAACATGGCAATAATTGCCAGCGTAGGTCCTATAGCCACCATATTTATGTCGAATTACATACTACATGAACCATCTTCAATACTACATATAATAGGTACTATTCTTGTTTTGATAGGTGTATTTATGGTAAGTAAATACGGTAAGCAATCAAGCATATAAATAACATCAGCTAATTAATTTTATAAAATAATATCAAACGCTCGTTTGGTAAAAATATTTGTGTATTTTAGTTTTCAAATAAATCAACCATGTTTCAAGCAGAATTATTTAAGGGCAAAATTGTATTAGTAACCGGAGGTGGTAGTGGTATTGGCTATACCATTGCAGAAAAATATTTAAAAGCAGGTGCAACTGTTTATATTGCCTCTCGAAATAAAGAGAAAATTGATAAAGCAATTACAACTTTAAAAGAGATTGGCGATGTAAGAGGCGCAATTTCCGACATCAGAGAACCAGAACAAATTCAGGCATTAGCAGATAAAATAAAAGCTGAAACGGGAAGATTAGATATTTTGGTAAATAATGCTGGAGGGCAGTTTCCATCCGCAGCAGAAAATATTTCTTTTAATGGATTTAGAGCAGTTATCAATAACAATTTAATCGGTACTTTTTATGTAACGCAAATTATGGCGAAAACATTTTTCATTCCACAAAATGAAGGAAACATTGTAAATATCATTGCAAATATATACAAAGGATTTCCGGGCATGGTGCACACTGGTGCGGCACGCGCAGGTGTAGATAACATGACCAAAACTTTAGCCATTGAATGGGTGCGGTTTAATATACGGGTAAACGCTGTAGCACCTGGTATCATTCGCTCTTCCGGAATGGACACCTATCCTCCCGCTATACTAAAAGGCATAGAAGACAGCATTCCAAACCACAGAATGGGCACTACCGAAGAAGTAGCCTATCCTGTATTATTTTTATCCTCACCGATGGCATCATATATAAGCGGAGAAACTTTATATGTAGATGCAGGAAATAGACTATGGGGCGACCAATGGAAGTCTTGGAGTGCATCACTTACAAATGATGCTGCAAAGTAAAATATCTATTGTACCTTTGAGCTCCTTATTTATAATATTTTGCAACTAAAAGGTACATATAAAGAAATTTGGCAAATCTCCTATCCAATTATTTTAGGAAGTTTGGCGCATTCTATCAATCAGTTAATTGATACTGCATATTTAGGACATTCCTCCCAAACGGCTTTAGAGGCTATTACTTTGGGTGGAATATATTATTTTGTTTTCATCTTCATTGCCGGCGGGTTAGCACGTGGATGCCAAGTAATTATAGCACGACACAGTGGAGAGGGAAATAAAGAAAAAATTGGCATTGCGTTCGATAATTTATTAGTTATCGCCTTAGTACTTTCTATTTTTTTAATGCTATTTTTTCATTATGCTACTTCTACCGTTTTAGGTTTTGTGGTGAAATCAAAAAACATACAAGACGCTGCGGTCGAATATATAAGTATGATGAATTATGCAGTAATTCCTGTGGTGCTTGGCTTTTGTTTTAATGGATTTTATACCGGAATTAGTCGCACAAAAATAATTACAATTGCCACTTTGGGTATGGCTATTACCAATTGTGTATTAGGCTATATTTTTATTTTTGGTAAATTAGGATTTTCCCCCATGGGCATAAAGGGTGCTGGAATAGCAACTGCCATTGCCGATACTATTTTATTTCTGATATACATTTTTCATTTCTTATATTTTAAGTTACCCAAAAAATATAATGCAATTAATTTTCGGACTATACATATAACTCAAATCATTCCCATTATCAGACTTTCTACGCCTATCGTTTTACAAAATATGATTGGAATAGGTTCGTGGTGGTTTTTCTTTTTATCTTTAGAAAGGTTGGGTGAATACGAGTTGGCAGTTTCAGGAATTTTAAAAAGTTTGTTTGTGTTCATCGGCATTCCGGTGTGGAGCCTTGCTAGTACCAGTAATACCGTGATAAGTAATATTATAGGACAAAATAGAATAAACGATGTTATTCCAGTATTAAAAAAAGTATTAATCGTTTCGGTAGGTATATCCATGAGTATTAATATAATTATCATACTATTTCCAAATGCTATTTTATCCATATTTACTAACGATACAAATATCATACGAGATGCAATTCCTCCTTTTTATACTTTAATGATAGCCATGTTATTTTTCTCGTCAAGTATGATTATGAATTTTGGGATTACAGGAACGGGAGCCACATTTGTACCAACAATTGTAGAGGTATTTTGTAGTTTTTTTTACATTTCATACTGCTATTTTTTTATACAAATACGCCACAGTCCACTATATATAGCTTGGGGTTGTGAAGTAATTTATTGGATGACATTATTTATTTTTACAAGTATCTATTGGTCGAGTGGAATATGGCGTAAGTATATAAAAAGCGTGGAAGAGGTAGTATAATAATCAAAAATCCCATTTTCTTTATGCATAAATTTTAAACTTCGATTCGTAAATCGTACATTGCAACTAAATTTCTTTTTTTATTATGAGTGGTAATAAAAAACAATGGTTTGAATTGTGGTTCGACTCTCCTTTATATCATATTTTATATAAAAACAGGAATGATGAAGAAGCGCATTTGTTTATCGATTCTATACTTAAATATTTAGATATAAACGATGGGACAGTATTAGATTTAGCTTGCGGTAAAGGTCGGCATGCTCATTATTTGGCTGAAAAAGGATTAGATGTTGTTGGACTAGATTTATCGAAAGAAAGCATACAATATGCCGCAGATACTTATAAACTTCCAAACTTAGAATTTTACGTTCATGACATGCGGTTGCCATTTCGAATGAATTATTTTAATTACATTTTTAATTTCTTTACAAGTTTGGGATATTTCAACGACTTGAGAGATAACGAAAAAGTATTTGAAAGTATGCATGCCGGATTAAAAGAAGATGGCTATATTTTAATAGACTTTATGAATACTGAAAAAGTAATCAACAACTTAGTACCTCGAGAAAATAAACAAATCGATGGTTACACATTTTACCTTAGAAGAGAAATAGATAGTAGTAAAATAATAAAGCATATTCAAATAGAAAAAGGGGGAAATTTGTGGGTGTACAAAGAAGAAGTACAAGCTTTAATGCAACATCATTTTCATACATTTTTAAACAACACTGGATTTACTTTAATAAAGGAATTTGGTGATTATCGACTCAATAACTATAATCCAAAAACATCAGACAGATATATATTGTTAGCAAAGAAAAAAACGATATGAGAAAAGTTGCAGTAATTATAGGCGCAGGGCCGGGAATTGGGAAAGCAGTTGCAGAAAAATTTGGAGAAGAAGGGTTTGCAGTAGCATTAATTTCTAGAAAAAGAGAAAAATTAGAGGACATTTGTAAAGACTTAACGGATAAAGGAATTGATGCCCTTGCTATCGTTGGGGATGCCGGTGATGCCGATTCCATGAAAGATGCTTTTAATCAAATATGGGAACAATGGGACAGAATAGATGTAATTCATTATAATGTAGCAAAAATAAAAAATGTAGATATAGCTATAGAAACGGCTGACGGGCTTACCCGAGATTTTAAAATTAATGTAGCCGGAATAATGAATGCTGTACAGCTTGCAGTACAAGATATGGAAAAATTAGGTGCAGGTGCTTTGCTTATTACTGGTGGAGGATTTGCCTTACAGCCCAATCCACAATATGGCTCTTTGTCGATAGGAAAAGCAGCAGTCAGAAATTTAGCAAATAGTTTGCATATTGCATTAGCACCAAAAAATATATTCGTAGGTACTGTTACCGTTTGCGGTGTAGTAGATTCAAATGCTGAAAAACATACCCCTAAAAATATTGCTGCACAATTTTGGAAGCTCTATTCCGAAAAGAAAAATTTTGAAATTCAATTTTAAAAATTGTATTAATAGAAATGCTAAAAATGATTTTCCATACACTTCAAAGTATAGACTATTCCATTTTTCATTTCATTAATCAAACTATTAGCAATGCAGCCTTAGATGTATTTATGCTTTTTATACGCAATGCCTACTCATGGATTCCGCTATACATAACCATTTTTTTTTATTTAATATATAAATACAAATTAGACGGTATAAAGTATATTTTATATGTTGTAATCGCATTTGCAATGGCAGATTTATTTGCCTACCAATTATTAAAGCCCCTTTTCGGAAGAATACGACCTTGTCATTCTACCACTTTATATGTGCGTTTGGTTGCGGATCATTGTGGCGGTAAATTCAGTTTTCCCTCCTCGCATGCCACCAACCATGCTGCTATCGCATTTAGCATCATATTTGCAAAAATTTTTAAAAATAAAATGACAAACTATATTTGGATTTTTTGGGCTATTGCCATCAGCATTGCGCAAGTATATGTAGGCGTACACTACCCCAGCGATGTGGTTGCAGGTTTTATAATCGGAATTTTTATTGCTACTATAAACTACAAAATAATATTACCAATTTTATCAAATGGGATGCTGCTTATTCGCAAGCAATTCTGAAATTAATTCTCAAAAAGTGTTTCGATAAATGCTTGTCTATTAAAAACTTGCAATTGCTCCATTTTCTCGCCTAATCCGATATATTTTATTGGAATTTTAAATTCATCTGCGATACTTAAAACAACGCCACCTTTTGCTGTTCCGTCTAATTTTGTAAGGGCTAATGCCGTAACTTGCGTTGCCGCCGAGAAATGTTTTGCTTGTTCCAACGCATTTTGTCCGGTGCTGGCATCTAATACCAACAATACCTCATGTGGTGCATCAGGAATCACTTTAGCCATTACTTTTTTAATTTTAGAAAGCTCGTCCATCAAGCCTTGTTTGTTGTGCAAACGTCCTGCTGTATCTAAAATAATTACATCTACACCTTTAGCTACCCCGCTTTGTACGGTATCGAAAGCCACTGCAGCCGGATCACTACCCATAGCTTGTTTTACAATTTGTACGCCCACTCGCTCGCTCCAAATAGTAAGCTGATCTACGGCAGCAGCTCTAAATGTATCGCCGGCACCGAGCATTACCTCTTTTCCGGCTTTTTTTAGTTGATAGGCTAATTTACCGATGGTGGTTGTTTTTCCGACGCCATTTACCCCAACCACCATTATTACATAAGGTTTTTTATCGGTATTAGGTACAAAGCTCTGTAAATCAACGGTATTATTTTCTGCTAATATTACACCAATTTCATCTTTAAGTATTCTACTTAACTCACTTGTGTTCAGGTACTTATCCCTAGACACTCTTTCTTCTAATCGGTCTATTATTTTGATAGTAGTAGGCAGCCCCACATCTGAAGAGATTAGAATTTCTTCTAATTCATCTAAAAATTCAAGATCAACGGTAGATTTGCCGGCAACTGCTTTGGATATTTTAGAAAAAAAACCTTGTTTTGTTTTTTCTAATCCTTCGTTTAATTGCTTTTCATCCTGTTGAATTTCTTCCTCAGTTTTAGTTTTTCCGAATAATTTATTAAAAATACCCAAGATGTTAATGTGTTATGGTTAAATAAATATACAAATATATAGAAAAAGCCTCTCGACTAGGAGAAGCTAAATATAATTAATTGTAATGAAAAGACTAAAGACTTTTTACTGTGTCTTGTAATAAGTCTTTGTGCACTACTTTCTCACGTGTAGAGTAAGCACCAGATTTTTCAGAACGAACGAATTTGATGATTTTAACCATATTTTTGGATTCACCGACATTTTTACCTCTGTCAACTTTCGCATTTTTGGATACCTTTGCCATATCTTTATTATTTAATTTCTTTGTGAACTGTTACTTTTTTCAAGATTGGGTTGAATTTTTTCAACTCAATTCTTTCAGGAGTATTTTTTCTATTCTTAGTGGTAATGTATCGAGATATTCCGGGCTGTCCGGAGTTTTTGTGTTCGGTACATTCTAAAATTACCTGAATTCTGTTGCCTTTCTTCTTTGCCATTGTTTAAACTTTAGAAACCTAATTGAATTTCACCTTTTTTTTCTAATTCTTTTAGGTATGAATAGATACCTTTTTTATTGATGGTTCTGATAGTAGAAGCTGCTACTTTCAATTCAATCCATCTGTCCAATTCAGGAACAAAAAATGTTTTTTTCTGTAAGTTAGGATAAAATCTTCTCTTCGTTTTAATGTTAGAATGAGAGACACTGTTTCCTGTCATTGGTCCTTTTCCTGATAAATCGCAAAATCTTGCCATAATTAAATATTTAAGAGGTGCAAATTTCGGAAAAATTTCCTAAAAAACCTAATACACCTTATTCACAATTGTTAGTGAACTTAAAGGGAGTCTCTGCCTGTCGGCAGACATGGAACCTCTAACCTTCTCATTCACTTATTTTAATTTTTCTTTCAAATATTGTCGTCCAATACCCGATTTCAAATATTTTTCTCTACTTACAGCTTCTTCCCTACTATTAAATTCTTCATAATAGACAATTTTCCATGGTATATACGCTTTCGTAGATTTTACCTTTTCTGCATTATGCGCTTCTAATCGTTTATATAAATCTTCAGTTTGACCCTTATATAAAGCTTTCGATTGTTGACTGCTTAACACATATACAAAGAACATGTGAACCTGAAGGGAGTCGAACCCCTAACCTTCTCATCCGTAGTGAGATGCTCTATCCAGTTAAGCTACAGGTCCAATAATTTGGAGTGCAAAGATAAACATTTATTTGGAAATACGAAAATATTGAAATTGGATAATGATGTTATGTGTAGATTAAATAAAGAAGAACTAAAAAGTGTATTTTTTATTATCAATTGTTTCTTCCTAAACAATTAGACCGTCTTTCATCACAAATTTCTTATCTGCCATTTCTGCTAATTGCTCATTATGTGTCACAATAACAAATGTTTGATTAAACTCTTTCTTCAAATCAAAGAAAAGTTGATGTAATTCGGCACTTCTTTCTGTGTCTAAATTTCCGGTAGGTTCATCGGCCAATATAACCAAAGGTTTATTCATCAGTGCCCGCGCTATAGATACCCGCTGCTGCTCCCCTCCCGATAGTTCGGTGGGTTTGTGTTGTAGTCTATTTTTTAATCCTAAAAAATCCAATAATTCTACTGCTCTTTTTTTTGTTTCAGCCTCTGATTTTTTGGAAATATATGCCGGAATACATACATTTTCGATAGCGGTAAACTCCGGCAGTAGATGGTGGAATTGAAAAACAAAACCTAAGTTTTTATTTCTAAAATCGGACAACTCTTTATCTTTTAAGGCTGATATCTCTTGACCATTAATATGTATTGTACCTTGATCTGCTTTATCTAAAGTACCGATAATATGCAGTAGCGTAGATTTTCCTGCGCCAGAAGGACCAACGATACATACCAATTCGCCTTGATTAATCTGCAAAGACACACCTTTTACTACTTGTAGTTTATCGTATGCTTTATGGATATTTTTACAAAATATCAATGGAAAAGAATTATTGTTTAATTATTGAAGCTGCAATTTACACAATATACCCAAGCTCGTGAATTAATTTCTGATTTTACTTTTTGAAGTGTATTTTCGGAATTTGCTTCATCTATGGCAATTGCTGTTCGGAATAATCCATTTGTCGTGTCTTTATTGACGCTTGCAGAATACCCTTTACTTTCTGCTTCTTCTTTTAATTTATCGGCACGTTGTTCATCAAAAAATGCACCTATTACAATATAGGTTGCTAAAGGATGAGATATAGCAGCAGTATTGTTGGTGGAGATACCATTTATATTTTCTTCTTTTATTGCATTAAATGTATTTGTGGTATCTACAGTCGTAACAGTTGATGTATTTTCAATGATAGCAGGTTGTGTTATTTTAGTTGAAGAATCAAAAGTTGGTGCTAATGAAGTTTCATTTCGATGGATATTAGTAGAATACATTCCAAAAATAATAGAAGATGCAATTCCTATCACTGTTAAGATTGCTACACCTGTATAAATTAGCCTTCTGATTGTTCTATTGTTTTTCTTATTGACAAATTCAGAATGACTTCTATTTTGTTGTTCATTTTGGATAGTTAATGCTTCATCTTTTAAACGACGAATGGGCACTATAGATAACGCTTGCAGTCCATAACTTTGCGGAAGATAATTTATAGTCAGATACGGCTGGAAAATGATATTATTCTCTGCATCAGCCACCAACCTTCCTATGTTTGTAAAAATCAAACTTTTTTGTTGTAATAAAGTTTGATTACATTCTGAAGCAAATGCGATAACTTTAGTTTCCGCATCCATATAAGAAAGTTGGAAATATTGAGCCACAGCATTTATCAATATGCCGTCATTATGTTTCAATGTACGGTTAAAAGCAATAGATTTTGTTGGTGGCGTTATTTTATTATCGCGCAATATTACCTCTGAAGGTGCATAATTTCCTATAAATGCACCAAAATTTGGGATAATCACACAATTGTGTGTAAATAATAACTGCTGAACCAACTCTACCATTACAACAAAGTTAGTATTTTTTTGAAATCTTCCTACTTTTTATACGCTATTCTTTATAGGTGTATGTGACGTGCTTAAAAATTCAACTTTATCCCTCCAATAACTTGGAATGAATACGTTGGATATTTATAAAAACGTTGCCATTTTTGAAATCCGAGATTATTCAAATCAACAAATACACCTATATTTTTGGTGATAAAATAATTAGCGGACAAATTCACATCTACCAATCCCTTTATAGGTGTTATTGTTTTGGTTAATCCTAATGGGTCGCCATAAACGTAAGTTACAGCATTCACACGGCCTTGCCCGGTTACATCTACATTTACATAAAGTTTGTTTTTCCAATTATAAAAGGCAGAAAAGCCTGCTTTAATTTTTGGAATATATGATAATTGTTCTGCAGTATTTTTATTGTACACAAAATAATCGAACCATGCTTTTGCACCAAACTGGCTGCCCTTATTGTATGAAATTCCAATATGCGGATTCCATGCTTTTAGGCTATGTACATTTTGCACATTAAAAAATGGAATAGTTTCGGGTGGATAAGGGAATAAAAATGATGTATTATAAAATTGTGCGTTTGACCTTGATACCATTTGACTGAATCGGACATCATATCCAAACCCCTTTGCACTTCCTCTAAAGCCAACAATGGTGCGGGTTTCATCAATAGAGTTATTGTAATTATAGGTTACCACAAACGGATTTTCCAACGCTAAATTATTCAAACTGTTAATCTTTACTTGTGTTTTCCATTCATTGTACATTACAAAATAGTCTTTATAAATTTGTAGTTGATTTTCAATTTCCGGTAAGATATAAAAAGTTCTGTTGGTGACAATTAAATTAGGCCCTGCTTTTAGTTGCCATATTTTAAATTTAATTTTTGCATACGGAATAGCTTGAACAGTTAAATGGTTTTGTTTATTCAGTATTGCTAAACTCGTGGTATCTTTATAGTTATCGTTGAACGATACATTTACGATATTTAGTTTTGCGCCGAGCCAATAATTTCCTTTAAAATTATATCCGCCTTCTCCATTTACACCTACGGTTATTTCTTTTGGTGCATGATAAACATTTTTATTAAATGTAGTTGTAAAATTTATTTCACCGTTATAATAATATGGGGCTTCTTCGATACCACGCAATTTTATTGCACCGCCAACTCTATTATAGTTTGTTTTTAAAGAATCTCTTGTGGAAATATCGTTTGCATATCCATAAAAATTATGTTGGTTTAAACGATAAAATAATTCTGCTCCGATTGCTGCTTTCTTCTTTATATAATACTCTCCAAATCCGTTTATTTTTAAATCGGTATAGTTTTGATATTGTTTTTTATTTTTAAAAGTCATCATAAAATCGACATCCAAACCAGCGCTGTATGCTGTTTTTATTGGATTAGTAATTACAATTTTTGCTAATGGCGTAATAGGGTATCCAAAGCCCAATTTGGCGTAGAAAAATGTATTTTTTTCTGGTTTTTTCCCCGCAGCTTTTATCGGTCTTATATCTTCTGCCGAGTAAGAGATTTTCCCTTTTACATCAGAATAAGTATAGGTTTGTGCGTCAGGTTTTGCTTTTTGTATATTGGGCAAATTAGGTGCAAGCGGTACTTTATTCGATGAAATTAAAACGGGTTCATACGCTTTCACAATATCTACTTCATCGAGCTTGGGCAAGGTGTCTGTATCTTTCTGGGCATAAGCGGATTGCGCAGCAAACACTACCAATACAGAACAAACTATGATTGCAAAATATTTTCTCATATTATTATTTCTATTTTTCATAAACTACTTTCTTTTATTGAATTAATTTCCGGAATTGTTCTCAAACTGCAATTGCGATCCATTGTCCTGCATTTTCAATTTAGAACCTGCTTTTTCATCTAATAAAATAGCATCTAATTTCTGTTGTGCTTCCACTCTCACATCATCATTTTCGGTATAGTTATCCAATAAACTTTGTAAGGTAGTTTTGGCTTGTAATATTTTTTTATCGTCTTTATAAATATCACTCAATAAAATAAAAGTCTTTCCTAAATAATACTGATAAGACGGAAATTTATCCAAATAATCGTTACCTTCTTTTTCAGCTTGTTTTTTATTTCCTTTTAAATAATAAATTTTAGCAATAGTATATTTAGATTCTGCGGCTTGTTCGTTGCTTGCGTTTTTCACTACTACATCTAATTCTTTCAACGATTTATCATAGTCTTTCAAATTAAAATAACACATCCCTTTATAATACGCCATTTCGGCTTTGTAAAACTCTGGAAGTGCCGGCAGGGTAGCTACTTTTGTGGTATTATCTATACATTCTTGATATTTTTTCAAGTAGAAAGATGTACGCATCAATCCGATTAAACATTCGCGTTTATTTTCATCTAAAGTAGCAATGGTTTGCAACTTGGAATACAACTCATAAGCGCGCACGTAATTTTTCAAATCAAAATAATTGATGTTGGCAGCACGTGCTACGGAACGTTCCGTAAATCTGTTTTGTGCCTGGCTGATTACGTATTCATACCCTTTGAGTGCATTCGTAAAATCTTGTTTGGTAAACAAACATTCCGATTTATAAAAATTAGCTTGTAATGCAAAAAATCCATTCGGGAAACGGCCGATATAATCAGAAAAACCTTGCAAGGCTTTATCCATATTTCCATTAAAAAATTGTTTTTCAGCTGCTATATAAACTAAAGAATCCTGTTCGGAAGTAGTTACTTTTACTCCCGGATATTTACCGGCATAGGTAATATATCCGTTAGGATCGCCTTTTGCAATATAGATGTCTTTTATTGCTAACATTGCCTCGTTGGAGGCAGGAGTATTTGGATAATTTTGCACTACCCTTTGATACCAATTTAGCGATTCATCAAAATTGTCTTGATTAAAATAAATCAATCCTAATTTTAAATAGGCTTCGGACACCAACTCAGATTTTGGATTTTTGGTGAATAATGTTTTATACGCATCAATTGCCAAATCGTCTTTTTCTTGCGCCATATAGGTATTGCCTATTTGCATCATAGCATCGTCGGCAAATGCTGAATTTGGAAAACGTGTAACCAACGTTTTCATGCCAGCAATTTTATCATTATAGCTTCCGTTTAGTCCGTCTATAATAGACTTTTGATATAAGGCATAATCTGCACCTTGCGCATTAGCCGTAATTACATCGTTGTAATATTGAGCCGCAGATTTATATTGTTTTTGCATGAAAAAACAATCTGCTAAACGGATTTCTGCATCAGGGAATACCTGCTGTTTGTTGGTCGCATTATTATCCAATTTTAATGCTGCTACTGCTTTTTGAAAATACAGACTTGCATTTGTAAAATCTTTTTTCTTGTAATAATTATAACCTTGTAAATAGTTACCTGTGCCAGTATTTATTTTATCGGAATGTTCTGTACTTACTAAACTTGACATTGGCAAAAATTGGTTAAGCAATGCTATCGATTTATCGTAATTAGATTGCTGATTGGCGATATCTGCTTCCCAATAATAACACAAGGCTTCTATACTTTTTGAGTTTGGATATTTCAATGATTTTTCAAAAAACAAAACTGCTTTATCCGTTTTGTAATCGTTATAATTTTCAACGCCACGGTAGTATGCCATTTTCTGATATGCATCTTTCAATTTATCAGATTTTACAGGCAAATTGTCGATGATAGACATCGCTTCTTCATAGTTACGTGTCATTAAAAACAAATCTGCTAATAGCTCGTTTGCTTCTAGAATATATTTTGATTTAGGGTATGCTTCGATGAAGTTTTTGAGTGCCACTAAAGCATCATTTGTATTTCCTAATTCATAAGAAAGTTTAGCATACTGAAACCATGCTTCTTCTTGAATGGCTTTGTCAAAATTCATTCGAGATGCTTGTAAAAATGCGGTACGCGCCTCTGCTTTTTTTTCAATTTTCACATAACATTGACCCAATAAAAACATTGCATTTTGTCCGAGTGCGGTTTGCAAAGGTGATAGTTGTAATAAATTTTCAATTGCTTTATCACATTTCCCTTTTTGTGCTTGTACATAGCCTAATGCATAGTAATCTTCGGGTGTTACTTTTGCAGCGTTTTGTGTGTATTTTTCCAAATAATACAAGGCTTTATCATAATCTTGCAGCTCATAATATGCACTACCAATTAAGTGCATCATTTCATTTTGATAACTTACATTTTCTTTCAATTTTGCTTCACCATATTCAACCACCCCTTTATAGTCTTTTTTTATAAATTTGATTGAAGTGATATAGTACGGTACAATTTTGCCGTATTTTTTAGAAACCTCTAAAGGCTGAAAACTTTTGTATGCTGCGTTATAGTCTTTTAGATAATAACTACTTAACCCTGAATAATAATAAGCTTCTTCGTTATAGGGATGTTTTTTATTAGTAGCTATTGCATTAAAATATGCACGTGCTTGACTAAATTTTTTGAGTGCAAAATACGTAAATGCACGTTTGTATTGAAACTCAGGAAGATCTTTTCCGGTCAAGCTATTTTCATCTACTTTATCAAAAAAGGCTAAGGCATCGTTATAGTTTGCTTTTCCAAAAGCAATGTCACCTAAATGGAAATATGCATTATTTGTTTTGGGATGTCCTTTAAAATTATCTGCGAAATATTGCAAATCTTTTTCGGATTCTGGCGAAGCAGTTTCTTTCTCGCATAATGCTTTTAGATAAATAGCATCGGCATATATCAAATTAGATTTATCCAATGTTTTGTTTTCATATTTCTGAATAAATTCTTGTAAAAAAGGTTGGGCGACCGCATATTTTCCCAAGTTCACTAATTCTTCGGCTTCTTTATACGCTTTTAAGATATCAGTTTGTTTGTAGGTAGCTTGCGCAAAAGATACAGATGATAAAAAAACGGAAAAGAAAAATACAATTATTATTTTTCGCATAATGGACATTTAATTATGAATATTAACGGATAATTGCAAAAATTATTCCAATGTAAAATTGATTTTTTTCTAACGTATAGAAAAACGGAGTTTATTAACGCTTGTGGAGAGAAATTTATATATCTATTATCCGTTAGTTATTATCTTGTATTGATTGTTAAAACACTAATTATTATGCCATTTAGTAAGCCAAGAAGAGGTCATACGTTTTTTATGATGTTTGTATTTGCTTGTTTTGGCGTTACCACAGAAGTTATCTTCACTGCGTTACAAAATCTGGTAAATAAAACGCCGCTTTGTGATAAGCCGCTTTTTACACTAGCAGGAAATTCTTATGTTTGGATGATTTTTATTTATGCATTAATTCCAATTATTGCTCATTATGTCTATTATAAATTCAACCAGAATAATATTTTTTTGAGAATAATTATTTATGTTTTGCTTATCTATCTTTTTGAATTTGTTTCTGGATTTATACTACAACAAGTGCTAGGTGAATGCCCGTGGCACTATACCCAAGGGTGGCAAATTATGGGATTAATACGGTTAGATTATTTTCCAGTATGGGCTTTTTTCTGTTGGCTCGTAGAAAGATTATATGTATTTATGAATGAACGAGCAATCAGGTAATATTAATCACTACTGGCGCAGGTCTTCCATAGGACGACTCGTACCAGAGAAGAATTATAATACATTACGGTTAAATAACAATAAAGCCTAATGCTGTCGCATTCTATGACAAAATCCCCGCTCTGGCGCAAGTATGCAGTATTGGTATAAGTGGGGCGTACTTGTGCTTGT